>JAFUZO010000044.1 GCA_017476575.1 Bacteroidales bacterium | reverse complement strand
TGCTTACTGTCAACTTCATATCAATATAGCCTTATATAGCTACAAAGATAAAAAGAATACTTGACAAAAAAAAGACCCTGCAGGGCCTTCTACCAAAATAAACCGAAAATTATGCTGTCAAACTACCGAGCCGTTCCGGATGAAATAAATTTCTGTATCAACTCGAATAAAATTTGGTCGGACGGCCGAAAATCCGTATCTTTGCGGTCCCGAATTGTTAACAATTAAGTTTTACGTAAAATGAAGAAAGGAATCCATCCCGAAACCTACCGTCTTGTAGCTTTCAAGGATATGTCGAATGACACCGTCTTCGTCACCCGTTCCTGCGCCCCGTCCAAGGAGACCATCGAGGTCGAAGGCGTCGAGTACCCGCTGGTGAAGCTGGAGATTTCCAACACTTCCCACCCGTTCTATACGGGCAAGGTGAAGCTCGTGGATACCGCCGGTCGTGTCGATATGTTCTACCAGAGATACAAGAACAGAAAGAAATAAATCCTTCTGTCACAGGTTACAAACAAGGCTGTTCCGGAATCGGGGCAGCCTTCTTCCTGTCCCTGAATACCACGTCCGAATGGGCAGGCGTCAGGCCAGCATCTTGAGAATCTGTTTTTCAGTCGCTTCCGGTGCAATTTCCCGGACATGCTCCATGAGCCGGGACAGGGATTCCTCCGGCGTATGTGCCACTTGCAGGGAAACGGTTTCCGCGAACGGGAAGCCGCCCGGACCGGGCAGGCCTTCGGCTGTCTCGAACAGGGCCTCCGGGGTACAGAATGAGGAGGTCTGCCAGCCGTTGTAATGCAGGTCCGGGCCCCGGTAGACCCGCTGGATGTCGCCGGTGACGACCCGGGTCGCCATCTGGAGCCGCATGATGACGTTGTCCGCCACGTTCTTCTTCACGCCCAGCAGCCCCCGGACCTCCTTGATACCGATGGTCCCGTATCGTGCCAGGTAGTCCAGCACCTGCCGGCCTTCGGGAACGGGCTGGTATCGGGGGAGGCTCCGCCGCCAGTTCATCAGTTCCCGGTACCACTCTACCGTGGCGAAGGCTGCCTTACCGCCCCAGAGGAACTTCCCATAGGCGATGTCCCCGCTCTGTACGGCGAAGATCTTCCAGTCCCAGGGACCGAGTTCATCTCCCTCGAACCAATATTCCTTCGGTGTCCGCTCTTCCACCGAGTAGCCGGGGACCGGATTCTCGAAGAACGGGACGATGCCGAGTTCCCGGATGGCCTCGTACATGGTTTCCGGGCTCACGACCCGGGGCGGTGCCGGATTACCGGCATGGCGGTTGATGGACATGGCTACCAGCGTGGCAGCCCCCTTCTGCCGTCAAACATCCGTATCGGAACAATCTTTTCCATATCTGCAAAGATAAACTTTCCCCGTCAAAACATCAAGGGTACTTCATAGACAGGCCGCAAGCGTTCCCAAGACGGAGAGGGAGGTGGCGAGGAGGGATTCCATGGCAGCATGGTCTCGGGCGGCATAGATGTCGCGGAAGGATCCGTACATGTGGCAGAGGCGGTTCTGATAATGGTTGGGCTTGCAGGTGACCGGCGCACAGCCCCGGACGGCGAGGGTGACGGAAGGGCATACGTTCGGCATGCCGTCGACCTGGATATAGCCCTTGTCGCCCTGAAGGAGGATGCCGGACGGGCTTCCGGAGTCTTTGGCAGCCGTGCAGACGGCCTGGAAACCGTCATAGGAGAGGAGGGCCGTCCCGGAGGTGTCGATGCCGTTCCATCCGAAGTTGGCCCGGAAGACGACCCCGGAAGGCGCGCCGAAGAGCCGCTGGACGAAATGCAGGTTATAGACGTTGAGATCCCGGAGTGCGCCTCCTTCACAGGCCGGGTCGAAGGCGGACGTGACCTCGCCCTGCAGATAGGCGTCATACTTGGAGGAATACTGTGAGAACCCGGCTTGCACCAGTTTCAATGTCCCGATGGCCGGGAGCTGTTCCTGTACTTTCCGGAAGGCCGGCAGGTGGATGTTGGAAACGGTCTCGAAAAGGAACAGGCCGCGGGAACGGGCCAGGTCTGCCAATGCAGCCGCATCCTCCAGGCGTGTGCAGAGCGGTTTTTCGACCAGCACATTCTTTCCTGACTCCAAGGCTTGGACGGCATATGCATAGTGGACGGAGTTGATGAGCCCGATGTAGACGAAGTCGATGTCCGGACGTTGCAGGAGGACCGGGTAGTCGTCTGTCGCCTCGGGAATCCCGAGCGAAGCGGCCACATCCTCCGCCTTCTTCCGGTTGCGCCCCCAGATGACGGGGATGTCGATACCGACGGTCCGCATGGCCTCGACGCTTTCCGGGACAATCCGCCCGGTTCCGATGACAGCGGTTCTCATGTGTGCGTAGTATTTGTTTGGAAATCAATCAGTAAAGCAAAGTCCTCTCTGAAATTGACGGAGAGGACTTTGTGGAAATGGTTGTTAATCAAAGGACTGAAAAACACGCATCAGCGGGCCATGATGGCACCGACCAGGCCGAGGATGGCGTAGAATTCCGGAAGGGCGGCGTAGATCAGGGTATTGGTGAACACGTTGTGGCCCTGGGAGACGCCGACGATACCGTTGGCGCAGACCTGGCCCTGGCGGATGCCGGAGATCATGCAGGCGAGACCGACCGAAGCGCCGATACCGAAACAGAGGGCGCCGGAAATGGTGCCGGACGTGAACTTGCCGAGCATGATGAAGAAGGCGACGAAGCCGTAGATACCCTGGGTGGCCGGGAGGGCGGAGAGCACCATATAGCTTCCGGAGGCCTCCGGTTTCTTCTTGAGGGCGCCTTCAGCGGCGTTGCCGGCGGTCGTGGTTCCGATGGAAGAGCCGAGTCCTGCGAGGGCGAGGACCAGACCGAGTCCGAGATAACCGAGTATTTGTTCCATAATGTCAAAAATTTATTTGTTTATTTTATTGTTTCTTGAGCGGGTTATAATTGCGTCCGGCGGCTTCGTAGCCGGAATTCTTGAAGAATTCGAGGAAGTTCAGGCGCAGTGGATGGACGAAGGCGCCGAGGGCGCACATCGCGATATTCAAAGTATGTCCGATGAGGACCAGGAGGATGAACGGAATCCAAAGTCCGATGGAAGAACCATCACCGAGGACCATCTTGCCCATGTCGTTGAACGCCATCCCGAGCATGCCGCCCGCCAGGCCGAGGGCGTAGAGCCGCAGGTAGCTCAGCACGTCGCCGAGCAGGCCGGTCGCCGTGTTGTAAGTGTCCCAGAGGCCCATGCCCACATTGGCGAACTTGTTGCGCTCCGGGTCGTTGAACACGAAGATGCCGAGGGCGGATACGATGCCGAGGACGATGAGGATGCCCTTGACCACACCCGACGACAAGGCTCCCGTGAGGGCGATTCCTCCGACGATGACCCCTCCGACGATCAGCAACGTCCATCCCAAGGTGCCGAGCGAGGCGTAAATGCCCTTGACCCTCACCTCGTTGATGGCCTTGACGACCATCGCCAGGCAAAGGTGGATGATACCGACGACGATGGACAGCACCATGCCGCCGGCATATCCGGCGATCTCGTCCGGCAGGAAGAGGAACTTCACCGGCTCGAAGACTTTCCACTGCGCGATGTCGATGGAGAAAAAGGTGTGCAGGAAGAAACCAACGACGGCGGTACCGATACCGAGGGTGACCACGAGCGGGGCCATGCCCTTGAAACGCTCCGACTTCTTCATCAGCAAGCCGATGACGATGAGTACGAGTCCGTATCCGGCATCGCCCATGCACAGGGCGAAGAACAAGAGGAAGAACACGGCGATGAAGGGTGTCGGGTCGAATCCGTCGTAGGCCGGGCGGCCGTACATGTCGGTCAGGACCTCGAACATTTTCACGAACTTGTTGTTCTTGAACTGGATGGGCGGATTGTCTTCGACGGAGGCCGCGTCCTTCAGATAGAAGACGCCGGTCTTCTCCAAGTAGGCCGTCACGGCCTCCTCGTTATCCGTCGGCGCATAACCGACCAGGGAGACAATCTTGTCTTCCGCTGCAGGAACGGCTGCGGCAGAGGCCAGGTAGCGGTCCAGTTCGACTAATTCCCGCTTGCAGGAGGCTTCCAGTTCGGAGACACGTCCACGGGCGCCGAGAAGGCGGGCTTTGACCGGCAGGATTTCCTGCTCCAGGGCGGCGGCCTGTGTTTCGGCATCCCGGTAGCTGGCCGCCGGGGCAGGAACCTCGTCCGGCAGGATATCGCCTTCCCCGGCGGGAAGGATGGTTACGAAGCGGGTCTTTCCGTTTTGTTCGGAAATGACCTGGAGCGGCACTTGCTCCGCCCATTCCGGCCTGAAGGACTTGGAGGTGACGGTATGGAAATGCAGCCGGTAGCCGGCATCGGTAAGCCGGGCGAGTTCCGTCGCATCGAATTCTCCCCAGGGGAGCCGGGCTGCCGCGTCCTTGCGGGCTGTGGCGAGGGCGCTTTCCAGCGAGGCGAGGCGATCGAGATCCTCTGTGGCCGTAGCGGCGAGGTCGCCGGTGACGGGCGTCGCCTCCAGTCCTTCCGGGAAGTCGATCCGCATCAAGGATGCGGAGAGGCTTTTCAAGGATTCTGCCTTCGAAAGCAGGGCCGAGGAGCGCCCGTCCACCGGTTTCACGCTGCGGGTGATGTCCACCAGGCCGAGTTCCTGGAGCCTCTCCAGGAAACCGTCCTGTTCTCCGTTCAAAAGGATGAAGGAGTATTTGGTCATGGCGCTGATCATCGTACGGAGGCCTCCTCTTCCTCTGCATGGCGGCTTTTGACGATCTTGGAGGAAGCTTTGGAGAGGTTCTCCTCGTCCTCCATGTACCGTTTGATCTTGCGGATGGCCTCCTGATATCCAGGAATCTGGACCTTCTCGTATAGGTTCACTTTCTGGGTGGTCTTCTTCCGCTGGTAGTCGAGGATGCGGGCCTTCTCACGGTAGACTTCCGACTCGATGCCGAGACGGGAGAGTTCCTTGAGGATAGCTACGCCGTCGGCATACCAGGCCGGCTTGACGAAAGCGTTGAACGGGTGGATCTCGTAGTGGATATCCCCGAGGGCCGGCGTCTTGACACCCGCGACCTTGACCGTATGGAGGTCGACGTCGGTGATGCTGACCAGGCCGGGGTCGAATTCGTTCCAGAGGGCGGCGAGGTAGTCGTACCGCCGGAGGGAGGCTTCCAGGTCTGCAACAAGACGGTCGCTCTCGGTCTTGGCCTTCCGCACCTCCAGGCGCAGGGCGCTCTCCTTGTTCTGGAGGGTCGGGAGCGCGCGCTGCCGCACCTTGAGCTGCTTGCCGAGCTCGGTGAGCGACGTTTTATTGTATTGGAATTTGATGGCCATTGTCAGTTCTTCCAGTATTTGTCGATCAGAGCCTGCTTGATACCGGTTTCGGCGGGAGAGAAGTGGCGGGCGAAGAGCTCCCACGCAGTGTCCAGCATCTCGGTGATGGAGATGTTGACGTCGATGGCGAGCAGGCGTGTCGCATACTCCTTCGCATAGGCGAGGCAGCGGAGGTCGTAGTCGGAGAGGTCGAAACCGTTCTCCAGCTTGGACTTTGCATTCTGGGCGTCGGCATACAGACGGACGGAGGCATTCATCACCTGGGAGTGGTCCTCGCGGGTCTTCTTGCCCTGGACCAGCTGTTTCAGACGGCTCAGCGAACGGAACGGGTCGATGATGACCTTGCCGGAGTCACTGTCCGCGCGCAGGAAAAGCTGGCCTTCGGTGATGTAGCCGGTGTTGTCCGGAATGGCATGGGTGATGTCGCCGTCGTTGAGGGTTGTGACCGCGATGATGGTGATAGAACCCTCGGTCGGGAGCTGGACGGCCTTCTCGTAGATCTTGGCAAGGTCGGAGTACAGGGAACCCGGCATGGAGTCCTTGGAGGGAATCTGGTCCATCCGGTTCGACACGATGGAGAGAGCGTCGGCGTACAGGGTCATGTCAGTCAGCAGCACGAGCACTTTCTCATTTTTCTCCACGGCGAAGTATTCGGCGGCCGTGAGGGCCATGTCCGGAATCAGGAGGCGTTCCACGGGTGGATTCTCGGTCGTGTTGATGAAGCAGATGATCTTGTCGAGTGCGCCCGCGGCCTCGAAGGAGTTACGGAAGAACAGGTAGTCGTCGTTCGACAGGCCCATACCGCCAAGGATGATCTTGTCTACGTCGGCCCTGAGGGCTACGTCGGCCATGACCTGGTTGTACGGCTGGTCCGGGTCGGCGAAGAACGGAATCTTCTGTCCGGATACGAGGGTGTTGTTGAGGTCGATGCCGGCAATGCCGGTCGGAATCAGCTGGGAAGGCTGGCGGCGCTTGTACGGGTTGACGGAAGGACCGCCGATCTGCCGTTCCTCGCCTTCGATTTCCGGGCCACCGTCGATGGGATGGCCGTAGGCGTCGAAGAAACGCCCTGACAACTGGTCGGAAACCTTGAGTACCGGCGGCTCGCCGAGGAAGGTGACCTCCGCATCGGTGGGGATGCCTTCGGTCCCGGAGAAGATCTGGAGGGTCACAAGGTCACCCTTGGTGCGGACCACCTGGGCAAGCTTGCCGGACACGACGGCGAGTTCATCGTTGGATACGCCCTTGGCCCGGAGGGAGACCGTGGCCTTGGTGATGCCTTCGAGCTGGGTATAGATTCTTTGGTATGCTTGGTTGGCCATGGTTATGCGACGAGTTGGTTGACGGTTTGGTTGTAGGCATAGAACTGCTCGCTCTTGAATTCGGAGTAGTTCATCTGGCGCAGTTCGTTGATGAGGTCCTTGAAGAAGGCGCGGCACTTCTCGAAGTCGTCGAAGTCGAAATCCTTCTCGCAGATGCCCAGGACGAGGTCGAGCATGAACCGTTGCCGCTCCAGCGGGCACAGGGAGTCGACGGCGTCGAAGGCGTCCTGCTGGAGGATGACGAAATCGACGAGTTCCGACTTCCAGAAATTCACGTGGTAACTCATCGGTACGCCGTCGTCGCCGAGGATATTGATCTGCTCGGAGGCTTCCTTGCCGCGGCGGATGATATTCTTGGCGGTCTTGACCTTGTCCACCCAGCCCTTCTCGACGGTCTCGTCGAGATACTGCGCGATCTCAGGATAGTCGAGATACTTGGAGTAGGATTCAAGCGGTCCGACGGCCGGATAGCGCTTCTGGTCGGCACGGTTCTGTTCCAGGGCGTAGAAGCAGCGGGCGGCCTTCTTGGTAGATTCGGTGACGGGCTCCTTGAGGTTGCCGCCGGCCGGGGAGACCGTGCCGATGAAGGTGACGGCGCCCCGCTGTCCGTTGTTCAGGATGACCATGCCTGCACGGGCGTAGAAGTTGGAAATGATGGCGGAAAGGTCCACCGGGAAGGCGTCGGCGCCCGGCAGTTCCTCCATGCGGTTCGACATCTCGCGGAGGGCCTGGGCCCATCTCGAGGTGGAGTCGGCCAGGAGGAGGCACTTCAGGCCCATCGCCCGGTAGTATTCACAGATGGTCATGGCTGTGTAGACCGAGGCCTCACGGGCGGCGACCGGCATGTTGGAGGTATTGCAGATGATGGTGGTGCGTTCCATCAGGTGGCGTCCGGTGTGCGGGTCGATGAGTTCCGGGAATTCGGTGAAGATCTCCACGACCTCGTTGGCCCGTTCGCCGCAGGCGGCCATGACGATGACGTCGGCATCCCCCTGCTTGGCGATGGCGTGCTGGAGGACGGTCTTGCCGCAGCCGAACGGTCCCGGGATGAAGCCGGTACCGCCTTCGGCGATGGGGTTGAGGGTGTCGATGACGCGCACACCCGTCTCCATGATGCGGTCGGGACGCGGTTTTTCTTTGTAGCCCTTGATGGCGACCTTGACCGGCCATTTCTGGGTCATGGTGACCGGGACGTCCTCGCCCTCCGCATCGGTCAGGACGGCGATGACGGTGTCGATATCGTACTGGCCGGCCGGCTGGACAGACTTGACGGTATATTCACCCTTGAAGGCGAACGGAACCATGATCTTGTGGGGCAGCCAGCCTTCCCGGACCTCGCCGAGCCAGTCGGCGGCGACGACCTTGTC
This sequence comes from Bacteroidales bacterium, assembly GCA_017476575.1. GTDB lineage: Bacteria > Bacteroidota > Bacteroidia > Bacteroidales > UBA932 > Cryptobacteroides. The sequence goes on along the minus strand of JAFUZO010000044.1, from coordinate 20,911 downwards.
GCCGGGGGCGGCGAGGGGCATGAAGTCCCACCGCTTCCCATGGTCGAGCGGGTCGGTGTACTCGCCGCGCTTGAGGAAGACGCCCTCCATGGTGGTGAGGTCGTTCTGGAGCCCGTCGTAAACGCTGGAAAGAAGGCCCGGGCCGAGGGTGGCCTCGAGCATCCGCCCTTCGAACTCCACGGTGTCTCCGTTCTTGAGTCCGCGGGTGCTTTCGAACACCTGCACCGAGGCAGACTTGCCGCTCACCTTGATGACCTCCGCCATCATCTTCACGCCCTGGAGGTCGATATAGCAGATTTCGTTCTCGGCCACCGGCCCGTCCACCTGGACGGTCACGAGGTTCGAAACGATACCTGTCACTGTTCCTTTTGTTTTCATCAGTATCTCTTGGTTTGATTATTATTCTGAGTATTGCACCCCTTTGAACGTGCCGCGCACTTCGTCGACGAGCTTCTTGAAGAGCTCCCGGCCGGCTTCCTCGTCGAGGGCGAGCCAGCGGTCCACGATGTGCAGCTTCGCAATATAGCCGAGCACGGCCTGGATATCGAAATAATGGAAGGTGGTGAGGCTGTCGACTTTCGCCCAGGTAATCTCGTCCAAGCCGCGTTCGCGGGTGAGGAGGTCTTTCTGCGCGAGGATGGCTTCGACCTTCGCACTTTCCTCGAACTCGCCGCCGGTGAACCGGTAGCCGTCGATGTCGAGGCCGGTATCGTCTGCGGAGCCTTCGCCGGTGAGCACATCCTGTTCGGCGGGACGGCCGAGTTCCCGGTTGAGGAAACGGACCTTGGCGTTGCGCAGGTTGAGGTCGAAGCGGAAATACTCCCGCAGGAACCGGTTGCGGTGCCGCAGCGCTTCGGCATAGAAGTCCGCATCGAGCGCCGTGTCGTCGAATCCCCTCAGCAGGAAGTCTACGAGGGCCTCGTCACGGCTGTCGAGGTCCCGCCGGATTTCACCGAGGAGGGCGTCGAACCCCGCCCCGTCCGCGTACTTGTAGTCCACGGTCAGGTAGGGGAGGCTCGATATGATATATTCGTAATTGCTCATGGGTTACCCGAACAGGATCTTCTTGGTGGCCGGACGGAGGTATTGTCCGATGAGGTCCCGGAAGGTCTCGTCGGTGAGGCTGATGAAGTAACTGCCATCCTTCGGGCCGATCCGGAAGCCGCCGGCCACCTTCTTGGAAAAGGAGGCCTCGACACCTTGTCCAAGCACCTTCGCGAGCTCCCCCTCGAGGAAAGGTTCGAGCTCTGCTTTCAGGCTCTCCGGCAACACGAGGGCGAGGTCCCGGGACTCTTCGGCGGAGAACTTCTGCGCCACGGCGGTGATGATGCCCTTGAGATAGTCCGCATCGGAGAATGCCTGCGCGACCGGTTGGTCAACGACCTTCGCGACCACCAGGTTCTCGATGTCGGAACGGGTGGCCTGGATGCTCTGCTGGGCGGCCATCTTCACGTCGCCCTCGACCTTGACCTTGAAGTCCTCGGCCTCCTTGCGGGCCTGGGCGATGATGACTTCGGCTTCCTTCTGCGCCTGTGCGACGATGTCGGCGGCGTCGGCCTTCGCCTTGTCGAGGAGGGCCTGGCCTTCTTCTTTTCCCTTGGCGAGCCCTTCGTCATAGAGCTTCCGGGTCAGTTCCTGGAGTTTGTCCATATCCTTATTCTGTTAAAGATTTCAATGAATTTCGCAAAGATAAAGAAAAAACGGCACTTTTGAAAGGATGGTGCGGGAACTGTCAGCAATGTGGTCCGGGCATCCGGGGCGGTCGGCATCCTTCGTCCCTGTCATTTGCATAGCATGATATCCAGAATAAGCCGGTCGGCGGCCTGCATGCCGACCGATCCGATCTGCCCGAGGTTGCGGATTGTCTTTTCGATGTCGTCGTCGATGATGCCGTCCGTCTCCCGGACGCAGGTGCCGCGGAGGGCGAGGACGGCGGACTGGACGGCGCTGGATACCCCGGACGCCACTTTCATCGCACACCCCACCTTGGCCCCGTCGCAGACCATGCCGGTGATGTTGCCGACCATGTTCTTGATGGCGGCGCAGACCTGTCCATAGGTGCCTCCTTGGAGGAAGACGATCCCGCAGGCCGAACCGGTGGAGGCGATGACGCAGCCGCAGAGGGCGGACAACTTGCCCAGGAAGCCTTTGATATGGATGGCCACGAGGTTGCTCAGGATGAGGGCACGGGCGAGGGCTTCATCCGGAAGCCTGTATTTCATGGCATATGCGATGACGGGGATGCTGGCCGTGATGCCTTGGTTGCCGCTGCCGCTGTTGGACATGGCCGGCAGGGTGCAGCCCGCCATCCTGGCATCGGAGGCCGCGGCAGTCATCCCCATGGCGAAACTCATGAAGTCGTCCCCGAATACTTCCCGCTGGTTTTCCCGGATCGCCTTGCCGACCTGGAGGCCATAGTTGCCGTTGAGCCCTTCCCGGGCGAGGGCCAGGTTCAAGGTGCGTCCTTCCAGGATGAAGGCGATATCCGAGGCGTCTGCCGTGGCGGCGAAGTCGTAGATTTCCCGGACGGTCAGGCCGTAATCCTCCGTGGACCGTTCCCGGGCCGCCGCACCGGATTCGGAACTCATCAGGATCCGGTCCGCAAAGCTGGTGCGGACGATCCGGTCGTGGTCATCTTCGATGATGGCGCAGGCGCAGGGATTCACTTCCGTAGAGGCTTCCAGACCGGGTCCCAGGCTGACGGTAGCCTTGACATACAGCAGGTGGGATGTCTCGGCGACGGACAGGGCGACCTTGCCTTTCGCAACGAGTTCACGGGCGCGGGCGACGGCCCCTCCGGAGAGTCCGGACAGTACTTCCAGCCCTCGGGACGGATCCCCGCAGACTGCCCCCAAGGCGGCAGCGACGGGAATGCCGACCATGCCGGTCCCGGGGATACCGACTCCCATGCCGTTCTTGAGGATGTTGCCGCTGACGGCTACCTTGATGCTGAAATCGGCAGTCTGACGCCAGAGCAGGCAGCCGTGGCAGGCCGTGCCGTTTTCCGCGAGGATTTCCACCGCTTTCGCCACCGCAAGGGCGACGGCGATCGGTTCGGTGCAGCCCAAGGCAGGTTTGACCTCCCTGTGGATCAGTTCGATAAGTTCGGCTTGCCGGTTTGTCATAATACAAATGTAACCCTTTTCCGTCGTAAATTGCCATAGCAGGAAGCAATATGTCCGGTGATTGCCCATACTACTACACTGTCTCCTGCCTTACGCCCATATCTAAGTGCCTCTATTGCATACTGTTGCTCCTGTTCATTGTTGTGATTTCGTGAAAAGATATCAGATATAGCTGAGTTAATCAGTTCTTTGTAGTGATTGTCGGCAACCCTGGAAGAATCTTCCAATGAAATAAGATAGTAATACATAGCACGACCATCCTCCCCTTTGTTAGCATAAATGCAACCTTGGTGAAAATAAGCCCTTATCCTTTGTGTTGGGGAACCATACTTTGAGTAATACTCTGTGGCAAGAAGAATAATCGCCAAATCAGTTGTGAGTATGTGGCTTTTATCCAGGGCGGTTGCATATAAGAGCGAGTATCTGGCCCGAAGTTTCTTTGTCCCTAGTTCCTCTGGTGAAATAGAGTTAAGGACTTTCAATGCACTGTCTGGTCGTTTCTGGATGAAAGACTCAACACCTTTCAAAACATCCCATGTGTTATAGTTCATCACACAGGAACAAAGAATTATTGCTGGAATCCAATAGAGGTATATGTGTTTCATACAGTTTCGTTTAACTATGTATTGCGATACTATTCGGTTTTTACAAAGGTATTGTTTTTCACTAACATAGCAAATTAATCAAACAACATTGCAATGTCCGCATTCCTCGTGCGACATGTTTGCAAGGCGGGGTCGCAGGAGACAATGGGGCCGGAACGGAGCGAAGTGGAGTGGATCGGAGTGTCCGGGAGAGTATCCCTTCCTCCGACATCTGCTCTGTGCCAAAAGGAGCGCGACCTATGTCATATTGACTTTTGGCCTCGACGAGAAAATCAATAGCGATGGGCGAAGTATGTTGACACAAATATAGTTCGAAAGGATAGGCTCGTTATTTTTTCACCATTCCTAAATTATCACTATCTTTGGAAACTTGAACTGAAACTGACATACCATGAAGACCCCCATGAAGAAAACGGAAAAATGGGCAGCCCTCCTCGGCCTGGCGGCAGTCCTGTGTGCCTGCGGCGGCCGGGAGGCGGTCCGCCCGGCCATTCCGGCCGACCGGGACGTAGAAGCCCGGGTGGAGGAGGTGCTGAAAGGGATGACCTTGGAAGAGAAGGCCGGGCAGATGGTCCAGCTGACCATCTCGGTCCTGGAAGATGAAACCCGTGAGGCCCTCGACCCCGAGAAGCTCGACCGGATCATCGGAGAATACAAGGTGGGCTCCATCCTGAACGTGTTGCACGGGCAGGCGCATTCCCGGGCGGAGATGGCCGCCGTCATCCGCCAGATCCAGGAGAAGTCTATGGAGGCCATCGGCATCCCCTGCATCTTCGGTCTCGACATGATCCATGGCGCCTCCTACCTGACGGATGCCTCCTACTATCCGCAGGAAATCAACCTGGCCGCCACCTTCAACCGGGACTATGCCCGCATGATGGGCGAGGCCATGGCCTATGAAACCCGCGCCGCCCAGGTGCCCTGGGTGTTCTCCCCGGTGATGGACCTCGGCCGCGACCCGCGCTGGCCGCGGCTGTGGGAGAGTTTCGGCGAGGACCCGTATCTCCAGGCGGAGATGGCCCGCACCGAGACCCTGGCCCTCCAGGGCGATGACCCCAACCATATCGACCTCCGGCATGTCGCCGTGAGCCTCAAGCATTACCTGGCCTATGGGGTTCCGGCCTCCGGTAAGGACCGCACACCGGCCTATGTCGCGGAGAACGACCTGCGGGAGAAGTTCTTCCGCCCCTTCAAGGAGTGCTTCCAGGCCGGCGCCCTGACCGCGATGGTCAACTCCGCCTCCATCAACGGCGTCCCGACCCATGCCAACCGGGAACTCCTGACGGGCTGGCTCAAGGAACAGCTCTCCTGGGACGGCATGCTGGTGACGGACTGGGCCGACATCGACAATCTCTATGTCCGCGACCATGTGGCCGCCGACAAGCGGGAGGCCCTGCAACTCGGCATCAATGCGGGTATCGACATGGTCATGGACCCCTACGACCCTGAATGCGTGAAGGTAATCGTCGATCTGGCCCGCTCCGGCGAGATTCCGATGGCCCGTATCGACGATGCCGTGCGCCGCATCCTCCGCTTGAAGGTCCGTCTGGGACTGTTCGACACGCCGAGCTGGGACGATGATTACCCGGACTACGGCTGCGAGCGGTTCGCCCGCGAGTCGTATGCGGCGGCCGTCGAATCGGAAATCCTTCTCAAGAACGAAGGCGGCATCCTGCCGCTGAAAGGCGCCGAACGCATCCTCGTGACCGGCCCGAATGCCAACAGCCTCCGGACCTTGAACGGCGGCTGGTCCTATACCTGGCAGGGCGATGCCGACCGGTTCGTCCCGCAGTACAACACCATCCTGGAGGCTGTACAGAACCGGTTTCCCCATGTCGTCTACGAGCCGGGCGTCACCTACAAGCCCGGCAAGGACTGGCTGCCGGAGAACCTGCCGGAGATCGGCCGGGCCGTCGCCGCCGCCCGGAGTGTCGACGTCATCCTGTGCTGCGTGGGCGAGAACTCCTACTGCGAGACCCCGGGCAACACCGACGACCTGAACCTCTCGCAGAACCAGAAAGACCTCGTGAAGGCCCTCGCCGCGACCGGCAAGCCCGTCATCCTCGTGTTGAACGAGGGCCGCCCGCGCCTCGTCGGCGACATCGAACCGCTGGTCCCGGCCGTCATCGACGTGTTGCTGCCGTCCAACTACGGCGGTGACGCCCTGGCCGCCCTCCTCGCGGGCGACGAGAATTTCAGCGGACGCCTGCCCTTCACCTATTCCAAGCATACGGCGGCCCTGCATACCTATGATTATAAGGTTTCCGAGCACCGGGAGGTCATGGAGGGCGCCTATAACTACGATGCCGTCATGGATGTCCAGTGGCCCTTCGGTCACGGCCTGAGTTACACGACATTCGTGTATGACGGCCTGCGCCTCTCCGGACCCGCCGACTTCCAGGCCGGCGACGTGCTGGAAGTGTCGGTGGATGTCACCAACACCGGCAAGCGGGCGGGCAAGGAGGCGGTGCTGCTGTACAGTTCCGATCTTGTGGCCAGCCTGATTCCTGACGTGAAGCGCCTGCGTGGTTTCGAAAAAGTCGCCTTGGAACCGGGAGAGACGAAGACCGTCACCTTCCTGCTTCCAGCCCATGAACTGGCTTTTGTCGGTGCCGACGGTCGCTGGCGCCTTGAAGCGGGCGACTTCCGCCTCTCCTGCGGCGGGCAGGCCCTGAGGGTCCGCTGCTCCGCCACGAAAGTCTGGGATACCCCGAACATCTGATTTTCCATACCATGAAAACTCCCGAACAACTCCAGGCCATCGCCAGCCGGTTCGCCATCCAGGGCAACATCCTGGACATCAAGCCCCTCGGAAACGGCCTCATCAACGACACCTACCTGGTCGTGACTGACGGTCCCGACCACTATGTCCTCCAGCGGATCAACAATGCCATCTTCCAGGACGTGGAACTCCTGCAGCACAACATCGACTGCGCGACGGCCCACATCCGGCGCAAACTCGCCGACGACCCGGATATCGACCGGAAAGTGCTGACCTTCATCCCCTGCACGGCGACCGGGAAGACGTACTGGACCGACGGGCAGACGTATTGGCGCGTCTCCGTGTTCATCAAGGACGCCTATACCTACGAGACGGTCAATCCGGAATACTCCTACTACTGCGGAAAGGCGTTCGGCGCCTTCGAGGCCCTGCTCGCCGACATCCCCGACACCCTCGGCGAGACCATCCCCGACTTCCACAACATGGAACTCCGTGCCCGCCAGCTCCGCGAGGCCGTGGCCGCCGACCCGGCCGGACGCGTGGCCGAACCCGAGGTGCAGGCCATCCTGCAGGACCTCCAGGCCTACGAGGAGGAGATGTGCAAGGCCGAGCGCATGTACCGCGAGGGCATCCTGCCGAAGCGCATCTGCCACTGTGATACCAAGGTCAACAACATGATGTTCGACGCCGACGGCAACATCCTCTGCGTCATCGACCTCGACACCCTGATGCCGTCGTTCGTGTTCTCCGACTTCGGCGACTTCCTCCGCACCGCCGCCAACACGGTCGCCGAGGACGACCCCGCCGTGGACCGGGTGGATTTCCGGATGGACATCTTCGAGGCCTTCGCCAAGGGCTATCTCGAATCCGCCGGCGCCTTCCTGACCCCGGTCGAGAAGGAGAACTTGCCGTACGCCGCCTGCCTGTTCCCGTACATGCAGGCCGTCCGTTTCTTCGCCGACTACATCAACGGGGACACCTATTACAAGATCAAGTATCCGGACCACAACCTCGTCCGCACCCGCAACCAGGTCGCCCTCTTCCACGCCGCCCTCGCCAAGGTCCCGGCCATGAAGGCCTACATCGACAGCCTGTAGTACCTGTAGCTCCCTTCTGTAGGGGCCGTTCCGTGTGCGTTTTTCTACACACCGACGCCCAGGGCTATCCATATTCACCAATCCCTCCGGGTGTAGACACGCTCGGAGGGACTGGCAAAGTGGATGATACCGGCTGGACCGGTCTGAAAACGGAGCTCCTCCTTACAGGGCGTAGGAGAAGCCGTCGAGGACATCCCAGGCGCCGCGGGTGAAGTCGGGGACTTCGACCGGGAGGTTGCCGTTCTCGAGGGAGAGTTTCGAGAGCGGGGCGATGCAGCACCATTCGGCGAGGTCGTAGACGTCCATGTCGAGCGGCAGGCCGTTGTGGAGGCAGTAGACCAGGCGGTAGTCCATGATGAAGTCCATACCGCCGTGGCCGCCGACCTCCTTGGCGAGGGCTTCGAGTTCCGGGGTGAGGATGGTGCTGCGGTAGCCGGCCTGGAGTTCCTGGAGTTCGGCATCCCGGTAGACCTTCTCGTCGGAGATGGTCGTGGCGTCGACCTGGCCTTCGGGGTATTCGCGCAGGCAGTACTGGCCCACGGGGTACTTGGCGGCATAACCGTCGGTGCCAACGATCTGGTACATGCGGCTGTACGGACGGGGCGTCATGACATCGTGCTCGATCAGCATCGTCTTGCCCTTCTCGGTGCGGATGAGGGTGCAGGTCTGGTCGCCGTTCTGGAAGTCGGTGCACGGCGCGCCAGTGTGGTTCTCGACGATCTTCGGCCCGTTGAACGGGGCGGTGTCCATGGCTACGAGGGTCTTCATGCGGTCGCCGCGGTGGATGTTCAGCACCTGGCAGACCGGGCCGATGCCGTGGGTCGGATAGACGTCGCCACGGTGCTTCTGGTTGTAATCCAGACGCCAGTTGTTCCAGTAGGCATCCCAGAACGGATCGAGGTTGTGCTGGTAGGAACCTTCTCCGTGGATGACCTCGCCGAAGACCCCCTGCCGGGCCATCTCGAGGGTCGTCATCTCGAAGAAGTCATAGACGCAGTTTTCGAGCATCATGCAGTGGCGGCGAGTCCGCTCGGAGGTGTTGATGAGGGCCCAGATCTCGTCCAGGTCGAGGGCGGCCGGGACTTCGATGGCCACATGTTTGCCGTGCTCCATGGCATAGAGGGCGATGGGGGCGTGGTGCAGCCAGTCGGTGCAGATGTACACGAGGTCCACATCCTCCTGCTCGCAAAGGGCCTTCCAGGCATCTTCGGAACCGGTGTATCCGGTGGCGGCTGGTTTGCCTAGACGGGCGAGGGAGGCTTGGGATGCGTTGACGCGGTCGGGTTCGACATCGCAGAGGGCGACGATTTCGGCTCCCGGGACGAAAGTCAGGCGTTTGACGGCGGAGCCGCCGCGCATGCCGAGGCCGACGACGCCGATATGCACGGTATCGAGCGGCTCGGCAGTCAGGCCGATAACATTCTCCTGTCCGGCAGGACGGACCGGGACTTCGGTAGTCAGGAGAGCAGGAGTTGTCTTGTTGCAACAGGCGGCCGTGAGGACGACCGCTGCCGCGAAAATCAAGGCTTTGGATTTCATGATATCAGATAGTTTCAGTATTTCAAGCGAGACAAAGATACGATTTTTTCGGAATTATCCTTATATTTACCATTCCAAAACCAGATGAAGATGGGAAATACACATGTCGTGATTATGGCAGGGGGCATCGGCAGCCGCCTATGGCCGCTCAGTACCCCGGAAAGACCGAAGCAGTTCATCGATGTGCTCGGCGTCGGCAAATCCTTGATCCAGCTGACCGTGCAGCGTTTCCTGCCGGTCTGTGCACCGGACCGTTTCTGGGTCGTGACCTCCGGCCGGTATGTCGATATCGTGCGGGAGCAGCTGCCGGAGATTCCCGCCGACCAGATCCTGGCCGAGCCGGAGGCCCGCAACACGGCACCGTGCATCGCCTATGCCTCCTGGAAGATTGCGCAGCATTTTCCTGAGGCCAACATCGTCGTGACCCCGGCCGATGCCCTGGTGCTCAAGACCGCGGAATTTGCCGGGGTCATCCGCAAGGCCCTCGACTTCACCGCCGCCTCCGACGCCATCGTCACCGTCGGCATCGCCCCGACCCGTCCCGAGACCGGCTACGGCTACATCCATGCGGTCGAGGCGGTGAAAGGCTCTATCGTCAAGGTTTCCGAGTTCAAGGAGAAGCCTGACCTTGAGACGGCAAAGGCTTATCTCGCCGACGGCCGTTACTTCTGGAACGCCGGCATCTTCGTCTGGAATGTCCGCACCATCTTGTCCGAACTCCGCACCCATGCCCCGCAGATCGCCGGGGTGATGGATGAGCTGGCCCCGTCCTTCTACACGGCGTCGGAGGCGGCCGAACTCTCCCGCCTGTTCCCGACCTGCGAGAAGGTCTCCATCGACTACGCGGTCATGGAGAAGTCGCCTCACATCCATGTCGTCGCCGAGGACCTTTCGTGGAGCGACCTCGGCAGCTGGGGCTCCATCAAGACCCATATTGCCCCGGATGCCGACGGCAATGTGGTCGTGGGCGGCGACGTCCGCCTGTTCGGCTGCAAGGACTGCTTCGTGCACACGGCGGGGGGGAAGACCGTCGTGGTCGAGGGCCTGGACGGCTACATCGTCGCCGAGTCCGCCGGCCGCCTCCTGGTCTGCCGCCTCTCTGAGGAACAACACATCAAGGAATATTCCGCATAAAATCGTTAATTTTTTCAAGAAAAATATTTGCGGATTCCCGAAAAGTTGCTACCTTTGCAATCCCGTTACGGAAGAGTACCAAAACGAGGAACGGAAGACTCGTTAGCTCAGTTGGTAGAGCACAACACTTTTAATGTTGGGGTCTCGGGTTCGAGCCCCGAACGAGTCACAAAAGGAGCGAGTCTTCTGAAATAGCACCAGCACTCTTAGCTCAGCTGGTAGAGCAGCTGACTCTTAATCAGCGGGTCCAGGGTTCGAGTCCCTGAGAGTGCACAGAAAAGGCCGGAGCAATCCGGCCTTTCCACGTTTTGGTTCGTTTCGTGGATGGAGGAAGAAAGAATCCGGTCTTTTTTTCGTTTTTTATCATTATCTTTGTCCGAACGGACACAAAAACTTCGAACCATGTCATCTATCAGCGACCTTATCCTCCAGCAGGTCAAGTCTGCGGCAGGCAATGTACAGATTCCCTCCAACCTGCAGAACCAGGTGCTCGGCGGGCTTTCCGACTCCATCCTCGGCAGCCTGACCCAGACCGCAGCCAAGGCCGGCGGCATCGACCAGATCAAGTCCCTCCTGACCGGCGCCACGGATGCGGCCAAGAGCCCCATCACCGCCCTGGCCGGCAACCTGTTCCAGAACAACATCCTCAGCAAACTGAACCTCGGCTCCGCCGGGACTGCCCTCACGGCCCTCATCCCGGGCATCATGGGCAAGCTGGGCGGCATCATCAAAGACCAGGACGGCGACGGCGATGTCGACTTCAACGACATCCTCCTGACCCTCAAGGGCGGTTCGAACGGCCTCCTCGGCGCCGCCACCAGCCTCCTCGGCGGACTGTTCAAGGCGAAGTAGCACGCCTGGCTCCTTTCGAGCCGTGCACGACCCTCTGAGACAAGAGCCTGCAATTTGCAACCGGATTGCAGGCAAGATTTCCTATCTTTGTCGCGGATATGGAAAGGTTGCGTCATATCGGACTGGTGGTCCTGGTGCTGCTCCTGCCGGCTTTCGCGGCGGGGGCACAGGTCCGCAGGACCGTCCTTTCGGGGTATGTCCGGGATGCGGCAGGCGGGGGACCGCTGGTCGGGGCTGTCGTCTATACAGAGGACCGGAAATACGGCGTGGCTACAGACCAGGTGGGGTTCTATTCTCTGACGGTGGAGACCGGGAAGCGGACCATCCTCTGCGCGTACACGGGCTATGGGACCCGGCAGGTGGAGCTGGACCTCTCCGCTCCGTTCCGGCACGATTTCACCCTGGAGGAAGACAAGGCTGAACTGGAAGCGGCGACCGTCTTTTCCCGGAGCCGACGCGAGGAAATCCGGCTGCCGCAGATGGGCCGTGAACGGGTGGATGCCGTCCTGGTCCGGAAACTGCCGGCCTTGATGGGCGAGGCGGATATCATCCGGGTCATCCAGATGATGCCAGGCGTCCAGGCGCCGAGTGAAGGGGCTACCGGCTTCAGTGTACGGGGCGGGGGTGTGGACCAGAACCTGATCCTGATGGACGGAGCCCCGGTCTACAACTGTGGCCATTTCCTCGGCTTCCTGTCCATGTTCAACGGCGACGCCATCCGCAGTGCAGACCTTTACAAGGGTGATTTCCCGGCCCAATACGGCGGGCGGCTCTCCTCGGTGCTCGACGTCGGCACCCGGGACGGGAACTACCGTACCTTCGGTGGCAATGCCTCCATCGGCCTGATTACCTCCAAGGTGCTCGTCGAGGGCCCCGTCATCCCACAGCGGCTGTCCTTCCTGGCGGCGGCGCGGCGGACCTACATGGATGTTTTCTTCCCGCTCTTCGGCAGCCGGCTTCCGGACAATACCGCGATGTATTTCTATGATGTCAATGCGAAACTCAGCTGGGTGGCGGGTCCCCGGGACCGGCTCTACCTGGGCGCTTTCAGCGGTAGGGACGTGTTCGGGCTCAGCATGGACGAGTTCGACATGGGCGAGATGCGTTTCGGGTTCGCGAACCATACCCAGTCGCTGCGATGGAACCATGTCTGGGCACCGAAACTGACATCCGATGTCACCCTGTACCATTCCCTGTACCGGAACACACTCGGCGGACAGGTGAGTGAGGCCTCCTTCGACTACCTCCAGTCCATCCGGGAGGCAGGCCTCAAGGCTGGCTGGACCTGGTATCCGCACCCGTCGCATATCCTCCGGGCCGGCATACAGCTGGCAGGCTTCGGTATCGAGCCCGGCGAATGTATCCCGCGGGAGGGGACGACGGTGGTCAACGCCGTCCGGATGGCGCCGACCCATGCCGTCCAGCCGTCAGCCTATCTTCAGGATGAACAGAAAATCGGACGGATGACCCTGCGGTACGGGGTCCGCTTTTCCTCCTTCACCACCCTCGGCGAGACCGACCAGCGCTTCTTCGACCCGGAGACCCACGAGTTGGTCAAGGTCGTTACCTACCGGCGTGGCGAGGTCATCCGGACGGACTGCGGATGGGAACCGCGGCTCTCCCTTTCCTGCCCGGTCCGGGAAGACCTTTCGCTGAAAGGTTCCTACGCGCGCTCGTATCAATACCTCCAGCAGGCACGGGTGAGTATTTCGGGCAGTCCGGTGGACACCTGGTTCACTGCCTCGCCCGGCGTGCGGCCGCAGGTGTCGGACCAGTATTCGCTCGGGTTCAACGCCTTGTTCGCCGACCAGGCCGTGGAACTCTCTCTGGAAGGGTTCTACAAGGACAACCGCCATACGTTGGATTTCGTGGAGAACGCCGGCATCGTCATCGACAATGCCGACCGGGAGGGCCTGCTCCGCTCCGGCAATTCCTGGTCCTACGGCACCGAACTGATGCTCCGGTACGATTTCCCGCGGTGGAGCGGCTGGCTGGCCTATACGTGGTCCCGGGCCTTCTACCAGATTCCCGAGATCAACGGAGGCGCTGCCTACCGGTCCCCGCTGAACCATGAGCATGCCGTGAACTTCGTGCTGACCTGCGACATCTCCCGCCGTCTCTCTGCTTCGGCAGCATGGATCTTCTACAGCGGAGCGCCGACCACTTATCCCGTCGGGCGCTACTACTATCTTGGCTCCTGGTCTCCGGTCTATTCCGCCCGGAATGAGGATTCGCTTCCCGACTACCACCGGATGGACCTGTCGCTCACCTATCGGACGGCTGCCCGGTTGGTGGACCGGCGCTGGAGCGGCGAGTGGAGCCTCTCGCTGTACAATGCCTATTCGCGGCATAACGCCTGGTCCATCGCTTTCGGCTACGACCGTGACAAAGGCCGTCCGCAGGCGCTCAAGGTCTATCTGTTCACCATTGTCCCGTCTTTGTCATACAACATCAAATTCTGAGCGCATGAAAAAGTTATGGATCCCGTTCCTGGGATTGGTGGTAGTCTGCTGCACGGAAGAAACCCGCTTGCAGTCCGTCACCGGCTACCGGGAGCGCCTGGCCGTCGAGGCTGTCTTGACCGACCAGGCGGACCGGCCGCAACGGGTGGTCCTGACCCGGACCGTCCCGTATTTCAGCGATGCCGATATCCCTGCAGTCTCCGGAGCCAGGGTAACGGTCTCCGTCGACGAGGAAACGGTGCCTTTCCAGGAAGTGGAGGCAGGTGTGTACGTCGCCCCGGCCGGCTTCTACGGGGAGGAGGGGAAGTCCTACCACCTTTGCATCGAGGTCCCGGAGGAAGCTGTGTACGAGGCCGATGCCGTGATGCCGGAGCGTGGGTTCCGGCTGGACGCGGTCGACTATGCCTATGCGGGGGACAAGTCCATGGGGCTCGACAGCCTGTGGACCCTGGGTATCTGGGGCAAGGACTTGGAAATCACCAGTTACTACTATGTTACGAAAGCCGTCAACGGCCTCTATTTTCCCTTCGAGATGTCCGATGTGATTGATGACTTGTATTTCAACGGCCGGGAGGTTGCGGGATTTCCGATCGGTGCCCTCCTGCAGACGGAAGAGTTCCGGAAGCATTACGGGGATTGTTGCAAATACTTGGAAACCGGTGACGTGGTCACCTTCGAGGCCTGGACCCTGGACAAAGGATATTATGATTTCCTGATGTCGTTGATGCTCAACGGGGCCATGGGTGCGATTCCGCTTTTCTCGCCGCAGCCGTCCAATGCCCCGACCAATATCCGCGGCGGGGATGCCGTGGGGTATTTCGCCGCCTGTCCGGTGAGTGCGGCCAGCATCACGGTCGACGATCCGCTCCGTCCGACCTATCGGCAGTAGGGTTGCATGACAGGGCCTCCTGGACCCGGGCGGTGTAGGTGCGGCCGATCGGAAGGGTACTGCCCTCCGAAAGGGTCACTTCGGTGCGGGTGAACGAATGGATCCGTGCCACCGGGACCAGATAGGAACGGTGGATCCGGAGGAAGCTCCCTTCGGGCAGCATCGCGGCGACTTTGGCGAGGCTGATCTTGCTGTCCAACAATGCCCCGCCGTCCAGGTGGACACGGACATAGTTTTCGAAGGATTCGACATACAAGATGTCCGTGGAATCGATCCGGATCTTCTGGTAATCCGCCGTGAGGATCAACGGTCTGTTGGTGTCCGTGCCCTTTGGAGGGTCCTTTCTCTCTTCCTTCGCCGGGAGGGAGAGATCGGCCAGCGTGGCGTAGAGTGTGACGCACAGGAAGGAAATCCAGACACCCTGCCAACGGATCCGGTTGCGGGCCATCGTGATCGGCAGTTCTCCCCGGACAGTGAGTCCGGAGAAGACCAGGAACAGGTAGGAGACTGTGAGGACGGCGACCAGGAACAAGCCTGCCTGGATATATTTCCGCTCCCGGACGAGCCGGGGGAGGTTGACTATGCGATAGCATCCGTATAGGACGATGCAATACGCAACCAGCATCAGACAGAAGACGGGATGATAATGCCACCAGCGCTGCATCGTCAGAAGCATCGCAAGCAAGGGAAGGACGGCAACCAGGAAGATGCCGTGCTGGATGAACCGGTCTCTACTGTTCGTTTTCACGGGGACAAAGATAAGCATTTGTCACCGAATTTCCTCCTTTCATGGCCGACAGGGTGCGCAGGAGGCGGATTGTGGGTATCTTTGAAGTCATGAAACAAAGTATCGTCATCCTCCTTCTCGCTGCGGCCGTATCGGCCGGCTGCGGTTCCCGGCCGGAGCAGCGGACTGCGCCCGCTGCATATCCGGTTTTGTCCGTGTCTGCATCTGACGAAGAGATGGTCACCAGTTACCCGGCCACCCTCCAGGGGAGGCAGGTCGTGGAAATCCGGCCCCGTGTGAGCGGAACCCTCTACCGCATCGAAGTCGGGGAGGGCCGGGCGGTCCGTAAAGGGCAGACCCTGTTCGTCATCGACCAGGCACCCTATCAGGCGGCCCTGTCTATCGCCGAGTCGGCGGTGGAGACGGCGCAGACCCAGTTGGAGACAGCCCGTCTCACGCTACAGAGCAAGGAGATGCTCCGTCGGAACGAGGTCATCTCAGCGTATGAACTCCAGTTGGCCGAGAATGCCGTCGCCCTGGCTGAAGCGACCTTGGCCGAGAAGAAAGCAGCCCGAGACAATGCCGCCCATGAACTGTCCTACACGCTCGTCACAAGTCCGGTGGACGGGGTCGCCGGGATGATTCCCTACCGAGTGGGCGCCCTGGTGGGACCATCCGATGCGGAACCCCTCGTGACCGTATCCGACGACAGCGTGGTCAATGCCTATTTTTCGATGGGCGAGCGGCAGGTTCTCCAGTTGCAGCAGAAGCATGGAAGCCTGGACGACTTCCTGCGCTCCGTCCCACCCTTGTCCCTTGAACTCAGCGACGGTTCGGCTTATCCCCTTGAAGGACGGCTGACCGCCATCAGCGGCGTTGTCCGGGCAGAGACCGGCACTGTCACCCTGCGGGCGGATTTTCCCAATCCCGACCATCTCCTGCGGAGTGGGAATTCGGCCCGGGTGCAGTTGAAGACTGTGCGGAAGGGCTGCCTGGTCATCCCCGCTGCGGCAACCTATGAGATCCAGAACAAACGTTTCGTCTTCCGCGTCCTGGACGGGAAAGCGGCTGCCACGCAGGTGACGGCGACGCCGCTCCCCGACGGGCAGCGCTATATCATCGAGAGCGGCCTGGAAGAAGGCGACCAAGTCATCGCCGAAGGGGCGGGCCTGGTCAAGGATGGAACACCGGTCAAACCACAGGGATAAAATGGATATCAAGACATTCATAGACCGGCCTGTCCTCGCTTGGGTCATCTCGATCTTCATCGTCCTGGTCGGTCTGATCGGCCTGGCAGGACTGCCGATGGAACAGTTCCCGGACATCGCCCCGCCGACGGTCCGGATCAGCGCCACCTATACCGGCGCCAGTGCAGAGACCGTCCAGAAGAGCGTCATCATTCCGCTGGAGGAGTCCTTGAACGGTGTGGAGAACATGATGTACATGACCTCCACGGCCACCAATACGGGCGCCGCCACCATCACCGTCTATTTCAAACAGGGGGCCGACGCCGACATGGCTACGGTCAACTGTCAGAACCGGGTCGCTTCCGCGCAGGGCCTCCTTCCGGCGGAGGTCACCCAGTCGGGTGTGACAGTCCGCAAGCGCCAGAACAGCACCCTGAAAATCGTCACCCTCTATTCCCCGGACGACTCTTTCGATGCGGACTTCCTGACCAACTACATGAAAATCAATATCGAACCGAGATTGAGTCGGGTCCCCGGTGTGGGTGAGGTCAACATCTGGAGCGCGGAATATGCGATGCGGATCTGGCTGGACCCGGCCAAGATGGCGGCCTATTCCCTGGTTCCGTCCGATGTGTCCGACGTTCTCTCCGCACAGAACGTGGAATCCCCGACGGGCACCCTCGGCGCCGAATCAGAAGGGACCTTCCAATATGTCCTGAAGTACCGGGGACGGTATGAGACCGAGGAGGAGTATGCCGACCTGGTCATCAAGGCCCTGCCGGACGGGACTGTCCTCCGTCTCGGCGATATCGCCCGCATCGAACTCGGGGCGCAGAGTTATCTGATGCGCGGTTCTACGTCGGGCCATCCCAGCGCCACGGCCATGCTCTCCCAGACGGCCGGTTCCAATGCCGAAGCCATCATCTCCGAGGTGGACGGCATCCTGGATGAAATCGCTGCTGAACTGCCTTCCGGAATGGCCATCGAGAGCCTGATGAGCGCCAAGGATTTCCTGGACGCTTCCATCCGGAAAATCATCGTCACGCTGCTGGAGACCATCCTGCTCGTCATCTTGGTCGTGTTCTTCTTCCTCCAGAACTTCCGATCCTCCCTGATTCCGGCCATCACGATCGTCGTTTCTACGCTGGGAACCTTCGCCGCCTTGAAACTGGCGGGATTCAGCCTCAACATGCTGACCCTCTATGCCATTGTCCTAGTCATCGGCACAGTGGTGGACAACGCCATCGTCGTCGTCGAGGCCGTACAGGCGAAATTCGACGCCGGTTCCACTTCGCCTTACCAGGCGACCGTCGATGCGATGGAGGGTATTACCACTGCCCTTCTCACCACGACGCTGGTCTTCATGGCTGTCTTCGTCCCCGTGTGCTTCATGGGCGGGACCTCGGGTGTCTTCTATACCGAGTTCGGTATCACGATGGCTGTTGCCGTCGCCCTGTCCTTGGTCAACGCCCTCACCCTCAGCCCTGCGCTCTGCGCCCTGCTGATGCGTCCGCACGGAGGAGACAGCACCTTCACGGAACGGTTCCATACCGCATTCGACCGTTCTTTCTCCCGTCTGGTGTCCGTCTATTCGGGCGGAGCCTCCTTCTTTATCCGCCGGAAAAGGTCGTCGGGCCTGCTGGTTGTGGCTATCCTGGCCGCCGCCGCGGCTGCGATGGCTTCCACCAAGACCGGCCTGGTTCCCCAGGAAGATATGGGGACCATCAACATGAATGTCCAGACCGCTCCGGGCAGCAGCATGGAAGAAACGGGAAAGATCCTGGATATCATCGAAAGCCGGATCCGCGACATTCCCCAGATCTTCCTCTATTCCAAGACCGTCGGAAAGGACGCACGTCACAACCAGAGTGCTTCGGCCGGCTCTTTCAGCATCCGCCTCAAGCCTTGGTCCGAACGGAAGGGAGGGAGGAATGGCTGCAATGCCGTGATGGACGAAATTTATGCCCGGACGGCGGACATCACGACGGCTTCCATCAAACTTTCCACCCAGCCGATGATCAACGGCTACGGTACGGGCAGCGGCTTTGAACTCCATGTGCAGGACCGGAAAGGCGGCTCGGTGGAGGACCTGTTGCGGGTGACGCGGACCCTGATCGACCAGATGAACGCCAGGCCGGAAATCTCACGGGCCTACACGACCTTCGACACGTCTTATCCCCAGTTCTCGGTCGAAGTGGATGCCGTCCAGTGTCTGCGGCGCGGGGTCTCTCCTTCCGCCGTGCTGAGCGCCCTTTCCGGCTATGTCGGAGGCATCTACATTTCCAATTTGAACCGTTTTTCTAAATTATACCGGGTCATCGCCCAGGCTTCGCCGGAATTCCGCATGGACGAGGAATCCCTGTCCCGCCTGTATGTGCGGACCTCGGGTGGGGAAATGGCTCCCTTGAGCGGGTTCATCCGCCTGGAGCGGGTCTATGGCGCCGAGAGCCTGTCCCGTTTCAACCTGTTCTCTTCCATCGCTGTCTATGGCATGCCGGCGGACGGGTACAGTTCCGGGCAGGCCATCGCCGCGATCCGGGAGGCGGCAGCGGCTTCCCTGCCGGAAGGATATGGTTTCGAGTTCGGCGGCATGTCACGGGAGGAAGCCTCGGCCGGAGGCACCACGTGGATGGTCTTCCTGATCTGCGCCGTCTTCATCTATCTGATTCTCTGCGCCTTGTATGAGAGTGTCACTATCCCGTTCGCCGTGCTGCTGAGCGTCCCGGCCGGCATGCTGGGGAGTTTCCTCGCCGCGAAACTGTTCTCGTTGGAGAACAATATCTACATGCAGACCGGGCTCATCATGCAGATCGGCCTGCTCGCCAAGACGGCCATTCTCCTGACGGAATATGCCACCCAGATGCGCGCATCGGGGATGGGATTGACGGAATCTGCCTTGGCTGCGGCCAAGGTCCGTCTGCGGCCGATCTTGATGACCTCTGCCACCCTCATCATCGGCATGGTTCCGCTGGCTTTTGCAAGCGGGGTAGGCGCGAACGGCAACCGGACGATGGGTATCAGCGTCATCGGCGGGATGGTCTTGGGAACCCTGGCCCTGCTGTTCATCGTGCCCGGCCTGTTTGTCATTTTCCAAGGGCTCCAGGAGAAAATCAGGAGGAATCGGAAATGAAAAGGCTTGAAATTATCGTACTGCTGCTCGTAGGGCTGTCTTCCTGCGGCATCTACCGTCCCTATGGACGACCTTCGGACATCCATCTGTCCGATACTTTGAGGGTCCCGTCCTGGCAGACCTTCTTCCAGGACCCCGTCCTTACCGACCTGATCGACACGGCGCTGGCCCGTAATGCCGATATCCGTACCGCGGAACTGAACCTGTACCAGGCGGAGCAGTCCCTCCGTTCCTCCCGCCTCCAATGGCTTCCTGAACTGACGGCTTCCGGAAGTTGGAGCACCCCGGCCGCAACGGAAGGAAGCCTGCCTGTCCGCGCCTCATGGCAACACGCTGTCCCGGGTTCCCTGGTGAACGGACGACGCTATGCCGAAGAGGCCGTGAAGGAGGGAGATGCCGCTCTCCGGGGCGTCCAGGCGGAAATGGTTGCGGATGTTGCCACGCTGTATTATATGCTGGCGACACTGGATGGACGGTCGGCGCTGACCGCCGAGTCAGTAACCATGTGGGAGAAGACCGTCAAGGCCGCTACCGTGATGAAAGAGGCAGGTCTGGTCCATGAAGAGGCGCTGGCCCAATATGAGGCTGCCTTGGCGGCTGTCCGGACATCCGGAGCGGACCTGGCGTATCAACGGTCCGCAGTGCTGCGGAGCCTTTCTTCCCTGCTCGGCAGGGAGGTGGAGGACTTCGAGGCCATGGACGGCAGCCTGGAACTTCCACTTTCCCTGGTGGACGGAATTCCGGTTGAATGGCTCGGCGCCAGACCGGATGTTGCGATGGCAGAAAGGCGGCTGGCCGAGGCTTGGTACCAGGTCCGGATGGCCAGAAGCCAGTTGTATCCGTCTGTAAGTCTGACGGCCGGCGTGGATCTGGCCGGTCTCCTGACCTCTGTGGGGGCTTCCTTGACCCAGCCTCTGCTGCAGGCGGGCAGCCTGGTCGCCGGTGTCCGATCGGCCCGGGCGGAGCAGGAAAAGGCCCTGGTTGCTTTCCGGCAGGCGCTGCTCGATGCGGCGCTGGAAGTGAAGGATATCCTGGATGCCTATGAGGCGGACAACCAGAAGGTTGAACTGCTTGAAAAACAGGTGGAAGCCTTGCAGCGGGCAGCCGGTAGCACGAGACTGTCGATGGAATACGGTTCGGTCTCCTATTTGGAAGTGCTCACTGTCGAGAAATCCCTCTTGTCCGCCCGGGACGCCCTGGTGCAGGCCCGGGCGGCCTGTCGGCAGGATTCGATCCGGTTGTACCATGCTCTCGGGGGTGGTTCATCCGTGGAAAAAACATATATTTGTCCTGATTTAAAATAACGTGAGTTCGACGAAATATAACTAAAAGAGAGACAGTTGGATAAGGCTTTTTTCATAGGGCGAGACGCGTTCTACGTCAATCATCGGCTTCTTCGGAAAGAACGAGTAGGCAGCCAGGCCTGCCATCAAATTGACCGC
>JAFUZO010000043.1 GCA_017476575.1 Bacteroidales bacterium | reverse complement strand
GAACTCCGACAAGTGTCAAACGCAATGTGGCAATATTGCTACATTCTCAGAAAAAATGCAAAGGCCACAAATCGCCCCTACAGCGGTCTGTGGCCTTGAATCATCCCCGGTTCGACAAAATCAAAGTGTCAAACACGGGATGTTACAAATCTAATAAAAATTAGCTAAATTTGTCCCGTTTAGCTAAAACTTGAACTAGATGGACATTCTTCTCCAAATCCTCACTCTGCTGGGCGCCGTCACCCTGTTCCTCTTCGGCCTCAGTCTTCTGAGTGGGGGTCTCCAGAAAGTCGCGGGCGACGGTCTCCGGGCCTTCCTCGCCTCGATGACATCCAACCCTTTCAAACAGATCGTCACCGGTATCGGGGTGACGGCCGTCATCCAGTCGTCCACGGCGACCACCATCATGGTCGTGAGCTTCGTCAATGCAGGGCTTCTCGTGCTCGGACAAGCCATCGGCGTCATCATGGGCGCCCATATCGGCACGACCATCACGTCCTGGATCATGGCGGTCTTCGGCTTTTCGTTCAACATGGCCGATTTCGCCTATCCGCTGATCCTGGTGGGCTATGTGCTCATGCAGAACAAGAAGAACCAGGGCACTCGCGACCTCGGCAGCATCATCATCGGTTTCGCCCTCTTCTTCATCGGTTTCGCCCAGCTGCGCTCGACAGCCCAGGTGCTCATCACTCCGGAGCGGCTCGGCTTTCTCACGACCTGGACCCAGTGGGGTATCGGCTCGATCTTTATCTTCCTCCTCATCGGCATCATCCTCACGGTGTGCTTCCAGTCCTCGGCAGCGACCATGGCCATCATCATGATCCTGGTGACGACCGGTGTGATTCCGTTCCGGCTGGCTGCTGCGATGATTCTCGGCGAAAACATCGGTACCACCATCGCCGCCAACATCGCCGCCTCCGTGGGCAACGTAAACGCCAAGCGCACAGCGATTTCCCACACCATTATGAACACCTTCGGCGTGTGCTGGGTGCTGTGCATCTTCCCGTTGTTCCTCCGCCTCGTCGGCTCTGTCGTAACCTTCTTTGGCCTGCCGGACCCGAACACGGCCGACCTGACCGACTCCGCCAGTGCCGAGGCCATCCAGACCTCCCTCCTGTACAGCGTCTGTACCATGCACACCCTGTTCAATGTCGTGAACACATTGATCCTCGTCTGGTTCATCCCGTTCATCGCCAAGCTCTGCTGCATGCTCTTCCCATCCAAGGGCGAGGATGAAGAATTCCGGCTCCAGTACATCTCCGGCGGCCCGCTCTCGACGGCGGAGCTTTCCCTCGATGCGGCCAAACAGGAGGTTGTCCATTTCGGCGAAGTGTGCTGCAAGGGCTTCCAGCATGTCCGGGAGGCCATCAACGAGACCGATCCCGAGGAATTCGAGAAGCGCATCCAGAAACTGGTGAAATACGAGGAAATCACCGACAAGATCGAATACGAGATCGCCGCCTTCCTCAACGAGGTCTCGCGGGGCGAGATCTCCAACATCTCCGCGACCCGCATCAAGGCCATGTACAAGATCATCGGCGAACTGGAAAGCCTCGGCGATTCCGGCGAAACCATCAGCCGCATCCTCAAGCGTGCCCAGGCACACGGCAAGCACTTCGACGCGGAGATGGTCCGCAAGCTCAACCTGATGATGGATTACGTCGATGCCGCCTACACGGCCATGAACGGCAACCTCAAGGTCCCGTACCGCCAGCTCCGGGACATCTCCAATGCGCAGAACGCGGAATACCGGATCAACGAGTGCCGCAACAACCTCCGCGAAGAACACATCACCAATATCGAAAATTCAGAGTACAACTACCAGACCGGTGTCTACTACATCGATGTGGTGGCAGAGCTCGAACGGATGGGCGACTTTATCATCAATGTATCCGAAGCCATCATCAAGGAAAATGCGTAGGGCGCTGTCCTCTCTGGCCCTCGTCCTCGTCCTCGTCCTCGCCGCCTGCGGGGGACGGAAAACCGTCGCGCCGGCACCGGTAACACGGGATTTCCCCTCCGTGGACATTCCGTCCGTGTACACCGGTCAGGAAGAACGTCTCGGCTGGTTGACGGCCCATTTCTGGGACCGCTTCACCGACACGGCGCGGGTCTACGGCTGCGACTCGATGACGGTCAACGGTGTGCTGCTGGAGACCGTCGAGGAGCAGTTCGGCACCTGGGCCACCCTCCTCGGCATGGTGCCCCTGCCGGAAGGTGCCGCCGCCGTGGACCGTTTCTATGGCCGCCTGGACAGCTTCGCCCGCAAATATCCGGAGTCCAACGTCTTCAAGGAACTGGTGGACCTGACGAAGAAATATCTTTACGATGCCAATTCCCCGGTCCGCAGCGAAGACCTCTACCTGCCCTTCGTCCGGCGGCTTGGCCAGTCCGACCTCGTCGACAGCGGCTACCGCAAGGGGTATGCGTGGGATGCCCGCATGTGTGACCTCAACCGGACCGGTACCCCGGCGGCGGACTTCTCCTTCACCGACTCCCGGGGGAGGGTACGCACCCTGTACGGCATCCGGGCCGACTACGTGCTCCTGATTTTCGGAAATCCCGGCTGCCATGCCTGCCAGGAGATGATGGAGGCGATGTCTGCCTCGTCTGAAATCACCGCGCTCATCGCCTCCGGCCGCCTCAAGGTTGTGGACGTCTACATCGACGAGGAAGTCGGAGAGTGGAAGGCCCACATCGCCGACTATCCCTCCGTCTGGATCAACGGCTACGACCACAACTACCTGATCCGCCGCAACCTCACCTACAACGTCCGCGCCATCCCCTCGATGTACCTCCTGGACGCCGACAAGACCGTCCTCCTGAAGGACGCCCCCCAGGAAAAGGTCCTTTCCGCCCTCGCTGCGCTGTAGGTTCCGCCACCGGGCGTCCTGTCTTTGGGAAGGGTTGGTCCGGCTGGTGGGGTTGGGAATGCGAAATAAAGGAAACGGCTGAATAACAACCGGTTGCAAAAAACGAATCCCAACCCTATCCGGAATGGTTGGGTCGGGATTTGTGTGTTTTGGAAGTGGCCGTGCTGTAGGATTTTCCAAGGGGGCCGAAGCCCAACCCTTCCATGCATCTGCTTCAACGCTCCTGTCGCTTCGTACCTCCCAGACCGTCTTAAAAGTCAGTTACCCAACCCTTTGAGAGTGCGATTTTCGCGCTCTCTTTGTGTTCTGTCCGATATTCGTCGGATACTCGATTCTCAGCGAGTTGTTCGTGATTCACTGGTTTTGTCTGAAGTATATAG
>JAFUZO010000042.1 GCA_017476575.1 Bacteroidales bacterium | reverse complement strand
GGAACAGGCCCATGTCCACAAGGCCCCGCCTGGCCCCGATCTGCTTGCCGGTGAGCCGTTGGTAATCCGGCGCGTTCTCGGAGTCGCCAGCATATCTGAGCCATCTTCCGTAAGCCCACGACCAGATCGCCTTGATTCCGTAATCCACGGAGCCGACCCGGTTCCGGTGGGTGAGGGTCAGGTCGAAGCCCTTATAGTCCACTTTGTTGACATTGGCGGAGGAGAAATAGTACCCTCCCATCGACGGAGGCCAGGCTCCGGTGACAGAGGACAGCTTGTCGTATTCGTATTTATAGAAAACATCCAGTTCGACCCCGAGGAGTCCATGCCAGAGTGTCGCATCAAGACCAGCATTGTAGTTCAGGCACTGTGCCCACGTAAGGTTGGGATTGCCGAGCACCGACGCGGTGATGGCGGTCTGGCTGGCTCCACCGATCACAACGGCATTCTGGTTCAAGTTCATCGTATTCATCCATTGGAAGGCGCTCACCCCGCTGGAAGCCGTCTTTCCGATGGAAAGCCTGAATTTGAGGTGGTCCACCGGGTCGACCTTGAACCATTCTTCATTGCTGATTCTCCAGGCCATCGACAGACTCGGCAAGAGTACCCACCGCTTGTTCATCCCGCCGAACAGATAACTCCCGTCATACCTTACCGATGTCTCCAGATAATAGCGTTCGGCATAGTTGTAATTCAACCGGCCCACGAAGCCCGCCACCCGGGAATGGCCGCTGGAACCCGAGATGTCCGGCGTCTTGTTCTCCGAAGAGCCGGTCAGGTTCGTGATGTTCGAGAGTTCGTCCAACTGCACGAAGTCGAGTCCGTAGCCGGTGGCTCCCATCGAATGGGTCCGCCGCTCCCGGGTCTCGGCCAGGGCCAGGAGTCCTACGGAATGCCTGCCGAAAAGATGGTCGTATGTGACACTCGTCTGGCTGGTGATCTGGCTAGTGTTCCCGGCGGTCTCGGAAAGCACCGGTGTATTCCCGATCACGCTGTAATAGGTCTTGGTGTATCCCAGGACCTCCGTATCGGCATTCGGGAGGGTGAGCAGCATCACTTCCATCGGGGTCCGCAACGTCTTGTACCGGGAGGACGAAACATCGTAGGCCCCCTGGAACTTGAAAGCCAACCCTTCGAGCCACGGCGCCTCGTAGCGCAGGCTGAAATCGGCTTGGGTATAGGTCAGGGTGGAGCGGCTGTATCCGGACTCCCGCGTGGAGGCGACAGGCGTGACCGGAGAACCGTTGGTGGGATTCGCCGTGTACAGGACCCGTCCGTCCTCCGTCTCGACGGTTTCTGGCATGTACGGCAAGGCGTAGCAGGTCTGCATGGGGACGTTCATGAAGGAGTTGGGGTTGGCTGTGAAATACGGGGCGTCCCGGTCTTCGACCCGGCTGGAGATGCCGAGGTTCAGGCTCAATCCCTTGGCCAGGCTGGCATCCACGTTGGAGCGGAGGTTGTAACGGGTGTAATTGTAGTTCTTGATGTTCCCTTTCTCATCCAACAGACCGATGGAGGCGAAGAAATGGACCTTCTGGCTCCCGCCCGAGGCCGAAAGGTTATGATGCTGCCGTACGCCGGTCCCGTAGATCTTGCCGTACCAGTCCGTGTTGCCCCAGCCGTCCACGCCGTCTCTCATTTTCTGGACCATCTCTTCAGTGAAGACCTCGGTATCTCCCTGCAGGACACGAGCTTTGTTGTACCAGTACGCATAGGAAGGGCCGTCCAGCCATTCCTGCCTTTCCGCATTCTGGCTGATTCCGACCGTTCCGGCATATTCGATGGAAACATCCTCCTCCCGGCCCCGGCGGGTGGTCACGACGAAGGCGCCGTTGGCATCCAGCCCGTACACCGCCACGGCCGAGGCGTCCTTGAGCACGGAAATCGACTCGATCTCATTCGGGTCGAGGCCGTTGAAATCCGCTTCCGTGCGGCGGATTCCGTCGATGACGAAAATCACGTTCCCCTGTCCGCGGATGGTCAGGGAAGCATTGTCGGAACCCGGCTGGCCGCTGGACTGGACGGCGGAGATGCCAGACACACGCGCTCCGACGATATTGCTGATACCTGTAGCAGGAGCCTTCAATACATCCGTTGCAGACACTGTCGATATAGCCCCGGTCAGGCTGGACCGTTTCTGGGCACCGTAGGCAACGACCACCGTCGCATCAAGCGCGGCGATATCCTCGCGCATCGTCACATGGATGAGACCACCGGCAGGGACGGCAACTTCTTCCGGCATCATGCCGAGGAAAGAGAAAAGGAGGATGTCCCCGGTCTTGGCGGCAATGGTGAAGCGGCCTTCGCCGTCGGTCACGGCCCCGTCGGCCGTCCCTTTGACCAAGACACTCACCCCGGCGAGGGGTTCGCCCGTCTGGCTCGTCACATATCCTCTGAAATCCTGTGCGGACAGCGGAAAAGCAACAAGCAGAAGCAGGAAGATGAAAATCAGCTTCTTTCTCATTTCAGGTTCAATATTAATTGGTTATGATTATATATTATGTCGTTTCGGGCAAGGAAGGGCAAACAGGCTGTCAGCGCCTCCGGAGCGTCTTCAGAATCTTCCGGGCATCCTTGCGCCCGGCCTGGATCGCCTCTTTCAAGGAAACCGGCCGGCCCCCCCTTTCCAGACTCATGTTCGATGCTTTCATGAAGGCGAACATCTCCAAGGTCTCTTCCTGCCCGACCGGCGGAATGCCGGTCTCGAAGAAGTCGAGAATGGCATGCAGGAGCGGCAGATAGCCGACATAACCACCTGCCGGAACGGCTTTGTCGGCAACAATGACCGTTCCTCCGTAAAGGTTGGGCCCCGTGACAATCGCACGGAAAGTACCCAGACGGCCGTCTGCCCAACGTCCCGTGACAATATCTCCTTCTTCCGTATGCATCCGGACGACTTCCTGGCACCCTGTCCCCATGACGGTGAACAAGGTCTCGACCCCGTGGATGCCGTAGTAGCCGAAATCCGGATGCGTCGGTTCGGGATGATGGGGAGAATAGACATCGGCACCTTTCACAGGACCGTATGCGCCCTTCCGGATCCACACATTCTCAGGAGAGAACCGGAGGGCAGAAGATGAGAAGACCGGAGTACCATATTGTTCCGCCACTTGGTAGATCGCCATCACCTCTCCGAGAGTGGCTCCAAGCGGCTTGTCGATATAGCAGCCCTTGCCCGCCTTGAAAACCTCCAAGGCTTGTTCCAGATGCAGCCGCCCGTCATTTGTTTCGATCAGGACGAAATCTACCCGGTCCAGCAGCTCGGCAATGGATGTGACGACCTCCACACCATAAGTCTTGACTTCCTCAATGTACTGCGGAATCCGTTTCGCCGCCGATTCGATGGTCATCGTTCCATACGGATAAGCGGCCACGACCTGGAACCGTCGGACATAGGGGTCTTCCGAAACGGGATCATTCAAAAGTTTCGAGAATGCCGTTGAATGTGATGTGTCCAGCCCGATGATTCCCAATCGGATCTCCCGGGCAGAAGCAGACACACAAAGCAGCAGAAGCGCTGCGAAAAGGATGATGTGCTTTTTCATGGTGCCTTATTTTATCTGAATATGACGCCGGTGGCGCTTCAAGAACCGTTGCACCCCGGCATAGATGTCCTGCACCCGTCCATCGTCCCAAAAGACTGGGACCCGGTCCCGGTGGCTCTCAACCCCACTTGCCCAGAGGATAACCCCGTCGGTACAGGAATAGGCCGCCTCCAACAGCCGCTCGAACTGGTCTCCGGAAAGGAACTGCATATAATAAGGGCTCGTCTTCCAATCGTAACATTGTGGCCAAAGATAGATGTAGACCTTCTTGTCAGGATAGAGGGTACGGACCCGTTCCATCGTCGTCCGAAGATCTCGCTCCCACTGGTCTATATCGTAATTGTAAATATACAGGGAAGGCAGGAGGATATCACTGACCGAGCCGGCCGGTTCGCGGACTTGGCTGGACTTCTCCCAGCGAGGAATGACCTCCTCTTCTGCAACTCCCCGCTCAAGGACAACATGATGCAGCACGTTTAAGTTCTGCACCGGTACGCCATAATTGCCTATCTGGATATCCGGATCCGCAGCCCGGAACCGCCCGAACAAGGAATCCAGCCGCAAGGTGATTTCCTCCGGTGTCCGGTCAGAATACCATGATTCGATATCGATACTGACCGTCCGGCACCCCTCCTCCACCGTTTCTGACACCTGCCGATCGACCTTTTCCCAATCAAGTTCTCCGTCCGTGACAAGAAATTTTTCATAAATCAACTTGATCCGGGAAATTCCATCGGCAGACAGGTCCGGCTTGTCTCGATAATATAATGCATCGAATACCGAAAAATTCTTGTGACTGCAAGAGCACAGCCCTACAGCACACGCAAGCAAGAAGATTGAACGTTTCATCGCTGGGCTCCGTAATCAATATATTTTGCAATCGGGGTGAAGTCCCGTTTTGCCGGATCGGCATCCATCATGGGATCATCCGCCACTTTGGGCACCCTGTTGCCTTCCGTCAATTTGAATATGGAATTGCTGTGGGTGATCTCGGTGTCCGGTGCTCCATAAGCAATATTATCATCCACCTGACATTCTACTTCCCCCTCGACATTTGTCCGGAGGACAAAGGTATGGGCGGTCTGTCCCTCCGGCGCATAGAACAGGTTCCGGCTGACCGTGAGACTCCGGGCCCCGGACACTTGGATGAGCACGTTGCTGCCGGCCGTTCCATAGAAAGTATTCTGTGACAAAGTGATGTCTGTCTCCTGCGTATTTCCGCTGACAGGAGCGGCCATCGTGGACCCGAAGAGGGTCAGGGCTCCCGATGTGTTGGGATTGTAGAAAATATTGTTGTGAAAAACGATTTCCTTGACATTGTCGAGATAGGGATTGGATGATAAGGAGATGAAGTCCATCCGTCCGGCCTTGGTCGACTCGATATAGCAGTTATAGAAACGGATACTCCTCACCAGGACATGGTTGGTCGAATAAGTCAACTGCTTCGCTGCACCGGTCAGGAAGTCACAACCGTCAAAATGAAGGTTGGCAAGAGGACCGCCATCCGCAACCGACGTGAAATTGCAGAAATATGCCTCTGTCAAATTATCGAGGTCGATAATGATGTCCTTGACAGCAAAGGTGCCGCCCTTCCGGAGGTTGTGATAGCGGCCCGGTTTGTAAGTCACAGGCTTGTCCTTGTAACGGCTGATAAGGATAACATCTTTGGTTATCTGTGTCTGAGCGGTCTTCACACTCACGAAATGACAGCCTTCGTTCTCTTCCAGGAAGAAGATGCCGGTCTTGTCATGGATGAACTCGCGGAGGTCCGTCTCTGTGGAAGTCGCCGTAACCAGGACAGGCTCGCCCCAGGTCACCTTATCATATTTGAGACCGGCAATATGGATAGCCTTTCCCTCCTGATATGCCGTATAGTTGTCGTCGTAGGCGGCAACAGGTTCTGCACCGGTCGTTGCAATAGCGGAGGCCACCGGGCCGAAAACATCCCCGTTGATCGGAAGCACATAGAGCGCATAGGAAGTCTTCTCTGCCAATCCATTGAATTTTAATGTCTTTTCACTTCCTTCAGTGCCGTCCGTCAAAAGACGGGCAACACCGGGAGCATCCTGCGAAGCCGACTGGAAGAAGTATTTCCACGAGGTGCAGTCCTCTACAACGACCGAGAACGTAACGGCCTCATAAGTCACCTCGCTGACCGAAATGCCGACTTTCGGCTCCGCACCGACGGCCGATCCGTCCAGTTGGACACGGACTTTGGCCATTGCAGAATATCCCTGCCGGGAAATGGCAAGGACCGTGACATCTATCGCCATATCTGCCAGGACGGCTTTGGTAGTTCCTGGAGCCTTCACGGTCAACAAGGAAGAGGACAACGAAGCCGTCCATCCTTCTGGAGCCGACAGAAACGTTTCCACGACTCCCTTCATCTCCATCGTGAATGATTTTTCCTCGCCTGGAGCGAATACCTGGATGGTCTCCACATCCTTGATGGTGCAGAGGAAATCCTTGACAACCGGCACCTGGTAGACCTCTCCATTGCGGAGTGTCAGGTAAAAGATATCATCCTCAACCCTGACATCCTTGAAATATGAATCCTCTCCGGATTCATCCGTAACGGCTTTGGCCGGATTTCCGTCCACATCTGTCACGCGGGTGTAGGCCGTTCCGTCATAACTGACGGTCCAATAGCCTTCGGAATCCACTCCGAAGCGGGGCGTCATGCCGTCCGAACCGCGGGCCGCCACTTTCTGACCGGCTGCGTCCAGGACGAACTGGGGGCCATTGCCATCCTGATAATCTGCCATCCACCAGCCATCGGCGTCGATGGTCATGATCGGGGCATACCCGACCCCTATGGAGCCTTGGTTAATGGTCAGAACCTGACCGTTGGAAAGGGTTATGGAATAGACACCATCCTTTTCCCCGACCGAACTGATGGTTCCACCGCCAGCCAATACCTGAAGAGCCTCGATATTGCCGTTGAGGGCCGTCAGAGATGTTTCAAGCATACGGACCCGGGCTTCCAGATCGTCCACACGGTTCCGGAGATCATCGACCTCATTATTGCAACTGACAAGAAGGCCGACCGGAAGGCCCGCCGCAATCAGCAAGCAGCAAAGATATATTATAATGCGTTTCATATCATAATGGTTTTCAGTTATTTCAATGAATTGAGCCACGCCGGGATATAACCGAGACGACGTCGCAGTTGAGCTTCATAGAGAGATGTAGGCTCCACCGCCGTCCCTTGGCTTTCATTGACGAGCACTTCTTCCGGATTGAATCGGCAGGCTGCTCCGTGGAATCCTATAATAATCGGAGGCAGGAACTTGATGCTGCGGCTTCCTGTATCCCACCACAGATAAGACCCGTCTCCGGACCAGCGCCCGACATGGTTGTCGGAGGAGCGGTAGTTCCAAATGGTCAGGTCGGACAGATGGTTCGGAAGAGCGGCTGTACCACCGCCCTGACGGTATTCCATCCATCCGCCTTCGCAACAATCAAGGAGGGTGGCACGTGGCTGGTCGGCATGGGACTCGAAACTGGAATCATGCCCGTAGACATTCCGCCAGAGCACGGTTCCCATTGTCGTTCCATTAACACCGACGCCATGGAACTGACCGACATTCTCCATGAATGTACCGCCAGATACAGTAGGGTTCGTTGCATCCACCAGGCCCTTGGTCTCGTCCACGGTCGCACCGATGAAAATCCGGGAGGAGGCGGCCGACCGCATGGCCGCATGGCCTCGCCATCCGGTGAAACGGATATCATAACCAGAACAGTTGGCGCTGGTATGGAAGGTAAAAGCTTCGCTCACACTCTCAAATGCACAACGGCGTACCCAACTGTCCGTTACCCGCATGAACAGCAATGGCTTGAAGCCGCCGTCATCCTGCCAACTGCCATGATGTTTGAAGTCAGACTTGGCATTTCCGGCAAAGGTTATATCCTCGATGCCGACCCCTTCGTAATGGGCAAATTTCTTCAAGACGAATCCTCTCCCGGCCTGCACATCGTGCATAAGCGGCTCATAGAAGGTCACTTCATCTGTCGACACCTCCTTCACCTGATGGTAGTCGTATATCTTGACCTGACGGGAAATATCCCATTCCATCGAGGCCTGATAGGGCGCCAGTTCTGCTACGACATATTCAGGATCGGACACCTCTGCCCATAGGCAGACCCAAGAATCCTTGGTCACACCGACCGTCTGGCTAACCTTGACCGAAAAATCTCCTTTCTCAGCATCTTCCGTCACCGACACCGGAACAGTATAGTCGCTCAGACCCGACCAGTTACGGAAAGCAATCATGTTCGGCGAAGAATACAAATCTTCATTCCGGGGCAAGGCAGGATCCTGCATCAAGATCCGCGTCTTATCGCGGCCGGCTCCCTTGAACACGAGGTGACCGGCCCGGATGATGATTTCCCGGGATCGGACGCCTGCCTCCGTCATCACATCATCTGCCGAGGTGTGCAGGATATACTCCCCTTCTGGAAAATAAACCACGGCATTTGCCTTTTCCTTGGGGCCGAAGACAATGTGGTCATCCTCCACTTGATAACCGACGCCGAGTGCATCCTGGAGGCAACTCAGGAAAGCATCCCGGTCGGATTTGCCGTCATCAGGAACGGCACCATAGTCCATCACATCGTATATTTTGTATCCCAGGGCAAAAGCGTCCGGAGGAGCCGTCTCCCCATGTCGGTAACCGGCATAAGAGAAGTCGAGCAGCACATTGCCAGCCAGTCCTTGGTCGAACCGTTTCCAGTATTCGTTTCCCATATCGTCAATGTGTTCTGCTTTAAGGCTGAACCTGTAATGGTAAGTCCTCTGGAAACCCTTGGGCGAGACCACCAAGAGAGAGAAAATATATTCTCCCGCCTCTGCTTCTTCCGGTGCCATGAAGCGGACCTGGTCGTCTGTCAAAATAGCCCTCCATCCTTCCGGACCCTTCCAAAGGGCATTTTCAATATCAGACATCTCTATTTCATAGGCCAGTGTCTCTCCCAGGTGGATTTCCGCCTCTTCCGGGAAATTGACTACCCGCACAAAGAAGGTCTCCACGACCGGAATCCGTAATATCTCCCCGGTAAGCAGGCTAAAAACCAGTTCTTCCATTTCTGTATCGTATGCTACGTTTTTGAAGAAGGAATAACTTCCGGAGACGACTCGGCCATCTTGGGCGCTGATGGGCAGCCCGTCGGCCCCGAGGATTTGTCCATATGTTTTCCCGCCGTCGTGGGAGCAGGTCCAATAACCTTCGGCATCAATGCCGATCTGCGGGGTCACTCCGTCGCCATCATGGATATTGGAAGTTTTCCGGATATACTCGAAAGTTTGTCCACCATCCAGCGAGATACACCACCGACCATCGGCATCGATACCGAGGACTGGGACCGTCCAGGCTACCGTCTGCCCATAAAAGATGTTGAGCGTCGTGTTGTCGCTCAGTTCAATCGCTATGCCGGACTCCGTTTCAGCATATCCGACAATCAGGGTTTCCTGTGCGAGCAGCGCCCGGATTGCCAATGCATTTTGGTTCGTCGCGCTGATGGCTTGCTGCAAGGCGGCCACCCGGTTTTCCAGGCCGGTCACCTGTTCATCCAGTTCTACCGCATGCTGGCATGCGAGTACCAAGGCGACAGAAACGGCGGCCAGGGCGACCTTTGTGGCGACGTGTCGTTCCATAATCGGTTCCATTGTTGTCAATCTTTAGGAAAAATATTGATTTCCAATTCCCTGATGACCTTGGACCGGCCATCCACATTACGGTTGACCGCGACAAAGGTCACTGTGTAGGTCCCGGGCTCCTCGAACACATATTCATAGGAATCCAAGTAGTTTTGGAGATTCTTGATGACGACCCCTTCATCATGAGCCACCCGGGTAAGCGTCATCGGCCGAGTGACCAGCCAGCCGTCATGGGCATATTCGACGCCACCAGCAGCCCCTCCCATCGAAGGCGCTCCGTTGCAGCCGTTGACCATGATGTCCGCCGTCTGCGGTCTGGATAAGTCGAAACCAGGATTGCCCCTTTGCGTATAAGGGTCTTGGGTGTACTCGTCGTTGAGCATGATGGCCACCCAATCAATGCCCTGGAATCCGAGGGTTGACGCGGGAGCTCCTTTGATGTCGATAAAGATATCTCCACTGATCCAATAATGGCGCTGAGCCAACGAGCCCAATACGGGATTCCAGTGGAAGGCCAGGACAAAATTGTCCACATAGCCACTGATGTCGTAATCCTGATGGGTCCAAACAGTGCTTGCCCCTTCGTCATAAGGCAGTTCGGTCCAACCAGGCATCCCATCTAGCACCATCTGCCGGATGGTCGATCGGTCCTTCTCGAAATCAGCACCATCCAATCCCGGGAACGAGTCTGAGACATAGACACTCAGGCCATCCGCATAACCGTACCGCGGCTGGTAGTCCACCCGCAGGAGGGCCGAATTGATTTCGTCATGACCGACCGAGTAACGGGTGCTATACATGTACTGATGGTTGATTTCCCCGCTATAGAACAGCAGGTTGTCCACATTTCCCTTGATCAGGAAGCGGACCGGATCGCCAGCAAAGTAGGTGTTGGCGGCATCCAACGTGACTTGGCAGGTCACTGGATAAACGATTTCCTGACGGCAAGCGGACACAACCGCCAGTATGGCCAGGAAGAAAAGGATATGCAGTTGCCGTTTCATATTACCAGAGAGGGTTTTGTCTAAGTAACGTGTTCACGCCCAACTCGATGGAAGGAATCGGGTAGACGATGTGGCGCTCCTTTACAAAACTGGCCATATTGAGCGCATACCGGGTCGTTGTCATTTCCGACCAGCGGAGATCTCCCGCATAACGGGAATAGTCCTTCATCGCATCGGTGAAAATACCCCAACGGATCAGATCATATTTCCGCAAGGCTTCGAAACATAGTTCCCGCCCGCGTTCATTGCGGACCAGCTGTCGGAAAGAGGCCGCATCGTAAACCTCATAGGGCTTCGTCTTGATGCCGGCCCGGTCCCGGACCTGCTTGACGCAATCATAAGCTTCCTGCGAGACGGAACCGCTACTCTCCAAATCAGCCTCGGCATACATCAACAGCACGTCCGCATAACGCAAAATCGGGAAGTTGATCTGGGTAAACTGGGCCTTTGCCACCGAACTGACCGGTTCATATTCCGTCTCGCGGCGCCATTTACCACAGTTGCGGTTACCTGGAACGACGAGCGGATCCTCATTGGTCGTGACAAAACCAGAGGCTCCCGATGTGTAATAAGGCGTACGGTCCTTGCTGTTGCGCGGCTTCCCCATCGATTCGTCCCCTCCGTAGGGATAGATGGGCATGGAACCAGTGTAGCCGGCATAATTGTATGGAGGAAGGTTCCATGCCTGGCGAACATCGGTGACCTCGTCCAGCCGGACCTCATCCTCTGTCCGGTCAGCCTCCCAATACAGGTCCCACAGTTTGAGCGAGCCGTTGTACATGCCGTATGCATAGTTGCACCGGAGCGAAGCGAGATCGTCGATGGCCGTGCTCTGGAGGCCGATCATGCAACCGATGGTGCCATTGGACCATCGGTCGGCGCTCGACCGGTCTCCCACAAAATCCGCCTCCCACATCGATTCGTGGTATTCAGTGTCGTAACGATCCCCGATCATATTGATGAAAACCTGGCTGTAGCTGGGATTAAGTTGATGCGCCCCTGTGGCAATGACTGTTCCGGCCCACTCCCGTGCTTGGGCATACAGGGCCCTCTTATCCCCGCCCATGACACTTTTCCCCGCCATGAACAAGCACACGCGGGCCAAGAGGCCCTGTGCCACGGACCGGCAGACCCGGGAGGGCGTATGTTCCAGTCCTTCAGACAGATCGGGCAGGCAGGCCTCCATTTCGGCTGCCACCCATGCCAACACTTCGTACTGTGACGTCGCTGCCAGGTTGGCCTTGTCGTAGGAGGTCACGGAACAATCCCGTAGCGGGACATCGCCCCATGCCTGGGCCAACAAGAAATGGTAGAATGCCCGCAGGAAGCGTGCCTCTGCATACATCCGGCCATCGGGATCCAAGTCGGATTCTCCGAGCGCATCCATGAAGGCATTCGCATTGTTGATTCCCTTGTAGAGCCAAGTCCAGGTATCGTAGATCTCGGCTGTCGAGGCATCATGTTGATAGAAGTTAGAAAACTGGTTGGAGGATGACCGGTTATACCAGGACAGGTCATCAACACCGGAAAGGTATAGGGAATAGTCGACGCCATACAACTGAAGGCTGTTGATGACGCCGTACACTCCCGCCAGCCCGTACAGGACCTCGTCCTGACTTTTGTAGAAGGTCTCCGAACAAATGACCGTCGGCTCTTGGTCGAGGAAACTGCAAGAAGACAGACTCGCGACTGCGATGACAGCACAAACGGCAGGGTTGAAATACTTTCTCATGATTGCAATCTCGTTTAGAAAGTCAGATTGATACCGCCGGTCAAGCCATATGCACGAGGATAGGCAGACCAATCGAAACCAGGTGTAAGGACAGAATTATGGGTCGATACTTCCGGATCCGGGCCGGAATAAGCAGTTAGGGTCCAGATATTCTCGGCGGACACATAGACCTTGACGTGCGACATGTGCAGCTTCCGGGACAACCTTTCCGGCAACGAATATCCAAGGGTGATATTCTTGAGTCGGAGGAAAGAGCCGTCCTCAACCACGCGTGAAGAGTAGACGAACATGCCGTTCGCCCCCATCCGGGGAATGTCGCTGTCCGGATGGGTATCTTCCCGGAAGCGCTCCGTCATCGAATGAAACTGGTTCAGGTCTCCTACGGAAGCATTCTCGAAGATGAGGCGGTTGGCATTAAGGACGTCGTTACCATAGCTCCATTGGAAGAAGAAATCAAGGTCAATGTCCTTGTATCGGAAGGTGCTTCCGAAGCCGCCTGTATGCAGGGGTTGGCCGCAACCGATGACAGTCCTGTCATTGTCGTCAATCACGCCGTCCTCATTGACATCGGCATACTTGGGATCCCCCGGGCGGATCGAACTCCGGCCGACAGAAGACAGATAAGGAATCCCGTCCGAAAGGGTGTTGCCCGTGAAGCTTCCTGCTTTGTAAGTTCCTTCGTAAATGTAGCCGTACATCATTCCTGACGGCTTTCCCACCTGGGTCACATACGGGTATTGTGCATTGAAGCGCTGATCCCAGGAGATGCGGGACAAGAGGGAATATTGGTTATCCGTCAAAGCGGTCACTTTGTTGCGGTTGAATGAGATATTGGCGTTGAAGTCCCATTCGAAACTGCGGGTCTTGACCGGTGCTAGACCAAGTGTGAACTCAAGGCCGCGGTTCTGCATCGACCCGATGTTGATCATGGCCGAGGAGTAGCCGGACGAGGTGGGCAGGGTCGCTGCAAGCAGCAGGTCATAAGTGTTCTTGATATACACATCCGCGTTCAGTTTGATCCGGTTGTCCAGAAAACCCAGGTCCAGTCCGAAATCCACCTGCTCCGTCGTCTCCCATTTGAGTCGGTCGTTGGTCATATTGTCCGGGTAATATCCGGAGACAACCGATCCGTCGAACACATAGTCCAGGGATGTCGTCGAACCGGGACTTGTTGTTATCTGGGCATAGAAGTCATACGGGGTTGATGTACGGTTGTTACCGGTCCGTCCCCAAGAAGCACGCAGTTTTCCGGCAGTCAACCACTTCTCGTCTTTCAGGAAGGCTTCACGGTTGAAATTCCAAGCCAGGGCTGCAGAAGGGAACCAGCCCCAACGGTTCGACGCCGGGAACTTGGAAGAACCGTCGGCACGGAAAGACACTGTCACATAATACTTGTACTGATAATTGTAGTTGATTCTGGCAAGATAAGACATGAGGGTCCACTTGCGCTCCCAAGGTACGACCGGCGTATAAGTACCTGTATGCAGTCCGTTGAGCCCAAGGGCTTCCGTTGTCATGCGGATGGCCCTAACCCCATGGTAAGATTGGTCCTGGCCTTGGAATGTGACGCCCCCCAGAAGGTTGGCATGATGGTCGTGCAGGATGGTCCGGTTCCATGTCAGCGTATTCTCGTTGAGCCAGGACCGGGTCTGAGTATGGGTAATCTGGCCGTTGATCCCCTGTCCGGAAGAAGAACCGACATAACCAGAATAAGTTTGTGAGCCATTGAACTGGCGTCCCTCACTATGATTGGAGACATAGCCGCCGGTTATGCGGAGTTTCAGCCCGGGAATCATTTCGTAATTCAGCGCTACGTTGGCATTCAGATAATCGACCGTAGTCTTGCGGTATTCGTTGCGCACGGACTTGGCTGGATTGAACCGGTAGTCGTTCGCCCCGTTGATATCTGAGTCGACCAGCTGGTCGAACCAGTCATCATCGATTTCTCCGGCCAGGAGTGGCTTGGTCGGACGGTATCCCCATACTGAGTACATCAACCACCCCGAAGCCGATGAACTCTGCTGGGCACTGGTCGGTGTCGTCCCATTGGTGACAGCCTTGGAATAATTGGCATTGGCCTCCAGCATGATTTTCCGACCGATGCTCTGGACCCAGTTGAACTTGCCCTGATAGCGTTGGAAGCTTGAGTTGACAATGATTCCATCCATATCAACCGTCGAGAAACCGATATTATAGCGGTTACCGATCGATCTGCTGCCCCCGCTGACTGAAATATTATAGTTCTGCGTCGGAGCCGTCCGATAAATCCGATCCTGCCAATCTGCAGTCTTGGCACTCCGGTAATCGTCCAGCTTGTATACGTTATGAATCCGGTCTCCGGCCTCGTTATAACCATCCAGGTAGAGGTTGGTCACACCTCGTGCCGCATACCACTCGTCCTGCAGTTCGACAAATTCGTAAGCATCCATCAGATCGACCTTGCGGGAGAGTGTACTGACAGTCCAAGATGCATTGACGGAAACGACCGGACGTCCTTCGACTCCCTTCTTGGTTGTGATGACGATGACGCCATTCGCCCCGCGGGCACCATAAATGGCTGTTGCAGAAGCGTCTTTGAGAACATCGATACTCTCGATATCGGCTGGATTGAGAGCCGTTGCATAGGAACTCTCGGTCGGGAAGCCGTCGATGATATACAACGGGGCCGAACTTTGGGTCAGGGAGTTGTTACCCCGGATGATAATGGAGGCGGAACTGCCGATCTTTCCGTCGGATGTCGTTACCACAACACCGGCGATGCGCCCGGAGAGCGCCTGGTCGAAATTCACCACCGGAGCCTTGCGGATTTCGTCCATTCCGACCTGGGCCACCGACCCGGTCAAATCACGGCGGGCTACAGTTCCATAACCGACGCTGACCACTTCGGCCGCGTCCAGAGAAATGTCCTCTTCTGCCAGGGAAATATCGATGCGGGTACGCCCTCTAACCGCCACCCGCACCTCTGCATATCCGAGACAGTTGAAAACCAATGTTGCATCAGCCGGAAGAGACAGGACATAGTGTCCTCTCTCATCCGTGACTGTCCCATTCCGGGACGGTCCGTCCTGATAGACGGTCACACCCGCGACAGGAGCGCCCTGCGTGTCAATCACCGTACCTGACACGCGGACTGGCGTATTCTGTGCCACCGTGACAGAAGACAGGAGCACAGACAAGACAAAAGCGTGGAACTTATTGATTCGATACATATCAGATCAATGATTAGTCGGTTGATGGTATCTCACGGGCATCGGAGGTTCCGGTGTGGAATCCGGCGCCAGAGGATGGTAATAATAGACATGTCGTGAAGACAGATACGCCAGTTGGTCCGGGAGTCTATCCAGGAACAAGGCATATTCTTTTCGTTCCGGCAGAGTCCAACTCGTTTCTGCCAAGGCCAGCATCCTCGGCCAAGTCATAAAGTCTGCCCGCTCAGGCGTTTCAATCCTTTCGGTCCAAAGATGGGCAGAGAGACCGATAATGGAAGATATGTCTGCTGGAAAGGATGCTCGGTTGTCGGGAAAGCCGTACAAATCTTCTAAGTCGGAACTCTCGGTTTTCCGCCACTTCGCCCCTTCGACATGATCCGGCGACTGGACATAGTCGAAATACAGGGGAAGCCGGGGACAGAGCACAGTAGACAGACCGGCTTCCAGGCAACGGGCAAGCAGGTCCTCACGGTCATGCCGCCACCAGGCCACCGTCACTTCTTTCTCGTCCAAGCCCATCTCCTGGGCATCGCACCAGACAACCGGAATCTTGCCGATATTCAGGATGTAACGCGCCATCCTACCCAAGAAGAACGCACAAACTGCGGCCTTGTCGTGGAGTCCCTCCCGCTCCATGAGGGCGAGGATTTCCGGACAGTCATCCCAAGCAGACCAGCCATAGGAGACCTCATCCCCGCCGAGATGGATATAACGCCCTGGGAACAATGCCGCGACCTCGTCCAACACGGTTTCCAGAAAAGAACAAGTCTCTTCCAAACCGATGTTATAGGTAAAGTTCGGATAGTCCGGATGAAAGCCGCCGCCAAGTGCAGGATAGGCCCTAATCGCCGCCGTGGCATGTCCGGGCATATCAACCTCAGGAATTACCTCGATTTGTCGTTCGGCCGCATACGCTATGATCCGACGGACCTGCTCCTGGGTATAGAAGGCCGCAGGGGCTTCAATATCCGTATGATTGCCAACGGATCCAACCCGCGTCAGTTCAGGGAAGGCATTGATTTCCAGACGCCAACCGTCCGTATCGGTCAGATGCCAATGGAACTTGTTCAGTTTGTAACGGGCCATCAAGTCCAGCGTTCTCAATACATATTCTTCACCGAAGAAATGACGGGATTCATCCAACATGAAGCTACGCCAAGAATAGCGAGGGGCATCCTCTATCCTGCAGCAAGGCACTTGTCCCGCCCCATAAACCTCATAGAGTTGCAAGAGAGTCTGGTCGGCATAGAACCGTCCGGCATCAGTGCCAGCTGTCACCACAATCCGGTTGCGAGAGATGTCAATCCTGTAGGCCTCTTTCCCGAACAAGGCAGACTCCTTGTATTCAGCCCCGGCCGGGTCCTCCACTTGTGTCTTGCCGATAAAGAAATGAACCCGTGCCGGTTCGGGGATTACGGGTACGACTCCATCCCTGCCGGTGCAAGCCGACAGGAGCCAGGTCGCCATCAACCCTGTTATGAGGCGGACTTCCATCATCGGATATAGGCACCACTGTCTTGGTCTACATACAAGGTGGCGGCAGGATGTCGACGCAGGATGGTCGCAGGGCAAGCCTCTCCGACCGGTCCCAGGACGGTGTTCCGGACCGCCTCTGCCTTGGTGGCCGCCGGGACAATGCAGAAAAGCCGGTCTGCGCCGAACAGCACCGGGCAGGTCAGCGACAAAGCGTATTCCGGGACCTCCTCCAAGGTCTGGAAACAACCGTCATGGACCTGTTGGTTACGGCACTTTTCGTCCAGGCGGACCTGCTTGATCCGCAAGGGGTCATGAAAATCAGCCACATGGGGGTCGTTGAAAGCGATATGGCCGTTCTCGCCGATTCCCATGAACACAACATCGATCGGATAACACGAAAGAAGATGGTCATAACGGGCCATGTTCCCTTCCGGAGAGAGGCCGGCATCGATGTACAACACATCCTTGAACGGGAGCATGTCGAAAATGGAACGGCGCAGGAAATTGCCGAATCCCTGCGGGGCGTCATGAGCCAGCCCCACATACTCGTCCATGTGGAGCGCAATGACACGGCTCCAATCAATGTCACCGGCCTGACGAAGATAGGCCAGGAATTCATTTTGGGACGGAGCCGCGGCAAACAGGACGGTCACCTCTTCCTTACGGGACAGTAGATCCCGCAGGCAGTCGGCCGCTTCCTTACCGGCCGCCTCCCCCAGCGCTTTGCGGTTGTCAAACAGTTTGACGGCCAGGAGGTCTGTATAGAATTGATTCAACAGCATCGGTCAAGGGTTTAGCTTCAAATCTTGGGAGCCCATGCCGGATCATATTCCCGGCTCCAATATTTCATGGCTTCCGGATCGCCGACGATCCGGCCGGTAGCGGGATCGATCTCCAAGGAATGACCGACCCGCTGGGCGATGTTGCCCAACTGCATCAACTGCGTGCTGATGCAGCCGTCTTCCAGCGTGGCGTTGAGCCGGTCCTTCCCCCGGATCGCATCGAACCAGTTCTGGAAATGATAGGAGTCCAGCTGCTCGGACGGATTGAAGGTGTCGCCCACCTTGAACTGCAGCTCGCTTTTCACATCCTTGACGAGCCGTCCCTTTGCATCCACAATCTGGTAGGCATTGCCCCCGTCCATATAGAGCGTCAGTCCCTTGTCTCCGTAGAAAGCCACCCCATACTGACGTCCGTCTACCGGCGTATTGTTGCAGCTGCGTCCCTCCCATGAGAAGGATGCCTTGTCACCGAACTGGAAAGTGACAAGCTGGGTGTCAGGAACTTCCCAGTCATCGTCAAAATAATACCGTCCCCCCACCGAAGTCACCTGTGTAGGCCATTTCAAATCCATGCCCAGCCGCAGCAGATCGATGAAATGGGTCCCGTTGTTCAATGCCTCTCCGGTTCCCCAATGCCAGAACCAGTGCCAGTTGTAATGCAGGAGGTTGTCCTTGTACTGCGGACCACGGGCGGCCGGTCCCTGCCAGAAATCCCAGTTGAGATTCGCCGGGACGTCCACGACCTTGCCACGGCCGATGGATTTACGGGCCATGGTATACCACGATTTGGCATAATGCACTTCTCCGAGGGTCCCTCCCTTGATTTCCTCCATGGCCGCCACGATATTAGGCCACGAACGCCGCTGGGTTCCTACCGCAACGACGGAATGCTTGTAGCGGGCCGCAGCCTGGAGCAGCAATTCATTCTCGGCCGGAGAATGGGAGGTCGGTTTCTCCAGGTAGACATGCTTGCCAGCCTTCATGGCCATGATGGCCGCCGTCGCATGCCAATGGTCCGGCATGGCGATGACGACCCCGTCGATGGAAGGGTCTTTCAGCATCTTCCGGTAATCCTGCTCGCCGGCCGGACGCTTGCCGGTCACCTCTCGGACGGCATCCCGGCACCGCTCCATCGCATCCAAGTCGCAGTCACAAATGCAGGCCACCTCGCAGAGGGGCATCTTGGCGAAACTCAAGGCCAAGGCACGCCCCCGCGAATTAACCCCGACGACGCCGAGCCGGATGACTTCATCCTCGCCCATCCGGCGAGCCCTGCGAGGTTCGGCCCCGATGGCCAGCGAATGTAACGGAAATGCCGCCGCGGTAGCTGCCGCCTGTTTCAGAAAATCTCTTCTTGTTGACATGATTATTTGATTTTGAATATCTTATAAATAATCCAGACCAGTCCCCGCACAAGCAGGAGCACGATATAAAACAAGAGGGCCAACACGACGACATAGCCCAGTTGTGTGAGCAATTCAAGGACAGGACGTCCCCAGTGGAGGATGGCCGCCGTATTGACCAGTTCCGCTGCGACGAGGCATCCCAGCAGCAGGTACAATTCCCGCCGGACAACTTTTCCCTGGATAACAAAATCTTTCATAGTCAGAACTTCATATAGGGAATCTTGTATTCCTCCGGGAAACGGACGGTCCGGCCTTCCGCCATGGCCTGGTTGCCGAGCAGGCACAGCAGCGTGGAGCCATAGGCCTCTTCCACCACATTCTCGGCCTTTTCCCCGCTGATGCAGGAGATACAGAAAGCCGACATGACCAAATCTGATCCATCATGGTCCGCCGCCACCATGCTCTGCCCGCCGTTCACGGACACGCTGCCTTGCACCAATGGATGCGGGACATATTCGTTACGGTACTCCGGCCGCCAACTTGGACCGGCCGTCGGCACGGCGGCGAACACCCCCTGCCGGATCGAATCCATCAGGCGGCGCATGCCGGAGATTTCGGTGTCTTCTTCCAGATAGTAGACACCCTTGGTCAGGTCCACGGTGCCGCCCTTTCCAAGAATCTGGTCCTCCATGCCGTTGTATTTGTTGGATATCAACGATTCATAGGCGATCTTGCGGCCATCGGAAAAACGGTAGGTTACATTGACGCTGTCATAGACCTCCCTGCCATCCTTCCAATAAACGATATCCCCCATTCCGACAGCCTCGGAAGGCAGACGGCCGGCCACCCAGTTGCACACTTCCAGCTGATGCGTGGCCAATTCGGTCATCAAGCCGCCGGAAAACTCCT
The DNA here is from genome assembly GCA_017476575.1 of Bacteroidales bacterium. Taxonomy (GTDB): domain Bacteria; phylum Bacteroidota; class Bacteroidia; order Bacteroidales; family UBA932; genus Cryptobacteroides. The sequence continues at coordinate 130,541 of JAFUZO010000042.1, read as the reverse complement.
GATAGAGCCGCCAATTGATCAGCCGTTCCAGTTCCGGCGAGGGGACAGGACGACGCCAGTCCGCATTCCGGAACCAATGGCACCGCATGCCGACGACATCGCCGATAAGCCCGTCCTTGATCCGCTGTACCCCTTCGATGTACTTGGGGTCATACATCCGCTGCATACAGTAATACAACGCCCGGTCCCCAGCCTGATAGGCATCATAGACTTCCTTGCATTGCTCCATCGTCAGGGCCATCGCCTTCTCGCAAAACACATGCTTTCCCGCGGACAGCGCCGCCAGGGTCATGTCGGCATGGAGCCCGAGCGGGGTGCTGATGACGACTCCGTCCACCTCCGGGTCGTCCAAGAGCCGCCGGTAGTCCGTGTAGGCGCGTGCGCCGGGGCACAGGGCCTGCGCCGCTTCCAGGTTGGGCGGGTAGATGTCGCACAGCGCCGTGACCCGCGCATGCGGGAGGGCCAGCAGGTTGTGGATGTGGTACCGTCCCCGCGAGCCGGTCCCGACCATCCCGATGCGGGCCGTCTCCCCCTGCGTGGCGGTGACCTTCTCGTCCGTGCATGCCTTCAGCCAAGGGGCCGCGGACAGCAGGGCCAGTCCGCCAGTCATCCGGCCCAGGTCCAGGCAGAACTTCCTTCTGCCCAGATCCATCTGTTCTTTCTCGTTCATCATGTGTATATCTTTTCTTGTGCCTTCGGGAAACGGAGGCGCAGGAGCGCCCGCTGCCCCTCGTCGGCAACCATGTAAGCCGTACTCAAGATTTCCGCATCCAGCGGATCCGGGGCTGTCACCACCGTCAGTTTCCGCTCTGTTACCGCCGCCCCGGACAAAGGATTTCGGATGTGCCCCGAATAGCGGGGTGTATTACCCGATGTAGACATGGCCTGGTCCCGCAGCGCCATCTCGTCCAGGATGATGCCTGTATAGGGGTCCGGCAGCGACACCTTCCAACAGTCTCCAAAGGGATGGCATCCCGCTGCCCAGATCGAACTGCCGCCGAAATCCAGGTAGGCGTCCTTGATGCCGGCTTCCCGAAGCAGGCCGGCAGCCTCCCGGAGGAAATAACCTTTGGCAAAGCCGCCGAAATCCAGCGGATGTCCATAGAGGGATACCGTATCCCGTTCCGTCACCTCGATCCGGGACATAAAGCCGCCGGAGACATCGAACAGGCCTCCGGTCTGCTCCCAATACGCCTCCGCCAGCCTCAGCACTTCGGCCATTTCCCGACTGACCCCGACGCCCTGCATGGCGCCGGTATTGAGCCGGGACAACTCGGAATCAGGAGAAAAGCGGTCCAGCAGACGGCCGATCCGGTCGGCCGACCGCAGCAGCGCCGCCCAGACCGGGCGGACCTCAGGCAGGGGCGCACCACACGTGATGAGGTCCAACCGGGTCCCCATCACCAGATGCACAGAGCCGTGGAAAACAGCACCGTCGTTGATGAATTCCGTTTCGTCCCGCATGGCAGGTTGTCTTTGCTCCCCGGGGCGGTCCGGGAAGTGTCATTTCCAATGTTCAATCTTATGCCCGTACACCGCGTAGAAGACCATGTACAGGAAACAGGGAATCAGGAGCCAGTAGGCGTCGTGGCGGCCGAGACGGTCGGCCTCGAAGCCGTACAGCAGGGAAAGGACGGCATTGCCGCAGAGGGCCATGACCAGGAGGGAGGAGCCGAGGGAGGTCCAGCGGCCGAGTCCCCGGATGGCGAGCGGCCAGATGCCGGCGTAGATCAGCGAGTTCGGGATGCCCAGCAGCACCAGCATCCAGATGGAGAGGTCGGCGTCGAACCCGGCGAAATGCACCGTTCCATGGGCGAAAAGCACGAGGCAGGACAGGACGAGGCCCGCGACGGTGCAGAGGAGCAGGGCCTTCTGTTGGGACAGGTAGCGTGGAATCAGGACGACTCCGATCAGGTAGCCGCCCATGATGCAGGCCAGGGTGTAGGACGGGAAGACCTTTGCGGCGACAAGGTCGATACCCATGGTACCTGCGTAGTCGATGATGGTGCTGATGGAGATCTGCTGGGAGCCGACATGGGCGAACAGCGCCAGGACGCCGAGCACGAGGTAGGGATAGGACAGCACGCTGCGGCGGTCCTGCCCGCCAGCAGAAGCATTCTCCTTGTCGGGATGCAGGTCCGGCAGGGAGGAGCGGTAGAAGCCCCAGCCGAAGAGCACGAGGAGGACGGCCAGGACGGCGTAGGGCGGGATGACGCTCCGGATCATGGCGTCGAGGGCCGCCTCCTTCGCCGCCCCGGTCAGGGCTCCGGAGGCCACAAGGTCCATCGTGGTCCGGTCCTCGGGATGGATAACCACGGCCGCGAAGAGGAGCGGGGCGACGATACCGGCGAACTTGTTGCAGATACCCATGATGCTGATCCGCCGGGCTGCGCTCTCCCGGGGGCCGATGATGGTCACGAAGGGGTTGGCCGCCGTCTGGAGGATGGCCAGGGCCGTTCCCATGGTGAAGAGGGCGACGAGGAACAGGGCGAAGGTGCGGGCAAGGGCAGCCGGGACGAACAGCAGGGCGCCGAGGGCGAGCAGCCAGAGTCCGTACTGGACACCGCGCTTGAATCCGACCCGCCCCAGAAAGGCCGAGGCCGGGATGGTCATCACCAGGTAGGCGATATAGAAGGCGAACGTGACCAGATAGCCCTGCACATCCGTGTGCAGGTCGCAGGCCACCTTGAAATACGGTACGAGGATGGAATTCACCCACGAAACCAGGCCGAATACGAAGAACAGGCCTCCGAGCAGGGCCAGGGAGAAATAATATGAGCCTTTGGCGTTCATCTCGTCTTGCTATGGTTATGGGCTGGCGATGCCGCCCTGCTTTAGTGTCTGAAACAAAAGTAGGGAGATTTCAGAAGGTTCGGTTCTGAAATTACGTATTTATTTTCCAATTTTGCGCAATCTTCGGGCGCGGAACTGCGACGGGGTGCACCCCTTGAACTCTTTGAAACGGCGGGAAAGGGTCTTGGTGTCCGGTTCGTCCATGCGGGCGGCGATGTCGATGATCGGGTCGTTACCCTCCATCAGGAGTTGGGCGAAACGCTCCACCCGTTGGCGGGAGATGTAGTTGTAGACCGAATCGCCGGTCGCCTTCCGGAAACGGATCTCCAGCAGGCGGCGCGAAAGCGGCACATGGGTGAGCAGGTCTTCGACGCCGATGCGCCGGTCCACGTTCTGGTGGATGAAATGGAGGGCCTTCAGGATGTCGGGGTCCTCGGTGGCGAAGACGGTCGAACTGGCCCGGCCCACGACCGTCAGCGGATGCAGGACAATGTCTTCCCGGGGAGCATCGGGATGGTGCAGCAGGCGTTCTGCCAGCGCCGCGACCTCGTAGCCGCCGCGCTCGATGTCGACCTGGATGCTGGAAAGGTTGGGGACGGACAGGTTGCAGAGCACTTCGTCGTTGTCCACCCCGAGCACCGCGATGTCGAAGGGAATCCGGAGGCCGGCGATGTTGCAGGCGTCGACGAGCACGTTTCCCTGGTTGTCGTCGCAGGAGAGGACGGCGGTCGGGACGGGGAGGGACCGAAGCCATTGTTCCAGCCGGGCGGACTCGTAATACCACAGGTTGTCGATCTGCTGGCTGTCGTACAGGTGGAACCGGTTGCCGTATCCGGCCTCGGTGACCGCCACCCGGAATCCCCGGCACCGGCCGTCCGACCAGCAGACATCAGGGTAGCCGAAGAAGGCGAAGTTCCGGAAACCTTTGGACAAGAAATGTTCCGCCGCCATCCGGCCGATCAGCAGGTCGTCGGTCACGATACCGGGCAGGGTAGAGGACCGGGTCTTGTAACTCTTGGCGATGACAACAATGCCATGCCGGGTGAGCAGGGAGACCTCCTCTCCCTCTTCGAACTGGCCGATGACCACGTCCGCCTGCCACTTGAGTGCCCAGTGGGCCACCGCCTCCATCCCGTACTTCTCCTTGAAGGCAAGAGGCATCTTGCTCACTGCCCACGGTTCGGTCGTCCGGGAATAATCCAGCACCCCCCGGAGCAGCTTGTAAGGAAACTGTTCCGTAAAATCGGCGATGAGCAGCAGTCGGACCATAGGTCTGTAAAGATACAGTTTTTTCCGGAAACTTGGCCGACCCTTCATCCCAAGTGCCCACATCCACGCCGGCAACATCTCGATTCCCTCCGCTCCCCCTCATCGTAGGAGACGAGCATGCCTTGCCGGTCCGGATAGTCATCAGCGGCATGGATCGAATCCATTTTTATGGGCAAACGCAAGAATCTCATGACCTTCTCCCGAACGAGCGCCCGGAAAGTTTCCGATGGCCAGGCGGCCTGGCCGTGGAAAGGATGGCTCACGAGATGTTCAATCTGGCCCGCATCGAGAGTGCCAGATTCTTTTCAAGGCCGTCGATACCGGCGACGATAGGGTGCATGTCAGGGACCTTTTAGTTTGGAGTTGAGCGATTCTGCGGAAGCATTTGTCGACCGGTAGGTTCCGCTGCTTGGGACGGTCTTTGCAGACTCCTGCCACTTCTTGTCCTGGGCTTTCAGCTCCGGAATCCGGAGGGTATTTCCGGAAACTTCCGTATCTTTGCCTGTAAATCAGACTTGTCATGGATATCAGGATCGGTAACGGATATGATGTGCACGCCCTGGCGCCGGGGCTTCCGATGTGGCTTGGCGGCGTGCGGATTCCCTCGGAAAACGGCTTCGTAGCCCACTCGGACGGCGATGTGGCCATCCATGCCCTATGCGATGCCCTGCTCGGAGCCCTCGCCCTCGGCGACATCGGTCACCTGTTCCCGGACACCGACGACACCTGGAAGGGAGTGGACAGCAAGATCCTGCTCGGGAAGGTCGTCGACCGGGTCCGTGCGCTCGGCTGGCAGGTCGGCAACGTGGACATCACCATCGCCCTGCAGCGTCCCAAACTGGCTCCGCATCTCCTGGCCATGCGTTCCACGCTCGCATCCCTTCTCGGCTGCGGGACCGACCGGGTGTCCGTCAAGGCGACCACTACCGAACGCCTCGGCTTCGTCGGCCGCGGCGAAGGCTGCGAAGTCTGGGCGACCGCCCTCCTGGTCGGCACCGCTCCGGATGGAATCCCGGCGAAGGATTAAACCTCTTGGGACGGCGCGTGTCTGATTATCTGGATTCAAAAGAATGGATATGAACCGATTAGCAGGAATGGCAGCGATGATGCTGCTCGCAGGGCTGCCCTTGCAGGCGCAGGAGCACCCGGAAACCGAACCGGCCCGGGAGCCGGTCGCCGACACCCTCGCGGCCCTGACCCGTACCCAAGAGATGGTCGAGGCCTATGGCCTCACCCCTGAACAGGAGGCGCAGGTCTTCGAACTCAACCTCCGGTATGCCGGGCGGATCGATTTCGGCCCGGCACCGACGCCGGACATGAAACCGGGACAGGAAGAGGCCGCCGGACAAGGCCGTCGGCGCGAAAGGCCGGATTTCCAAAACATGAGCGAAGCCGAACGCCAAGCGTTCTTCGAGAAGCGGGAACAGCGGAGAGCCGAGAGGCAGGCGAAGGTGGAGCAGCAGGAGGCCGACCGCAAGGAGTACGAGACCGCCCTCAAGGACATCCTCGACAAGAAACAGTTCAAGGCCTACCGCAAGGACGAACGCAAACGGCGCGAATCCCTGCAGGAGCAGCAGCAAGGCCCGGGCGGACGGACGGGTCCTGGAGGGCCTGGCGGCCACGGCGCGGGTGGCCCGGGCGGTTTCCGCGGCCAGGGCGGCTTCATCGGCGGTGGCATCGGCTTCTGACCGGGCTGGAAGCCCCCATCCCTCCCTAACTTTTTCAGAATTATTATTGGAGATTCCGAAAAAAGTCTTACCTTTGCATTCCCGATTTCGGGAACCATTGAGATATGGTGTAATGGTAGCACTACAGATTCTGGCTCTGTCAGTGAGGGTTCGAATCCTTCTATCTCAACAATTTACATTGGTAATCAAGGGGTTACGAAATTACGCACAGTATTTACGCACACTTCCCGGATTATCAGCCTCAAAACCCCGCGGGGTTATGATGGCGGGGTAGCTCAGCTGGTTAGAGCGTCGGATTCATAATCCGGAGGTCGTGGGATCGTGACCCACTCCCGCTACTCCAAGACATAATATGTAAGCTGGCAAGTACGAAGCCACTTACGTCCAAAGAAACACACTATATACCTCTCCGGCGCTTTGCACAGCGGCGGTTTTCTTTGTTATAGGGGAGAATGGAACATGCGATTCCTTATCTAATAAAGATAGGCCCAAATCCTGTTTGGATGTACCGAAGCATTTCCGGCGTCCTGAAATCGGGATGAACCCATGATGCGAAGGGATTCATATAGCTGCGGGAATCAGGGATGCGGATAAGGGTATTTTCCCGATTTTTCGGCTCCTCGTCTTCCAGGAGATGCCATATTCGAACTCTGAAATTACGGGCAACTCACTCCCTCTTGTTGAAAGGTCTGCCAAAGACAAAGGCCCTTCGTCCCAATACCTGACAGAAGAATCCATCGTCAATCCTGAGGCCGAACCTATGTGGGCGGGTAAGCCCAAGGGCCCCGAACTGACAACGACTGAATCTGGATTGTCCACGATTGCCTCGCTGGTCTCACTGTTTCTCACAGTCCGGACGAACCATCCTATCTTCGGAGTCATTTGAAATGTTATATCATCTTCCTGAACGCCGACAATGCCCGCCACCAGTTCCAGCGAAGTCTCGCTCAGGACCACGTGGTCCAACGTGACGACCTGGTATTTGAAGGGCACGGCCAGGGTCTCCGGCAGCATGGTCTGTGTAAGGGTCACTTCTGCCGGTGTGCGGCCCTCGTTGTCATACGGGAAGAACTTCAGGAGCCAGCCTTCGAACTTTGTTTGTTTCACACGGCGTTTGGAACAAGTTGGCCCTTGAATGGTTCGGGGGCGGGTTTTCTTTACGATATCTTTCCAAAACCAATAATCCGGATTTCCTTCCGCGGCTTTGACGAATTCTTCCAGGATCGGTTCCAGGTCCGATGTCCACCAGCCAAATCCCAACGATTCGAGCGACCGCGTCTTTTCCAGCACCTTGCGCCAGTCCTCCGGTGTTCCTGTAAGGGTGATGGACGGGATTCCGCAAACCACATAGACTGCCGTATAGTCAAAGTACGGTTTGACGACATCCATCAGCGTCACTTCAGATGCAATCAGTTCATCCGTTCCCGTAGTGGAAAAATCAGCCACGAGCGTCGTGACGATATCATGGTTCGTATATTTGGCCATCTCGGACGTGAATCCGGCATGAGTCCCGCCCAGTCGGCCTGCTCTGAAAGCAGGTCGCTTGTCCTGACCTTCAACTCTTTCTTTCCTTCGTGGCGTACCAGGAGGTCCCTGTACTGCTGCGGATCCGCATGGATACAATGACTGACCTGCTGGCAGATTACCAGCCAGATGGCATCCGGACCAAGTACGACGGGTCGATGCTGGCACCATGCTTTCAGCAACATCTGGAACAGAACATCTTCGCCGATATCGTATAAGTCGCCGTCATCGGCAAAACTATTAGCCAGAAGCGTCGGCTTCCAGTCGGAAAACAGATCTCCTTCCGTATTCAAATGGAGGCCCTGCGCCAATTCCTTTCCACCCCTGTGCCAACCGCAATGATCAGCGGAATGTCCCACTTCATCGACGGCAAAAGTGATGCGTCCCGGCTCCTGGACCAGGACGGGGCTATTCGTTTGCGCGCCAAGGTACAAGGCTGACGTCGCAAAAAGGACGGCCGACAGGATTCTTTCCATATTCGCATGTGCTTCATGCAAAATCTCTTTTGCATCTCTGTCTCCTTCCCGAAAGGAGGTCTTGCAAAGATAAACTTTTTAGAGTCTGTTTTAAATGATGGACATTTTTATTGATACAGGGATTTTTGAGAAGTTTTTTTCTGGATCTGAAGGAGGATGGCAGGGGCTATCTGACTGAGGAACCAGGAAAAAGATTCCAAAAAGACCGAGAAAGAATCTGTTGAATGACTTCAAAACAGACTCTTAGTCTACGAACGATAGCAATTTATGACCTGTCGACGGTTCGCCGGGGAAAGGAGGAGCCTTACCTCGTAATCTGGAGGTGATGGACAGGTCCAGAACGGTGGCAATTCCTTCCCTCCACGAAAACCGTCATCGGTGGTGGCGCTGTAATTTTTTCTATAGCGCCTTGATGCATAGTTCGAACTCGTCCTTAGGGCAGAGGGCGAGGTTGCGTAGCTTGGCGCGATAGGTATAAACCGTTGAGAGCGAACAGTTGAGGAAAGAGGCGATTCGGGGAGAGTCGTCGATTCCCAGTTTTATTACGGCGAGTATGCGGATTTCTGTGGGCAGTCGGCTGCCCACGGGCACATCGAAACGAGCCTCTTCCCGCAGCAGTGCATTCACATCTTCCACAAAATGAGGGAAGATGCCGAGGAAAGTCTGATCGAAAACTTTGTAGAACCGCTTGTAGTCGGAGTATTCCGACGGCCTGCGCAGTTCGGCCATGAGAGCATCCGTGCCCTTGTTCTTGGCTATCTGCCTGAGAACATGCCGGTAGCTCTCCACCTTGTCCAGATAGCTCACGCTAAGATCCATGTAGCGGAACACATAATTATCCTTGATTTTGTTCGCCTCGGCAAGCGAGCGGTTAGAGGAATCGAGCGCGGCATTGACATCTTCAAGAGCCCGGTTGGCCACAGAGAGATTGTGCGCCTGTCTGCGCGACACATGCATGAGCCAGAGAATGACGGCGAGCAGCAAGATAAGACCTATTATGCTTATAATGAGCACCATGCGTTTGGTATGCTCCGCCTGCATATAAGCCTCGGCAATCATGTTCTGCGCCCGCGACGAGCGTATTACATGGGCTTGGAAATCCCCGGCGAGAACATCGGTGAAATGAATACGGATGTAACGGCGGGCCCGCTTCAGGTCGCCACCTGCATAGAGCGTCATCGCCAGCTCGTAGAGCGAGAGAAAATCCCGGTTCGGAGCACGAAAATCGCTTATTGCGGAGCGTGAGAGCCATATTATCTTCTGATCCACATTCTCCAGTTGCCCGTAGAGCATGGCAGTATTGTACTCTATGGAGGTGAGTTCGTGGTAATCGGTCTTTTCGGCACGGCGGTAGCTGTCCATAAAGAGTTCCAGCGCATCTTCCAAGTGTCCGGAGTCCCTCAACTGCTGCGCCAGCACCTTGCGTCCGTAGTAGGAAGCTGTGTCAATGGCTATATATTCTTCCCGCAGGCGGCGCAACGAATCGGGATAGTCCTGCTGCTGGGCAAGAAAACGAGGGAAGCGGGAGAGATTGTTGTAGACCTCTATTCCCCTTGCAAGATAGCGCTCCCGCAGCTGTCTGTCCCCCATTATGATAGAGGTGTCGAGAGATTCGTAGAGCATAAGTGCCCGGGCCTCGTCATGCGACCATGCGAGCAGCTGAACCTCCGACAGACGGGTAAGAAACTCCTGCTGGGGAGAGGCTGTCCAACGCTGCATACGCACCACATAGTGCCCCGCCGAGTCGATGCTGTAATGGTAGTAGGACTGGTAGAGCCGCTCAGATGCTGCCCAACGGGCACTGTCGGAATACGCCGCAGCGAGTTCCAGCCGCAGGGAATCGTTGCCCCGCTCGAACGCTGCAATGTAGTCGGCCCGCCTGCTGATGGCTTCGTCCAAGTGTGCGAGAGCCTGCTCCACGGGGCTTTTGGTGCAGGCGACGGCGAGCACAGGAAGGGAGAGTAAAAGGGTCTTGAAGAAGAATCTCATTCCATGTGTTTTTCGAAACTTCTGCAAGGTAGCGAAAAAATCAGAATTCCGAAGCATGGAGCAGGGCCGGAAACTTATAGAAACACTTATAAATCCAGCGCTGAAGGGTCATAGCAGAATCTGCCATAGAATGCTCGATGAGCCCATTTTACCTCCTTCCGACGCATTTTTAAACGCTCTCATTCCGACTTATAATTTTGCGCACGAGTATAGTAAAAGAGGTTTTTTCTTTCAAAATTTGCAAAAAGCAAAACCACACAGACAACAAAACTGATAAACAACTCGGCCATGGAAAAAATAATTGAAAAATGGGGCTATCACACCCCGGAAACCACCTGCATCTCCTTGAGATACGGGGAAGTTGTGTGCGCCAGCATGCAACTGGACGTCGAACTTGACGACTCGATGGAGGAACAAACTTATGATTGGGAACTTTAGCCATGAAAAAGACAATCAGCATTTTCGCAGTTGCGGCACTCCTGTTCGCAACTGCCGTCTCCTGTGAAAGGGAGAGCCTGGTCCCCGTGGAGAATGATCCCGAGGAACATCTGGCGGACGACGGAGCAGAGGCCGTGCCCGGCGGCATGGTCCGGCTCAGTTTCGCCGTGTCTACGGAGCGTGATTCCGGGGAGGCCGACACCCGCACCTCATGGGACGGAACGGAGCTTTCGTGGAGCGAAAGCGATGAAATCCGCATCCTTTGGGGCGAAGGCGCGGAGGACTACCGGGATGTGGAGGTTGCTGGCGGAAAGGTCACGCTTGAACTCGCCGCCGAGACCCTCGACAACATCGACGATTTCTATGCCGTATATCCACCGAGTGCCGATTACACGTTCTCCGCTTCAGCCGGAACCCTGTCCGTACGGATCGGACGCGAACAGAGCGGCGAGTTCAAGGATGCCAACATCATGGCGGCCAAGACCGCAAAGAGCGAACTTGCGCTGCATTTCAAGAACATGACAAGCATCGTGAAATTCTCGACGGCAGCCGCCACCGATTTCACACGGATCACCCTGGGCCCCAACTCCCTCGAAAAAACGCTTACGGGAACGATCGACACGGATTTCCCGGAGACCTTTGCCGTCACCCCTGGCGGGACGGGCGAATATGTCTCGTTGAGCGGTATCGCGGCAGGGCAGACCTACTACCTGGCCATCCTGCCCGGTGAAGACATCGGGGACGGAATCGCCTTCAAGGTGGAAAAGGACGGAAAACCCATGGCCGGAGGCCTTGGCAAGTCCGCTTTTGAAAGAGCACGCGCCACGGTGTACGACCTCGGCGAAATCAACAGCCGCATCGTAAGCGACTGGTACATCACTACGGATGGAACCGGCAACGGAACAAGCGAGGCCGCGCCCGCCGGGCCGGAACGGCTGATCGACCTGCTCGCCCCATCCTACTCCCGGAACGGGACCACGGCGGGATGGAGGCTGACGGGAGCCACGATACACGTGGCCGGAGGCACCTATAACATACAGGAAGCCAACGGCGGAGCGACACTGGCCCCCCATTACAATGCAAGCGGCATTTCCGTCTATGTCAAGGGAGAGGGCAGCGGGAGCAACCCGACAACGTTCATCTGCAACCAGACCGCCGACACCGACCACATCTTCGAGGTCGGCGGCAGCAACAAGGTGGTAGATTTCACCTTCGAGAACATCACCTTCACAGCGAACCCCTCCGCCACAGAGACCGCCACCTCCGGCATCGCTTTCAGCTACACCTCTTCCGCCAATTCCGTCGTCACCTTCAAGGACTGCACCTTCGACGGGCTTACCAGCACATCAGCAACCGGGACATACGGAGGTGCGGCTGTCTATGTCAGCGGCGACACTCCGCACACAATCGTTTTTGAGGACTGCACGTTCAGCAACAATACCGCAGCACGTGGAGGAGCGGTTGCGCTGAGCAATACCGATACCGGCAGCGCCGTCTCTTTCAACGGCTGCACTTTTTCCGGGAACATGGCCGTGGCCGCATCGAGCAACCAAGGCGGTGCCATCTATATGTATGCCAAAAGTTCGGCTTTCTTCGACCATACCTCCTTCGAGGGAGACGGTTCGACGAGCCAGGCGTTGAACGGTGCCGGCATCGCCATCATGGCCGGGGCCTCGGCCACCTTCCAGAACGGCTGTTCGTTCAGCCGGCTCGTAACCGGCGGCAACGGAGGAGCCCTCTTCAATCACGGCAACCTTACCGTCTGCGATGCAACCTTCTCTTCCTGCAAGGCGCGGCGCGGCGGAGCCATCTATACTGACGGGACGGCCCTGATCTTCAACAGCCTGCTCCTGTCGAACATCGCGACGGATAACACTTCGACATCACCGACACAATATGGCGGGATTCTCTTCAGCGGAGGAACCGGCAACACCGTCATCGCCAACTCTACGGCATCGAAGAACACCACACCGTCCAGCAATTCAACGTTCGTAACGAATGGCGCCAACACGAAATTGTATGTCGTGAGCTGCACGATGGCCGAGAACACCAACGACATCACACGGACCAGCGCCACCATCCAGGTCCATAATTCCATCCTGATGGGAGGAGGGGACAATCTCCTGAATGTAATCCGGGAAAAGAGCATCTGGAACCGCTGGTATTACGGCGAGATGGGCGGGAGCCGATCGACAACGCAATACGAAGTCTTCGACTTGGGAACCTTCAATGGCGAAGTCTATCCGCTCGACAGCCGCTACGAGGACATCTATACCCAGGGCATGACCGCGGCGGAACTGAAAGCCATCGATTTCGGCAACATCTCCCTTACCGACCCGCAGAAAAACCTTCTCGGAAAGGACCAGAAGGGAAATGAGCGCAACGGAAGAATCATGGGCGCCTATGTCCTGACGGAATAGGCCGGAACAACTGATCACACAACATGAAAACACCAAAACTATTGCTCGCTGTCGCCGCCTTGCTCATGCTGCATCTGCCCTGCGCCCTTGCCCAGAGGCAGATGGAGGTGAGGGGGCGCATCGTCGACAGTGACGGGAAAGCCCTTCCGGGGGCCACTGTCTCCGTGGAGGGCACAAAGACCGGAACCGCTACGGATGCCGACGGCACCTTTCTCCTGAAGGTCCCGGGAGAGGAATCCGTGCTCGTCTTTGAATCGCTCGGATACAAGACATCCAGGATGAAAGTGGGGAAACTCCGCCGCTTCGACATCACCCTTGAAGATGACACCCAATTCCTTGACGAGTCGGTGGTGATCGGCTTCGGAGAACAGAAGAAGCAGGACCTGACGGGTTCGGTCGCCACGGTGAAGATGCAGGATGTGGAGAACACCGCCACCCTCTCCGTGGACCAGGCCCTCCAGGGACGCATCGCCGGGGCGGACATCCTGAGCGTATCGGGCGATCCCACCGAGGGCACCTCCATCCGCATACGCGGAGCGCGCTCCATCACGGCCGGGAACGAACCGCTCATCGTGGTGGACGGGGTGATAAACGCCGTGCAGGACCTGGGCGACCTCAACACTTCGGACATTGAGAGCATTTCGGTGCTGAAGGACGCCTCTTCCACGGCCATCTACGGCTCGCAGGGGGCCAACGGGGTCATCATCGTGACCACGAAGGCAGGCTCCCCCACCGTGTCCAAACCCGCGGTGACGGCCACCTTCAAAGTGGGCTTCTCGCATCTGGCCCGCAGCCTCGACTACATGGGCGCCGATGAGTTCGCCACCTACAATAACGACCGCGTCGATTTCGCGAGAGCGACCGGCAACGGGCTCATCTACCCCGTCACGCCCGGCTACGCCGAAAAGTATTCCGACCCGGAAGCGCTCGGGGCCGGGACCGACTGGTTCAAGGCCATCACACGGACGGCACCGTTCCAGGAGTACGGCCTTTCCGTGAGCGGCAACTCCAAGCAGACCAACTATTTCGCATCCCTTTCCTACGCCGACGACGAGGGCATCATCCTCGACTCCGGCACGGAGCGCTTCATCGGCAGGCTGAACCTCGGACACCGCTTCACTCCATGGCTGAAAATAGACTATAACGCCAATGTGCTCCGCCGTCAGAACAACAACAACAAGACGAACATCGGCGGAACAAATGTCTGGGCGGGTGCGGTCTACATCTCCCCTGTGTTGGGCATCGACTCCGAGATCAACGACCTCTACAACTACGGACAGGGCTCCCCGTTCAACAACCCCTACATTACCATCATGCAGTCGGTGAACAAGCGGCTCAGCGACTCCGACACGCAGACGCTGTCCCTCACGCTGACCCCGGTGAAGGAACTCACCATCAGGAGCCGCAACACCTACTACAAATACGACACCCACCTTTACAAATACCTGCCGGGGACGCTCCCGGCACGGAGGCTCGCGGGCACCGGAGGCGAGGTGCAGCGGCAGGACACCGACCTGCTGCAGCTGAACACCGACAACACGGTGACCTACAAGGCCGATTTCGACCGGGTCCACCATTTCGACGCCATGGTCGGCATGTCCGTGTATTACAAGAACTCGAATTACCAAAGCATCACGGGCAAGGGGATGCTCGTGGACGATCTGTTGTGGAACAACCTCAACGCCATCGGCGACAAGGACAACTACACCATCACATCGTCCAACGAGGAGGTGCACAAGATGTCCTTCCTCGGGCGGGTGAACTACAATTATAAGCAACGCTACTACATTACCTTCACGGGGCGGACCGACGCGTCGTCGAACTTTGCGGCCAACAACAAGTGGGGCTTCTTTCCGAGCGCGGCGCTCAAGTGGAACGCCGCCAACGAGACATGGCTCAAGCGCACGCGCCTCTTCCAGGACCTGTCGCTGCGCCTCAGCGCCGGGCGCACCGGCAACGATGCCATCGCCCCCTACAGTTCCCTCCAGCGGCTCAGTTCCTCGACGAGCGGCTATCTGCTCGGGGACGGACAGGCCTCCTTCTACTACCCCTCCCGGCTCGACAGCCCCAATCTCACCTGGGAGAAGACCGACCTCTACAACGCCGCCGTGGATGTGGCGGTGCTGAAAGGACGCATAAAGGCCACGGCGGAGGTCTACCAGGCCATCACCCGCGACCTTCTGCTCAGCGTGCAGAAGGCGCAGCAGACGGGCTATGACCGATACACGCAGAACCTCGGCAGAACCACCAACCGGGGCGTGGAGTTCACCTTGGATACAAGGAACATGGCGAGGCGGAATTTCTCGTGGACGAGTTCGTTCACCATCTCCCACAACGCCCAGATGGTGGAAGACATCGGCGGAGAGACGGAGGTAGTGGCCATGAAAGACCAGAAGGGCTACATGATTTACGGCTACAAGGCCGGATACCCCCTCAACTCGCTCTGGGGCTTCCAATACGGCGGGGTGTGGCACAACCAGGAGGAGATCGACGAGAACGAAATCACCCACCAGTATGTGGACTACTACGCCAAGCCCTACAAGTGCGGCCGTCCCAAATATGTGGACCAGAACCACGACGGCATCCTCGACAGCCAGGACATCACCTATCTGGGCGACGCCGACCCCGTCGTGTACGGCGGCCTGCAGAACAATTTCCACATCTACGGCTTCGACCTCGGCGTATTCCTCGCCTACTCGGTGGGCGGAAGCATCTACAACTACTCCGAGTTCTACATGGCCGGAACCTACTGTTCCAACCAATACCGCTACATGCTGGACAGCTGGCATACCTACCGCAACCCGGACTCCAATTTCCCGGCCGCCGGGGGCAGCGGGTCGAGCATGCTGCCCAGCGACTTCATGGTGCACGACGCATCCTACCTCCGGCTCAAGACGGTCTCGCTCTCCTATCTGTTCGATTTCAGCAACAAAGACACCTGGATCAAGAGCCTCTCCGTCGGTGTGAGCGCGGAAAATCTCTATCTGTGGACCCGATACAACGGCTTCGACCCCGATGTGTCTTCCCAAGTGGAAAACCAGGAATCCACGATACGCCGGGCCGACATCGGTGCCTACCCGAGGCCCAGGAGAATCATAGGCATGGTCCAAATTAAATTCTGATGGCTTATGAAAAAGTTTCTTCCGATCCTCATGCTCGCCCTCGGCACGTCGTGCAGCGGTTTTTTGGACGAAAACCCGTCGTCCTTCGTGGACAGGGACAGCTATTTCAAGACCGAGGTGCAGTGCCGGACAGCCGTCAACTCGTGCTACGAGGGGCTGCGGACCGTGTACACCACAACCTTGTTCACCCATCTTGAAGCCACGACCGACCTCGCCATGGTGCCGTCGTCGGCCGATGTAAACGCCATCCTCGACATCAACCCCTCGCAGTGCAACATCGCCAAGACCATCTGGAGCACGGGCTACAAGGCGGTCATGTACTGCAACGCCGCCATTGCCGGGGTCGCCGCCAGCAGCACCATCAGCGAAAGCGCGCAGAAAGACCTGCTCGCCGAGGCCAAGACCATGCGGGCGTTCTGGTACTACTTCCTGACCTCGGTGTTCGGGGATGTCCCCTTCTACACCGAAGATGTGGTGGACCAGCCCACGATGGACCGGATTGCCCACCTGGGCCGCATGAGCGCCAACGCCACCCGGGCGGCCCTCATCGCGGAACTCCAGGACTGCTACAGTTACGATGGCGACGACTATACGGGGGCCCTCTCCCAGATGCGGGCCAATGACGCTGACGAGAAGGGCCGGGCCGGATGGGCCATGGGCATGATGCTCATCGGCAAGATGGCCCTGTGGAACGCCTACACCGACCTCTCTTCAGGCACCGACTGGTTCCGCGTGGCCGCCGAGGCCCTCGAAAAACTCATCCCCGTGTACGGCGCACTCTCGCAGTACCCGTTGAGCGACCTGCGCTTCATGGTGAACGATGCCCCAGAGCGCATCTTCGAGATACGGCACGCCTATTCGGAGGGCACGCTCTCCTATTCGGGCAACCTCGCCCAGAACTGTATGCCCTCGTACAACGCCAGCACCCGGCTCTACGACGGAATTTCCGTGCCCATGCTCGGAACGAGCGCGAAGGTGAGCGCCTGCAACCGCCCCACCTCCTATTTCTACGCCGCCGTCCAGCCCGACAACGGGCAGGATGCGAGGGTGGACATCAATCAGGGCCGCCGCTACGAGGGGACTCCGTTCGTCACCGGAATCAACCGGCCGTGGATGGGCCCGAAGTTCTGGTGCCCCTACATGAAGACCACGTACGACTCCAACGACTACCCCGTCTTCCGCTACGCCGATGCCCTGCTCATGCTGGCGGAGTGCTGCTATGCCCAGAGGGACAAGGACGGCTTCGAGCGCTACCTGAACGAGGTACGTTCCCGGGCCGGCCTGCCTGCCTACAGCGTGGGGAACTGGACAAAGGCCGAGCAGGAACTGCGCGACGAGCGGGCCCGCGAACTGTTTGGGGAGTTCCAGCGCAAGTTCGACCTCGTGCGCTGGGGCATCTGGTTCACCGCTCTCAAGGAGTATTGGGAGCCGGAGATGGCCTCCCGGGGCTTCATTACCAAGATGCAGCGCTGCCACCGCTACCTGCC
This sequence comes from Bacteroidales bacterium, assembly GCA_017476575.1. Taxonomy (GTDB): domain Bacteria; phylum Bacteroidota; class Bacteroidia; order Bacteroidales; family UBA932; genus Cryptobacteroides. The sequence goes on along the minus strand of JAFUZO010000042.1, from coordinate 113,335 downwards.
CATCCCCATCGAGCAGGTGGTGAACTCCGGCTACGCGCTGGACAACAAAGAATATAACGAGTATGGACTATAAGAGGATCATACGGACAGGGGCTGTCTTGATGGCAGCCCTGCTCCTCGGCGCAGCGGCCTGCACGCAGCGCTACCAGCTTGACATCCCCCTTGCGCTGAACCGCGAGGAGATGCGCTTCACGGCCTACGGCAACTCCTATTATGTAATGGTCTACTGCAACGGGGAATGGACAGCCTCGCTCGAAAGGGAGGTGGACTGGCTTTCGTTTTCCCGGACCTCGGGCAGCGGCAGCGGCCGGGAACAGATCATGGTAAGCGCCGACACCAACCAATGCGTATCGCGCGGGGTTGTACTCTCCGTGGTTTCGGGCACGGAAAGCCGCGAACTCTACATTTCGCAGGCGGGGCTGCTCGGGAACACCGGCAGTTACGGCTTCGGCACGGAACAGTACTCCGTTCCGGCAGGGGGAGGGGTTTTCTCCCTTCCTTCGGCAACCAACCTCGACCCCTACACCATCTCCTGCGCAACGGTAGGCATTGAATACGCTTCCGAAGGGGAGGAATGGCTGCAGGACATCAGCGTGGAAGACGAATCCATGAGCTTCAGTGCCGCCACCAACAGCACGGGAGCGGTGCGCAGCGCCATCCTTCACCTGTCTTTCCCGCTCGCACGCTGGGACACCCCGGTGACGGCAGCCCTCAGGATAACCCAAAACGCAAACTGAGATGAAACCAAGGATATACATCATTGTCCTCTGCGCCGGGGCCCTGCTTGCATCATCGTGTGCGACGGACCCGTTCGAGCGCAAGATCAACATCGGCACCGGGCTCGGCTTTCCGGAGAAGATGCTCACCCTTGAAAAGGAGGCCGGAGAAGCGCAGGTGGCCGTCATCGCCACAGAAGCGTACACGGTGCAGACCGATGCGCCGTGGATCCGCATCCCGGCATCCTGCCCGGCAGGGAAGGAGGGCTTCCAACTCGGTTACGCCGCCAACGACGACCTCCCCCGGGTGGGCAAGGTCGTAATCGGTATCGAGGCCGCATCGCACCGGGACACCCTCACCGTAAGGCAGAAGGGCGAACTCGTCCCGAGGCTCACCGCCGCGACCCATGTGGTGACGGTGAAAGGCTCCACCGCCGGCCGGATGGAGATCGCGCTTGACACCAATATCGACCAAGCCGACATCGCCCTCAGCTGGTACTGCGAGGGGGAGGTAGAATGGATGTCGGGAGTGGCCGTGGACGGCTCCACCCTCGTTTTCGACTATGCGGCCAATCCGGACGAGCACACCCGGCACGCCCGCATCAGCCTCGGTTTCGTCGATGCCTTCGGGGAAAGCGTGGGCATCGTCTTCTCCATCAGCCAGCTCACGGCTTCCGACTCCGCAGGCAATGTGCTCTCTTTCAGCGAATTGACAGCACTCGCAACGGAGGAGGGGACCCTCATCGAGGAAGATTTGCAGATCGAGGGAATCGTGGTGAGCGACAAAGACGGAGGCAACTGCGGGGACAACACCCAGATATCGGTTACCTCCATCGACTACAGCGTCTGCCGCCGTACCATCTATTTTGAGGCGCCCGATGGCTCGGCGGGCATCCGCATCGAGGCGGTCTCGGAGGACGACAACTCCTTCGCGCAGGGCGACAGGCTCGTCATCTCGCTGCGCGGGACCACGATACGCCGTTCCCCGGTGCTCGATGCCGACACCGACCCTGTCTCCTACGAACTGACAGGCTTCAAGGGCAGCCTGGCCCTTGAATGCGAGCACCTCGGCAGGGCAGGCATCCCCCTGAAGGAGCGTTACATCGGCAGCCTCAAGGACGAAGACATCTTCACGTATGTCACCCTGAAGGACTGCGAACTGCCCGTGCGCAAGGGTCCCCTCACCCCGGTGAGCGAGAGATACACCTCCGTGGGAGGCTCCGACAAGGTGAGCAAGTTCGGAATCCTGCTGCACGACATCTGCGGCGGCAGCCTGTACCTCTACACCAACACGACCTGCACCTACCGCCGCGACGGCTCCGTCCTGCCGCAGGGAAGCGGGAACATGAGCGGCGTGGTGGTGCACGAACTGTACCCCCGCTATAGCTGGCAGGACAACACCTCGTCCGACTCCGAGACCTGGGGCAACATCGGGCGCTACCAGCTCAGGCACACCTGCAAGGACGATTTCGGCATGGCGCAGACCATGGAGGAGGGCAGTTTCTCCGGCATCATCTGCGAATGGCGCTATGTCACCGACCGGTACCTCGAACGCTACTACGCCACCGACGGCGACCGGACAGCCTATTTCGACTACAGCTTTGTCTATCCCGACACCTATACCGACGGCCGTGCGGGCAAGCTGCCCATCAACAAGTACGCCGACTACTCCTACCTCGGACCCGTGGGGGCCGGGAACGCCGGGAATCTCAACGGGCTCGGCGTGCTGCTCGACGACGGCTCCGACTGGATGAGCACCGGATGGAACGGCTACAACAGCCAATACGCCGCCGGCATCAATCCGGGCGGGCTCGGAGATGTCCCCGCGGACGCAGGGTCGGCATGGAGCACCAATCTCACCGCAAGGGGAGGCGCGCCCATGTACACCACCTTCGTCTTCTCCACCGCAGGAATCACCTCGGGGCAGATGAGCATGCAGATCTCGTCCATGAATTACTTCTACTACACGACCCAGAGCATGGGAGGAGTGGCCTACTATTTCGAGGGGCCCCGCTACTGGTGGGTCGAGTATTCTACCGACGGCTCGACATGGACCCCGGTGGCAAGATACACCCTGCCGGAGTTCTGCGAGACGAGCCCCATGACCCAGCTTTGGCAGACCGCCGGGTATAAGCCCGTCAACATCCCCCTGCCTGCAGGCAAACTGCTCGGAAAGGAGAAGGTCTATGTGAGGATCATTCCCGATGCGGCACTGCAGACGGGCACCAAGACGGCCTACCTTGACGACAGCATCACCTATCCCGCCTCCGGATCGTTCCCCACGGCCTGGAACTATGTGGGATTCCGTTACAATACGGTCGAAGCGCCCGTCACCGGCTTTGAGAACGGCAGCGGAATCGACCCCATGAACCCTAAAGATTACGAATGGCGATGAAACAGCATCTATTATTCGGGGCGGCCGCCCTGCTGCTGGCCGCCTCCTGCGGAAGAGAGGAAGGCCCTGTCGATGCCGGGCATGACAGGGTTACCCGTACTTTCACCGCCGATGCCGTGGCCACCCGCACCGCTCTCGGAGATGACTGGAGCGTGTCGTGGTGCGAAGGCGACGAAATCAGCATCGTGTGGTTCGGCGGTTCCGCCCAAGCGGAGGCCGTGCTCTCGGAAGGAAAGGCTTCCTTCACCACCACGGTGGACGAGGTGGACGGCTACTACGCCGTCTATCCGTCCGGGACGGGTGCCACCGTGGGCGCCGACGGCACCCTCACCCTGAGGCTCCCTTCCTCGCAGAGCGGAAAGTTCGAAGACTGCGCGGTCATCGTGTCGCATACCACGGCGGAGAGCCTCGATTTCGGCAGGTTCAAGAGCGCCGTGGCCCTCATCCGCTTCTCCATCGCAGACCCGTCCATCACGAGGGTCAGTTTCTCCGACCCGGCCGGGGCCAGGATCTGCGGCAGCATCTCCACCGGGCCCGACTGCTCTTCCTTCACACCGGATGGCTCCGGAGGGGCCATCGAGGCCTCTCTCGACGGCAGCGGGACCTACTACCTGTCCGTCCTGCCCGGGATCGACCTCGGAGGACTGTCCTTCCAGCTCGGAACGGACAGCGAATGGAAGGGCTCGGCGGTATCGCGCACCCCCGTCAGCCTTTCCGCAGGGGAGGTGCTCTGCGTGAACACAGCGGTGGACGGGCACCTTGAGGTGGAAGGCAGCTTCTACATCACCGTGGACGGTGCCGGCGGGAAAGACGGCTCTTCCTGGGAGAATGCGGGCGATACGGCCTTCCTGCTCAGCCTCCTTTCCGACCCCGATGCCGGAAGCCGACTGGACGGCAAAGACATCCATGTGGCCGCAGGAACCTACGACCTCGGTGCCGGAGGGGCCCTCAGCCTCTCATACAACACCACCTCTGCCGTTTCGGTGCACGTGGCCGGCGTACCGGGAGGGACGGTCTTCACGACCTCGAAGAGCGGGAGCGAAGGCTGCATCCTCACGGTGGCATCGGACCTTGTGAACCTCTCCCTGGACGGCATCACCTTCACCGGCGCCTCGCACGACGGCACGGGAGGCGCGCTCTGCCTCACCAAAGGACAGCACAGCATCAAGGACTGTGTCTTCAGCGGCAACGCCACTACATCGACCGCCGCCGACCGCTGCGGAGGGGCGATCTACATTGGCGGGACGGCCGCTGCGGACATCGAGGGCTGCACCTTCGAAGGCAACAGGGCCGCCGTAACCGGAGGCGGGGCGGTGGCCGTGTACTCCACGGAACCGAGCGCCCTCCTCGGCTGCACCTTCACCGGCAATACGGTACACACCGGCAGCGCCTACACGGGAAACGGCGGAGCCATCCTCCAGAAGAAGGCGGAGAACATCCTCTATGTGGTGAACTGCACCTTCGGCGGCAACTCCTGCAATGTCAACGGGCCCGACCTGTTCTCGTCGGCGGGATCGGCCATCATGCTCTACAACGACACCTTCTCGCATCCTGCGTATCCCCTGGGTAACTCGCCGAACCGGGGCCTCGTGAGGCTGAATGTCCCGGCCTTTGTGGCCAACTGCACCTTCATCATGGATGTGGACGACAGCGCCACGGGGGCGGGATGCAACAACGGCGTGCTGGCCCTCGCGCATAACGGCACCAACAATGTGTTCCTGAACAACCTCATGCTCAGCAACGCCGGATGGTCCATCGGGGCCGGCGCCGCCTACACCAGCGAAACCACCAAGGCGGCAACCTCCTATGGACACAATGTCTACGGAGAGGCCCCGAAGATCGTCATCACCGACAACGGCGGAAACTCCGACCTCACCGGCATACGCACCGCAGACGTGGTGACGGAGACAGCCCTTTCTGCGGACGGCGTGCTGCTGTGGGAGGGGCCGCAGGCAAAGCTGCCGGGATTCCAGCCCGCAAACGCAGGCGACATGTCCGCCGCCATCGCCGCCTACCCCGTCGGCGGAAGCGAGTTCCTCGCCTGGCTGACGGAGAAAGACCTGCTGGGGAAGGACGCGCTCGGGACCGTCCGCGGCACGGACGCATGGTGGCCTGGAGCCTATCAGAAAGCAGAATGAGACGGCTGGCCGCATACTTGCTGCCCTGCCTGCTGGCATGGTGGGCAGGGGCTTCCCCGGATGCGGAGGCGGGCGTGCGCTTCAAAGCGGGCACCTACAACCTCTTTACTTCGGATTCGCGCCTGAAGAATGTGCAGGGGGACGGGAACGTGAGTCCGCAGCGCCTCTGGTGCCACAGTTACACCGCCGTGGGCGACATGCTCGTCCGCCTCGACTGCGACATCATCGGCCTCCAGGAAATCTGCGACAGCATCTGGAACGGCCCCGGCAACATCCGTGACGATGTCGCCTCGAAGGGACTCGGATACCAGTGGATCCTCTACCCCAACACCCGCCGCGGCCACATCTCCTACGACGATGCCATCGGCTACAAGCCGGAGGTGTTCGAGTGCATCGAGAGCGGCATCTTCTGGATGGGCGGCGTGTTCGACAAGCCCGAAAAGGCGGAGGATGCCCCTGAAGGTTCGGCGCGCCCCACCGTGTGGGCCCACATGAGGCACAGGGCCTCGGGCCGGGAGTTCTATTTCCTCAGCACCCATCTGCACGTGAGCCAAAAAAGGCCCGACGGCACATGGAGCCACGAGAGCAACCAGTACAATGCACGGCAACTCTGCAAATGGGTGGAGCAGAACCTGCCCTACGACATGCCCGGCATCCTCGTGGGCGACATGAACCTCGACGACAAGGCGAAGCATTGGAGCATCCTCGCCCAGACCCCGTTCATGGATGCGAAACTCTATTTCGAGCACGCGGGCAGGCTCTCCGCCGATGCCAAGGAATGGGGCACCCAGAACAAAAAGGACGAGAGCGGCTTCACACGATGGTACCCCGACCATATCATGGTCAACGGCTTCCGCCCTCTCGACTATGTGATCGACCGCGGGAAATTCCCCACCACCGACGGCAGCCTGCATTTCCCCTCCGACCACCTGCCCCTCACCTGCACGGTGGAGTTCCTCGACTATGCTCCAAGCGGACGGCCCACGGCCCAGAAGGGGAAGAAGGCCATCCGTACCATGTCGTTCAATGTGCGCTATTTCAACAACAACGCCGACTATGAGAACGGCTGGGACCACCGCAAACGGGCCATCCCGGCCATGCTGGAGGATGTGAAGCCCGATGTGGTGGGCACGCAGGAAATCACCGACCACCAGATCGCCTACCTCGACGACCGCTGTCCCGCATACAGACACGTGGGCATCTTCCGGGAGCCGGACGGCAAGAAGGAGTGCGGGAGCATCTATTACAACAGCGAAACGGTGGAACTGCTCGATTGGGGCGGCTTCCATCTGAGCGAGACCCCGCAGGAGCCGTCGCTCGGCTGGGACGCGGCCATCAAGCGTACGGCCGTCTGGGCAAGGCTGCGCATGAAGGGCGGCCATAAGGAATTCATCTTTGTCACCACCCATCTCGACCACAAAGGGCAGGAGGCCCGCGAGAAAGGGCTCGACCTCATCCTCGACACGCTCGGGGTGATCAACAGCGGCCGGCTCCCCGTGGTCATCGTGGGCGACTTCAACATGACCGCAGGCAACAAGGGCCTCGCCAGGATTTCCCGGGAGATGAAGGACGCCCGCGAAACGGCGCACTCCTCCGACAGCAAATACGCCTTCAACGGCTTCGGCAAGTCGTGGACAGGCAACATCGACTACATCTGGCACAAGGGGTTCAAACGATGCACGAACTTCAAGGTCATCCATCGCAAGTATTTGCATATCAATTATATATCCGACCATTACCCCATCATCGCTGATGTAGAGACCTTTTGAACCATGAAAAAGTTACTGCCATTGGTCCTGATCCTGCTGTCTCTTCCCATGACGGCCCAAAAGAAAGGCAGGAGCCCGCTGAAGGCCGGCACCTACGAGATCGGCAACTCTTTCAACCGCAGGGTGCAGGTTGAAAAGGGAGCCCTGTCTGCGCAGAGGATGTGGTGCAACAGCGCCGCAGCCGTAGCCGATGCCATCCTGGATGCTGACTGCGACATCCTCGGCATCCAGGATGTCTGTGACAGCATCGCCGGCAGGCGTGACGGGGTGGAACCGCTCATCGACATCATCCGCAGACGCGGGGGCGACTACGACTGGCTCGTATTGAGCAACACCAACCCCAATTTCCCGCTCGAGGGGCCGGTGTCCAACGGCAACGGCGTCATCTGGCGGGCCTCGCGCTTTGAACTCCGCGACTACGGGATCCATTGGCTCAGCGGCATCTACGACAAGCCCGGAAGGGCTAAAGAACTGAAGTACGGCAACGCCAACGCCTCGGTCATGTGGGTGCGGCTCTACGACCGCCTGGCCGGACGGGAACTCCTCTTCGCCAGCGCGGCCCCCAACGGGCCCACCCAGTACGACAAGGGGCAGCGTGTGGTATACCACGAAATCAACCTGGCAAACTGCCGCAACCTCGTGGAACTCATGCGGAACGACATCGTTCCGGAGGGAATGCCGTCCATCATCGCCCTCAACGCACACAACGCCCCGTCGCACGACGGCTACAAGGAACTCACCGGCTCGCTGTGGTTCGACGTCCACGACCGCCTGCAAGAGGAGGGGTCCCTGGGCGAGGAGGCCGTGAAAGTGAAAGACACCTGCAACTCGAACGACGAAACGAAATGGCAGGGGGGACGGCCCGACCATATCCTCGAGGACGGCTTCAGCGTAAAGTCCTACTCCGTACTGCGCAGGAAATACCCCACCGCAGACGGTTCCCTCCACTACCCGGCCCTGCATTTTCCCGTGGTGGCCGGACTGGGTTACTGAAAAACCATGCTCCATGAAAAAGTTTCTTTACATAAGCATCCTCGCGGCACTGATGCTTCCTTCCTGTGGCAAAGACGGGGCGGAGAGGCCCAGCCGAGGGAGCATCGTGCTGGATGTCAGCACCGAAGCCTCCTTCACGAGGGCGATGGTCGCAGGAGCGGCGGGAAGCAGTTTCCCCGTGCTGTGGCAGGAAGGCGACCGGATCAGCCTCAACGGGAGCCTCAGTTCCCCCCTCCCGGCCGGATCGGCAGGCGACACCCGGGCCACCTTCTCCTTCACGGACTTCCCGGGCGACGCTCCCTACCAGCTGCTTTACCCGGGAAACGCTGACGGAAAAGCCATCCTCGACGGAACCGTCCCCGCCATGTACGCCAGCGGAAGCAGCCTTACGGAGTCGTTCACGCTCCACCAGCTCGGCTGCGGACTGAGGGTGCTTCTCCACGGCGGACTCTCCCTGGCTTCGTTGAGCCTTTCCGCCCCCGGAGAGGAAGCGCTCGCCGGGACCTTCTCGGTGGATTTCGAGAACGGCAGCCTCTCCCCCGTTTCAGCCTGGACAAGCATCAGCCATACCTTCTCCTCTCCGCCAGATATCTCTGCCACCGTGCCGTTTTACTTCTTCTTCGCTCCCGGAACATACGCCGAGGGGCTCGTGCTGAAGGCGGAGGCGCCCGACGGATACGCCCGGAAATGGTACTTCGCCACCGGAAGGACGCTCGTAAAGGGCCGCATGTACCAGCCGGAGGAACTCGATTTCAGTTTCGAGGAAGAGCCCTCCGACGGGGACATCGAATGCAGCCTTGAAGGGCTTGACGGACAAACCGTAGATTTTGAACCATGAAAAACAAGACATACCTCCTGTTCATCGCCCTGCTCCTGCTGTCCTCCTGCGGCAAGCATGAGCAGTCCGAAAGAGGCCGTTCCGACCCGGGGACGGAGGCCTCTGCCGACGTTTTCTCCGGGGAGGCTCTCGAAACCGAGGGAGACGGGCAGGCCGGCGTCCTCGGCATGGGAGCCAGGGAAGCCTCGGAGGAGGTCTGCATCAAGGCCGGAACCTTCAATATCTGGGCACCTGCGCCCCGCAGGAATGTCATGGCCGGCGATCCCACCGTGTCGGACCAGCGCTCATGGGCCAACAGCTACCTTGCCGTGGCCGACATGATACACTACCTCGACTGCGATGTCATCGGCTTGCAGGAGGTCAGCAACATCGTGTTCCACACGACCGTCACGCCGCCCTCCAACGACTACGACGGCAACCTGCACACACTCAATCCCCTGCTGCCGGACTATTCGTGGGTCATCTACAACGGCGGCACCACCACCTACGACAAGAATTTTCCGGACAACACCTCCAACAAGGCACTCGGGACCACGGATGCCATCCTCTACAAGCCCTCCGAACTGACACTCGTGTCCCACGGGCGCAGATGGCTCACCGGCACCCGGGCCACGGCCCCGAAGGACGACCCGGATTGGGACAAGATAGGCACCCAGCGCACCGCCACATGGGCCCGGTTCACCCACAAGGCAAGCGGAAGGCAGTTCGTGTTCATCGTCACCCATCTCGACCTTCCCAACGCGGGGAACACGGACGACCCGGGGATGCCGCAGCGGCGCAACGCCAGCGAACTCATCGGTTGGCTGGCCCCCATGGTGGCCCCCGAGAGCCTGCCCTCGGTGATTGTCGGGGACATGAACACCGACGCCGGGGAGGCCTACGACATCCTCCGCTCCGGCATCTGGGCCGATGTCTACGAAACCATGCTCGCGGACGGCACGCTGTCCTACATGGACCGGATCAACAAGGGCACCATGAACGCGAACAAGAACGAGACGGGAGGCCTCAGCTCCTGGAGGCCCGACCATATCCTCATCCACGGGTTCACCCCGTCCCTCTACAAGGTGGGAAGGGAGACCTTCGCGACGGCGGACGGCTCCCTGCATTGGCCCTCCGACCATTTCCCTATCAAGGTCATACTCAATTTCTAGGATGATGAAACAGTCTTTACCTCTACTTGCCGTCCTGCTGATGCTGCTCTCCTGCGCAAAGGAGGGTCCGGCGGAGCAGCGGGAATTCACCCTTGAAGCCCTCATGCCGCAGGCGGAGACCCGCACCACGCTGGGAGAGAAGGCCGCGGGCCTCTACCCCGTCCTGTGGAGCGAAGGCGATTGCATCAGCGTGAACGGAGTGCTGTCAAGGCCCCTTTCCGCTTCCGATGCCGGAAAGACCAGGGCCGTCTTCCGCTTTGCGGAAAGCCTGCAAGCCCCCTACAGTATCACCTACGGAGGCGCCGTCCCCGCCGTCCAGGCGTATTCCGAAGGGGGGGTGGGGAATTTCTGCGCCCCCCTGTTTGCCGAGAGTTCGCAGCGGTCCTTCATCATGAGGCACCGCTCCTGCATCCTGCGCCTTCCCCTCAGCGGGAGCGTCCGCGTGGCCGGGATCTCCGTCAGCGGCGGCACACCAGTGCAACTCACCATCCCGGGCGGCGGCATCGACGTCAGCGGGGGCAAGGTATTCCACATCGCCCTCGACCCCGGCCATTTCGAGAACGGCATCATCGTGCATGTCTATACCGCTTCGGGTGAGAAGATGAACCTCAGCGCCTTCACCGGGGAGCGCCTGCAGGCCGGAAAGGTCTATGAACTCCCTCAGACCCAGTTCGAGGCGAACGCCGGGACCTTCACGGCCATAGGCTCCTACGCCGAACTGAAAGCCTTTGCCGAACGGGTCGCCGCCGGGGAGAACTACCTGGAGGCCCGGCTCACCGCCGACATTGCGGGAGATGCCACCTGGAGCCCGCTCGAAGGCTTCTCCGGCGATTTTGACGGCGGAGGCTACCGCATCTCGGGGCTGCAGAAGGCGCTGGCGAACGAACTCGTCGGCGGCATCAGGAACCTCACCCTCGATTCCGCCATCTCGATCTCCTCGAAAGACGACATCGTGGGGGATGCCGACATCTATTGGGCCGGCATGGTTGCCAACCGCATCTACACCCGGGGCCTGGTCTCCTCCTGCGTCACCGGGGGGAGCATCACCTACCACCAATGGGGAAAGGTCGTGCGGGTGGGTGCCGTTGCCGGTTACGCCCCGCGCGGGACCGTGGAGAACTGCGTCAGCGCGACTGAAATCACGGTGATCGGGGACGGAAGCGCCGACATCCAGGCCGGCGGAATCATGGGCAGGGCCTATGCGGCCAACGATATCGTCCAGATCCGTGGCTGCCGGAGCGAAGGCTCCATCACCTTAGGCGGGCAGGTGCTGTCGGCTCATGTCGGGGGCATCGTGGGACATTTCGACCCCGTGCATACGAGCGTCCTTTCGGGGAACCGTTTCTCCGGAAGCCTCACCGTGGATTCGTCCGCGGCGGTGTCGGGAGAACTCTACATAGGAGGCATCGCGGGCTACAGCATCGACGATTTCGAAGACTGCTCGTTCTCCGGGACCATCCATTTCAAGGCCCCGGCGACGGCGGCACAGAACATCGGCGGCATCGCCGGGAGCGTCAAGACAGGCTCCGTGGCAGGCTGCTCCAATTCCGGCACCATCATCGGAAACGGGCCGTCAGCGGACGTCATCAGGGCCGGCGGCATCCTCGGATGGGCGCAGAACGACGGCAGCGCCGTCACCGGCATCAGCGTCAGCGGCTGCTCCTTCTCGGGCAGTATAGACATAGATATTCCTTCACACTCAACCATTTACGCAAAACCCGTGACCGGTCTCTACAGCACCACCTCCCATTCCGAGACCGACTGCACCGTTACGGGAACAGTTACCGTACACTGATGAAGAAACGCTCCGCACTCTCTCTCGCCCTGCTGCTCGCCCTGTCCTGCACCGGGATCCACACAGAAGACACAACTTACGGATGGACGCGCCTCGACCAGCCCCGCGGTCCGCAGCTCGGTTACAGCGAACTTCCCGTGCTGACGCTGCGGGGACGGGCGTTCAAGGACCACAACCGCAACGGCTGGCTCGACCCTTTCGAGGACTGGCGGCTCTCTCCCGCAGAAAGGGCCGCCGACCTCGTCTCGCAACTGCCCGACAGCATGCTCCTCGCCCTGCTTTCCAACGGGTTCACCACCAATGTCCCGGGATACGCCTCCATGAGCGTCAGCGGCATCACCTACGGCGGGAAGCCCTACGCAGAGAGCGGAGCGGCGGCATCCGACCTGTCAGACCATACCCGGCGGGCCGTCACGGAGGACGGTGCGAGACAGATCCTCCTTGCCCATGCGGAATCCCCGAGGGTCATTGCAGAGTGGAACAACCATCTGCAGACGCTGTGCGAGAGCCTGCCCTTCGCCATCCCGTCCTGCAACAGCAGCGACCCCCGCAACGAAATCCTCGCCACGGACGAATACAACGCCGGTTCGGGCGAGATGGGATCGGAATGGCCCACCCCGCTCGGGCTTGCCGCCACTTTCGACCCGGAGGTGGCACGCCGCTTCGGCGAGACGGTGAGCCGGGAATACCGCGCGCTCGGCTTCGGCACGGCGCTCTCTCCCCAGGCCGACCTGGCGAGCGACCCCCGCTGGAGGCGTGTCCCGGGCACATTCGGGGAGTGTCCTGAACTGGTCACGGCCATGACAAGGGCCTATATCGACGGCTTCCAGACCACCCCCGGCAGCCAGGACGGCTGGGGCGCCCTTTCGGTCAACTGCATGGTCAAGCATTGGCCCGGCGGCGGTTGCGGAGAGGCCGGGCGCGACGCCCATCTCTCCATCGGGAAATATGCCGTCTACCCCGGGGACAACCTCGAAGGGCAAATCAGGCCGTTTACCGAGGGTGCTTTCCGCCTTGCGGGACCCACCGGAAAGGCGGCCGCCGTGATGCCCTACTACACGGTGCCGTGGGGGAGAAACCCTTCGGGTATCTGCGTGGGCAACAGTTACGACGCTTTCATCGTGGATTCCCTGCTGCGCCGCCGGTCGGGCTTCGAGGGCATCGTCTGCACCGACTGGGGCATCACCTCCAACTACAACGGCGACCCGCTCACGACCGCAGGCAAGTGCTACGGGGTTGAGCACCTGGACGTTCCGCAGCGGATCGCCTTGATCTGGGAGGCCGGGGTGGACGAACTCGGAGGCTATGTGGGCCTTGCCGACAAAACAGCCGCCTACGCCATTCTGAAGGAGTATCTGGGAGAAAGGCAGGCCGCCGCTGCCATCAAGGCCTCGGCGAAGCGGGTGCTGGAATCTTTCTTCCGGATCGGCCTCTTCGAGAACCCCTACAGCGATGTCCGGGAGGCGGTGGCCACCCTCACCGACCCGGCCCTCCACGCCGCAGGTGCGGAAGCCCAGCGAAAGAGCATCGTGCTGCTGAAAAACCACGGCGGGGTCGTTCCGCTGAAGGACGGGCTCCGGGTGTATGTCCCGCAGCGGCATATCCCCGGTGTTTACAGCATGACCGGACGGCTCAAGAAACCCGCATATACGGGCTACAGCATCGACACGGCGGTGGTTGCACAGCACTACACCATCGTCTCCAGCCCTTCGGAGGCCGATTTCGCTTTGGTGGCCATCGGCGAACCGGTGCCGGGGACAGGCTACTCCCGCACCGAAGGGTACCTGCCCATTTCGCTGCAATACACCCCCTACATGGCTTCGACGGCACGGGCCGTGAGCATAGCGGGAGGCGACCTGGCGGAAGCCTCCGCCAACCGCAGTTACCGGGGCAAGGCCGTGCACACCGAGAACAGCGGCGACCTCGACCTTGTGCGGGACACCAAGGCGCTCATGGGAGAGCGACCCGTGGTGGTGCTCGCATCGGCCTCCCGCGCGTTCATCCCGGAGTTCGAGCCCTGGGCCGACGCCCTGCTGCTGGCCTTCGGGGTGCGCAGCGCGGCCTACATGGATGTGCTGTCCGGGGCCTTCCCCGCCGGTGGCCGGCTGCCCGTGCAGATGCCCGCCGACATGCTTACCGTGGAGGCGCAGGCCGAGGATGTACCCATGGACATGGACTGCTGGCGCGATGCCGACGGCAACGCCTACGATGTCGGCTTCGGGCTTACGACCGCCCCCGTTCCCGCCCCGCCTTCGCCATGCGGGCATCCCACGGCGGAACTGGACTCTCCCGACAGCCGCATACGGGCCGCCCTCTACGCCTCCCCCGAGGGCCTGCGCTACAGCGTAACCCTGGACGGAGCACCCCTCATCGCCCCCTCTCCCATCGGCATGACCCTCTCCGACGGCAGCACCTTCGGTCAAGGGCAGCCCCGGGAAATCGTTGAAGGCCCCGGCAGCCTCACCCTCCGCTACAAGGGCCACGCGCTCGAACTCCGTGTGGAGGACGACGGCGTGGCATGGCGCTGGAAAGCGGACAGGCGCAGGCCCTACAAGGTCCTTTCCGAGCAGGCCCGCTTCCGGGTCGGGGAGCGCTGCCCGCTGAAAGTGTCCTACACCCACAAGAACGGCGACCCGTTCCAAGACGATTTCGAGAATGTCTACACCTCCACCTGGCTTCCGCTGTGGGACGGCTCCCGATTGGGAGTCCCGCCCCTGCTGGCCGGCACCCCGGGCGCAAGGATGGTGGTCGCCGAATCGGATGTGGTGTCCTACCCCGGGATGTTCCTCGGAGCCTGCGGGGATGCCCTCGAAGGCCGTTTCCCCGGCTACCCGAAGGCAGAGGAGCAGGGCGGACACAACCATCTTCAGAAAATTGTAACCGCGCGGGAAGATTGGATCGCCTCCTGCGACGGAAGCGCCCGCAGCTTCCCGTGGAGGGTCGTCTGCATCGCACGCGAGGACAGGGCCCTTGCCGAAAACGACCTCGTAACGCGCCTCGCTCCCCCTCCGGAGGGAGATTTCTCCTGGGTGCGGCCCGGCAAGGTCGCCTGGGAATGGTGGAACGGCTACGCCATCGACGGCGACGGCTTCACCCCGGGCGTAAACACCCCCACCTACAAGGCTTACATTGATTTCGCCGCCCGGCATGGCCTGGAGTATGTCATTCTCGACGAGGGGTGGGCACAGAAATACGCTGACGACCTTTTCGCCGTGGTGCCCGGGATCGACCTGCCCGAGATCATAGGCTACGGTGCCGAAAAGGGCGTGGGCATCATCCTCTGGGCGGGCTATACCGCCTTCGCGAAGGACATCGAAAAGGCTTGCAGCCACTATTCCGCCCTCGGCGTGAAGGGATTCAAGATCGATTTCCTCGACCGGAACGACCAGCCCATGCAGGAGTTCATGTACAGGGCCGCCGAAACCGCCGCACGCTACCGTCTCGTCGTGGATTTCCACGGCTGTCCCCCGCCGGACGGACTGCAGAAACGCTTTCCCAACATTCTCAACTACGAAGGCATCTTCGGGCTCGAACAGATGCGGAAGCGCAGGCTGCCGGACTACGACATGGTGGAATTCGATGTCACTGCTCCCTTCATCCGCTTCCTCGCCGGGCCCGCCGACTACACGCCCGGGGCCTTCCTCAACGCCACGCGGGAGCGTTTCGTGCCCGACAAGTGCAGCCCCATGTCGCAGGGGACCCGCTGCCGCCAGCTGGCGGAATACGTGGTGTTCGACGCTCCGCTCCAGATGCTTTGCGACAGCCCGCTCCGCTATGAAACCGAGCCGCAGTGCGCGGAGTTCCTCTACCGCGTGCCCACGGTGTGGGACGAGACGCGCGTGCTCGACGGCAGCGTGGGGCAGTACATCGTGACGGCCCGGCGCAGCGGCTCCGTGTGGTATGTGGGCGCGCTCACGGACTGGTCGGAGAGGGAGGTCACCGTTCCTCTGCCGGAGGGGTCAGCTGCGGAGGTCGAAGCGTGGGAGGACGGGGCCGACGCAGCCACGGATGCGACCTCGTGGCAGAAGCGCCGCTTCACCGTTACGGACGGAACGTTCAACATCCACCTTGCCCCCGGCGGGGGTTGGGCGGGCATCATAACCCTTGCCGAATGAAATCCGATATTTTCCGAGCAGGGTTACCGCCCCATGCCCTATCGAAACACCCGCTTCTACCCTCGCCCGAATGGTTTCCGAGGTCGTATCGCCTTGTATCAGCCCCTTATAGCGAGTTCTCCCGTAGTTTGTATGAAGAAGTCCGTTGCTCGACTGGGGACTTGGCTGGGCCATCCTGTCTTCGGGGGGCCTCCACGAAAACAACCCTTTTCTGTGGATAGCCGGGGCAAGGAAGCCGGCCGGGGTGTTGCACAGGACCGGTTTTTGTGTATCTTTGCAGCAGCAAATGGACAGACGATGGCGATTTCACAACAGACCCGGGAAACGCAACTGCAGACCGGAAGGCTGGTCCTGCGGCCTTGGCACGAGGACGATGCCGAGGATCTGTTCCAGTATGCCCGGGACCCGGCCGTGGGGCCCGCCGCCGGCTGGCCGCTCCACACCAGCGTGGAAGAGAGCAGGGCGGTCATCCGGACCGTCCTCTCCGCGCCCGAAACCTATGCCGTCGTGCTGAAGGCAACCGGGAAGCCTGTCGGAAGCATCGACCTGAAAACCGGCCCGCAGAGCAACCTTGACCTGCCGCCCGGAGAAGGAGAGGTCGGATACTGGATCGGCGCCCCGTTCTGGGGGCAGGGGCTGATCCCCGAGGCCGTGCGTGAACTGCTGCGCCACGGTTTCGAAGACCTCGGGCTGCGGAGCATCTGGTGCTGTTATTACGACGGCAACCTCCGCTCGAAACGGGTCCAGGAAAAATGCGGCTTCCGCTATCGATATACCCGGGAGGATGTCCCGTCGCGGCTGACCGGCGAGCGGCACACGGAGCATATCTCCTGCATCACCCTGGAAGAATGGAAACCATGATTAAAAATTACGACAACTATTTCCTGGCGGTAGAGGACTATGCCGCCGCACGGAAGTTCTATGCCGAGACGCTGGGCCTTCCCGTGAAGTTCGAGTTTGCCGAGATGGGGATGGTCGCCTTCGCCGTCGGCGACGAGGAACCGGCTATCATCCTGAAGGACAAGAAGAAATTCCCCGATGCGCAGACGGCGGTCTGGATCGAGGTGGACGATGCCCGGAAGATGTATGCAGACCTGCAGGGCCGGGGCATCTCCTTCCGGAGTGCCCCCTTCCGCATCCATACCGGCTGGGCCGTGGAATTCACCGACCCGGACGGCAACCTGCTCGGGTTCACCGACTATCTGAAGGAAAGATAGGCTCCGGAACGGGTCGTTGCCCTTTCCTTTGTTCCGATTTTTACCTACCTATGCACCCGCTATGAGACACGAGATACAAATCAAGGACCTGCAGGACCTCGACCGGGCGGCAGGGCAGTTCCTCCAGGAAATCGGAGGACGACGGCTGGTCGCACTCTATGCACCGATGGGCGCCGGGAAGACAACGTTCACGACAGCGGTCTGCCGGCAGCTCGGAGTCGTCGAGGATGCCGTGAGTTCGCCGACTTTCGCCATCGTCAACGAGTACCGTACCGCCACCGGAGAGCCGATGTACCACTTCGATTTCTACCGCATCGACCGCATCGAAGAAGCCCTCGACATCGGCTTCTACGACTACATCGACAGTGGATGCCTCTGCATCATGGAGTGGCCCGGGAACATCGAGAAGATCCTGCCCGAGGACACCCTCAAGGTCCATATCCGGGTCAACCCCGACCTCTCCCGCACCCTCGTCTGGGAAGACTGACGCCCAACCTCTCGCCCCCATAAAATCAATTGCTCATAACTGAAAATGAGCAATCTACTATTTTTAGAAGCTGACCGATAAGATTCTTCACTTTATTCAGAATGACAGCCTCGTGTCATTCTGAGGCAGGTCCACCTGCCGAAGAATCTACTTTTCGGCCAGCCTCTTAAATCAACCAACTTCCTGTTGCTCAAACTATTACAGAATGCACTCGGAAAGCCGGAGTGAAGTGGCCCCTGGGGGACTTGAACCCACGACCCACGGATGATGAGTCCGCTGCTCTGACCAACTGAGCCAAGGGGCCGAAATGCAGGACCGTGACATAACCGAAGTGCTCGGCGAGCGGGACGGATGCCTTGATGATGCGTGCTCCGTATCCGGCGAGCACACCGTTGGCCATCACGGCCTGGAAGCCCTTCTCGATACAGGGGATGAATTCCTTCAGAATGTTGCCGCCCTTGACCTGGTCGTCGAATCGGAGTCCGGTGACGCCTTCGTCGGCCGGAGAGAATCTCGCTTCCGCTTTTCCCTTAATCTATGCGGTGGGGCGAGGAAAGTCTGTGCCAGGCTCTGGCTGCTGCAGCCTGTTGGACGATCGCTTTCTATGATCGGTAAAAAACAACCGGCCTCGTTTTTCCATCTTCGGACCCTTCGGGTCCTCGTCCCTCCCGGCCTGACGGCCGGGCCCCTCCCGCTCAATGCCGCGGGCGGCTCATTCCAAAATGAGGCAGGTTATTTTTTACACATCACTAAATTGTGTTTTATGGCATTTGATTTCAAGAAGGAATACAAGGAGTTTTACCTTCCTGCGGCAACACCGGCAGTGGTGGATGTGCCTCCAATGAACTACATTGCGATTCGGGGCAAAGGGAATCCCAATGATGAGGACGGTGAGTACAAGGCTTCCCTGGAATTGTTGTATGGAATTGCGTTCACCATCAAGATGAGCAAGATGGGCGACCATCGGATTGAGGGGTACTTCGATTATGTGGTTCCCCCGCTGGAGGGCTTTGGTGGGCGGAGAACGGCGAGGTGGATGAGGCCCACAAGGAGGACTTCCAGTTTATCTCGATGATCCGGCTCCCGGACTTTGTGACCCAAGAGGATTTCGACTGGGCGGTTGCCGAAGATTTGCTTGAATTCATGGACACACATGGCATCGGCAAAGCCAACATCCTGGGCTTCTCCGACGGAGGTAACATCGCGATGGTGTTCGCACTGACGCATCCGGAGCGGGTAAGTTGAAATGATGGCAATCCGCAATCTACATCCGGAGGAGCTTCCGCTGCTGGATAGCTTCCTGTATGAAGCCATCTTCATTCCTGAGGGCGTATCGGCTCCACCGAGGTCTATCATTGAAAGCGAGGACTTGCAGGTGTATGTGCGGGATTTCGGCAGGAGGCCCGATGACCGCTGCCTGGTGGCCGAGGTGGATGGAAAGGTTGTCGGCATCGTATGGACCCGGATCATGGATGACTACGGCCAGGTTTCCCAGTTTGTTCAGAAAGCGAATTACGCACTCCGGATGTATGAGAAGGCCGGATTCTGGACGGTGGCGGACCGGGGTGAGGAGATGCTGATGATCTGCAAGTTATAGCGGAGAGAAGGGGGCTTGACCGCTTATAGGCCTACAGGCTCTTCTTCCACTCCTGCCTTCAGCAGGGGCTCGCGCTGCGTTTCGCCGCCAACATGGCCTGCAATGCCGACGGGTGCGGTCACAGTCCGCCCTCCTCCGGCTCACTGAATGGAAGCAGCTCAGGCGACTGGATATGGCTGATGGCTTTCTGACATGAACCCCGAAAGTTCTGTCTGACTTCTGGGATTCACATCACACACCGGAGGGGGATTATTTCTCGACCTTGATGCTGGGGTGGTGGGGAGCGTCTTCTTCCTGGACCTTCCGGACCAGTTTTCCGTCTTCGAACACGAAAAAGGTGTTGATCTTGTAACCGTAGTTCATATCCTCCTTGTAGCCGAGGGTCTCCACGGTCTTCCCGTCGACCCGCTCCTGCTCCTGGATATAGGGCTTGCCGTATCGCTTGACGACCGACTCCTTGGTGTCGCCGAGATGGACATCCTCATTGGAAAACCGGGTTGCACCATAATGGGCCGCACCGCAACCGACCAGGCAACAGGCCACCAAAGTAAGAAAAATTGCTTTCATGACAGGGACGTTTGCATACAGGAGACACACATCAACTTCTATGCCGACGGACCGGAAGGCTTCCCGCCATAGAGCCGTACCATCTCCAGATGATGCTCCCTGGCCTTGAGGGCGGCTTCGCGGATGGCCTCGACGACCGGGATCCTCAACTCGTCCGGCAGCAAGTCCGCCTTCTCGATCTCTGCATACAGGTCCGGATCCGCCTCCTGGAAGAACAAAACGATCTTGGTGGCGACATGGTTCCGTTTCTCGACGGGGACATCCTTGATGATTTCTTCCGGGATAAGGCTCTTGATGGTGTTTCTGGGGTCCATTTCGTTCCGTTTTATGTCGGCAAATATACACAATTTCCCGGAAAGGAGAAAGACTCAGGCGCTCCCCATGAACCGGGAAGGAAGAGCGCCCTCATCCTCATAAATGGGGATTGACGCAGCGTTGCCAGCAACCTAACTTTGCAAAGATACAAACAAACCCATCTTTATGAAAAAGACAGTGATATACTATGGTTCCACCACCGGAACCTGCGAGGAAATCGCGGGACGCATCGCTTCGGCCCTTGGCGTCTCCGATGTAAAAAGTGCGGCGGACTTCGGTCCGGACGCCGCCGGTTACGATGTCCTGGTGCTCGGCACCTCCACCTGGGGTGACGGCGACGTGCAGGATGACTGGTACGGGGAACTCGATACCCTGAAAAACCTCGACCTCGGCGGCAAGACCGTCGCCCTGTTCGGCTGTGGCGATGCCGAGGGCTACCCGGACACCTTCTGCGGGGGCATGAGAGCCCTGTACGATGCTGCGGTCGCGGCCGGTGCCACCGTCCTGGAGGGACCCTCCACCGACGGCTACTCCTTCGAAGGCTCCGATGCCGTCATCGATGGCCGCTTCGTCGGTGTCGCCCTCGACGAGGTGAACGAGCCGGAGAAGACCGATGACCGCCTCGCCGCCCTGATCCAGGCCGTCAAGGGGCTGTAGGAAAGCCCTCCCCGGTCAAGGCGGGGCGGCAGTACCGTTTGAATTCCTCCCACGAATAGTAGGGACCGGTGACGGGCTCGAAAGGGAGGGTCGTCTCGCGACCGTTGAGGAGGACCTTGACGAGCACGTCGGACGAATGGCTGCTGCGGAAAAAGATGAACTGGAGGTTGGAGGCCATCGGCACCTCGAAGCAGCGCCAATGGTTCTCCACCTCATACGGATTGGAGACCGTGGCGCCGAAGTGGTCGATCCCCAGATAAGAGAGCAGCGGGAGCAGGCAGGAGTCGTGCGTGAACCGCAGACGGAGCGCCGTTCCCGCCGCCCAGTCCTCCTCCGCCCGGTCGACAAGGTCGCAGACGGCGGACGCCATTCCGAGGCAGACCGCCTGGTCCGTCCCCGCCGGACGTCCGTAATAAAGGTAGCCGCCATAGTTCCACACCTGCCAGAGGCGGTACTGCTCCTCCGCCGTCAACAGGTCGTCAAAGCGGTCTTCCGGCGTAAAATCCAGGCAGGGCAGGTCCACGATGACCTTCCGCAGGGTCTGGACGAATTTCGATTGTCCATACAGGGAATCCAGCCAAGGGAGGTCGGTACAGAAACGTCCTGCTATCTCTTCCCAGTCCACCCGCTCTTCCACGAACCGTTTCCGCTTCTTTGCGACGGAAGGCGGGTAGGGCCGCCCCTCCTTCCGGAACGGGTTGGAGGAATCACTCGGGTCGATTGCCGGCAGGCAGTTCCGCCCGTATGCCAAAGTATAGTCGAACGAACGGTCCCGCCGCCTCAACTCGTCCAAGAAGGCGTCCATGCTGACCAGCACCCGGTGTGAAGCGGTGGACGCGACTTCGGCATGAGTCGCCCCCTTGAAGACCGCCGGATAATCCTCGTACATCCGGGCCGCAATGGTGCGATGCTGCTCCTGCCCCTTCTGCGTCAATTCCCCGCCCCGGTAGGCGACGTGCGGATACAACCGCTCATAGCGCCGGTAAAGGTCCTCACCCGTCCCGGTCAGACGACCCGCCGCATGGGCCCTTTCCAGCACATCCCGGAATTCCTCGTAGACCTTCTCTCCCAGGGCATATCGGGCACCATGCCGACCGAAATGGCTGATATAAAACGGCTTGTATCCCTTCGGCGCGGCTGTCTGGGCCGGATGTTCCGATGGATACATCCGATATTCGCCTGCCGCCTTCCGCAGGTCGGCCATGATTTCGGACCGGGTGTCGTAAGGTGCCGTGCCGAACACCAGGGCCAGGTCCCGCGCCAGCCCCGGCCCGGCCAAGTCCTCGGGGACGAAATGCCAGGAGCCGGAGCGCATCGCCGCCGGGTCCAAGGTCCCCCGTTCCGCCAGGCAATCCCGCAGGATCTCCCGGAACTCCTTGCCACGCAATACAATACGGTCCTCCATATCCTTCGGATCGATGCCCGCCGCCTGAAGGAGCCGCCCCGAGCCACGGGCCCGGTAATCGGTGATGGCGACACCGTAGACGGCCTCCGGCAGGAAGGGGCGCCCGCCAGCCAGCGAGGCAATCCGGACCCGGGAGCCGGAGGGCGCCGTGATGTCGACGGTATAATCCACCCCGGCCGCACTGTCGAAATTCGCCGGAGAATCCTGGAAATTCCACTTGACTTGTCCTTTGCTGTCCGTGGACGATTTGAGCCGCAGCACCGGATCCTCCGGGCCGCCCACGGTCTGGATCCATGTATCATAACTGGCTTCCAGATACTTCCGGATCTCCTCGCCCGTCATCCGGAGCACGACGATCCGGTTCGGGAAGGGATACAGCCGCTTGAGGTCGTCCTCCCCCCGGACCCGTCCGGCGGAGACGACCCCGTCGATGGAAAGCAGGGCGCCCAAAGAAAGATCGACCCCCTCCTGACTCAACGCCAGACCGTGGTAGAAGTCCATATAGGAACTCGCTCCGGCATAGGCATCTCGGGCATGGAGGTCTTCGGTCAGACGGCCGAGTGTCTGGGCCCCGACGGGAAGGGAGAGGAGGATGGCACAAAGGATCGACAGGAGGGAACGGAAAATCATCGTATCATTCAGGTTTTACCGGGCGCTGCAGGCCGCCCTGTAGAGGTATTCGTAATGGGCACGGTCCTCTTTCGGACCCGAGCGGCGGCGCCTGTGCGCCATCTTCTCCACCTTGCGGAGGAACTGGAGCCGGTAGCCCGCCCCCTCGTCGACGGCAGACACGTCCACGGACGGCTGGGTCGGCGGAACGGATTCGCCGAAGTCCTCTTCCAGCGAGGGCTTCGGAACGGAGGACGCAGCAGAGCGGCCCGCACCGGCCACGAGCAGACGCTGCAACGTCTTCTCCTGGGAGGTCAGTCGTCCGCCGTGGAAAAGGGCGGCATACAGGTCGTCATAATAGTCATGAAGGGTATAGTCCGAACCGTTCGCCACGGCCGTCGTGACCGCCAGCGGGGCGGCGGCGTGGAGATACAGGGCAACGGAGGCCGCCACCTTGTTGGACTCAGGGCTGTGCAGGCCGAAGTGGGACGTGAGGCCGGGCTCGTCCAGCCAGGCGGATTGCCGGACCTCCCGGAGCACCCATTCCAGCGCTTCCCGCTGCCGTTTCCGTCCAACGGGGACGCAGGGTGCGTCCGGATACAGTTCCACCCCGCCGATGAGGGCCGTCACATGGGCCAGGTAGCGCCCGTATTGGGCACAGAGTTGCTGGTAAAGTTGTTTCCGGTGCGAACAGTCCGGATCATCCTGGATCCAATCTTCGATCCGGGGCAGGATGTACCGGAGGTTGGCGATGCCGTAGTCTCCGGCTTTGACCGGGTCGTCGCCGAGGTCCTGGGTGCGTGCAGTCGGGTCGTACTTGACCGTCGCAGCACTGCTCTGCTGGGCACCGAACCGGTAGAGAGGGTCCCCGGCATGAGCCTCGACCAGCGCCCCGGCGATGCGGCTCTCCTCCCACAGGTCCCGGGCTTCCGGAACCGGCTTGTAGAGCCACTCGATGGCATAACGGTCATAGACCCCGAGGGACGGAGGCACCAGCCGGACCCCTTCGTCGCCCGGCTGGGCGACATAGTTGAAGCGGGCATAGTCCATGATGGAGGCGGTCGTCCCGTACTCCGCCGTGAAAGACGGGCTCCGGAGTGAATCCACCGGGATGGCGGCCGACCCGGCCATGTTGTGCAGGAGGCCGAGAGTGTGTCCGATCTCATGCGAAACCACATACACCAGGGCCTCCTGGAGCACGTCGTCGGGAAGTTTCTTCGTCCGGACGCGCGGGTCAACCTGGGCCGTCTGGACGAACCGCCAGTTGTTGAGGAGGCGCACCACATCGTTGAAGATGAGTACGCCGGCATGGACGATTTCGCCGGTGAGCGGGTCCACCCACGAGGGGCCCATCGCATTCTGCGTCGGGTTCGGGACGTAGCGGATGCAGTTGTACCGCAGGTTGTCCGGGTCGAACGCCGGGTCGTCGGACGGGAAATCCCGCACCTGGAGCACATTGCGCAGGCCGAAGGCCTCGAAGGCCTCGTTCCATGCCAGCACGCCCTGCCGCAGCGGTTCCTTCCACAACGGCGGGAACGAATCGTCGAGATACCAGACGACGGGCTGCTTCACCGGAACGGTCTCTCCCCTGCGCCACGCATCGAGGTCGGCCGGTTCGATCCGCCAGCGGTTCGCCAGCCGGTAGGGAAGCATCCCGTCCCGGTCCAGGGACAAGTCGAACCGGTTCCCGCCGCCGAGACTGCCGGTCGAGAAGGTGCCGATCCGGCTGTCCTGCAGGCGCGGGCGCATCGGCTCCTCCGGCAGAAGCAGCACGGAGACGGTCGAAACCAGGCCCACCGTCGCCTTGCCGCCCATTCCCACCGCCTCCAGGCTCTGGTGCAGCCGGATGGACGCATTGTCAGAAAAGGCCTTCAGATCTCCGTACCAGGAAGTATTGTCTTCTCCCCCCGGCTTGAAGTCGCTGCCGCGGGGCGCAGCCTTGGTGACCAGGGAGGTGATGTCGAAGACGAACCGGTCCCCTTCTGTCCGGGCGGGAATCCGGCGGAAGACGGGAGCGGAGAAATTCCGCTCCATCGCCGCCGAGAGGGCCGGGTCAGACGAGGTCCCGGCCACGGAGGGACGGGTCAGCACGGCCAGCGAATCCTCGAAGGTCACCGTATAGCACTGCGGCGGGTTCGGCATCTGGCCGATGTTCGCCGCCCCGGGGTCGCTCACCGCCGACACGGCGCCGCCGATGAGGATCCGCCGCCCGGAAAGGACCGTCGGGACCCCGAGATACACCTTGTTCTTCGCCGTCCGGTAGATGCCGAACCCGCCCGGGCACTCCGCCCGGTCGGCGATGTCCTTGACCGGAACAGCACCGGCGCCGGCCGCGAGAGCCAGCGCCCATGCTGTGAAGAGGGCCTTTTTCAACAAAGGAGGCATACGGCTATTCAAACGTGCCGTAGTCGTTCACGGCGAACTGGGAACCGGAAGCCTTGGTGCCGGAGGCTTCTTTGCTGCGGACGCAGCGGACGCTCAGGAACGTTCCCCGGATGTAATCCGTGTTCGCATTGCTCTGGTTGGCGAACATGTTGGAAAAAGACAGGGTCGGATAGTTCTCGAACGGGTTGATGGCGCCCTGCAGGCTGGTCTTGTTGAAGGCGTAGACATTCTGGCTCGTCGCCGTGGTCGGCGTCGTGGAATAATTCGGATTCGGCGTGTTGGTCCAGAAATAGGCCCCGGCCCAGTAATTCCCAAGGATCAACTGTTTGTAAGCCGTCCCGCTATAGGCGCCGAAGGTGGTCTGCAGATAACTGGATACCCGGACCGTCACTTCCTGCTCGCCGTCGCTCATGGTGATGTAACTGGGGGTCTTGTTGGAGGAAAGGAGGGCGGAACCGTCGATGTTGCCGAACGAGAGGCCTACCTTTCCCTTGTCGATGAGGTCCTGGACCTCGTCCTTGGTCGGGACCCGCCACTTGTTCTCGCCGGAAGCGACCGGGACGAAGGAGCACGGGTCGGAAGAGCCGCTGAAGGGCTGGCCGCTCTGCGCGATGGCGAACACATCGTCCTGGGTCTCCATGGTCTTGGGGCTGACAACCCCGCCTTCCGGAGTGTAGAGGGTGATGGGCGTCCAGTCGGGCTGGCTCTGCATGGCGAAGTTGCTGTACAGGTACTGGGTGCCTCCCTTCGTATAGGCCGTCACGTAACTTTCGTTGGTGAACACTTCCAGGCCCTCGGCGCTGCCGTAACGGAAATAGAGGCCGATATCGTACTTGCCGCCGATCTGGTACGTCTTGCCCGCCGCATCGTAGGTGAGGAAGCCTTCAGACCACTCCACGGCGAAACGGGAACTGTCGTCGACGACCGTCGCGCCGGAGGTGAAGTCGACCGAGAAGGAGGAAATCCGGGATTTGACCGTCGCAATCTTGTTGGAACTCAGGTTGAACTTCTTGTAATAGACGGCGCCGTCGGCCGTGTAGACGGTCAGGTACAGCCAGGTGAGCGGTTCCGAACTGTGGTTCACCACAAAGCAGGCGGTGACACCGTCGGCTGCCGTGTAGGAGAGCGGCTCGTCGGCGGTCAGGACAATCTCATGGCGCTGGTAGGCATCGTCGGCGGCATAGGTGGACACGTAATGGACCGTATCTTTGAGTTCGAACACGTTGTCCCCCATGATACCGACCTGCGGCTTGCCGGCCGAACCGGAAACGCCGACCCCCACTTTGATTTTGGTGACTTCGGCGGTTGTGACATCCGGGAGTCCCTTGACGGTCATGTTGACAATACCGGCCAGCGGATAGAGTTTCACCGGGTCTTCACCGAGCACGTCGGCAACGGCCGTGCCCGCCTCGACGGCGGCCCGGGCCTCTTCGGACAGGGCAATCGGATAGGAGGCCATCGGGACGTAGGCCGGAGTCAGGACGGAAGACAGTTTCTGCGCGGAGGCGACGGTGACCTTGGCCTGGACGGACTCGGCGGTCACGGTGGTGAGCGTAACGGCCCCCTTCGGATAGGAGACAACCAGATAGTCGTGGGCATCCTGGACGAAGGAGATGGTCTTCGCATCATCGGAGAGGGCGACCGGGGTGGAGGAGGCCACGCCTGTCTCGGCGAGGGCCGCTCCGGAGGCCGTGATGTCATGGAAGTCGAACACATCGTCCGCCTCCCAGTAGATATACTTGGAGGCCGTTTCCTCTTCCTTGAAGAAGGATTTGGTCATCGCATCGTCCGCCGTGGCGGAGAACCGGTAGGTTGCGGCCGCCTTGACGGGAGCCGCGGGCTCATTCATTTCCTTGGCGCAACCCGCCAGGAGGAGGGCCGCCAGGGTGCCGAAAAGAACATTCCTTGTCTGCATGGTGTTAAGATTTATTAAGTTGTTCATTCATAATTTCCATAGTCCTTGTCGTCAAAGACGCCGCCTTCGCCCTGGTCTGTCCGGGCCGTGACAGTCACGGAGACCGTGGCGGTGAACCCGCCGTCGACGGTCTTGGCGGTGACGTTCGCGGTCCCGACCGCCCGGGCCGTGGCGAGTCCCGTGTCGTCGACCGTCAGCACGGTTTCGTCGGAGGATTCCCATACGACGGCCTTGTTGGCGGCCCTTTCCGGTGTAACCGTGGCGTGGAACTGCACCGTCTCTCCCTTCTTCATCTGGAAGGCTTCGCCCGGCGTCAGGAGGATGCCCTCGACAGGGTAGCCGACCACGCTCACGAGACAGCCGGCCTCGAAGCCGCCGTCCACCGTCCGGGCCGAAATGGTGGCGACACCCTCGGAAACGGCCGTCACCGTTCCGTCCGCAACCGTGGCCACCGCCGGGTTGGAACTTGCCCAGGTGACCTCCGGGACCGCCACCCCTTCCGGCCACGCGGCCACGGTCAGGGAGGCGACATCGCCGGTCCGCATCACAAGGGAACGTTCGGAGACCGTGATTCCGGCGACCAACGGGGCCTTCTCCTTCTCTCCGCAGGAGAGGGCGCCGGCCAGGAGGAGGAGCCCGGCGGCAAGGCCTTTCAATTTCATATTGTCCTTCATCAGTTCATCCTGTATTTATAAATCACTTGTACGGGCCTGTGGCAGATGCCTTCGTAGGCGGCAACCCGGCTGTCGTCGGCGAAGCGGTAGACATACAGGCTGCCTTTCCGGTCTCCGGCGCGGCCGGGATTGTAGGTGGCAACATACAGCAGGTCCTCGCCGTTGTCCGGACCGGAGACGCCTGCAGCCGCCTTGCCCATGAAATTGGTGGCGATGTCGACGATCTGCTCTCCTTCCGGGAGCATGATGGCCGGCTGGGAGCCCGGAGCGGTCGTCATGCCCCAGCGGTAGATGGCGTTGTCATAGGTGTAATAGATATCGCTGGAGGTCTTGGCACCCAGCATGATGGAATTCTCGTCCATCTTCAGGTCTTCCGCCGTGAAGTTGTTGACCGCGCTCTCCCAGCCGCCGCCATGGATGTCCACGGTCGGGCTCAGTTTGCTGGAACGGATCCGGTAGGCGGCGGGATCCGACGTGCTTTGCATGAGGACGTAGACCGGTGCGCTGCTTTGGGTCCGTGCGCAGGCCGCGTTCACGATCCGGTAACCGGAATCCACGACGAGGGACTTGATGCCGGCCGAGGCGCTCTGCCGGGTGGAAAGCCAGTTGTCGCCGAAAAAGAAGGGATACCGGGTCGTCGCCCCGCTTGCATAGGTCCGGTTCACTGCCTGGAAGCACCCCTTGAACGTCTCCGGGAAGCCGGAGATTTCGTAGATATAGCCCAAGAGCATGTCATAGCGGAACACCCGCCCGTCCTCCGAGAGGAAATACAGGCTGAGGTCGTTCTGGCGGGCATACTCGCCGGCCACCTTCTTCGGTTTGGTCCCGAATTCCGCCATGGAGCCCTTCTGCACCAGTTCCAGGGTCTTGGCATCCAGCAGATAGATGGACCCCTGCTCGTCCGCCGTCAGGATGACGAAAGCCGTCTGGTTGCCGACGCCATACGACAAGGAAGCGTCCGAGACATAGAGGGCAACGCCCTCCTTCAGTCCGCCGACCGGGTCGAAATAGAACAGTTCCTGCTCGCCGGCCAGCACTTCCTCGCTGGTCAATGTCTTGACGAAGGCGATCCCGGAAGTCCCGTCGTCATCCCGGTCCAGGATGGCGACGCCCTCGTCATAGCCGGAATTGACATTGAGCCGGAAGAACTTGTAGGCGATGGACTCGCCATTGTCGGCCTTGAGGCGGAGGATGAAGGAGCCGATTTCATTGAAGGTATAGTCGATGGTCGGAGACTGTGTGTCCAGGACCTTCCGGACGGCGAAGCGTCCCTGCTCCACGGTCGTGTTCTGGGCGGGCTCGCCGTAGGCCCATTCCAGCGTGACGGGCAGGTCGCTTTCGATGGAGATGCCGGCATATTCGAGCGGGATGCCGAGTTGGGCGTTGACCGTGTCCGAAACGGATGTGATGACGACCGGCGAGAGGGCGGGATAGTTCTCCTCGTCGATACCGAAACAGGCGGTCAGCGCCAGGCCTGCTGCAAGGGTCCAAAGTGTCGAGCGGTTCATAGGGCGTCCTCCGTCAATTGAAGAATCCATAATAAGGGTCCGTCGGGCTGGACCAGCCGATACGGGCGTTCTGGTTGACCGTTCCGACCGGCTCCACGTCCGGGTCGTCCGGATGGGCGGCATACCAGGCCGCATAGTATTCATAGAGCGGAATGAAGACATACCGCGCCCAGGCACTGGCATAACGCTTCCGCCAGAAGGTGTTCATCATGTCCACCTTGCGGTCTTCATCGCTGTCGGGACTCGTGCTGGTGACAGCATAGTAAGCCAGGTCCGGATCGTCCAGGTAGTAGCCGTAAGCGGCCTCGGCCCAGTTGTAGAAAGCCGGATTGGCCTCCTTGGCCTCATGGAAGAAGGCGAGCAGGCGGCGGTATTTGTCCGGATAGAAGTTGCCGAGGCCGAAGTTCCAGCCCAGCACGTTCTTGCTGTCCTTCCACCAGAAGGGACAGGAGGGCTCGCCGTCATTCACATAGACATAGAAGAAAGGAGACATGATGGCGGACGTCCGGCTGCTGTCCGCCGCGGCCGCAAGGAACTGTTCGTTGTCCACCAGTTGGATGCCGACCTTGACCATGCAGCCCTCCAGCATGACGGGTGTCCGTTTGAGCGTCACTTCCAACGTCATGGAGGTGGCTCCGGCCGGAAGGATGGTCGGTCCGACTTCGAAGTCGATGCCCGGCCGTCCCGTCACGACGGGATAGACAACCCCGCCGGCGGAGAAGGTCTCTCCCGCAGGGGCCTCCAGGAACCGGATTTCGAAGGCCCGGTCCTCCCGGGACGGCTGCCCCATCAGGAAGACATTCGTCGTCACGGTGATCTCGTCGTCCGGGATCAGGGCGAAAGAGGCGGTATGGGTCTGCCGGGCCTCGGAGAAATACACGTGGTCCGGCTGGGTGGTGTCGTACATCACCCAGGTACCCTGGCAGGAGACGGACAGGAGGGCGGCGGCCCCGAGGATATAGCGTCTTTTCATGTCTGCGTCAGTTTACGTTGTTGCGGTTCTCATCCTCCGCATCCGGAACCGGAAGCGTCCAGGTGGCGGTGGAGCGGCCGTCGAGGACATCGCCGGAGAAGGTGGTGATGTCCATCTGCCCCCTCCGCATCTCGTGCCAGGTGAAGCCTTCTCCGTAGAATTCCCGGCGCCTTTCCCGGAACAGCATGTCGTAGGTCAGCCGTTCCCCGGTCTCGGAGAGGGCGTCCCGGCCCCGGGTGGTCGTGACGGCATCGAAGTAGTCTGCGGCCCGGGACGGATCGGAGGACAGGAAGTATTCGGCCATGATGTAGTACATCTCCGGAATGCGCAGGATGTTGCACCCGACGATGTTGCTTCCGCCGTAGGAGGAGGTCATGTCGGCATAGTAGACCCGGTTTACCAGTTTGATGAGGGTCTGGTCCCCCTCGCTGAACCAGGCGGAAAGCCGGTAGTCGGAACGGGAGGCGGAAGCGTTCTCGTAGAGGGACTTCCAGTCGGACGCCAGGTCGAAGGAAGTCTGGCTGGAAGAACCGCCCAGGCGGTATTTGTTGCGGTTGTAGCCGATATAGGAGGTGGAGCCCGGACGTGAATAGAGGCCGAAGATGGTTTCCCGCATGTCCAGCGTCCCGTTGTCGGGCTGGACGAACGCGCTGGCCGGACGGAAGGTGAATTTCTTGCTGTCGATGACCTTCTGTGCGTAGATGGCGGCATTTTCCAGGTCGCCGCGCGTCCAGTAGATCCGGGCGAGGAGCGCCTGGACCGCATACAGGTTCAGATGGGTGATGCGGGCGTCGGTGAAGCCGGTGGCTGAGTTGGTCCGCACGGCCGGGACCAGTCCGGTGTCCTCGTCCAGGAGCCGTTCGGCCTCCTGCAGGTCGGCGACGATCTTCCCATAGGCCCCGTCCAGGGAACTGAAGGGCGTGATGTCGAAGGAATATTTCTCCACGTACGGGATGGCCTTGGCCTTCTCGTCGGCAGGAGCCCAGTCCGGGACGGCGAAAAGGCGCACCAGTTCGAAGTGGACCAGCGCCCGGAGGGCCAGCGCCTCCCCTTTGTACAGGCCGATGTGGCGGAAGCCCTGGACCGCGTCGTCATCGCAGTGGGCGACGATGTTGTTGATATGGTTGACGGTGGTGTAGGCGTTCTTCCAGATGGCTTCCCGCACGCCGGTCGGACCGGTGGTGTACCAGTCCCCGGCCCCCATGTTGCCGATCTGGTAGTCGCCGGCACAGGTTACGTTCTGCGAACAGGCCTCCGGAATCCAGTGCAGGTAGGCCCCGTAGAGGCTCTGCGTGTTGGACAGTTCATTGTAGATCCCGTACAACGCGTCTTCGAACCCTTCGCCGGAGGTGAACATGTCGGCATCGAAGACTTCTCCCTTCGGATTGACATCCAGGAACTTGGCGCAGCCCGGAAGCAGGAGGGCCGCCGCGAGGATCATGCTTGTCTTTTTCAAGGTTGTCATGGCATCAGAAGGTAGGACGGAAAATCAGGTTGATGGAACGGCAGTAAGGATAGGAGGTGCCGCGTTCGAAGTGGACGGTCGAGATATAGCCGACGTCGGAGGTGCCGATGCCGACGACCAGTTTCCGCAGGCCGAGTTTCGTGATGGCGGCGGGCTGGAAGTCATAGGTCAACTGGAGGGAGGCGATATACAGTTCGTTGCGCCGTTCCACGAACCGTTCGGAGTAGTGCGCGCTTTCTGCGGTGTCGATCCGCAGGAAACGGGTCAGGTCGCCGGGCTCTTTCCATCGTTCGGTGAAGGCGCGGGCGTCCACATTGTGGTAGGGGTCGATTTTCTCGACCTGGTTCTGAAGGGTGGTGTTGTAGAAGTCCCCGCCGAAGGTGTAGGTGGTGGAGACGCTCAGCGACAGTCCCTTCCAGCGGAACGTATTGATCCAGGAGCCGCGCAGGACGGGGTTGGTGTTGCCCACGGCCACCCGGTCATCAGCCGAATAGACATAGGTGTATTCCCCGTTCTTCTTGATGAAAATCTCGTTGCCGGTGGCCGGGTCGATACCGGCGGAGCGCATGGCATAGATGTCGAACTGGGAGCCGCCTTCCAGGAACAGGATCTTCGGTTTGGTGCTGTCCTCCATATTGTTCTCTTCCCGTCCCTTCATGGCATCCGAAATGTTGAGGATCCGGTCCATCACATGGGCGCCGGTCAGGGTCATCGACCAGAACCAGTCCTTCTTGCGGATGATCTGGGCGGAAAGGGAAAGGTCCAGGCCCTTGTTGTTGATCTGGCCGAAGTTCACATTCATGGACGTGGTCCCGACGGACGGCGGCAGGTTGATGGACATCAGCATGTCGTAGGTCGTGTTGGAGTAGAAGTCGATACTGGCATTGATGCGGCTGTCCAGGAACGCTCCGGTGAGGCCCACGTTGTTGTTGAGGGTGCGCTGCCATTTGAGGTCGGGGTTCCCCATCTGCCGGGGGAGGGCGCCGATGCCGGTGTAGTACTGGTAGTCGGACGCGTATTGGTAGATGGTCTTGGCCTGGTAGTAACTGAACGACACGCTGCCGGTATAGCCGGTCGAATAGCGGAGGGTGAGGGTGTTGAGCCATTTCCACCCCTTGGCGAACGACTCGTTGTGGATGTTCCAGCCCACGCCGGCGGCCCAGAAGGGGGCGAAACTGTTGGCGGCGCCGAAACGGGAGGACCCGGAACTCCGGTACGACAGGTCGGCGAAGTACCGGTTCCACAGGCCGACGTTGCCGTTGGCATAGAAACCGACGGCGGTCGCCACGTTGTCGGCTCCGCCTGGACGGCCGTTGGACGGGTAGGAGAGGGCGAACTTGAGGTCGGACAATTCGTCCTTCAGGAAACCGATGCCCTGGGCCGAGGCCGATCGGCTGTGCGTGTACGAGATGTTGGAACCGCCGCTGATGCGGAACATGCTCCCCTTGGTGTCCAGGGAACGGCCGTAATTGATGGTGATCTTCCCGTCGGTGGAGAAGCCGTTCCGGGAGGAAAAGTCGTAGGTGCCGCGGCCCGTCACATCGGTCATGGTCAGGAACCGGGAGGACTCCGGCGACACGTACTTGTCGGACGACCCCATCGAGAAGCCGAGGTTGCCCTGCCCGTTGACGTACAGGTTCTTGGTGATGTTCCACCGGCCCGATATCGAGTTGGAGAAACTGGTGCTCTTCGTGGTGTTGAAACTCGACAGCGTGGCGTTGTACAGCGGATTGGCGTCGTAGGACGACGATGCACCGTACGGGTTGAACCAGATGATCCGGCGGAGTTCCCCCTCATCGTCGTAGACGGGTTCGTACGGGTTCATCTTCACGTAGTCCGAGAAACTGCCGTAGGGGGAATCCTTGGTGTAGGTGTAGGAGAAACTGTTCTTGTAGGAGAGGGTGAGTTTGTCGCGGAGGTGGTAGCCGATGGTGAAGTTCAGCCCTACATTGCGTCGGTTGTCGCCTTTCATGACGCCGTAGTTGTCGCCGAGGCTGGCGCTGGCGCGGAAGTCGAGTTGCTCGCCCCGCGAATTGAGGGACAGGGAATGGCTGTGGCCGAGCGGGACGCGGAGCGGGGCCTTGATCCAGTTGGTGTTCACGCCGCGGCGGACGTTCTGGAGTTTGTAGTCGTAGGCCTGGTCGAGGGACCCGTCGGCGCTGTCGTACAGGCCGGCGAGACGTTCCAGTTCCAGTTTCTGCTCTGCGCTGGTCAGGTTGAAGGAACCCAGGTCCGGAAAACTGTACTTGGGGACGAAGTTGTAATTGAGTTTGATCTTCTCGTTGCCGATGCGCTTGCGTTCCACGACGATGACGCCGTTGGCGCCCTTCTCGCCGTAGAGGATGGTGGCCGAGGCGTCCTTCAGCACGTCGATGCGCTCGATGTCGAAGATATCGAGGTCATAGAGTTCTTCGAGGGTGATTTCCACGCCGTCGAGGACGATGAGCGGGTTGTTGATGCCCTCCTCGCTCTCGTTGGTGATGAGCGTGTTCGCGCCGCGGATGAGGATGGAGGGTATCGCGTTCGGGTTGGACCCCATCGCGTTGTTCTCCATCAGGGCCATGCCCGGAGTGAGGGCCGCAATGCCGGTGAGCAGGTTGTTCGGGGACACCTTGACCAGTTCCTCGCCGCTGATGACGGTGGCGGCGCCGGTGAACGTCTCCTTCTTCTGGTCGTAGAAGCCGTTGACGACGACGGCGTCCAGGGCCGTGTCGGATTTGAGCCGGATGTTGAGGGTTGTGGAAGAACGGACCGTGTGCTCCTGCCCTTCCATGCCGATGAAGGAGAAAAGCAGGGAGGACGCCTTCTTTCCGGCGGGCAGGGAGAAGGTCAGGGTGTACCGTCCGTCGGCATCGGCCGCGATGCCCGTGCGGGTGCCTTTGACCAGGACGTTGGCGCCGGGCAGCGGCTCGCCGTCCTCGTCTGTGATCCGCCCCTGCACCGTCAGTTTGACCGGAGGTTCCTGCTGGGCCGCCGCCGATGGAGACCACCATCCCAAACTGGCCCCCAAAAAGGCCAGGAGGATTCCTGCGGAAAGGTTTTTTCTGTCAAGTTTCATACCTACTTACAATTTGCAACAGGGGTAGAACCGCCATTGTATCGGTTCTACCCCCGATTTTGCGACTTTGCAAAGTAAATAAAAATAAAATAATTTACAAATTAAAAGTCGCCTGCTAGTCATTTATGGGGATACACGCAGGTGTCTCATCCCTATAAATAACGAGGGCTGGACCTACTCAAGGTAGATGCTGACAGACCGGATCTGCTGCCAGCCCGAAGCGTCGGTCACGCGAATCATGAAGTGGTATTCGCCGGGATCGACGTCATACGGGATGGCAATCCGGACCCGGGCCTCATAGTTCTGCTGGCCCGCCGGGATGTTGTAGTCCTGGTTGAAGACCCAGGGGTTCTCCCCTGCCGTCCCCTCACCATGGTCGTGGTCCTCCTCGCAGTCTTCCGCCTCGGTGCTGTGCGTATGGTGGTCGAAGTTGTTGTGGATTTCGAGGTTGAAGGCGCCGAGTTCGATGTCGTCCCGGAATGCATAGGCGAAAGGGATGACATCGCCCCGGGTGAAATGCTGGCAGTTGAGCGGTGCGGTGTCCTCGCCGAGGCCGATGATTTCCGGCGGAACCAGGTCCCGGGAAGCGGAAGGCCTGCTGCACGCCCCGAGGACGCACAGCAGGACAGGGATCAAGGAAAGGTTACTCTTCATGGTGCTTCTCTCCGGTGTTGGCAACGACTTGGACGGACGCCTCCGCTGTTGCGGTCTGGCCCTTCTGGTCAGAAACGGTGAAGTGCAGGTGGCAGGCACCGAGCGGGGCCTCCGCTGGAATGTCGATATGTTCATGGAATTCTGTGTTCTTCACACCGATGTACTTGCCCTCGGTCCAGGCCTGCTCGATCTTGAAGGATCCGCCTTCCTGATGGATCTCCACGTCGATCCGCTTGATGAGTCCTGGGGCTGTGACCGTGGCTTCCAGGTGCATGTCGTCTCCCTGCACCGCCTGTCTGTTGTTGTCATGACCGACTTCCGTCAACTGGATGGTCGGTGCGGCGGGCTGGGCCGGTTTGTCCTTCTTGCAGGAGGAAAGGGTGATCACCATGGCGGTGGAAAGGAGGAGGGCTGTCAAAATATGGGTTTTCATGATTTTCAGAATGGGGTTAAAATTCAAGTCCCACCAGGAGCGAAGCGTTGCGCCCCGGTTCAGGGACTCCGATGAGCCGGTAATAGCTCGTATGGTCGTAATAGCGCCGGTCCAGGAGATTTTCCACTTGCAGGTTCACCTTGAGGAGGGTCTTGCCGAGGGGGAACTGCCTGGAAACCGTGGCGTTGAGCGTATAGGAACCGTCCGTCGGCTTCTCCGGCGGCACGATTTCGCGCTGGTCGCCGATGAGACGGAGGTCCATCTGCACGGAGGTGCCTGGACGGAGGATGTACCGCACGAGGGCGTCGGCCGTCCAGGGCGGAGAGAACGGGAGGGTATATCCCTTCTTCGCTCCGGAGAGCTGTTCGGCATGGAGGTACTCCCCCCGGATCTCAGTCTCCCAGTGCGGGCCGAAAGACAGGGAAGCCTGCACTTCGAAACCGTACCGGAGCACCGCGCATTGTGTATAAGCATACATCTGCAACCCTTCGTAGTAACCGGACGTCGGGTTGAGGTAGATGTAGTTCGGGAACCAGTTCAAGTAGGGGTCCACCTGGATATTCAACCGGTCGCCGGCATAGTTGATGCCCACATCCATCTGATACGACTGCTCCGGGTCAAGGGCCGGATTGCCCTTCTCATAGCGGAAGATGTGGTAGTTGACGCCGTCCGCCCCGAGTTCCTTGGGAATCGGCACGCGGAAACTCTTGCCGGCATTCATCTTCCAGACCCAGGGGCCCGTGCTGTAGGCGGCACCCGCCGACCAGGTCAGGCTGCGGAACGTTTTCCGGAGGTCTTCCGAACGCAACTTGTATTCGCCCAGTGTCTCGTACCAGTCCTGGTAGGATTGGATACGGGTCCGCACCCCGTCGAAGCGGAGACCGGCGTTGAGCACGAGGTCGTCGGAGAGGGTCCACCGGTCGACGGCGTACAGACCGCCCGAGGCGGTCTCGAAGTCGGGGATGATGAAGCCCCAGCCGCTGCGTCGGTTGTGCTGGTACTCGGCGTCTACCCCCGCGAGGAGGCGGTGCCGGGCCGTCCAGTCGATGCGGACCCCGGCCTTCGCGGTCAGCGTATGCTTGCGGAAGGCCCGCTCCACCGCATCGGGCGGCGTCGGCATGTAGCCATGCGAGACCGGTTCGGAGCATTCCATCCGCGCATTGTGCTGCCAGGCCAGGTCGGCATCCAGGATGAACCCGGGGCCGTGCCAATGGGCATGGTCATGGACCGTCAGGTGGTTGACCCGCTGCCACGGCAGGTCGATGTCGCGGCGGGACCGGTCGTAATCGATGTCCGACAGGCGGACCTCCAGCCCGTGCGCATTGGCGAAGAAGCCGCTCTTGGACCAGGTGTCGGAAACGGTGAGGTCGTTCCGGAACGTCTTCCCGACATACCCCAGCGCCAGGCTCCCGTCCCGTTCCCGGCCGGCCGTATTGCGCAGCCGTCCGTCCTTGAGCGGGATGTTGTAGGAATAATACTGGATGCTGTCGACCGGGACCCGGTAGTCTCCGTAGTCTGCGCCGGTCAGGTGGAATCGGTAA
Source organism: Bacteroidales bacterium (assembly GCA_017476575.1). GTDB lineage: Bacteria > Bacteroidota > Bacteroidia > Bacteroidales > UBA932 > Cryptobacteroides. The sequence goes on along the minus strand of JAFUZO010000042.1, from coordinate 75,965 downwards.
TAGAAACGTCCCTGGCGTCCTTCGACCCGGGCGGACAGGCCCAGCCATTCGTTGTTGCTCCGGGCCGAGAACTGGACCTTCCCCTGCACCGGTCCGGTCGGCAGGTAGTTGGTATACAGGCCCAGCACCCCGCCGATGGCGTCGGAACCGTAGAGCAGGGCGCCCGGCCCCTTGACGACCTCGACCCGGTCGACGGAGAACGCATCGATCTCCAGTCCATGGTCGTCGCCCCACTGCTGGCCTTCGTGCTTGATACCGTCCACGGCGACCGCGATCCGGTTGAAGCCGAGGCCGCGGATGGCCGGTTTGGACTGGCCGGAGCCGATCGAGCGCGACTGGACGCCGGGAATCGTCCGGAGACGCTGCATCAGGGTCCCCGAGAAATGGTTTTCGAGATAGTTCCTGCCGACTTCCACACTGCCCAGCGAACGGGACATCAACTCCTGCTTCCGGGATTCACCGTAGATGGTGGTACCCGACAAGACGACACAGGTGTCCGGGTCCGCAGCCAGCAGCATGGTGGCAGCCACGATGGTTGCAATCATGTTGACGGGATGAGAAGGTTACTGTCTATGAAGGGAAGGAGGCGAAGTCTGTCCTCTGGACAGCCTCTTAGACAGCGACCGGCGGGGCGCGGGAGCGGAACAGGCAGCCGCAGCGGTTCAGGAGCAAGCTGTCGGCGGCGGCGCCCTGCATCAGCAGGACCACCGGGACCACGGAAAGCGAGAGCAGCAGCGGCGCAACGAACGGAAGCCCGAGGAAATGGCAGAGGACGCAGTCCCGGATGCCGCCGTTATCGGCGCCGATATGCCCGTCATGGGGCACATGGTGCGCGCACTGATAGCACTCTGCTGCGGAATCGACCACCTCCGGATGGGTATGCAGGGAGGAGGCCAGTACTGCCGGCACGAACACCGCCAGCAGCACCCATGAGATGATATGTCTCTTCCGCTGCGTCATCATCGACGGCAAAGATAAGCATTTTTCCGTAATTCCAATGCCGCCTGGTTTTTCCCTATCCACTGGCCGAGAATAGCAATCGGCACGGAATCAATCATTTACGCAATCTCCTCTCCGCGTTTGCAGAGAGAAGAACGCAGGAAGCGATTAGTAATGAGTACTTCCTGATTGCGCTATGGAAAGCACAGACGCAAAGGCCGCGATTTGCCCCTCCCGTCAGGAGCGGGCCGTCTTTTGTTGGAGAAGGTCCCCCGGAAAACCGCACCTTCTCCATTTTTTCCTCATACCTTTTCCAAGGGACACCGGCCCGGCTATTCCCACTCGATGGTTGCCGGGGGTTTGGAGGAGATGTCGTAGACGACGCGGTTGATGCCGCGGACCCGGTTGATGATTTCGTTGGAGATGTCCGAGAGGAAATCGTACGGGAAGGGGAACCAGTCGGCGGTCATCGCATCGGTCGAGACCACGGCACGCAGGGCGACCGGATGCTCGTAGGTGCGCTCGTCTCCCATCACGCCGACGCTCCGCACCGGCAGCAGGATGACCCCGGCCTGCCAGATGGCGTCGTACAGGTTCGTGGCCTCCACCCGCGGGTCCGAGGCGGAAGGGAAGCCCATCCCGGTGCAGTCGTAGGCACGGAGGCCCCGGATGAAGATGTCGTCGGCCTCGCGCAGGACGCGGAGCCGTTCCTCGGTCACCTCGCCCAGGATGCGGATGGCCAGCGACGGGCCCGGGAACGGGTGCCGTCCGACCAGTTCCTCCTTGATGCCGAGGGCGCGGCCGACCCGCCGCACCTCGTCCTTGAACAGCATCCGGAGCGGTTCGACGATCTGCAGGTGCATCTCCTCGGGAAGTCCGCCCACGTTGTGGTGGGACTTGATCTTGGAGGCGATGCCCGGGATGCCGGCCGACTCGATGACGTCCGGGTAGATGGTGCCCTGGGCCAGCCAGCGGGCGTTTTCGATGCCCTTGGCGTAGCGGTCGAAGGTCTCCACGAACAGGCGGCCGATGATCTTCCGCTTGGCCTCCGGCTCGGAGACACCGGCGAGGGCCGACAGGAAGGCCTCCGAGGCATCCGCCCCGATGACGTTGAGCCCCATGTCGCGGTAGGATTCCAGCACGTCCTCGAATTCCCCCTTGCGGAGCAGGCCGTTGTTGACGAAGATACAGGTCAGGTTGTGGCCGATGGCCTTGTTCAGCAGCACACCGGCCACAGTGGAGTCGACCCCGCCGCTCAGGCCGAGGATGACTTGATCATCGCCCAGGCGGGCGCGGAGGTCCTCCACCGTCGTGTCGATGAAGGAGTCCGGGGTCCAGTCCCCGGCACAGCCGCAGATGTCGAGGGCGAAGTTGGCCAGCATCCGGCTTCCTTCCGTCGTATGGAACACTTCCGGATGGAACTGGACCGCATAGGTCGGCTCTCCGGCAATCTGGAAGGCGGCATTGACCACCTCGGCCGTGGACGCGACGACCTCGGCTCCTGCCGGCAGGCGCGAAATGGTGTCCCCGTGGGACATCCACACCTGGGAATGCAGGCTGACGCCCTTGAACAGCGGAGAATCCGTGCGGACGATATCCAGCATCGCACGGCCGTATTCCCGGGCGAGGGCGCCTTCGACCTGGCCGCCGTACCGGGAGGCCAGATACTGGGCTCCGTAACAGATGCCGAGCAGGGGCAGCCTGCCCTTGAAAGGAGTCAGGTCCAGTTGCGGCGCATTGGCGTCCCGGACGGAACAAGGGCTGCCGGAGAGGATGATTCCTTTGACGGAACCGTCCAGGGCAGGCACCTTGTTATAGGGGAAGATTTCGCAGAACACGTTGAGTTCCCGGAGGCGACGGCCGATGAGTTGGGTCACCTGGGAGCCGAAATCGAGAATCAGAATCTTATCCATGGTAATTCGGAGCTTCCTTGGCGATGATGACGTCGTGCGGATGGTTCTCGCGGACAGAAGCGGCAGAGATGCGGGTGAATTTCGCGTGGTGCAGCGCCGGGATATCCGGAGCGCCGCAGTAGCCCATCCCGGCCCGGAGACCGCCGATGAGCTGGTAGATCACTTCCTCCACCGAGCCTCTATAAGGAACCCGGGCGACCACGCCTTCCGGAACCAGTTTCTTGGCGTCGCGCTGGAAATAGCGGTCGGCCGAACCGGCCTTCATCGCATCGATGGAACCCATGCCGCGGTAAGCCTTGTAGGCCACGCCGTCCACCTCGATGACCTCGCCCGGCGCCTCGTCCGTCCCGGCGAACATGGAGCCGCACATCACGCAGTCGGCACCGGCCGCAAGGGCCTTGACCACGTCGCCCGAATAGCGCAGGCCGCCGTCCGCGATGACCGGGACGCCGGACCCCTTGGCCGCGACGGAGACCTCGTAAATGGCGGTCAGTTGCGGGACGCCGATACCGGCGACGATGCGGGTCGTGCAGATGGAGCCCGGGCCGATGCCCACCTTGAGCCCGTCCGCCCCGGCGGCGATGAGGTCGCGGGCTGCCTGGGCCGTGGCGATGTTGCCGACGACGACGTCGAGTTGCGGAAAGGCCGCCTTGATGTCGCGGGTGGCCTCGATCACCCCTTTCGAATGGCCGTGGGCCGAATCCAGGACGACGGCGTCGACACCGGCCTCCACCAGGCGGGCCACCCGGTCCAGGGCGTCGGCGGTGATGCCGACCCCGGCTGCGACACGGCCGCCGGCCGCCTTGACCTCGCGGACGGCCTCCGCCTGCTTCTCCGTACTCATATTCTTATGGATGACGCCGATGCCGCCGGCCCGGGAAAGGGCGAGGGCCATCGGCGCCTCGGTCACGGTGTCCATCGCGGCGGACACGAACGGAACCTCCAGCGCGATATGGCGCGAAAAACGGGTTTGGACGCGGACCTCCCTCGGGAGGACTTCGGAATACGAGGGGATGAGCAGGACGTCATCGAATGTGATGCCCTCGAAAGGGACACGGTCAGAAATAAAGGACATGGGCATTATGTATATAATGCTCGCAAAGATAATCATTTTTCTTGAAAATATCGTTATCTTTGTCGTCCTATGAGAAGATTTTCCTGCATACTGGGCCTTCTCCTGGCCTTGACGGCATCTGCCCAGATCCGTACCTACGGCGACATGGAGTCGAAGACATTCGTGATCGGACTGGACAGCTATTACTACGGGACTTCCGGTTCTCTGTCCTTCACGGCAGCCGGGATTCCCTTCCAGGCCGAACTTTCCGGCGGCACCCTGACCGTGGTCCGGGACGGTGCACGGACCGTCCTCGTATCCGGCCAGGGAGAGGCGCTCTCCGGAATCCACGATTTCACCGGCGACGGGCAGCCTGAACTCCTGGCCGCCTACCGCCGCAGCGGCATCGTCCTCGCCTACATCTACGAGTTCCGGCACGGCGCCTGGACCCTTATCGGAAAGGTCGGGGCCACCGGAGACGGAGTCTCTGAAATCCGTGTCTTCCGTCAGGCCCTCACCATCAAGGACAAAGACTCCGGTGCCCTCCATACTTGGACCTGCCATGGCGGCCGGTTCGACTTCAAATCCTCCGCCGGCTGTCCCGACCCCACACCGTAACGTACGCCGCCCCCCCCGATGCAAACCGGATGGTCCACGCCCCGGGATTTTCTCCGGGGAAAGCCCTATTGCTCCAGCGAGGGACTGTCGAGGGAAAGGAGGAGGGCTTGGCCGCGGGTGATGCAGACGCGGAGCTCGCTGGCGGCAGTGGGCTCGAAAGAGAGGAGCGTCTCGCCCGCTCCCCGGGTCGTGGACCGCCACAGCGGGAGGAACTGTCCGCCACCGTTCGTCCACAGGATCTCGAACTCGCAGTCCGTACCCTCGCCCCAGTGAAGGGTGAGGCGGTCCACGCTCTGGCCTTTCCGGACAGGAACGGTGATATCTGCTCCCCGTCCCAAAGAGGCCGGGAAAACGGAGCGTGCATCCGAGGCCTCATCCGGATAGAGCGTCTCCGCGAGACCGCTCCCGTCGTCCACCGTCAACAGGGCGGACAGGCGGATATCTTCCGAAGAGGCGCCGACCAGGATATCGAACTCCCCGGGCTCCACGACCTGCCGGAACGAGGCATCCAGGAGACTCAACTCCTTCGGTCCGAGGATCATCCGGACCCTCTTCGTCTCACCGGGAAGGAGATGTACCCGCTCGAAGCCGCGCAGGACCTTCTCATAGACCGTGATGCTGCTCACCCGGTCGTGGACATAGAGTTGGACGACCTCGTCCCCCGCCCGGCTGCCGGTATTGGTGACAGAAAAACGGACCTCGACACTTTCATCGGGCCCGATGACCGGCCGGGAAAGGTGCAGCGAGGAATAGGAGAAAGTCGTATAACTGAGCCCGTGGCCGAAACAGAACAACGGCCCGTGGACCCGGGTCTGGCGGCCGTCCGGCCCGGTGCCGGAAGCCCCGTCCACCTGGGCGTTGGGCTTGCTCGGGAAGTTGAACGGAATCTGGCCGACCGTCTTGGGGAAGGTGACCGTCAACTTGCCGCCGGGGTTGTAGGCGCCCGTCAGGGCCTCCGCGACCGCCGTCCCGCCGTGGGCACCCGGATACCAGGCCTCCAGGATGGCGTCGGCGTGCGCAGCGGCATAATTCACCGAAAGCGGACGGCCGTTGACCAGGACCACGGCGACCGGCTTGCCCGTCGCGCAGATTTCGCGCAGGAGCCGTTCCTGATGGCCGGGCAGGTCGAGGCTCGTCCGGCTCTTGTTCTCGCCGCAGGTGCGCATCCCCCCGCCGAGGACCAGCACGACGGCATCGCTCCGGCGGGCCGTGCGGACGGCTTCGGCAATCGCCCTGCATTCCTCCTTCGTGGGCTCCACGGGCAGGATTTCCGACTCCGGCCAGGCAGTATCCACCAGGTCACAGCCCTTGGCATAGTCTACCTTCACGCCGGACGGCAGGATGTCCTGCAGCCCCCGGAGCACCGAGATGTTGTCGGTGGCCAGCGGACCGTAATGCGTGCCTGCGTAGGAGGCATCGTCGGCGTTGGGCCCGATGACCGCCAGGCGCCGGAGCCGCGACACGTCGAGCGGCAGCATCCCGTCGTTCTTCAGCAGGACGAGACTCTCCCGCGAAGCCCGCAGCGCCCAAGCATTGTTCTCCGGGCCATCCACCTCCCGGTCCGCCGCCGCGTAGTCTGTCTGGTAGGGACGGTCGAACAGGCCGACGAGGAACTTCACCCGCAGGATGTCCCGCACCCGGTCGTCGATGACCTCCAGGGGCAGTTCGCCGGAGGCGGCCAGTTCCCGGAGCGGCAGCACATAACTCTCCGGCGACCGGAAGGTACACCGCACATTCAGGCCGGCCTCGACCGCCTGCTTCACCGAACCCTTCATGTCGCGGGTGACATGATGCTTCGAATGCAGGTATTCTACCGCATCTGAATCCGAGACCACATAGCCCTTGAATCCGAAGTCCTTCCGCAACCGTTCCGTCAGCCAGTAGCCGCTGCCCTGCACGGGCGTGCCGTCATAGTCGTTGTACGAACTCATGACCCCGAGCAGGCCCGCCCGTCCGATCACCTCACGCCACGGGTACACATGGATGTTCTCCACCTCGTGGGGAGGCATCTGCGGGTCTACGCGGGCCATCCCCTCACGACCGCCCTTGTTGTTGGAATAAGCGATGAAGTGCTTGCCGGTCGCTGCAACCTGGTTTCCTTTCTGCATCCCCAAGACCATCTGCACGCCCAGCTCGGCCACAAGGTACGGAGATTCTCCATACACCTCCTCATACCGGCCCCAGCGCTGGTCGCGGCCGACATCCAGGACAGGGGCATAGATGTTCGTGTAGCCGAGCAGACGGCCCTCGCGTCCGGTGATGCGGCCGACCTGCCGGACCAGTTCCCGGTCCCAGGTGTGGCCGATGCCGAGTTGGGTCGGGAAGTTCGTCGCCCGGTAGGCCTCGACTCCCCGGATGCCCTCGTCGGTGAAGTCGACGGGAATACCCAGGCGGGTCTCCTCGATGAAGAACTGCTGGACCTTGTTCATGGCCCGGGCATGGGTCGAGGCGGGCCAAAGGTAGGGGCTGTCCACGACCGGAAGCCCCCAGTTGCGGAAACCGTTCAGGTGCTCGTCGATGGCCCCGATGCCGTCCTTCCACAACTTCTCCTTCCACTCCGGTGTCGGAAGCGGATCCTGCAGCACCCGAAGGTAGCCGTACAGTGTCACCATCTGACAGGTCTTCTCCTCCAGGGTCATCTGCGACAGCAAATCCTCGATGCGGGCCTCCAGGGGCGCCGACGGGTCCTCGTACACGTCCATGACCCCGTTCTTGTTCAAATCGGTCCATCCGTCATGGTAGATGGGTCCCTTTCCGAAATCATCATCGACCTGCGCCTGCGCCACGAATCCGGCCGACACCGCCAGTAAAACCAATACGTCCTTCATCTTCGTCTCAATTCCACCAGACCGTCCGGACGCCGGACGCCGGCGAAGACGGGGCCCCGGAAGGCGAGTGATAGTAATCCAGGATCTGGTAAATGTTCCAATGCAGCTGCCGCATGAGGTCGAGGCAGCCTGTATAGGGCTCGTAAGACGGGGCGACGAGTCCCTTGTTGTTCCAGCCGTAAGTCTCGGAGTAGTCGTCGGTCATCTGGAACCATTGCCAGCCGATGCAATGGTCGTAGGAAAGGAGCTTCCGTGTGAAATTCTGGTAATGCCGTCCGCGGGACTCCTGTCCCTTCACGATCCAGCCGCCACCCTCGCCCGTGTTGCCGTACAGGGCACCGCCGAAGGTGGCGAGGGCATCACGGGTGTAGAACTCGGTGACGAAGCAGGGCTTGTCGGGGGCCCAGACCTTGTACTGGCTGATAAAATACGGATCGTTGGGCTCCCATACTCCGTACACGTTCACTGACACGACGTCGCAGTACCGGGCACAGGCGGCATGGACCTGCGGCAGGGTCTTGGGCTTGCCGTGCAACCGCGAGCCGAGGATGAGGTGGTCAGGGTCATGGCGGCGTACCGCCTCCGCGGCGGTACGGTAATAGTAGTCGCAGATGTCGGCAAGGAAAGCGTCTTCCATCGCCGAAGTCACATTGGCCGCGACCGGTTCCACCCCGTAGCGGTCCCGCATGAAAGCCTCGGCATAGGCTTTGGCATAGGAGAAAGCCCGCGGCACCGAAGAAGAGGAGTCCAGCGCCAGCCATTGTTTCAGGTAGATGGCCGGAGTCGCGGCATTGGAGAAACGGAACTGGAGTTCGTTGTCGAGGTAGTAGCCGATGAAGGCCTTGTCGCCCTGGAACGGCGCGGTGCCGTCCGCCGCCAGGGCATCGATGTAATCCAGGTAGTCCGGGTCGAACATCAGGGTGAATACGCTGCCCTGGGACGCATCGAACGAGGTGTGGGTGACGCTGTAATAGTCCCATGAGAAGGTCCGCAGGAGATACAGGATCTCCACCTGGCCGAGCGAGGTCCCGGTGCCGGTCTCCCGCAGGAGGCGCTGGACCTCCCCGCCGTAGTTCTCCGGATAGAGCCGGATCCGCTTCGGGTTGGTGGAAAAGAAGTTGAACCCGTAATCGGAGAGCATCTTGCCCGACCAGGCCGCCCAGTCCACCGTGGAAGGAAACTTTTTGTCGTATTCCGCCTGGGCCAGGGCCGAGGCAGACTCTTTCATGGAATTGGGTGCTACGCCGTTCACCCCGTGCAGGATGGTCACGTTGCCGTCCGGATTCACGCAGACCCAGCGTCCCTTGTACCGGCCGGTGCGCCAAAAGCCTTCGGGGTTGGAACTCACGACGGCATCGGGCTTCACCCCCGCATAGCCGCCCCAGCGGTCGAGCGAGGAGGCGTTGTAATGCGCCATCCGCTTCATCCCGTCCACCAGCAGCGCCTGGGCCTGGCTATAGGATGCCGTCTCTGCCGTCTTCTTGTAGGCGACCGTCACCGTCTCGTCGGATGCGGAAGGCTGGCCCGGCGTCATCACGGCATCGGGCAGTACGGCATGCAGCAGGCGCTCCGTGCCGGAGACGAGGTTGTCGCCTTCGAGGTCCAGGAGAAGGGAAAGGTCCTTGCCCGAGGCATCCTTGCCTTTCAGCGCGAGGCTGCCGGTGCGGCCCTTGCCCTGCACCGGGAACACCACCATCCAGGCCGTCTCCCCGTCGCCGACCGCCAGGGGCTCTGCGAGCGTCACGGTCACGCTTTCCGATCCGGAAGCCAGTTCCCGGTCCGGCATCGACAGGGCGAAGGAGGAAATCTTGGCGCTGCCGTACGTCTGGCCGGCCGCCTCGATCCGGATGCCGAGGGGGACACAAGGCTGGGGCATGGTGAACCGGGCCGGGAAACTCGTGTCCAGGGTCACGGCGGCAGTCTTTCCGTAGGAATAGGCAGCGAGAGAACGGCAGTCTCCTCCTTTCTGTTCCTGCACGGACGGCAGCGAGGCCTCTGCCCGCACCAGGCAGACGGATGCGCCCTTCTCCAGGTCGGTAGACAGGATGAAAGTCGCAGAGGAAGTGCCCGCGCCGTCGATGATTTCGGCTTTTCCGACGTTTGCGCCCGTAGACGGGTCCACGGCAGAAAGGGTCTCCCCTTCCTCCCAGATGCCCGGGGCCTCGATGTCGCCGACCACGGTGAACTGGTTGGCATACGTAATGGACGGTTCTTCCGGCCCTTCCGGCCGGGGATTCCCGTCATGGCAGGCGGCCAGCACACAGGCCACCCCAAGGATCAGTATCATCTCTTTCTTCATCGAATCGTGTCTATTTCCCAATGCACGTCGGCGTGCAGGGTTTCGCCCGCCTTCGCCTCGTATGCGCCGGTCAGGTCGAAATATATCTTGTTGTAGGCATTGCCGTTGGTGCCGCAGAACATGCCGCCGCCCGGCTTCCGGTCCGCCTCGTCCACCACCAATGCGAAAGACAGGCCCCGCTCGCCGTATTCGGTGATCCGTCCGGCGGAAAAATCGGCGCGGGTGAGCGGAGATCCGTTCTGCCAGCCGTCCGAGATATCGAAGATCTGGTAAGGGCTGCTGTCCTTGACGGCATACCGGGTCAGGTAGTTGTTGGCGGCGCTTCCCTCCCAGCGGCGCAGGACGCAGAGCATCCCGAACTGGGCCTGCCGGATGGGCATGTCCCTGCGCAGCGTGAGGTCGATGGCGATATGCAGGTCGCCGTCCTCGAAACGCCACCGCCGGAACACCTCGGCCCACGGCTCCGTATCGCTGTAGGCCTGGTAGAGCAGCGAGCGCTGGGTCATTTCGACGCGCGATGCCTCCCGGAGGTCGAAGGCCTCTTCCTCCCCGACAGGCTGCCCGTCGATGGCGACGGTCAGCGCCCGGGCCCCTTCCGGGGCCGCTATCTGTTCGAAGCCATGCAGAGTGCCGCCCACGTAGGTATCCGTGGCCGGGTCACCCGCCCGGGGTACCTGGACCGCCAGTTCCGCCTCGCCGGGCAGGAACAAGGCGGCCGTCCGGGTGAAACGGCTCCCGTCGTACCGGTGGAGTTCCACCGCGCCGATGCCCCAGTTGTCCAGGAAAGAAGGATAGGCGTCCTCTTGGTAGGCCTTGAAGCGATGGGAGAACGGGTAATAGAGATAGTCACCGTCCCGACCGGTGCCGACCCGGATCCCGAGACGCGAAGGCGTCTTCTCGACGAACAGACGGACTTCGCGCCGCCGGGGGATGTCCCGGAAGGTCCCGTCGGAGAACTGGAAGCGGTAACGGCGGGGCCCCACCAGCACGTTGGTGAGATAGATCACTCCCTCCGGGGCGTCGAAATTGGCCGGCGTCGCCCGGGAGGTCGTGGCAACGCCGTCCTTGTACCAGAAGCCGTCCGCCCCGACCGTGTAATAGGGAATCCCGATATACTTGTTCGCCGACCGATGCCCGTTTACATAGAGGAAATCATCGCTTCCGATCGTGACGAGGGCGTGGTTGGAACCATCGAAGGAGACGGTCGAGCCGTCGGAGAACGTCACCGTATGGATGCCGTCGCCGTCGGTGGCGACACCCAGGACCTGGACCTCGCCGCCGGGAAGGTCGCCCTTCAGGACCACGGCGGCTCCGGCCTCGGGCACCGGTTCTTCGTGCCCGGGGTCGGAAGTCCCGCCGCATCCGGCCGTCAGGAACAGGGCCGCAAGCAGGATGGATACCATTCCGTCCAATTGTCCCATGGGGTTATCGGTTGTCCTTGTCCACCTGGCAGCGGACCGGGGCGGAAATGGAGGAATTGTATTTGGCGATCCGGTTGCCGGCCTTGTTGGACTCGTTGCGGTAATAGAAGGCGACGGGCTGGTTGAGATTGTTCCCGCCGATGTAGTTCGACCAGAGCATGCCGTGGCTGGCACCGCCGGTCGTCCCGGTCTGGGCCATGCCCATCGTGGCGAGACGGCCGTTGCCGCCGGTCTTACCGTTGCCGTAACCGCCTGTATAGAACAGGCTTCCATCCAAATAGAAGCCCACCATGCCGACCGTGTTGTCGTAACTGGCGTTGTCGGCAGCGTCCTTCAAAGCCGTGAGCGCGGCCGGGTCGGGAACCCGCCATCCCTTCGGGCACGGGTCATAGATGGACTTCTGCCCCTCGGCCTCTTCGTCACCCTGCACGTTGCCGCCCCAGAGGGCGCCGCGCTTTTCGTAGGAGCACCAGCTGGGCATGTCCGTCGGATCGGGCCAGGCCAGGATGATGCCGACCGGATGGGCCAGGGCGGTCGGGAGGTCGAGCGGCCCTTCGATGCCCACGCAGTTGCCCGTCCCGGTGTAGTTGGGCGAAACGGCATCCCAGGTCAGCGTCCAGAAGGTCGTCCAGAAGGTCGGGACAGGACGGCCGAACTGGTAATAATGGTTGAACCGGTACATGACATCGGGGGCGACCCGCACCTGGTTCTCCTTCCCATAGTTGTTGTAGGCGCTGTTGGCAACCCAGGTCGCGTATCGGGTGGTCGGCTGGCCGATGTCCATGTTGGCCAGTTGGAAGCCGCCCACACTCACCGGCTTGACGACGGTCCCGTCGGCTGCGATGTTCCAGAAGGACCAGGCCCAGAGGATGCGGTCGCCCTTCTTCATCACGAGGACCGGGGCGCCGGCATAGGCTCCGGTGTTCTTGACCGTCACCCGGTAGCCGGCCGCGTCCACGGTGAAAGTGAAGCGGGTGGGGTCGATGCCGCTTTCCTCATATTGGGCGACTCGCGGGGTGTAGACGCTCCCGTTGTTCTCGAACCATTCGAAGGTGACATCGGTGGGCGGTTCCACGGCGAAGAAACTGCCGCGGGCCCGGTAGTCGATGACGACCTCGTCGGGGATGTCGGCATCAGGCGAGTAGGTGGCGCCGTGCCAGGTGCTGCCGTCCTTGCACTGGATGAAGTAGGTGTTGGCATCGCCGTAGGCATAGCCGAGGCCGCTCTGGAGACGTTTTTCGACCGGGCAGTACCACGGCACGCTGTTGTCGCTGCTGCCGAGTCCGGCGATGGCGACCTCGGTGGTCTGGCCGCCGGTGAAACTCAGGCCGGTCTTCTTCAGGGGAATCGTGACCGTCCCCTGGGTGCCGGTCAGTTCGACGATGACATACAGGTCGGAATAGGTGCCCGGAAGGATGTTGACATAGATGTCCTGGGTGCCGCTGCCCAGCGGGGACGGGTTGAGGACGGTCGTGGAGACACGGCTGTAGGTCGTCAGGGTCTGGAAGGCGTTCTCCTCGACATTGACGTTGAACCCGCCGCCGAGGGCGGCCTGGCCGGTCTCGTCCCAGAGGGTCACCTTGCTGACACCGTACCCGGAGAACTCCGTCGAGGAGATGGACACCCTGGCCACGGCCGAGACCGGATGGAGGGTGAAGGGGAAGGAGGCATCGACACCCGGGATCCCCTCGCAGGTTCCGAACGAGAATCCGCTGCCGGCCACACCGGGACGCGGCTGGGTCTGCTCCTCGGCGACTTCCAGGCCGAAGATGACTCCGGCCACATATTTGAGGGTCGGATCATAGGGGGTGTATACCAGGAATTTGTTCTTGCCTTTCACCAAGTCCAGGGCGGGCGTGTTGAAGGGTGCGACAGCCTTCCCGTCATAGGAGGAAGGCGTGTACGGGACCGGTTCGCCGGTCTCGGCATCCACCAGGTCCGTGTCGGCCCAGCCTTCGATCTTGCATTCGAGGTTGGAGGCCTTCACCTCGTCCATGGCGCTGTACAGACCGACCGAAGCGTTGGTCGTCCAGGTGAAACCCGGGGAATCCACCGTCCCTTCGAGCGCGTATACCGTTCCGGACACGGGGTCGGGATAGTCAGGTCCGGGATTCTTTCCGGACTTGTCGCAGGCTGTCGCCAGGCACAATCCGGACAGGAGGAAGATAATGCTTTTTTTCATAATCGGTTATGGATTAGTGTGTTGCTTTTTCTTATTGTCCCCACCCGGCATTCTGCACCAGCGACTGGTTGACCCCGCGCTGCTCTTCGGAGAGGGGCAGCCAGATCTTGTGATGCTGCCAGTTCTGCTTGAGGTTGGGGATGCCGATGCGCAGATAGCCGGTGGAGTCGAAATGCAGATACCGGTCGTCGACCACGCCCTCGCGTTCCACCACCTTCTCCTCGTCAAGGCTGGAGATAGCCTCGTCGATGCGGTTGAAGCGGATCAGGTCCCACTTGCGTGAGAACTCGAACACCAGCTCCCGCTCCCGGCTCTCTAGGAGTTCTTCGAGGAAGTCATTGCGGTGGTAGTATGCCTTGAGGAAGGTGTAGTTGTCCTCGTCGGTGGCGGCCCGGCGCAGTACCTTGTCCATCCATGTGCGCCCTTGCGCCTCGTCACCGTCGAAGTACAGCGCCTCGGCATACATCAGGTATACATCGGCCAGCCGCATCAGCGGATACGAGAAGGCGCTCTGCTGCCAGGTGTGCCGGGTGTCCCCGATCGCCGCCAGACGCACCTTCCCGGGACAGATCTGCATCCCGCTGACGGGGAGGTAGGTCTGCCGGTCGTTCTCATAGAGCGGGTGCAGGACCTGCCGTGAGATTCCCGTGGTCTCGTCGGTCACGGTAATCTTCGTCTGCATCGAAGGGTTGGCATAGGTGTAGCCGTCGACGGTCACGGTCTCATACCCGTCGGTAACCCGGCCGGTATAATTGTAGTCGCGGCGGATGTCGGACTCATGGTACATGTAGAAGCCCCGCGGCGTAGGGATATGCCGTCCGCCGTATGCGACGGGAACCACCGCACCGTTGGAAGCCGGCGAGGGAAGGTAGTAGCTGTTGGGCCAGTACCCCTCCTTGCCCGAGAGGGGCTCCTCGGCCAGGAGCAGGCATTCGCGGTATTGCTCCGCCTTGGACGTCTCGCGGAAAAGGCTGGTATAGTCGCCGACCAGTTCGTAGGGGGACTCTTCCACGACCACCTTGAGCGCTTCCTTCGCCCGGGTGGTCATCGCGGCGGCATCCACCCAGGCGAAATCGTTGAGGGGCTGTTCCGCGACGAGGTCGGCACCGGTTCCGTAGCGTCGGCAGGCCGCCAGGTAGTTGCAGATCCGCCCGATGTAGGCGGCGGCCGTATACCGGTTGGCGGAGATGTTGCCGAGAAGACCGGCCGCGCCCAGGTTCTCATAGGCGAACGTCAGGTCGTCGAGGATGAACCGGTAGACTTCCTGGAGGGAGGAACGGGGCTCGGTTCCGTCCGAGGCGAAGTCTTCCACGATGGGCACGCCGCCGAAATTCCAGGCGAGGTGGTAGTAGAAGAAGGCGCGCATGAACCGGGCCTCCGCCTTGAACTGCGTCTTCACGGACTCGTCGGCCTCGATGCCGTCGACATACCGGAGGATGACGTTGCAGCGGTTGACCCCGGCATAGAAGACCTTCCAGAAGTCGCGGATGCAGCGGGTGCTCTCCACGTAGTTGCCCCATTCCATCTCCAAGCCCTCGTCGTTCGAGGACTGGGCGGCCACGACATCGTCGGAAGGAGCGTTCATGATATAGAGGAGTCCCTGCGCATAGGAGCCCCGCTGGCAATAGGAGTACCCCGGAATCTTGTGGGTGTTGATGGTCTCGTAACAACTCACGAGGGCCATCTCCATCTGCTGCCGGGTGGTGTAGAAGTTTTCAGGAGAGGTCTGGGACCATGGCTTCTGGTCCAGGAATCCTGCCTTGGCGCAGGAGAGGACGGTGAGGCCCAGGATAACAACGAGCGGTCGTGTCTTCATTTTCATTCCTCCATGTTTTCAGAAACTGGCATTGAGGCCGAAGGTCCAGGTCCGGGCCTTGGGGTAGGACAGGCGGTCGAAGCCGGTGAACAGGGAATTGGACGAACTGACGTCGGGGTCCATCCCGCTGTAGCGGGTCCAGAGCAGGGCATTGTCGACGTTGGCGTAGAGGCGCAGGCGGGAGAACCGGATGCGGCGGCAGACCCTCTCCGGGAGAGTGTATCCCAGCGAGACGGTCTTGAGCCGGACGAAAGAGCCGTCCTCCACGTAGTAGGACGACACGTAGGTGTTGGTCTGGTTCATCAGGCGGGAATAGGTCGTGGAGCCGTTCTCGGGCGTCCAGTGCCCGTCCCAGGCCTCCTTGCGGAGGTTGTTGTACATGGTGCTGCCGGACAGGCCCGACTCGGAGCGCAGCTTGAACTCATTCATGATGTCGCGGCCCCACACGCATTCCAGGAAGAAGGACAGGTCGACATTCCCCCAGGTGAAGGTGTTGCCCATGCCGCCCGTCCACCTGGGGTTGGAGTTGCTGATGACCCGGCGGTCGGCCGTCGTAATCTCGTTGTCGCCGTCGAGGTCCCTGTACTTGCGGTCGCCCGGCTGGGGCGTGATGCCGTTGATGGTGGTGACCCCGTCCTTCAGCGTGAACACCAGGGTTCCCTGGCGGAGATCCTCGGAGGTGACGACCTCGGGATGGTCGGTGAAGTCGTTGCCGAATTTGTCCTTGATGATGAAGTCCGAGAGTTGGTAGTTGCCATCCCATACGTAGCCGTAGCCGATGCCGATGGGCTGTCCGACCATGATGCGTGAGATGTCGTTGGCCAGGACGCCGTGGGCGATGTTGACGCTGGTATACTCGACGCCGCCGATGTCCAGCACCTTGTTGCGCGACAGGTCGAAGGTCAGGTTGGTGGTCCAGGAGAAGCGGCGGGTGTCGATGTTGTGGGTCACCAGGCTCAGTTCCAGGCCCTTGTTCTCCACCCGCCCGAGGTTCTGCCACTGCTCGGTATAGCCGGACTGCGCTGACAGCGTGGCCCGGTAGAGCATATCCCGCGTGTCCTTGTAATAGATGTCGCCGTCCAGGACGACCCGCTCTCCGAACAGGGAGAGGTCCACACCGAGGTCGTACTGCCAGGTCGTCTCCCACTTGAGCCGGGGATTGGCGGTGGCGGACGGGGCCATCCCCATCACCTCGGACCCGCCGGAGGCGTAATAATTGGTCGTGAGCGTGGCCAGGGCAGCATATGTAGAGATGCGGTCATTGCCCGAGGCGCCTGCGCTCAAGCGGACCTTGGCGTCGTCCAGCCATCCCTTGCACGCCTGCATCCAGGGCTCCTCGCTGGGACGCCACGCCACCGACGCGGAGGGGAACCAGCCCACCCGGTTCTCCTCGTAGAACTTCGACGAGGCGTCGGAGCGGAGGTTGAACGTGAGGTAGTAGCGTCCCTTGTAATGGTAGTTCATCCGGCCGAATGCAGAAAGCCGGGTGCTCTGCGACACGCTCTGGACGGGGTCTTCGACGATGCCGGCCTTGCTGAGGTCGTAGGCGCCGGTGCTGCCGTCGCTGAAATCGTAGCCCGAGACCTGCATCACGTCGGTGTTGTACTTGTCCGCCTCCGTCCCCGCCATCACGTCGAAGTGGTGCCCGCCCCGGAAATCATGGTTCCAGGTCAAGGTCGCGTTGGCATTGTAACTGAAAGTGGACACCTGCTTGTCGTTGCCCCAGCCGTTGCGCGAAGCGCCCCACCGCGACTTGATGCTGTAATATTCCTTGAGGTTCGAGGACGAGGTGTTGCCGGAGGCGCTGACGCGGAAGGTGAGACCGTCCAGGATGTCCCAGTCCAGGTGCAGGTTCCCGAGCGTGCGGTCGTACACGGTCTTGCGGAAGGTCTCGCGGGATACCAGGTCCTGCAGGGTCGTCCACCCCATCGGATAGTCGGTGTCGGAATCCGACCAGAACTGGAGCGGACGTTCCAGGTAGATCATCTGGATCAGGCCGCTGTTGCCCAGCGAACCGCCGCCGGAAGCCACGGCGCCGTTGGAGATGCTGCGGGAGAAACTGGCCGAGGCGCCGATGCGGACCTTGCTGTCCAGGCGGTGTTCCAACTTGATCTGGCCGTTGTAGCGCTGGTAATCGTTGTTGATGACCAACCCGTCCTGTTCCAGGATGCCGAGGCTCACGAGCACCTGCGTCCCCGTCCCGACCCGGCCGGAGAAGGACAGGTTGTAATTCTGCATGGGGGCTTTGCGGTACAACAGGTCCTGCCAGTCATAGGCGGGATAGGCCGAGGCATCCCGGGGCATGTCGGGCACCCCGTCACCGTCGGTATCCGTCCCATAAGAATACCAGCCGTAATCGGTCCGGTTGAAGCGGTATTCCATATATTCCTGGGGAGAGAGCATCCGGATGTACTTGGGCACGGTCTGCAAGCCCCAGGAGGCATCGAAGTTCACGACCGACTTCTCTCCCCGGCCGACTCCGCTTTTCGTGGTCACGATGACCACACCGTTCGCACCCTGGGCCCCGTAGATCGCCGTGGCGGAAGCGTCCTTGAGGACTTCGATGGATTCGATGTCGGCCGGATTGAGGAACGACAGCGGGTCGTAGGAACCCGTTCCTGTCGAACTGGAACTGGCGATTTCGGACGAAGAGATGTCGATCTGCATGCCGTCGATCACGAACAGCGGGGTGCTGCCCGCATTGATGGAATTGTTGCCCCGGATCTTGATCTGGAATCCGGACCCGGGTTCACCCGACTGCGAGGTGATGCTGAGTCCGGCGACATGCCCCTGCAGGGCACCGAGCGCATTGTTGCTGCCCGTCTTCTTGATCTCCTCCGCCTTGACCGACGACACCGACCCGGTCAGGTCGCGCCGCAACTGCTTGCCATAGCCGATGACGACGGCGTCTTCAAGCAACATGACATCGGTCTCGAGTGCGATATCGAGGCGGGACTGGTCCGTGAGGGCGACTGTCCGGGTCTTCATGCCCACCTGGTTGAACACCAGGGTCCGGCCCGGCAGGAGCCGGATGCTGTACCGGCCGTCGGTATCGGTCATGGTCGCCTCCAAGGTGCCGTCGTAATAGACGGTGACGCCCGGCAGGGGTCGTCCGTCCGGGTCGGTGACGGTCCCGCCGACCTGCCGGGTCTGTGCGAGGACGGGGCCTCCGGCGGAAAGGAGGGCCGCTGTCATCCAGCTTGCCAGAAGAAGTTTTTTCAGTGTCATTTTCGTTGGTTTGGGACAAAATTACGGAACGGTGTAGGACATTCCGGGTCATTTTGAACTTATTTTAGGGTAATTTTGAACTTTTCCGTATCTTGCGGAAAAATCGGAACGATGCAGATACTTCACGAGAACAGCATACGCCGCCCCATCATCACCCTTCTGGCCGTCCTGGCGACGGGTGGGGTCCTGTCGGGCGCCACGTTCACCCGGCCCTCGCGCCTGCATCCGCTCCGCAACAGCGCCGTCTACTCCTTCTGCCAGGACTCGACCGGTGCAGTCTGGATCAACACCAGTTACGGCCTGTGCCGGTTCACCGGAGACCGACACGATTTCCCGAGCCGCGCCCTCATCTCCCATAAACTCGCCTGCAATGGGGACGACCGGATCTATTATGTCGCATACAACGGGATGTTCTGCCAGGACATCCACCGCACGGCACCCACGCCGCTCCGGACAGGCGATCTCCGGATCCAGGACGGGGCGATGCGGGCCGAGGCCGACAGCGTGTGGGTGGCCGCAGACCACCAACTCCTCGTGTCCCGGGGCGATTCGCTGTGGCAGGTGGCGGCAGCGGCGGATTACCGTTTCTCCGACCTGGTCCGCCGGGACGGCGGTCCACTGGTGCTCTCCGACCGGGGCGGCGCCATCCTCACGTATGATGCGGAAGCAGGTTTCCAGGAAGCCTTCCGGACGGAGGAAGGAATCTCGACTTTGCATTTCGATACGCAGGGGCGCCTCTGGGTCGGCCTGGCATCCGACGGCCTCCTTCTCCTGGACACGTCCTTCCGTCCAGTGCACCGGTGGGGACCGGCCGACGGAGGGCCCCGCCAGGAAGTCCGCTCGTTCTGCGAAACCCCGGACGGCAGCATGCTGGTCGGCGCCGTGGACGGGCTTTTCGCCATCGGTGCCAACGGGCGTTGCCATGCAGCGCCGGACGGATTTCCGGAGGGCGCCCCGGTCTGGAACATCTTCCGCGACCGGGACGACAACATCTGGGTCGGCACCTTCTACAATGGCGTGTACTTCCTCAACAGCGATTTCACGCCGTTCCACCGGCCCGACGGGACCGGCGTCCTCCACCAGGTCAGCGCCCTGGCGGAGGACGGAACCGGCGGCGTCTGGATTCTCACAGACCGCTACGGAATGTTCCGATACCACCCGGGAGAGGGCATCCGAGAAATCCCGTCCGGCCGGGACATTAAATTCCAGTCGGCCCTGTACGACCCGGTGGCCCGCATCCTGTGGGCCGGGACCTACCAAGGGGCGCTCCTGTCCTACGACCCCGCCGCCGGGACATGGCACCCGTATGCCTTCACCGACGAAGACGGCGAGCCGTTCAGCGAAAGCGTGAACGCCATCCTGCAACGGGACGGCCTGCTCTACCTCGGAACCTACCATGGCGTCTACACCTTCGACCCCGCCGTGGAACAGACCGTCTCGCGTAAACTCTTCCCCCACGAGCGGACCATCTACACCCTCCGTTCCTATGGACGGGACAGCCTGCTGGTCACCGGGTTCGGCGTTTTCGTGTACGACCTCTCCACCGGACGGCTGGACACGCTCCGCACGAGCGGGAACTGTTCCGACGGTTATATCCGGGGAACGGACGATATCTATGTCTGCGAGACCGGCCGGGGCCTGGGACGGCTCCGGAGCGGGGACGCCCGACCGGACTATCTGGACGATATCGGTCTGTCCGACCCCTACACGTCGCGATGCTGCCCCGTCTCCGACGACCTGTTGATGGTCAGTTCCCGTTCCGGGGTGTCGCTGGTGATGCTGGACGAGGGGACATGCCTCAACTACAACGCCGACAACGGGCTCGGGCTCACTTCCACCCGGGGAGGCTGCTTCCTCCGGCGACACGACGGAAGCGTGTGGATCGGAGGTTCCGACGGCATCGCCGTCTTCGACCCGGAGGCGCCTCGGCGGCTTCCGTCCCGTCCCCGACCGGCCTTCGACCGGGTCCGCGTCAACGATGCCGACCGTTTCCTGCCGGCCCAACTCGACGGCCTCCGGAGCCTGCGTCTCGAACCGGGGGACGACAACTTCTCGGTGGACATCGCGGATTTCGACTACTCCGAAGTCCACCCGACGGCCTGGCGCTACATGCTCAAAGGGTTTGACGGCGATTGGAGACGGTTCTCGCCGGAAACCCCGTTGACCTATATGAACATCCCTCCGGGACGGTACACCCTGCTGGTGCAGTATGCGCCCGATGCCCGTTTCGAGCATCCGGGCGGCCTGTCGCTTTCAATCCGGATTCCGGCCCGGTGGTATGCCTCCAAGGTGGCCAAGGGCCTCTATCTGCTGCTGGCCATGAGTATCATCATCGTCCTGCTATACTTCTTATACGCAAAGATGCTGCTTGCGCAGCGGCTCAAGGACGAAGAGGCGGAGGGGGCGAGGAGGATGCAGCTGTTCATCGGAATCTCGCGCCAGCTCCGTACACCGCTCTCCTTGATCATGGGACAGCTGGAAATGTTCCTGCACCGGTACGGAGCCACAGCGCCCGGCGTGAAGTACATCGAACATTCCTATGTGAATGCCAAGGACATGAGCTCGGTCATCTCAGGGTTCGTGGACTTGGAGAACGAGGCCGAACCGGTGCTCGAAATCCATGAGCTCCATGCCCCCGACCAGGTGGAAGAACCGGATGATCCCTTCCGCAGACACGACCGTCTGCTGCTCATCGTGTCCGACAATCCGGAAATGACAGCCTTGCTGCGGAGCGTCTTCTCCAGCGAATACGACCTTCTTTCCGCCTCTGGCGTCACAGAAGGATACAACCTGGCCTGCCGGGAACAACCGGACATCATCGTCTGCGACATCATCGACCCCTCCACGCTTGAACCAGACCTGTGCACCCGTCTGCGGCAGCATTTCGAGACACAGCATATCCCCTTCGTCCTGCTCACGTCCCATGCCTCCGAGCGGCACCATATCGAGAGTGTCCGCCTGGGGGTGGATGCCTTTATCGTAAAACCGTTCAAAACGGAACTTCTGACCACACGTTGCCGGGCCCTCCTCGAAAACCGGCGGATCCTGCGCGACAAATACGCCATGGCGACGGCAGTCTCGCCCCGGCAGACGGCGGAACGGAAGGACTACAATTTCCTGAATGCCGCCATCGGGGCGGTGGAGCGGAACCTCTATGCGGCAGACCTCGATGTCGGCAAGCTGTGCCATGAACTGAATTTGAGCAAGACGGCGCTGAACGTGCACCTCCATGCCGTGACGGGCCTGAGTCCCCGTGACTTCATCGAGGATATCCGCTTGAGGCATGCGGCCCAGATGCTGCGCGACAGCCACCGCCCGGTCGGTGAAGTGGCCGACCTGCTGGGGTTCAGTTCCCCGAAATATTTCACCCTCCGGTTCAAGAAACGTTTCGGACAATCACCCTCGCAGTATCGTGATGCCCCGGGTAGCAGCATGCCGGTCGACCGGCAAGTGTAGGTGGTTGCGGATATTTTTCGTAACTTGCAGCGAAAAACAGATTGCGTATGGAAAATCGTTGGTTCAAAGGCTGCGGGACGGCACTGTTCACGCCGTTCTCCCAGGATGGAGGCATTGATTACGAAGCCTTCGGTGCCTGCGTGGACCGGCAGGTGGAAGCCGGCATCGACTTCCTGGTACCGCTCGGGACGACAGGGGAGACACCCTGCCTTTCGGATGCGGAGAAGGTCGAGGTGCTCCGGGTCGCCCGGGCACATGCGGCCGGCCGGCCGGTCATAGTCGGGGTGGGGACGAACAGCGTCGGCGGCACCCTTGCCAACCTGCGTCTGCTGGAAGAGGCCGATGCCTTCCTGGTAGTGGTCCCTTACTACAACAAACCGCCCCAGCGGGGCATCTACGGATATTTCAAGGCCGTCGCCTCCGAGACCGACAAGCCTGTCATCCTGTACAATGTGCCTGGACGGACCGGTTCGAACATCGAGGCGGCGACGACGCTCGCGCTCGCGGCCGACGTGCCGAACATCGTCGCCATCAAGGAGGCCAGCGGCAACTTCGCCCAGTGCGAGGCCATCCTGCAAGGAGGGTTCTCGCTGCTGAGCGGCAACGACGGCGATACGCAGGACCTCATGATTGCCGGGGCCGACGGGGTGATCAGCGTCGCATCGAACGTATGCCCGCGGGAGATGGCCCGGTTCGTCCACTTGATGCAAGATGGTGATTTTCCTGCGGCCGCCGAGCTGGGAAAACGCCTCCAGCCGCTCTTCGAAGCCCTTTTCGTCGAGCCGAATCCGATTCCGGGCAAGGCGGCCATGGCCCGGCTCGGCCTGATGGAAAACAAGTTGCGTCTCCCGCTCGTCCCGGCCACAGCCGATACGGAGATCCTCCTGGACGACGTCCTGCACCAACTCGCCCGTCCATGATTGTCCCCGGAAATGCCTGATATCAATTGAAAGATATGGAAATAACGCTTGAACGCTTCAATGAAGTGATGGAGGCCCTGGAGAAGGGCGAAGTCCGCGTCGCGGAGAAGGTCGACGGCCGGTGGGTCGTCAACAAATGGGTCAAAGAGGTGATCCTGGCCGGATTCAGGCTCGGAGCCGTCACGGACATGTCCCAAGGACAGTTCTCCTACTTCGACAAAGCCACTTTCCCGGTGCGGCGGTTCTCCCCGGAAGACGGGGTGCGCATCGTCCCGGGCGGCAGCAGCATCCGGCGCGGTGCCTACCTTGCTCCCGGGTCCATCGTCATGCCGCCTGCCTACGTCAATGTCGGCGCCTACGTCGGCGAGGGCACCATGGTCGACTCCCATGTGACCATCGGCTCCTGCGCCCAGATCGGGCGGCACATCCATATTTCCGCTTCCACCCAGATCGGCGGGGTGCTGGAACCAGCCGGGGCGACTCCGACCATCGTCGAGGATGGTGCGTTCATCGGCGGCAACTGCGGTATCTATGAAGGCACACTCGTGGAGGAAGGAGCCGTCATCGCGTCCGGTGTCGTCATCACCTCCTCCACCGCCCTCTTCGACGCCACCACGGGCGCGTTCATCCGGCGCAATGCCGAAGGACGCATCGTCGTGCCCCGAGGGGCCGTCGTCGTGAGCGGCTCCAAGCCCATCATCCGGGACGGCAAGCCGCTGGAGGGCGGCGTCCACCTCTACTGCCCCGTCATCGTCAAATACCGCGACGAGAAGACCTCCGGTTCCGTCCAACTTGAAAACCTCCTGCGATAGATGAAAGGTAAAAACAACCGCCCTCATTTTTCCACCTTCGGACCCTCCCAGCCTGAACGGCCGGGCCCTCCCACTCATATGCCGTGGACGGCTCGTTCCAAAATGAGGAAGGTTGTTTTTACGGACCCCTGATCAGAACCTTGTCATGGACACATTGAAAAAGATCGGCATCGCGCTCGGCATCCTTGTCTTCTTCCTCGGACTCAGTTACGGGTTCGTGCCGCAGGTACTGGAAGGGAAGATTGTGGACCAGAGCGATATTTCCGGGTACATCGGCATGTCGCACGAGATGACCGAGTGGAATGCGGCGCATCCCGACGACCCGACCTATTGGACCGGTTCGATGTTCGGCGGCATGCCGACGACCGCCATCTCCACGCAGAACGGCGGCGACTGGACCCAGCCGCTCTACGACTTCCTGCTGACCGGCAAGCGGCCGGCGACCTACCTGTTCATCACTCTCCTGGGGGCCTTCCTGCTGCTGCTCGCGTTCGGGACCAGCCTGCCGGTCGCCGTCGGCGGGGCCGTCGCCATGGCCTTCTGCAGTTACAATTTCCAGATCATCCAGGTGGGTCACAACACCAAGATGCAGGCCATCGCCTTCCTGCCCTGGGTGCTGGCGGCGCTGGTCTTCACGTACCGGAGCGCGATGGAGGACAAGCCCGCCCGCCGCTGGATCGCCCGGACGGTGCTCGGGGCAGCGCTGTTCGGCATGGCCCTCAGCATGCAGGTCAAGGCCAACCACCAGCAGATCACCTACTACCTGGCGCTGATGGTGCTGTTGTATGCCCTGGTCCTGCTGGTCGATGTCGTCGTGAGGCACCGCGACCGGTTCGGCCGGTTCGTCACCGCGTCGGCCCTGCTGCTGGTGCTCGGCGGGGTGGGCATCGCCACCAATGTCAACAAACTCCTGCCCCTGTACAAGTACACGCCCTACACCATGCGGGGCGGGTCCGAACTGTCCGGTGCCGAAGGCAAGGGCCTCGACCTCGGCTATGCCACGGCCTGGTCCTACGGCTGGAACGAACTCCCGAACCTCATGATCCCGAACTTCAACGGCGGCGCCTCCGCCCAGGCCGTCGACCCGGCGAAGTCCGAGACCGTCAAACTGCTCCGGCGGGCCGGCCAAGGCAACGTCAAGGAAGTGGCGAAGTCCCTGCCGATGTACTGGGGGCCGCAGCCCTTCACGGCGGGGCCCATGTATATGGGCGCCATCACCGTCTTCCTCTTCGTCCTCGGCCTCTGCCTGTACCGGGGCAAGGAGAAGTGGTGGCTGGTCGCAGCCTCTGTCCTGGCTATCCTCATGGCCGTGGGAAGCCATTTCATGGCCTTCACCCGCCTGTGTTTCGCCGTCCTGCCGCTCTACAGCAAGTTCCGGACGGTGTCCATGGCCCTCGTCATCCTGCAGTACACCCTGCCGCTGCTGGGCTTCCTGACCCTCGACCGCATCGTGCGGGGGGACTACGACCGGAAGGCCTTCCGGAAAGGGGGCCTCATCGCCCTGGCCGTGACCGGCGGGTTCTGTGCGCTGTGCGCCCTGGCGCCAGGCCTCGCGGGCGACTTCACCGCCGCCTCCGATGCGGGGCAGCAGGACGTGCTCGTGCGGGCATTCCAGGCCGACCGGCGGATGCTGCTCACCCGCGATGCGCTGACCTCTTTCCTGCTGATCACCGCCGCCTGGGCCCTGCTGGTCTGGGCATACGCCGCAGGCAAGGCCCCGGAGCGCCGCCGCTGGATCGCCGCAGGCGGGGTCTGCGTGCTCGTCATCGTGAACCTCTTCACCGTGGGCAGGCGCTACCTCAACGCCGACCACTTCACGACGCCGAAGGATTTCCGGAAGCCCTTCGCCGAACGCCCGGTGGACCAAGCCATCAAGGCGGACCCCGACCCGTCGTACCGGGTCCTCGACCTGACGGTCAACGTGTTCAATTCCTCCGTGCCCTCTTACCACCACAAGAGCATCGGCGGCTACTCCCCGGCCAAACTCCAACGCTACCAGGACCTGATCGAGCACGGGCTGACCGGCGAGATCAATGCGGTCTACCGCAGCCTGCAAGGGGCGGCGACCCTCGAAGAGGCCGAGGCCGGGCTGCCGGCGACCCCGCTCCTGGACGCCCTCAACACGCGGTACATCATCCTGGACGGGGACTTCCCGCCGCTGCGCAACGACCGGGCCCTCGGCAATGCCTGGTTCGTGGACGCGGTCGTCCCGGCCGCGACGCCGGACGAGGAGATCGCCCTCACCTGCAGCACGGCCGACCTCCGGAGCGCGGCCGTCGTCAGCACGGAATTCCCCCTGCCGTCCGCCCTCGGGACCGGGCCGGAGGACACCATCGCCCTCACCGCCTACGCCCCCAACGAACTCCGGTACCATTACACCGCCGCCACCGACCGGCTCGCCGTCTTCAGCGAAATCTGGTATCCCGACGGCTGGAAGGCCCGCCTCATCCCCGCGACGGCAGCCTCGGGGGAAGCCACCCCCCTCCTCCGCGCCGACTGGACCCTCCGGGCCGCCGTGCTCCCCGCCGGGGAATACGACCTCGTGATGCGCTTCGAGCCCGATTCCTACCGCACCGGTGCCCGCATCTCCCGCGCCTCCTCCCTCACCCTCCTCCTCCTCACCCTCCTCGCCCTCGCCGGCACCTGGGTGAAGCACTGATACGACCCGCTGCACCTCTCCGCCGAACCTCTTCTCTCTTGATACATATTTAGAAGCTGTTTAAATTTTATCAACTTCAATCTTTATGATCTTTTCGTCAATAAAATTTAAACAGCTTCTCGGTTGAGTTGGATTTTGACAAGGAGAGGGAATGGGTCTACCGGCAATCGTACAGGTATCGGAATGTACCACCTGCAGCGTATTTCAAGTCGTTCAATAACAACAGCAAAACCGTCAAAAAAGAATACGAAGCGGCCTACAAGCAAATCACATCAACGTTTCCTCTGCTTTCGTCCGTCTTTTATAAGGAAGGAGGAAGCCTGATTGCCGACAAGGATTTTGCCGGCCATCCGGCTGGAGAGAATCTTCTTCCGTACGTATTTGAAGACAAGATGTATATCAAACTTTTTGCCCTCGGAAAAGAAATGTTCGGATCCGTTTTGGATGACGGTCGGCTTGATGCGGATTATCTCCTTGCCTGGAGTGGCATGTTTTATTACCCCATCGGTGACTGTGAGGTTTTCGAGGATGATATTACATTCACGTTGGACTTGCCTGTGAAAGTGGGGCTTT
Source organism: Bacteroidales bacterium (assembly GCA_017476575.1). Lineage (GTDB taxonomy): Bacteria > Bacteroidota > Bacteroidia > Bacteroidales > UBA932 > Cryptobacteroides. The sequence goes on along the minus strand of JAFUZO010000042.1, from coordinate 49,247 downwards.
TTCTGGAATGGCTGAACGACCGGATTTCGGATCCCGATGCCGACATGCCTTATCGGGAAGAAACGCTGCATGGCACCTGGACCCTCGGGCAAAGCCTCCGCCCGAAACAGTGAATGCACCGCAGGTCCAGAACCGGTATTTCATTCTCAGCGGGCCCGGGAGCCGTCCTCTTCTCGCCTTTCCCGAAGTCATCGGCTTCCCTGCTATCTCGCCCTCGTCGAAGAAACCGTCGCCGCTCTCCGTTTCCTGTTGTCGTCCGGAATGAGCAGCGATTTCGATATCCCGACTATCCTGCGGGGCGGGCTCAACGCCCCCTTGGAAGAGGCTTGCCACCGGACCGGCATCCTTGCCGTCTTCCTCGGGCTCAGTTACGGGTTCGTGCCGCACGTACTGGAAGGGAAGATCGTGGACCAGAGCGACATTTCCGGATACATCGGCATGTCGCCACGAGATGACCGGGTGGAATGCGGCGCATCCCGACGACCGCCATCTCCACCATCTCCACGCAGAACGGCGGCGACTGGACCCTCCGGGCCGCCGTGCTCCCGGCCGGGAAGTATGACCTTGTGATGCGCTTCGAGCCAGATTCCTACCGTAGCGGCACCCGCATTTCCCGCGCCTCCTCCCTCACCCTCCTGGCCTTCACCGCAGTCCTGTTGACAAGAGTTGAAAAGAAATAAAGATTGAGGATGATACGACGATTTATCAAGAACCAGGAACGAGAGGCGGACCAATAAGTAGATTCTTCGGCAGGTGAACCTGCCTCAGCATGACACGAGGCGGTCATTCTGAACAAACTGTCATTCTGAACAAAGTGAAGAATCTATGGGTCAGCCTCTTAAATCAACCAACTTCTTGTTGCTCAAACTATTACAGAATGCACTCGGAAAGCCGGAGTGAAGTGGCCCCTGGGGGACTTGAACCCACGACCCACGGATTATGAGTCCGCTGCTCTGACCAACTGAGCTAAGGGGCCGAAATGCAGGACCGTCTCAAGGACGGCCCTGCAAATATACGCATTTTCTGATGAATACCTGCCCGTTCATGACAGGAAAGTTCCCGAAAGACGGGGGTGTCTCATTCCGGACAGGTCCTTCCATCTCAGACCTTGATCTCGACCTCGACACCGGAGGGAAGTTCGAGCTTCATGAGGGCATCGACGGTCTTGGCGTTGGAGTCGTCGATGTCCAGAAGACGGACGTAGGAGTCGAGTTCGAACTGCTCACGGGACTTCTTGTTGACGAAGGTGGAGCGGTTCACCGTGAAGATCTTCTTGTTGGTGGGGAGGGGAATAGGACCGTTGACCTTTGCACCCGTTGCCTTCACTGTATCGACGATCTTGGCCGCAGACTTGTCCACGAGCATATGATCGAAGGATTTCAGTTTGATTCTGATTTTCTGGCTCATATCAATTACTTTTTTCTTTGCTGAATCTTACTCGTCGTCAGACACCTTGTAGCCGCTCTTCTCGACGATGTCCTTGGCCAGGGAGGCCGGGACCTCGGCGTAGTGGTCGAACGTCATGGTCGAGGTGGCGCGCCCGGAGGACAGCGTACGCAGGACCGTGACATAACCGAACTGCTCGGCGAGCGGGACGAATGCCTTGACGATGCGTGCTCCGTTGGCGGTGGAATCCATGGCGACAATCTGGCCGCGGCGCCGGTTGAGGTCGCCGACAATGTCTCCCATGTAGTCTTCCGGAGTGACGACCTCGAGCGACATAATCGGTTCGAGGAGGACCGGGTGGCACTTGGGACAGGCATGGCGGAAAGCCATCCGGGCCGCCAGCTCGAAGGAGAGCTGGTCGGAGTCGACCGGGTGGTAGGATCCGTCCAGGACGGTCACCTTCATGGAAGGCACCTCGTATCCGGCGAGCACACCGTTGGCCATCGCGGCCTGGAAGCCCTTCTCGATACAGGGGATGAATTCCTTCGGAATGTTGCCGCCCTTGACCTGGTTGTCGAATTGGAGTCCGGTGACGCCTTCGTCGGCCGGAGAGATCTGTACGATGATGTCTGCGAACTTGCCCCGTCCGCCGGTCTGCTTCTTGAAGACCTCGCGGTGCTGGATGCTGCCGGTGATGGTCTCCTTATAGTTGACCTGCGGTGCGCCCTGATTGATGTCGACGCCGAACTCGCGACGGAGCCGGTCGACGATGATATCCAGGTGGAGCTCTCCCATGCCGCTGATGACGGTCTGACCGGTCTCATGGTCGGACTTGACGGTGAAGGTCGGGTCTTCCTCGGCGAGCTTGCCGAGGGCGATGCCGAGCTTGTCGAGATCCTTCTGGGTCTTCGGCTCGACGGCGATACCGATCACCGGGTCCGGGAATTCCATGGATTCGAGGGTGATCGGCCGGTCTTCCACACAGACGGTATCGCCGGTGCGGAGGTCCTTGAAGCCCACGGCCGCGCAGATGTCCCCGGCCTCCACGAACTCGATCGGGTTCTGGTGGTTGGAGTGCATCTGGTAAAGGCGGGCGACCCTCTCTTTCTTGCCGGTACGGGTGTTGTAGACGTAGGATCCTGCGTCGAGGCGGCCGGAATAGGCTCTCAGGAAAGCCAGACGGCCCACGAACGGGTCGGTGGCAATCTTGAACACCAGGGCGCAGAACGGCTCGTCGGCGGAAGGCTTGCGCTCGATCTCGTCGCCGGTCCGCGGGTCTGTTCCCTTGACGGAACCCTTGTCAAGCGGGGAAGGAAGGTAACGCATGACTGCGTCGAGGAGGAACTGGACACCCTTGTTCTTGAAGGAGGAACCGCAGCAGGCAGGGACGATCTGCATGGAGATGGTGCCCTTGCGGATGGCTGCGATGATTTCTTCCTTGGTGAGGGAATCCGGATCCTCGAAGTACTTCTCCATCAGCGTCTCGTCGCATTCGGCCGCGGCTTCGAGGAGGATGTCCCTCCAGCGGGCCGCCTCTCCCTTGAGGTCGGCGGGAATCTCGCCTTCAAGATAGTTGACGAGTTCCTCGCTGTTGTCGTAGAAGATGGGCTTCATGTCGATGAGGTCGATGATGCCTTCGAACTTGTCTTCAGATCCGATCGGGAGACAGATGGGAACGGCGGTGGCTCCGAGCTTGGTCTTGATTTCCTCGACACAGGCGAGGAAATCGGCGCCGACGCGGTCCATCTTGTTCACATAGGCGATCTTAGGCACGCCGTACTTGTCTGCCTGGCGCCAGACGGTCTCGCTCTGAGGCTGGACCCGGCCGACCGCGCAGAAAGTCGCCACCGTTCCGTCCAGGACGCGGAGGCTACGCTCCACCTCGACCGTAAAGTCGACGTGGCCCGGAGTGTCGATCAGGTTGATCTGGTAGGTCTGTCCGTCGTAGTGCCAGAATGCGGTGGTTGCGGCAGAAGTGATGGTGATACCCCGCTCCTGCTCCTGAACCATCCAGTCCATCGTGGCTGCGCCTTCGTGGACCTCGCCGATCTTGTGGGTCTTTCCGGTGTAGTAGAGGATGCGCTCGGATGTGGTGGTCTTACCGGCATCGATGTGGGCCATGATGCCGATATTGCGTGTAAATTTAAGATCTCTCTTTGCCATTTAGCATGCAGTATTAGAAACGGAAGTGTGCAAATGCCTTGTTGGCCTCTGCCATTCTGTGCATATCTTCTTTACGCTTGTACGCACCACCTTCGTTGTTGTAGGCAGCGACGATTTCGGCGCACAGCTTTTCTGCCATAGAGTGACCGGAACGCTTACGGGCGAACATGATCATGTTCTTCATGGAGACGGAGACTTTCCGTTCCGGACGTAACTCTGTCGGCACCTGGAAGTTCGCGCCACCGATACGACGGGACTTGACCTCGACCTGAGGGGTCACGTTTTCGAGGGCCTTCTTCCAAATATCGAGAGGAGCCTTGTCAGAATCTTTCATCTTCTCGCCTACCATGTCAATGGCATCATAAAAGATAGAATACGCGATACTCTTCTTCCCCTGCAGCATCAGGTTGTTCACGAAACGGGTGACTTCCACGTCGTGGAACTTGGGATCAGGAAGTAGAATCCTCTTTTTAGGCTTCGCTTTTCTCATTTTGAAAAATTGTTAGGTGATAAAAAACAGGTGATTACTTCTTAGATTTCTTCGGCCGCTTGGCGCCGTAGAGCGAACGGGACTGGGTCCTTCCGTCTACGCCGGCGGTATCCAAAGCACCTCTAAGGATGTGGTAACGTACACCCGGAAGGTCCTTCACACGACCGCCGCGCACCAGCACGATGCTGTGCTCCTGGAGGTTGTGGCCTTCGCCCGGGATGTAGGCATTGACCTCTTTCGCGTTGGAGAGGCGGACACGCGCGACCTTACGCATCGCGGAGTTCGGCTTCTTCGGCGTCGTCGTGTAGACACGCAGACAGACACCGCGCTTCTGAGGGCATGCATCCAACGCACGAGACTTGCTCTTGACTTCGAGCTGCTCGCGTCCTTTACGGACTAACTGTTGAATTGTAGGCATAAATGTTTGTTAATAAATAAATTAAATATTGTTTCCGTCTCCGGGCCCCGAAGGACCCGCAGTTCGAGCCGACAAAGATAGTTAAATTTTTTTAATTAACAAAGTTTTCAACATCCTGGCTGTCGAAGCCCCTGGTGGATCCCGTTTTTCCGCTGCTTCCGGGGAAAAGGAATACAAACGTTTGCATAAAAAATTCTATTATTGTTTTTTTCTTCCACCTCCGAACCGCAGAAACTTCGTTTTTTGTAGAAATCAACATAACCGCACATGAAACTGATCCTTATTTTCTTTCTCCTGACGCTATCCTCCCTCGCGACCGGGAAGCCCCAGGCAGACCGGCACTCCCGTTCCCTGCCCCATGAGAATGCCACGGCAGATGGCTACCGCAGCATCTGCTTCACCATCGGACAGGGCCATGAATGCGGCGACAAATATTCCGGCGGGCTCGGTACCTATACCATGAAACATATCCCGTTGGCCGTCTATGCCCGCGAAGTCAACAAGACCTTCTTTGTCTACGGCGGCGCCCCGAAGGACGACGAACTCTACCTTCAATGCATGGTCGGCTGCTATAATCACACCACCGGCAGCGAGCGCAACCACGGCTATGTCCGCCGCCCGCGGGACTGAACCGCTGGACCATTCCATGGGCGTGGTGGGCCTCGCAACTGGAGCTGCCCTCACCCTTCCCCGGATAGAGGACCCGCTCCCATCGAAGACTGCGCCCACACGCAGCGGCATCTTGTCCGCCACCAGGAAACGGTACCCCGGCTCTTCTCCAGGTCCGGCAGGCCCAACTTGTATTCGAAATACGCCGACTTCAGCCCGTCGGAGAAGTCATGGGTGCGGGTCAGGGACACGCCGGGCAGCGGCATTTCCGAGGCCCGGTGGCCGACTACGTCGGGCCTGTTGTGGGTATACCCGCAATCCCCCTGGAGCGTGATACCGAAGAGGTTCTTCCCGTCCAACCGGTAACCCAGCCGATCCAGGGCGACACTTCCTGGTACCCCACCGGGTCCGTGAACATCCTCCCGAGACCGGAGCGGTACTTGATGCCCAGTTCCAGGGACACTCCCGTCTGCGCCCCGGCAGCTATCACCGCCAGCAGGAGCACCCTTGTCAATGCAATCTTCTGTCTCATATTACTGGTTTGGATAATCATGATCCGGATATCTGCAGCCTTGGCCCGCCGGGATGGAGGGACGAGGCACGGAAGACGTTGGGACCGTCCATCGGTCTCCTTAAAACTACTTGATACAGAAACGATTACAAGCGGTCCGATGGAAGGTCCACCCCGCAGGACAGAGACCTTCCATCCACCATTTCTCAACCTGTTCTGTATCAACCATTTCGCAGGACCCCGATGGAAGGTCCCTTGCCCTGCTCCATGCGGGACCCGATGCCCCATGCCGGGAGCCCCTTTGCTCATGGACAGGGCAGGCCCCCCCGGCCGCCCATCCACGAATCCGGCTTTATCATGAATAGGACGGTCGGCCAGGCCCTTCCATCCACGCCTCGGACGATTTTGCAAGGGGAGGGGGACGGAACGTTCGGCAGCCTGTCCACGTCCAGGAGGGGGGCCTAAACGGGAGGCCGGGTTGCGATTTTGCGCGATTGCCCGTATCTTTGCGGCGGAACATGATTGGACGCATGAAGAGACTTTTGCTTGTCCTGGCGGCTGTGCTCTCCGGCCTTTCCGCCGCCGCACAGGGACCCTACCGGAAATTCGATACCGAGAACAGCGGATTGTCGTGCAACAACATCCGCTGCGTGCTCCAGGATTCGCGGGGCTATGTCTGGATCGGGACGGAACTCGGTCTGAACCGGTATGACGGGACGCGGATGAAGAACTATTGGGCGGAGAACTACCGGCTCTCGTCCAACTATATCCTGCACCTGTTCGAAGACTCCCGCGGGAACATCTGGATTGCGACGACCAAGGGAGCGGCCTGCTACGACTGGCGGACCGACGCGTTCTTCGTCCCCCAGGACGCAGAAGGGCATTCCCCCGACGGGTTCATCGGCTCCTTCGCCGTCGATTCCAAGGGGACAGTCTGGTTCTTTCCGGACAACGGCGGCAAGGTCTATTCCTACGATGCCGGCCAGGCGCTCCTGCAGGAAAGTCCCTTCCCTGCGGAAGACGGCCACGCCCGGTATATCGCCTTCGACCGGAACGACCGGATGTTCTGTATCATCGGCGACGAACTCGGCATCTTTTCTCCGGAAAACGGCGCCTGGGAGGTCCTGTACCGGAACCCCCGGTCGGGCCTCCCCGTCCACCGCCTCCGCGGCCCGCTGGTCAGCCGCAGGAGCAACGACATCCTCTATTTCACCAACGAGCGCGGGCTGTACGAATTCCAGGTCAAGGCCCGGCGGGAACGGCTCCTTCTCGACTGGTCTGGTTCCCGGTATCCTGTCAGCATGGTCCAGGATGGAGACGGGGTCCTTTCCATCTCCACCTCCCGGGGAGTCATCCGGTTCGACACCGGGTCGGAAAAGGTCCTCGACACCTTCCTGGACGGTCTCTGCCTGGCCTCCTGCCCGGCCGGAAACGAGTCGCTCTGGATCGGGACGGCCGATGCCGGCGTGGACCTCGTCAGCCCGGCCCCTTCCGCCTTCACGAATGTATCCTTCCTGTCCGACGGGACACCGGTCAGCAGCCGGATCACCTCCTTCTCCCAGGACCCGGGGGGCATCGTCTGGATGACGACCAAGACCGACGGGCTGCTCCGCTACGACCCCGTCTCCGGCAACCTCGGCCGAGTCCGCACCCCGGGCATCCCGGAAGAACTGACGGCCGGATGCATGCGGGGGAACCGCCTTCTCCTGGGGAGCGTAAAAGGCCTCTACGAGATGGACACAGCCTCGGGACAGGTCCGGAAAACCTGGCCCGGGCCGGTCGCCGCCCTCCTGGTCACCCATGCGGCCGAAACCGTCATCCGCAGCGGCGAAGGCTTCCTCAACCTCGATACCGGCCGCCCGCTGGGCCTCCCGTCCTCTCCCGCCACACCCTGCGAGGACGCCGACGGGGTCTTCTGGACCGCCACCTACGCTGCCGGAGTCTGGTCGTACAATCCTGCGGACAGCACGGTCCGGCAATATCTCTATTCCCGGGAATCGGCCTACAAGGGGGTCCGGGAAATGGTGTCCTCGGTTCTGGTCGACCAGGCGGACCGGGTCTGGGCCGTCGGCCACGACGCCACGCTCTGCCGTCTCGGCACCGCCGGGGACGAGGACGACCTCTACGACATCGAACGGGTGCCGGGATTCCCCCGCGCCTCCTTCCTGGGCGCCCTCCAGGACCGGGACGGCATCTTCTGGATCGCCACCACGTCCGGGCTCGTCCGGTTCGACAGCGCAAACGGCTCCGCCATCGTGTACGACAAACGGCACGGCCTCACGGTCGACGAATTCACGGGGCCCTCGTGCCTGCTTGCCTCCGGGGAATTCCTGTTCGCCGATGCAGGCGGCTTCGTCCGCTTCCGGCCCGAGGCACTCTCTCCGTCCTTGACCCGGACAGACATCGTCGGATTCGTCATCGGAGACACCCCGCAGGTGATGGAGACCAACATCAACGACATGCAGGAACTGTCCATCCCGTTCGCCAAGAACTCTTTCGGCTTCTCCCTGGCCTTCCCCGGCAACCTGTCGGCAGGATCCGTCCAATACTGCCTGGAAGGGTACGACAAGGCCCCGCGACGGACCGGACCGGAGAACAACATCTACTACTACAGCGTGCCTCCCGGCACCTACACACTCCGGATCGAGGGACATGACGATATCCGGATCCGGATTATCCCGCCTTTCTGGTCGTCTCCGGCAGGCATCGCACTCATCGTGGCCCTGTCGCTCCTCGGCAGCGGCGCCGTCGTCTTCTGGCAGGTCCGCAAGCGGGAAATCCGCCGGAAGAAGGAGGAACAGGAAAAACGCATCCAGGAGAAACTCGGGTTCCTGTCCGGGTTCGTGGCCCTGGAACAGTTCGACGCTGACAGCGCCCGGGCGGAATTCATGAAACGGCTGGACGGCGCGGTCACCCGCCACCTGGGCGACGAGCGGTTCAGCGTCGAGGCGTTGGCGGGGGAGATGTCCGTCAGCGTGGCCACCCTGCGCCGCCACACGGTCGCCGCCTTCGGCACGGCCCCTGCCGACTACATCAAGACCAAGCGCCTCGCCGTGGCGAAGCATCTGCTGGAACAGGGCGAACTCTCCGTCTCTGACATTGCCTTCCGCTGCGGTTTCTCCTCCCCGTCCTATTTCGCCAAGTGCTTCAAGGACGAATACGGCACCACCCCTTCCTCGGTTCAAAAGACCGCCTGAACGGCTTGGATTCCCGGTTGAGCGAAATTTGATAGTTTGTGATTGCCGATTGGTAACAGGGGCTTCCACAAAGCGATAATTTTGCGGTCATGAAAGCAATGACCACATTCCTTGCCCTGGCCGTCGGGGTCTCTGCCGCCGCCGGGGATTTTCCTCCCGTCGAGATTACACAGGCCCACAGGGAACGGGCGGCGGCCCTCGTCGCCCGGATGACGCTGGAGGAGAAGCTCGGTCTCATCAGCGGCCAGCGCGGCACACCGGAATTCGAGAACCTGAACACCCTTACGGGCTGCCCGGCACTCGGCATCGCGCCGGTCTACATGGTGGACGGGCCGCAGGGCATCAACAACAAGCGGAACCGGGAGGAGCCGGGCACCTATTATGCGTGCGGGATGTCCGTCGCCGCGAGTTTCGACCGGGAGGCCGCGCTCGCGACGGGCGACGCCCTCGGCCTGGACGCCCGCGCCCGCGGAGCCGGCTTCTTCCTGGGTCCCGGCGTCAACATGTACCGGACCGCCCTGAGCGGACGCAATTTCGAATACTTCGGCGAGGACCCCTACCTCGCCGGCGAAATGGCACTGCAATATATTCGCGGCGTGCAGTCGCACGGGATCATCGCGACCGTCAAGCATTTCGCCGTCAACAACCAGGAATGGGACCGTTTCGTGGCGACCAGCAACGTCGATGAGCGCACCTTGCATGAAATCTATTTCCCGGCCTTCAGGAAGGCCGTCATGGAAGGGCGGGTCGGGGCCGTGATGGCCGCCTGTGGCCGTCTCAATGCCGTACACTGCTCCGAGAGTCCCTATCTCCTGCGGAAGACGCTGCGGGACGACTGGGGGTTCGAAGGGGCTTCCATGTGCGACTGGCAGACCGTCTACAGCACGCTGAACGGCATCCAGGGCGGCCTGGATATCGAAATGCCGAACCCGTTCACGCACGATTACGCCCGCGTGCGGCGCCTGGTCGACAACGGGGTCATCCGGGAAGAGGAAATCGATGAGAAATGCCAGCATGTCCTGCAGACCCTCATCGCCTTCGGCTTGCTCGACCGTCCCCACAAGGATGCCGACCTCCCGCTCGACAATCCGTACTGCCACCAGAAGGCCTACCAGGCCGCCCTCGGCGGTCCCGTGCTCCTGAAGAACAATGGAATCCTGCCCCTCGGCAAGCGCTTGAAAGGCGGCATCCTCCTGACCGGTCCCTACGCAGATGCGATGGTCGGGGGCGGCGGCTCGGGCTGGGTCCATCCGTTCGACGGGCGCTATGTGACCACCTGGCAGGGGATGGGCCGTCTCGGCAAGGGATGGCCGGTCCGCCTGGTGGAGACGCCTTCGGACGAGGAGGTCCGCAGCGCCGGGGCCGTCATCGTGGAAGTGGGCCTCGGCAACCATGTGGAAGGCGAGAACCGGGACCACGGCTTCGGCCTGCCCGAGGAACAGGACACGCTCCTGCGCCGCTTGACCGCCCTGTCCGACCGGGTGGTGGTCATCGTCCATTCGGGTTGCGAGGTCGACATGGAAGGTTGGGGCGAGAAGGCAGCCGCCATCCTCTACGCCTGGTACGGCGGCGAGCACACGGGCACCGTCCTGGCGGAAATTCTCTCGGGGCGGGTATCCCCGTCCGGACGGCTCCCCTTCACCCTCTGGGGCCGTTTCGAGAACAATCCCAGCGCCGACGCCTACTACGCCGACCAGTTCATCCAGTACATGAACCGCACCCGGTTCACCGACTGTCCGCACACCGACTACAAGGAAGGCGTCTTCATGGGTTACCGGGGTATCGAACGGTTCGCCCGGACCCCACTCTACCCCTTCGGCTACGGGCTGACCTACTCCCGGTTCGCCTATTCCGACATCCGGACGGAAACGGCCGGAGACGGCTACGACGTCTCCTTCACCTTGGAGAACACCGGCAAGGCCGAGGCCGCCGAGGTCGCCCAGGTGTACGTGGCGCCGGTCGCCCCCTCGCTCCCCCGCCCGGTCCGTGAACTGAAAGGGTTCGAGAAGGTGCGGCTCGCCCCGGGCGCCTCCCGCCGGGTGACCGTCCACCTGCCCTGGAACGCCTTCGAACATTTCGACGTCCCCTCCCATACCTGGACTGCCGATCCGGGTGAATACCGGCTGCAGGTCGGGGACAACGAACAGCATATCCTCCTGGAAACCAGTATAACCCTCATCCCATAACACATCATGAACGCACTTGAACAACGGCGGACCCCCTATCTGGCCCCGGTCTGCGACGCCCACGAAATTGCCTTGGCAAGGACCATCCTGAGCGGTTTCACCACCGAGGATCTCGGGAACGAATACGACATCTATGAATAAAAGAAGACCCATCATGAAAACGACCCGTTTCCTGACCATCGCAGCGGTCTCCTGCCTGACGGCGGCCGCCTGCTCCGAGAAGCCGTCCCTGGACCTCCCGCAGGAGGACGTCCGGCTCCGTCCCGCCACCTTCACCTTCATCCAGACCCGGGCGGCCCTCGACGGCAAGACCATCCAGTGGCAACCGAAAGATTTCCTCGGAGTCTACAGTTTCGCCGAGGGAGAGACCGCGGCCAAGACCGGACTCGCCTTCGCCAACACCGCGACATCCGTCTCCTCCTCCGCTATCTTCGAAGGGAGCATCGTGGAGGGGGCCGTCAAGGCCTATGCCATCCATCCGATGTACCATGCCGCCGGAGCGGCCTCCAAGGACCTGGAGACGGCCCATCAGTTCGACCCGGAGAAGGTCGCCTTCACCACCGTCCTCCCCAGCGCCCAGCAGTTGACGGAAGGGACCTTCGCCCCGAACGCCAACGTGGCCGTCTGCGAGGCGGTCATCGGCGAAGACGGCAACCTGTCCGGGGAGATGCAGAACGCCTGCGCCTACCTGAAATTCACCCTCGCCCACAGCACCGACCGCCCGGTGCGCCAGGTCATGGTCACGGCGGTCAACGAGAAACGGCTTTCTGGTCCGGCCACCGTCACCTTCGACAAAAATGGCACTCCCGTCATCGCAGGCCGGGATGCCCACTACGTGTGCGGCTACAACGTGGACCAGGACACCGCCATCGCCGACGGGACCTACTACCTCTGCGTCTTTCCCGCCGACCTGACGACCGCAGGGCAGGAAGGACTCCAGGTCCGCCTGTCCGGCCTGGACGGCCGATGCTATGAGTTCACGACGCCCGGATTCAAGATGGTGCGCAACCAGGTCTACAACCTCGGCGTCCTTGACGAGAAGGCTGAAGAGGTTGCCGGAAAACTTTGTATCTTTGCGACGTCCAAGGGCGCCGCAGAGACCGCCACGGCCACTTCGACAGAGCGCAAGACCTGGACCGAGGATGGATATACTTTCTCCTATGTGAAAGATTATGTGAACAACGGCTCGTTCCGGCTCCAGGGCAAGGGGTTTATCGCCTGTCCGGCCGTGACCGGCAAGGTGCTCAAGGAGGTCTCCCTGGTCGCACGCGGACACAACGCGAACAACCAGGCGAAATTCTACGTCGTCAAGGATTCCGGGACTGCCAATGTCGGCGCTTCTGCGGACATCGCCACGGGCATCTACGTCGCAGACGGAGAACAGCCGGGCACGTACGATATGGGGCGGTTCTACAATGCCTGCAACGGCATCGCCTTCTACTGCCACGTGTTCCGCCTCGGGCAGTTGACCGGCATCGAGTCAGCCCGCAAGGACGGATATGCGACCCCCGCCGCAGGGACCGGATACCAACTTTACAACATAGCCAACAACTGCCTCGGCACGACCGTCGAGTTCGTCTACGAAAACGCTGAATAAACGATGAGGCTCCTCCTGCTCCTGACCGTTCCCGTGCTCTGCTGCGCCTGCAGCCGGGCCGCTTTCCCCGCCACCCCTGAAGAACCGGAAGAGGACGGGATGGCGGCGGCACGGCTTTCCGCCGGGACCGAAGAGACCGGGGCAGGGGGAAGTTTCCTCGCCTGGGAATCCCTCGACGGCGAGGTCGCTCTTTCCGGAAGGCCCTATCTGATGGCCACGGAGGCCGATTTCGACAACATCGCCCGCAAAGCGGCGGACCCCGCCAGCCCGAAGTTCGCCGCCCTCCAGGCCGCCGTGCTGGAGCGGGCCGGCACCTATGCCGACGACGAGACGCCCCTGACCTATACCTTGAGCGCCGGAAGGCTCCTCGCCGTCAGCCGGGAGGCCCTGGCGCGCATCTTCTATCTCGCCTACGCCTGGCGGACGACCGGAGAAGGTCGCTACCTGGCCCGGGCGGAACGGATCCTCGACCAGGTGTGCTCCTTCCCCGACTGGGCTCCGGAATACTATCTCGATGTGTCGGAGATGGCCCTGGCTGCCGCCTTCGGCTACGACTGGCTGTACGACAGCCTCCGGGAGGACACCCGCACGGCCGTGGAGACGGCACTCCGCAAGCGCCTCCTCGAAACGGCCCGGGGGCCCTACGGCCTCGCAGCCCGGAAGCGGAACAACAACTGGAGCCAGGTCTGCAATGCCGCCACCGTCTGTGCCGCCATCGCACTGGACGGACCCCGGAGCGACACGGCCCGGGGCTTCGTCGACGAGGCGGTCCGCTACCTGGTCGACGACGGGCGGCTCTCCTCGTTCTACGGCCCGGACGGCATCTATCCCGGAGGCCCCGGCTATTGGGACTACGGAACCTCCTGCCAGGTCGTCCTGAACGGGGTGCTCGACCATGCCTACGGGACGGACTTCGGCATGGGCGCGACGGAGGGCTTCGACCAGACGGGCCGCTTCATCTCTTTCTGCAACGGAAGCAAGAAACGGTTCCACTTCTCGGACAACAGCGCTCCCAACGCCTTTCCGCAGGCCCTGTGGTACTTCGGCTGGAAATCCGCCGCCGACCGGGACCTGCTGGAACCCTTGACCCGGAATCCAGTCCTCGACCGCTTCCAGCCGGCCTTCATGCTGTATGCCGCCCGGCTCGACGAGGCGGATATCCGCCCCCGGGATGCCGGCCTCTTCTTCGCCGGCGGCGGGGAGCAGCCCCTCGTCATCGCCCGGACCGGCTGGGACGCAGCCTCCCTCTATCTCGGCGCCAAGGGCGGGCGGCCGTCCCTCAACCACGGGCACATGGACACCGGATCCTTCGTCTTCGACGCCTACGGGGTCCGGTGGAGCGGAGAGCCGCCCTGCCCGGGCTATGCCGCCAGCGAAGCCCGCCTCAAGGCCCTCGGGAAGAACCTGTGGCTGATGGACCAGGACTCCTGGCGCTGGAAGATCCTCGGCTACTCCCCCTGGTGGCACAGCGTCATCATGGTGGATGGGGCCGATTTCGATGTCGACGGTCAGGGGACCCTGGAGGAGACCTTCGACACCGACGCCGCCCGAGGGGGCACCTTCGACCTCACGGCCGCCTATGGAGGCCGCCTCGGAAAGGCTCGCCGGACCCTCCTGGTCCGGGACGGCACCTACCTTGAAATCACCGACGTCCTGCAGGCCTCCCCGACCGCTCCGGCCGCCATCGACTGGCACATCTGGAGCGAGGCGGTTCCCGCCGCTGATGCCGACGGCATCACCCTGACCGGGACGAACGGGGTCCGGATGCGCCTCCAGACGACCGGCGCTGCCGTCACCTACCGCACTCTCTCCACCGACCCGGCCGACTACGGACCGCCCTACAACCAACTCCAGGACGCCCCTTCCGGGCGCTACCTGGCCGGATTCACCCTCACCCTCCCCGCAGGGGAGACCGTCTCCCTTGTCACGACCTTGAAAAAAATCTGACCATGCTGCATAACACTGAAACAAGCCTTCTGGCCCTCGTCCTGATCCTTCCGGGCTGCACCGAGAGGAATACGGTGGACAGCGGAGCTTTCCTCACGGCCGACACCGCCGAGGTGAGCGCCCCCGCCGAACCCGGGCCGGACGGAGCACCCGTCACCCGGACTGTCCGCATCACCGCCAACCGGAGTTGGACCGCCGTCCTGGCCGATGCCGGGAATCCCGTCGACCCTTCCCGGACCGTGGACTGGGGTGACCTCGACGTGCCGGACCACGTCAACCTGGCCCGGCGGACCGAGACGACCGGCCTCACCCTCACCTTCGCCCGCAACCTGTCGCAGGACCCGGTGGACGGAACCCTCCTCCTCTATGCGGACAGCCGTCTGATGGCCACCGTCCCGGTCCGCCAGGAAGGAGCGCACTTCCACCTCGATGCTGTGGCGGAACGGACCGACGTCAGTTGCGACGCCGATGAAATCGCGGTCCAGGTGGACTGCAACACCGGCTGGACCGCTTCGGTCATCGATGCGACGGCGGAGGTCTCGCTGGACCGGGACGGCGGGTTCGACCCCGGCATCCTGATCGTCCGGTTCGCCGAGAACTTCGACCCCGGCCGCACAAAGACCGCGACCGTGCGCCTCTCCGCCCCGGACTGTCCCGACAAGGACCTCGTGTTCACCCAGGCCCGGGCCGTCCCCTATCTCCGCCTGGAAGAAGAACCCGGCACCCTCCTGCCGGGCGAGGCGGTCTCCGGCACCCTCTCCTTCTCCACCAACTGCGCCTGGACGGCCGAGACGGAGGAAGCCGGACTCCGGGACCTCGTGCTCTCGGCGACCGCCGGAGCGGCCGGAAGCCACGTCCTCACGTTCACCTTCACCAATGTCGAGACCGACCCGCACGAGACCTCCACAGCCCTCATCCGCATCCGCACGGAACAGACCGACCCGCTCGAAGTGACCTTCCGCCAGCGCGTCCCCCTCCTTGTCGATTTCACACAGGACCGCTACACCCCGTCCCTCCCGACCGCCTCCTCCGCCGTGGAGAGCACCCATACGTTCACCCAAGGGGCGCAGTCCTATTCCATCTCCCTGGCCGCAGCCTATTTCCGCAGTTACTACCTCATGTTCAAGGGACAGAACGGCAACACCCGCGCCTACATCGCCTTCCCGGCCCTCGAAGGCCTCACCTTGAAGCGCGTGAAACTCACCATCATGGGCCATGTGACCCACAAGAACATCGCCGCCCGGATCACCGACGAGGCGGGACTCTCCTACAGCGACTTGTTCAGTTCCACGGCCCTCAACATCGATACACAGTACACGTTCGTCCTGGACGGGACCCGCGAGAACACGTCCTACCGGCTCCTGTCGACGGCCAACCTCAACTGTATGCTCTACCAAATCCTGCTCATCTATGAATAAGCGCCTGATCCTCTGCATGGCCGCCCTCCTCACCGGCTTGGCGGCCACCGCCCAGACCGAGGCCGGAGATTCGCTCAGACGGGTGGCCGGCGTACGGGTCGGAGCCCTCGACAACAATCCTGCAGGGGCCCTTGCCGTCTATATCCGCGGCCTCCAGTCGCTACGGACTGACAGCCAGCCCCTGTGGGTCCTCGACGGGACTATGCTGTCGGCAGACCTCGCCAAGGACATCGACGCCTTCTGGCAATACGGCAAAGACAGTTATACCGCCCCCTTGGATCCTCTTGCCTTCCTTGCCCCCGAAGACATCGAATCCATCGAAGTGCTGAAAGATGCCTCTGCCACGGCCTTGTACGGGACCCGCGGCGCGAACGGAGTCATCCTCGTCACGACCCGGCGGGGAAAAGGAGCGGAAAAGATCGAGGGGACGTCGGAGGCCGGCATCAACACAAGCGCGACACAAGGCGTCGGCGGAAACGGTTTCCGCCACAGCCACCGGATTGCCCTCAGCGGTTCCAAGGAACGGACCTCCTACCTCCTTTCCGGCCATTTCCGATCCGAGGACGGAGTTACGGTCGGCAGCCGCTTCCGCTCCGGCGGGCTGAAAGCCAACTTCGAGACGGCGGCCAGCCAGACGGTCCGGTTCGGGTTCAACGCCCTCATGGGCATCAGTTCCTCCTCCAGTCCCACCGGCACGGCCTGGCCCGGAAAGCCTTCCGCAATGCTGGCCCTCCGCTCGCCGGAAACAGATGCAACCCCCTGGCACAGCGACTATGATGATGACAACCAGGAGGCCCGGGGCGTTTTCTCCTCCTGGCTGGCCCTGCAACTTTCGCCGAAGTGTTCACTGCAGGCCGACCTTGGTGTCGACGCCCAGAGGGACCTGCGGCAGATCTGGTACGGCCCCCTCACGGCCTTCGGCGCAGCGGGACCGGACAATGTCAACGGCGGGGCTGCCGCCGTGTTGTCGTCGATGCTGCTCGGTTACAACGCGAAGGCCGTGGCCGGCTACCATACCTTCCTGGGGGTCGACCATTCCGTCAGGGCCAGCCTCGGAGCCGGACTGCTCGGCCACCGGCAGTCATCCAATACGATGAACGGCAAGGATTTCGTCAACCACTCCCTCCGGTCCGACGGTCTGGGATTGAGCAATTCGATGCCCCTCAACCGGAAATTCCGGTACCGTTACTTCCATCCGGCAGCCTTTGCCACGCTCACCTACGCCTGGAAGGCGACAGCGGGAACCGACCTTTCTTTCCGGGTCGACCATACGCCGACATACGGGGCCCTCCGGTACTATCCGGCTGTTTCCGCCTGGGCCGAGCTGGGGCCCCTGGTGCCCGGCGTATCCACCTTCCGGCTGGAAGGAGGATGGGGCCTTTCCGGGGGTGAACAGGTCGTTCCCTACGAACATTTCGGCGACTGCCTGACCGGAGAGCCGTATGTTCCGGAAACCGGCATGGAACCGTTCATCAGCGGATTGGACGTCCTCACAGCCCGGGAATGGCATTTCACCGGAACAGCCGGATTCCTCGGCGGCCGCATCCTCGTGGAAGTGACAGGCTATGACCGTCGGACCGCCGAGGCCTTCGACATCTACGATTCCGCCGGCAATCCCATCCTCTGGAAAGGACACAGTTACCCGAGGACCGTCACGCCGGTCCGGGTCGATACCCGGGAATGCGCCCTCGCCAACCGGGGCATCGAAGCCAGCCTCCGGATCAAGGCGGTCGACCGGGAGAGGTGGGGCTGGACCATATCTGCCGATGCCGCCTGGAACAATCATCGCATCACAGCCTCTGACACAGAAGATTACACCACTTTCACCTGCCATATCGCAGGTCTGCCGGCCAGCAGCCTCTACGGCTTCGATACCGATGCCGACGGCAACTTCCGGGACCTCACCGGAGAAGGACGGGTGACGGAAGCCGACCGGATCCTCCTCGGCAACACCCTTCCCAAGTTGTACGGAGGCCTCCAATCCCTGCTCCGTTGGAAGGCGCTGACACTGGACGTCCAACTGGACGGCGCCGCCTTCTTCCACGTCGCCGACCTCAACCGGCTCTTTCTCGACCATCCGGACGGCCAGCCCGTCCTCACGCCGGAGTATGTGGAAGACGGTACTTTCCTCCGGGTCGGCCTGGCCGGCCTGCGATACCGGATTCCGGTCCGGACAACCCGGGTGAAAGACTTGGAGCTGCGTTTCGCGGCGAAGAACCTTCTCCTGGTGACCGGCTACCGCGGCTGGAATCCCGACGTGGACAGCTTCGGGAACCGGGCGCTGACCCACGGCCTCGACTACGGCTCCTTCCCGTTGGTCCGCAGTTTCATCCTCGGTGTCCATGTCACCCTCTAACACGCTGATTCCTATGAAGAAAATCATCCTCCATATCTGCCTTATCATCGCGTGCCTGCCGGCAGCGGCCCAAGGGTCCAAGGTCGAAGGGAAGGTGTCGGACCCGGCCGGAGAACCAGTCATCGGCGCCGCCATCCTCCTCTCTGGCGACTCCTCCGTCGGCACGGTGAGCGGGCTGGACGGCCGCTGGTCCCTCATCGTCCCCGACCCCGAGACCGCCCGGTTGACCATCTCCTCCCTCGGATTCATCCCCCAGACCGTCGCCGTACAGGGGCGCCGGACCCTCGACGTCGTCCTCCAGCCCGACACGGAACAACTGGAAGAAGTGGTCGTCGTCGGCTACGGGGCCATGCGGCGGTCGGACTTGACCGGGTCGGTCGCCTCCGTGCGCATCGACGAAGAGACGGCCGCCAAGAGCGCCTCGCTCGACCAGATGCTGGAAGGCCGCATCGCCGGCGTGCAGGTCATCGCCGACCCTTCCACCCCGGATGCAGGCATCAACATCCGGATCCGCGGGCTCAGTTCGTTCAGCACCAGCACGGAACCGCTGTATGTCGTGGACGGGATCATCGTCAACGGCGAGTCGGAGAGCATCAACCTGTCCATCTCCAAGGATGCCAACACGACCAACACCGCCACCTCCGTCAACGGCCTCGCGGGCATCAACCCCCAGGACATCGCCTCGATGGAAATCCTCAAGGACGCCTCTGCGACAGCCATTTACGGCTCCCAGGGCGCCAACGGCGTCGTCCTCATCACGACCAGACTGGCGGGGCGCGACCGCCCCACCCTCCAATTCGAGGCCGGAGCGACGGTCTCCGTCAAGGAGAAGGACCTGGACGTGCTGGGCTTCGACGAGTACGTGACCTTCGTGGAGGCCTACGGCGGATCGACGGCCCTGACCGAACTCAAGAACATGTACACGGGGTATGAGAGCCCGGAAAACCGGGGGACCCTCGCCGTCACACCGGTCCGCTGGCAGGACTACATCACCCGGAAGGCATTCAGCCAGCGCTGGTACTTTTCAGTCTCCGGACGGCCCAAGGGGTTCAACTACCTCTTTTCCCTCGGTTGCAAGGACACGCAAGGCATCATGAAACAGACCGGCTCCCGGAACCTGTCGATGCGCCTCAACCTGGACCGGGACTTCGGCCGGAAGGCCAAGGTGGGCTTCAAGGCGAACCTCTCGTCCACCGACACGGAGATGACCAACGGCTCCTCTGCAGGCGGACGCATCACCGGAGCGTCCTCGCTGCTGCGCTCGATGCTGACGACCAAGCCCTACGCCGCCGTCAACCCCGACGACGATACGGTGGACATCGAAGAGGACGAGTCTTTCCAATATGGCCCCAACCGCTGGCTCCAGAACTACCGGAACACCAGCGAACGCCTCCGCATGCAGCCCGCCGTTTACGTGCAATACCGGCTGGTCCCCTTCCTGACCTTCAAGAGTACCCTCGGCGGAGATTTCGAGAGCCAGGAACGCATCCAGAGCCGGACCTACCGCATCTCCACCATCGGCAACGCCGCCAGCAATGCCACCCTGTCCCGCTACATCTACAACTGGGACAACCTCCTGCTGTTCAACAAGAAATGGGGTCCCCACAGCCTCTCCGGCACCCTCGGGCAATCCCTCTCGCGGACCGGAACCACAACCGAGAAGATCCAGGGATGGTATCTGGAGCAAGCTTATGCCGGAGACGCTGCCATCAACTCCGCTGATCCGCAGTACACCTACCACCTGCTGACCAAGGGGCAAAGTTCTCTGCTGTCCTTCTTCGCCCGCGGCGTGTATAATTTCAAGGACCGGTACATCCTGACCGCCACCTGGCGCCTCGACGGGTCCAGCAAGTTCCAGGGCCGGAACAAATGGTCGCAGTTCCCCTCCGCCGCCTTCGCCTGGCGCCTGGCCGACGAACCGTGGTTCCATGCGCCCGTCGTCTCCAATGCCAAGTTGCGCCTCGGCTGGGGCCAGGTCGGCAACCAGCGTATCGCCGACTATCAGACTCTCCAGACCTTCGGCTTCAACAATTTCGCCGACCACAACGGGACCCTCGCGGACTTCATGATGGGCATCTACCCCAGCAACATCCGGAACCCCGGACTGAAATGGGAGACCTCCCAGCAGGTCAATGCCGGGCTGGACCTGAGCTTCTGGCAGGGCCGCCTTGCCCTGACCATAGATGCCTACATCAAAGACACGAAGGACCTCCTGCAGCAGAAGGAGGTAGCGCGATCCTCGGGCTTCTCCACCATGTATGTCAATTCCGGCGGCATCCGCAACCGGGGCATCGAACTGAGCCTCGAGACGGTGCCGGTCCGCTATGCCGGCGTTGAGTGGTCCCTGGGCGGGAACCTCGCCTTCAACCGCAATATCATCACCAGTGCCGGGCAGGAAGGAACCAGCGGCGAAATCTACCTGGAGCCCGGACGGAAGGTCGGCGTCAACTACTTCTCCGGCGCCCGGCTCAGTTCCACGGCAACCGACCCGCTCAACCTGTTCATCGAGGGACAGCCGATCGGCCTGTTCTACGGTTATCTCGTAGACGGTATCGTCCAGGAGGGAGAGACCGCCCCCTTCCTCAACGGGACGGAGCGCGGTCCCGGCTACCTCAAGTACCGCGACCTCGACGGCGACGGGCTTCTGACAGATGCCGACCGCACCGTCATCGGCAACCCGCTCCCGAAGTTCACCTACGGTTTCCAGACCTCCCTTTCCTGGAAGGGTTTCGTCCTCAAGGCGGATTTCGTCGGATCCTATGGAGCCGACATCTACAATCTCAACAACATGTTCGACTACGATACCCACCAGGTATCCCGCAATATCCGGCGGATTGCATTCACCGATGCCTGGAGCGCGGAGAATCCTGGCGGCCGGTTCCCCGCCGTCGGCAAGTGGGACACCATCGAGCAGATCATGAATTCCAGCCTGTTCGTGGAGGACGGTTCGTTCCTGACCCTCCAGGACCTCTCTCTTTCCTACACGTTCCCCATCGACCGGAAACGCTCCAAGGTCCTCAAAGGGCTGACCGCCACCCTATCCTGCGGGAACGCCTTCACCTGGACGGGCTATTCGGGCTGGACGCCCCGGGCCGCCACCACCGGCGTCAGCCGCCTGGGGGTCGAACTCAATTCCTATCCCGGTGCCCGTTCCTACAACGTCGACCTCAAATTTACCTTTTGAGCCATGAGAAAGATCATTCCTGTCCTGCTGCTTGCCCTCGCCCTGACCTCCTGTTCCGACTTTCTGGAGGAACGGCAGATCACCGGCATCAACGAGGACTCCGTCTACGAGAGCGAAGAGATGCTGGAATCCGGCATCTACGGCATCCTCGGGAAATGGTACTCCTCTTCCGGCCTCCTGGGCGAAGGGTTCGAATTCCTGGCCCAGTGCTCCGCCCTCATCCACCACGGGCTCAACACTTCGACCGGACGCACCAAGCCCTACTATACCAGTTGTCTCCTGTATTCCCAGTATTCCTCCAGTATCAAGAACAACACCTTTTTCCGCTGGTGCTACGACGTGGTGAATGCCTCCAACGTACTCATCGACAACCTGCCCGCCTCTCCGGTAGACGAGGGATACAAGCGTGAGATCGAGGCGGAAGCGCGGTTCTACCGGGCCTGGATGCTGTTCCGGATTGTCCGGGTCTGGGGCGACTGCCCGCTGCGGACCGCCCAGGTCTCCCCGTCGGATATCGACGCCCCGCGGACCCCGTTCTGGGAGGTCTACGCCCAGATCGTGGAGGATCTGCATTTTGCCGAGCAGTACATGCGCTCCCCGGCGCGGGTGTCCGAGGTGACTCCCGGCAAGGACCGCGCGTCACGATATGCCGCCACGGCCGTCCTGTCCTCCGTCTACACGACCATCGGGTCCCTGCTGACCGCCTCGGACGACAATTTCTGGGACAGCGCCCGGCGGACTCCGGACTTCACGCCGCTCGGCATCCAGACCGCGGCAGATGCCTATACCCTGGCGCTGGAAACGGCGCAGAAACTGATTCCCGGCAATCCAGCCCACGACCCCGGCTGCCCGTACCGGCTGGCGGAGAAGTTCGGCGACCTCTTCGCCTACGACCCCGCCTTCAACCGGTCGGGGGAAGCGGGGACCTATACGGCCTGGAGCAACCCGGAGAAGATCTTCACCCTGCCCGTCACGAAGACGACCTACAGCACGCTGGCCACGTTCTCCCTGCCGCCCTATGCCGAAGGGACCGCCTTCACCGGCGATCTGGAGACGACCGGGTTCGGCCGCTGGCGCCCCAACCGGTGGGTCTTCCAGAAATGGTGCGAGACCTATCCGGGAGAGAAGGGGACCGGGCGGGCCGCCAACGTCTATGTGGGCAGCGCCGACCCGCGCCTGGACCTGACGCTGTACCACACGCAGGTGTACAACATGAAGACCCGGGAATGGACCCCCATCTACCCCAACGCCGAGAAGATTACGTCCAATGTGTCCACGACCCATGTCTTTCCCTACCTGCGGAAATACTGGAGCCGCAACTATGCTTGCGACTACGGCGAGGCCGACCTGTATGTGATGCGCCTGGCCGAGGTCTATTTCAACGCGGCCGAGGCCTGCGCCGAACTGGGCCGCCTGGACGAGGCCCGCGCCTATGTCGAGGCCATCCACGCCAGGGCCCGGCGAAGTGTGGCCGACGGAGCGCCAGAAGCCGACGCTCCCAGCTGGCCGTCAGACGCTTACGGGACTGTGGAAGAGATGCGGGAAGCCCTCTTCTGGGAGCGCATCTTCGAATTCCTCGGGGAAGGCCATGAGTGGGACGAGACGCACCGCCACGGCGCCACTTTCCTCGTCAATACGGTCAGCAAACCCAAGAACCTCTTCCTCCTGCGCCCCGAGCAGGCGAAATACTGGACGAGCGGCTACCTCTATCCCTGCGACGGCGATGCCCCCTACCAGTATTCCGAGGACCCGGACGAGGTCCGCAAAGGCCTCCTGTACGCCTATCCCAACGAGGAACTGAACTACAATTCCACGCTGACATCCGATGACCAAAACGACTTCTGGTATGGAATTTAAGAAATGGTTCACCGCCCTGCTGGCAGCGGTGTGCGTCCTCCCGGCGCAGGCGCTGGAGGTGACCGTGAAAGGATCGGACCTGTCCATCCGCTCCGCCCACCCCCGGCTGCTGGCCGACGAGGCCGCCTTCAAGCAGCACCGCAAGGCGGTCCTCGCCTGCCGGAGCAAGGCCCTGGTGCGGATGCACGAGACCTATATGGCCATGGCCGATGCCTGCGTCGCCGAAGACGCGCCGGTGGAATACGCCCCGGATGCCGCCGGGAAGATGCTGCATGTCAGCCGCGAGGTGCTGCGGCAGATGGGCTGCTGCGCCTACGCGTGGCGGTTCACCAAGGACCCGAAATACCTCCGCCGCGCCGAAAGCGTCCTGAATCAGGTCTGCTCCTTTCCGGACTGGCATCCGGTCCATTACCTGGACGCCGCGGAGATGACGGCGGCCGTCGCCCTCGGCTACGACTGGCTCTATGCCCGCCTCAAACCGGAAACCCGGGAACGATGCGAGCAGGCCGTCACGGCCTTCGCCTTCGACACGGCGGAGGACAACCGCTGGCGCCACCTGTTCCGCAAGGACAACAACTGGCACCAGGTCCTCAACGCCAGCCTGGCCGTCGCAGCCATCGCCCTGTACGACACCGACCCGGAGCGGTGCCGCGCCCTGGTGGAGCGGGCCGTCCTGGACAATGCGCTCCACATCGAACGCGGGTACGCCCCGGACGGCATCTACCCGGAAGGCCATACCTACTGGGGCTACGGGACCGGTTTCCAGGAACTGCTGGACCTCTCCCTCGAAGGGGTCTACGGCACCGATTTCGGGCTATCGCAATGTCCCGGCTTCATGGCCTCCGCCACCTTCGAGCGCGCCGCCCGGGGCAACATCGGCCTCGCCTTCAACTATTCCGACAGCGGAATCCGGGCCGAGTCCCGCCCGCAACTGTGGTACTTCGCCTGGAAGTCCGGCGACCCGGGCCTGGCCTACTGGGAGGTCAAGGACATCGAGGAGAACCCCAAATATGCCCTCAAGGACCGCCTGGGCTTCCTGTATCTGTGGTGCGCCTCCCACTGCGCCGTCCGTTCCGTCCCTGCGCCCGGCGCCCTGACCTTCTCGGGGCAGGGGTCCAACCCGCTGGTGATGACCCGTGGCGGATGGGACCGGAAAGACCCGTACCTCGGCGTGAAGGGCGGCGGGGCGCAGAACAGCCATGCCCACCTGGATGCAGGGAGTTTCGTCTTTGATGCCGGCGGGTTCCGCTGGCTGTGCGAACCGCCGGCGCCGGGTTATTCCAAGTCGGAGGCCGCCCTGCGGACCATCAATTCCACACCCTGGAACCGCAAGCAGGACTCGCACCGCTGGAAGGTCTTCGGTTACAACAACCGGCAGCACAACACACTGACCATCAACGGAAAGGACCATGATGTCCGGGGCTGCGCCACGCTGGAGGAAGTCTTCGACACGCCGGAGCGGCGGGGCGGACGGTTCGACCTGTCGAGCATCTTCCCGGACGATGCGGCCCGGGTGGAACGGACCATCTGCATCGAAGCGGACGGCTCCCTCCGGATCACCGACTGCGTGGCGGCGAAGGATTCCCTCGACGCCCGGGTCAGTTGGAACTACACGACCCATGCGACGGTCTCCCTCTCCGACGGCGGCATCCTCCTGCAACAGAAAGGGCGGACGATGCGCATCTGCGTGAAAGGCGCGTCCGTGGACTTCCGGACAGGACTCGACATGCCGGAAGACGTCCCCGACTGCCTCCTGCCCTTTTATGAAGCCCCTGTCCAGTTTGCGGGATACACCCTCACGGTGCCCGCCGGAACGGAAGCGACGATAACGACAACGTGCAGGCTCCTATGAAAAGAAGGAAATTCCTCCAGGTGGCGGCGGCCGGGGCCGGGGCTGCCGCCCTCGGGCCGCTCGTCGGCTGCACCCCGGTCGCAACATCGCCCACGCCGCTGGACGTGAAGGGCTATCTGAAAGAACCCGCCCGCCGGATCCCGGTGGTGGACCGGGCCGATGTGGTGGTCCTGGGTGGCGGTCCCGCCGGTGTGGCGGCCGCCGTCTCCGCCGCCCGGGAAGGAGCGGACGTGCTCCTGGTCGAGCGACAGTACTACCTGGGAGGTCTGTGGACCGGCTGCTGCGTGCTCCCTGTGAACAACACCGACGCCCTCCTGAAGGACGGCAGCTGGCGACGGGTGGTCCGCGGCTTTTCTGAAGAAATCTGTACGCGGCTGACGGCCATGGGAATGTGCATCGACATCAAGGAAGGCTCCACACCGGTTCCTGACCCGGAGGCCGCGAAATACGTCCTGGAGCGGATGCTGGAGGAAAGCGGCGTCCGGCTGCTGTACAACTGCCAGGGTGCGGGCATCCTGCGATCCGGCGACCGGGTCGATGCCCTGATCCTGGAAACCAAGAGCGGGCGGGTGGCGGTCCAGGCGGGGCTGTTCGTCGACGCCAGCGGGGACGGAGATATCCTGGAATGGGCCGGGGAGGACTTCGACATCCGCCGTCACCAGATCGGGGCCATGTGGCGCTGCGGCAATGCCGGGGCCCTGCAGCGCAAGGGCGTCCTGGATACGCCGGTGAAAGGGGTGAAATTGTTCCATACCCACGGCGAGATGGAGCAGGACGGGCTGGACATCTACAACCTCACCCGCCTGCAGGTGAAACTGCGCCGCCAGATGTGGGAAACGGCCGAGGAAGACCGGCGGCAGCCCGGCTGCGAAGACCTGTTCCTGCTCGATTCCACGTCGCTGCTGGGCGTGCGCAGTACCCGCGTCCTGCGGTCGCTGCACAACGTCACCTTCGACGAATCGCTCCGCTACACGCACTACGACGACTGCATCGGCATCGGCGGGGCGGACCCCTGGTTCTCCTACCGGGACGGCACCCTGCCCGGACGGAAGCGCCCGGCCTGGCAGATTCCCTACCGTTCCCTGGTGCCCCGGAAGGTGCCGAACCTGCTGGTGGCCGGGCGCTGCTTCGGCTACGACGAGCAGATTGTCTACGATGCCCGCGAGGTGGCCACGTGCTTTGTCACCGGCCAGGCGGCGGGGGTCGCCGCCGCCTGCGCCGTCCTCGGCCGGACCGATGTCCGTTCGCTGGATATCCCGCATCTCCGCCACCGCCTCCAGGCCCAAGGCGTAAACCTCGGCGCCTGAGTCCTCTTGCGGGCCAGATGCCGGTTGACCTCCGATCCGATGCCCCATGCCGGGAGCCCCTTTTTTCATGGGCAGGGCCCCCGGCCGCCCATCCACGAATCCGGGCTTTATCATGGATAGGACGGTCGACCACGCCCTTCCATCCACGCCTCGGGACGATTTTGCGGGGGAACGGGCCGTTCGGCCATCCTCCATGTTCGGGGATTAGTTTCGTAGACGGATCCGGTCGGGACGGAGGGGACTGGAAAAAAGAGGATGGAAGTGCTGTTCTGTCGTAAGAAAAACGTATATTTGTCATGATTAACTTTTTGCTGATGAAACGTATCCTTTCCCTGGCCGCCGTCATCGCCGTGGCGGCCGCCTGCAGCCGGACCGAGAGCCTGCCGGCGCTGACCGACCGGGTCTTCGAACGGGCCAAGGTCCAGGCCTTCGACCTGGCCGCGCGCCTCGGCGACACACAGACCCCCCGAACCTTCCAGGCCGACACCCTCGTCACCGCCCCCATCGGCTGGTGGTGCAGCGGCTTCTTCCCGGGCACGCTCTGGTATATCTACGAATATACCGGCGACGACACCGTCAAGGACCTCGCCTGGCACGAGACCCGCAAACTGGAGCACCTGGCCGAAGGGAAAACCGACCATGACATCGGCTTCCAACTCATGTCCAGTTACGGCAACGCCTACCGGCTCACGGGCGACACCGCCTGTGTGTCCATCCTGAAGGAGGGCGCCGCCAAACTCGCCACCCGCTTCAACCCCGAGGTGGGCGTCATCCGGAGTTGGGACAACAAGAAATGGAACTACCCGGTCATCATCGACAACATGATGAACCTCGAACTGCTCACGCAGTACGGCGACCGGGATATCGCCCTCGCCCACGCCCGCAAGACGCAGCGGGAGCATTTCCGGCCCGACTTCACGACCTACCACCTGGTCAACTACGCCGACGACGGGTCGGTCCTCGGCCGGCAGACCGTGCAGGGCGCGGCGGACGAGTCGGCCTGGGCCCGCGGACAGGCCTGGGCGCTGTACGGCTACACGATGATGGCCCGCGAGACCGGGGACGAGGCCTTCCAGGCCCAGGCCGAGCACATCGCCCGGATGATCCTGCCGCAACTTCCCGAGGACGGCATCCCCTACTGGGACTTCTCCAAGCCGGGTGAAGAGCGCGACGCCTCCGCCGGGGCCGTCATGGCCTCCGCCTTCGCCGAACTCGCGACGCGGACCGCCGACGCCGACCTCGCCGATGCATGCCGCGCCATGGCCGAGAAGCAGGTGCGCACCTTCGCGACGCCGGAATACCTCGCCGGACCCGGCACCAACGGCGGCTTCCTCCTCAAGCACAGCGTGGGCAACAAGCCCGGTAACTCCGAGGTCGACGTGCCCCTCACCTACGCCGACTACTACTACCTCGAAGCCCTCCTCCGCCTCGCCCGGTAAGGACCCTGTAAAAACCGCCGGACCGGATGGTACTTTTGCGGGGATGGTCCGTCTCAAGGAAAACAGCATATACCATGAAAGCGAAAACCCTATGCTGCGGCGCCCTGGCGCTGGGCTTCCTGTTGAGTGGATGCAACCCGAAAGAGGTCCACTTTGATTCCGATAAGATCTATTTCTTCAGGTTGGAAACCGACCTCTACCTGCACGTCGGCGACGAGGCTGTCCTGCAACCGAGCGACGAGCCGGAAGGCCGCCACAACACCTGGCTGAGCGAGGACGAGTCGGTCGCCACGGTCGACTGGCAGGGCCGGGTCACCGCCCGCTCTGTCGGCGAGACCCTTGTCACGGTCGTCAACGACTATCCCTACCAGGATCTCTCCGGCCTTGTCTACATCCATGTGGTCCCGGACGAGGTGTACGTGTTCCGCAACAGTTGCCTGCGGATGGTGGACGTGGAAGGCGGGACGTTCACGATGGGACGGGAAGGCTATTCCGTGAACCCGGCCCGGGAAGTGACGGTCGGGGATTTCCGCATCGCCGACCAGGAGGTGACCGAGGCGCTCTGGACCGCCGTCATGGAAGGGCGGTACATCGCCCTGGAACAGTCGGTCCACCATGCACAGACCGGGACCTACGACCAGTTCGCCTCCTTCCTCGAACGGCTCCGCGAACAGACCGGCCTTCCGTTCCGCTTCCCGACCGAAGCGGAGTGGGAATGGGCGGCCCGGGGCGGGAAGTACAGCCACGGCTATCCCTACGCCGGCAGCGAAAACCTGGACGGATGTGGCTGGTACAAGGACAACTGGCCCGGAGATCACACACTCTATCATAACAATTCGGTCATGCATCCGCTCGCGGCCCTCGCCCCGAACGAACTGGGGCTGTACGACATGAGCGGCGGCGCCTCCGAATGGGTCTCGGACCCCTTCCCCGACATCCAGGTCGACGGCAAGGATCTTGACATCCTGGTCGGCACGTATGAGCACTTCGTCCCCGGCGCCCCGTTCACCAAGGGCGGCAGCGTCCTCTCTCCCGCGGCCTGGTGCCGGGTATGGGCCCGGGAATGTGCCCCGCACGAGTTGGCTCCCGGCCCCCGCGGCCTGCGCCTCGCCCTATGACCCGGCTGGCCGCCCTCCTGCTGACGGCCCTGTCCCTAGTGGCCGCGCCTTCGGTCCGGGAGCACCTGGAAACACTCCAGCAGCGGTTCGACGTCGTGTTCGTCTATGACGCCGACCTCGATTTCTCCGGTCCCGGCCCGGCCGTCCTCCCGGACCGGGACCTGGACGGATGCCTCCGGAGCCTGTTCGACGGCGGCGACATCGAATGGACCTTCCGGGGCCGCTACGTCATCCTCCGACGGCGGACCCGTACCCCGGAGGACTCCCTCGCCCACCGGTTCGACGCCATCCTCGCCGCCGCCCTCATCCGGTCGGAACGGCCCGTCCGGGAAGAGCACGGCGCCCTGGAACTGCATCCCGCCGACTTCGGGACCACCCCGGTCCTCCTCGGGGTGCAGGACGTGCTCAAGCGCCTCGTCCTCGAACCCGGCATCCAGGCCACGACCGAAGGCGGCACGGGCCTCGTCGTCCGCGGCGGCGATCCGGGCGGGAACCTGGTCCTGCTGGACGGCACGCCCTTGTACTACCCTTCGCACTGCTTCGGCTACCTGTCCATCTTCGACCCCGACCTGGTCCGCTCCGTACAGGTGTACAAGGGGCATTTTCCCGCCCGCTACTACGGCCGGGCCTCCAGCGTCATCGACGTGGAGAACCGGGACGGGGCGGGCGACCGGCTCCACGGCCAGGTCGGCATCGGGCTGGTCACCGACAAACTCCTCCTCGAAGGACCCCTCGGAACGAGGACCACCGTCCTCGTGAACGGCCGCATCGTCCAGACCGCCCTGGTCAAGGGTCTCCTCAAGGCCGCCGAAGCGGACGCCGACTATTTCTTCCACGACCTCTATGCCCGCATCACCCACCGGTTCTCGCCGCAGGACCGGGTCTTCGCCGCGGTCTACCAGGGCCGCGACCGGATGGACCTCCACCCCGATTCCGACGGGGAAACCGATGTGGAACTCTTCGAAAGTTGGGGCACGACGACCGCGACGGCGGGCTGGGACCACACCGTCTCCCCGTCGCTCGACCTGCGGGCCACCCTCTCCTGGAACCATTTCCTTGTCCGGGAAGACTTGTTCGAATCGGACATCCGGGACCTGCGGGCCGCCGGCGACCTCGTGTTCCATCCCGACGGGCGCCACCGCATCCGGGCGGGCGGCGGCTGTTCCTCCCATGGGTTCGCCCCGAAGACCGTCCAGCGCCGGACCAGCATGGTGTACGACGTCTCCCTCTACGTCGAGGACCAGTTCTGCAGCGGCCCCTGGACCCTTTCCGCCGGGCTGCACGGCAACCTGTTCATCACGGCAGGACGGGTCTGGTCCTGCCCGCAGCCGCGCCTCTCCGGCCGATATGCCACCGGCCCCTGGCGCTTCCACGCCGCAGCGGGGCGGATGGTCCAGCATCTCCACGCCCTGGCCTCCTCGTCCTCGTTCAGCATGCCCACGGACCTCTGGGTGCCCGTCTCCCGCAACCTGGCCCCGATGACCTCCGACCAGGTCTCCCTCGGCGCCGCCTGGGAGGGGCCCTTCACCGTGTCGGCCGAAATCTGGCACAAGGACATGCGCCACGTGCTGGAATACCGGGACAACCGCCTCGCCCACATCTATACGGGCTATTGGGAGAACAACGTGGCCGTGGGGACGGGACGGGCCCGCGGGCTGGAGGTCGCCGTCGCCCGCCCGGCCGGGAAGACCACCGGCCAACTCAGTTACACCCTGTCGCACAGCAAACGGCGGTTCGACGACATCGACGGGGGCCGCTGGTTCCCCTATGCCCACGACCGGCGCCACCATTTCGTCGTCACCGTGGCGCACCGGTTCACCTCCTCCCTGGAGGTCAGCGCCCTCTGGACGTACCTGTCCGGCGGCTACATGAGCGTGCCCGAGCGGTACACCTTCGTCCTCAAGCCGGGTGGCGGCTTCGAATCCCTCCCGGCCTATGCCGGGCGCAACAACTTCCACCTGCCCCCGTCCCATCGGCTCGATGTCGGGGCCGTCTTCCGCAAGCACGTCCGCCGGGGCGAGCACCGCTGGGAGGTCGGCATCTACAACGCCTACGCCGCCCGGAATCCCAACGCGGCGATGGTCGACACCGACGGACGGATTTCCGTCACCTATTTCACGTCCCTGTCCCTCCTGCCTGCCCTGGGCTGGTCTTTCCGTTTCTGACATGCGCAAGTTCCTTCCCTTCCTCCTGCCCCTGGCCCTGGCCGCCTGCGAAAAGACGGTCTACCCGACCTTCGACACGCCGGAGCGGATGCCCATCCTGCTGGGCGACCTGCATGCGGCCGATTCGGTCCATACCCTCTGGTGCGGCTATTCCTTGACTGGCCGGGCCGTCGCGGCCGATGACCTGCATCCGGAAATCCAGATCGGCGGGAAGGTCGCCGCCACAGCCGTTGCACAGGGTTCGCCGCAGGAAAACCGGCCGCAGGAATACCGGTTCCTGGCGCAGTTCCGTCCGGGGGACGAGGTCGTCGTCTCGGCCGGGCAGGCGTCGGCCCGGCTCACCGTCCCGGCGGCGCCGGACACGCTTTCCCTGCAGATGGACATGCCGGAAGAAGGGCCGTTCCGGCTGCATGTCACCCTCCGGGAACCGCCCGGCGACGAGGCCTGCTACCAGGCGGCCCTGGCCGTCCTCAAGAAGTGGTACGATGCCTCCGGACGCCTCCTGTTCCTGTCCCGGACATCGCTGGAGTCGGCGCAGCCGCTTTTCACCGACATCCCGTTCCACGACGGGACCGGCCGCCGCACGTTCGTCATCGACCGGCAGGACGTGACGGAAGGACGGACCATCTCCGGCGCCGTCCGTCTCCACAGCGAGGTGGTCTGCCGGGTGTCCACGCTCAGCCGCAACGGCTTCTCGTGGCGGCAGGCCTGGATTTCCTACGAGGCGGAATCCCTCTCCTGGTACATGGCCGACCCCGTCCGCTTCCCCGAGAATGTCGAGGGTGGACACGGGCTGGTCGACATCAGCGCCGATGTCGAGCGGACGTTCGTCGCAGGGGATTTCCCGATTCCGTAGCGGAGTTACCAGCGGTCGTAGTGGATGTTCTCGGGCTTCCACTTGTCCTTGGGCTGGTCATCGCCGGCAGGATAGCCCACCGGAATGATGCAGTACGGAGAGACGTTGTCCGGCAGACCGAGCACGTCCCGGGCGGGGGCCATGCGGTCCTCGAAGGGATAGCAGGCCGTCCAGACGGCGCCGAGGCCCAGAGATTCGGCGACCAGTAGCAGGTTCTCCGCCGCAGCCGCGCAGTCGGCGGTCCACAGCACGTTCTCCACCTCCACGGGCTCGGCATCCTCGGCCGCACCGCGCGGACGGCGCAGGGCGGTCGTCTCGCCACAGACCACGATGACGGTCGGTGCCGTCGCAATCATCCGCCCCCGTTCTCCCGCCAGGACATCCTTGACCGCCTGGTCCGTCACGACCACGAAACGCCAGGGCTGGAGGTTCATGCCCGTCGGTGCCGCCATTGCAGCCCGCAACAGGGTCTCGACCTGCTCAATGGAGACCGGCTGGTCCGTATAGGAGCGCACGCTCTTACGGCTGAGAATCGTATCGAGGGTCGCATTGCCGCCCTCCGGAGCCTGTCCACAGGCCATCAGTCCGCACACCGCCACGGCGATGAGGGCTGTCTTTTTCCATAAGCTTTTCATCATCCATTCGTTTTCGGCAAAAATAACCGATTCCTCCCGTTTTTCCAACCCTCGTACCGGCCCTGTGCTGGAGATTCCATGGTAGACCTTCCGTCATCCTTCTCGTAAGCGATTGGTGTTCAGTACGTCTGAAGAGGAAAGATGGAAGGTCTTTCCCCTCTGGACAGGACCCTCCATCGCTCATCTTGTATTACTCTCTGTATCAATCACTTTCAAATCTACCGATGGAAGGTCCTTCCTGGCAGGGGACTTCAGCGGCGGGCGTAGCGGCGGGTGCGGGCGTCGTTGATGACGCCGCTCCAATCCAGGCCGTAGGCGAAATCGTAGGAGTGGCCGTCGGCATCGACAAGGCAGCGCATGTCGCCGGGGACATCCGGGAACTGCTCCTCCACCGTCCGCATGTCGGCGGGCATCTGGCAGGGCAGCAGGCCGTAGGGCTCGAAGCGGCCGCTCACGATGTCAAGGATGCAGCGCTCGTCGGCACCGAACATACAGAGGATCGCGTCGACAGACGGCTCGAACTCGGCCATGACCAGCGGACGATGCACCTGGACAGCCACCACGACCGGCTTGTCCCCCATCGCGACACGGGTGTCCAGCACGAGGTCGAGGTCGGAGGCGTTGTCCGCATGGACAGTCTTGCCTTGATAGATGCGGTCTCCGCGGTCCAGCGAATCGACCCCGGCAATGCGCTCCGAGGGGGCATACTCCGCCGTATAGTCCCGGTATTGGAGGGAGATCGGCACGTAGCCGGTGCCGCCAGCCTCCCAGTCCTCCACGGAGAAGCCCTTGTGCGGATCGATGCTCGTGATGCGCAGGAGGGCGAAATCGGCTTCCGCCGGGTCGTCCGTCACCGTGAAGTACGCGGCCACGGTGGTGCTGTCCATCGAGTAATCGTACTTGGCGGCGAACCGCTTATTGCCCTGGAAGTGCCGTTTGGGCAGGTAGACCTTGGCCGGTTCCTTCACGGGCAGGGCGCCTTCATGGTTCTTGAGCATGACGACGGATTTGAGCTGGGCGTCATACCCGGCCTGCATGAATTCCTCGCAGGCGACGATGCGCTCCGTCTCGTCCGGGTCGACATAGGGGTTCTCGAACACGCCGACATGGAAGATGTTCAGCAGGAGCCGCCGGGCCGACAACTCGAACCGCTCCCGGGCGCTCTCCTCCCCGTATTTCTCCGCCCAGAGGCGGTAGGCCTCCAGCACGGGGGCCGCCTCGCGGTTGCCGCCGAACTGGTCGACACCGGCCTCCAGGATGCGCAGGTGGCGCTCCGGGACGGTCAGGTCCTCCACGCCCCACGGCTTGCCCTGGGAACTGTAGAGGGAGGGATAGTCATGGGTGATGCCCCAGTCGGTGCAGACGACCCCGTCGTAGCCATACTTGTCACGCAGCAGGTCGGTGATGATATACCGGCTGTAGCTGTTGCCCACGTTCTGCCCGGAAGGGTCCTGCCCCCACGAGATGGTGTAATACGGCATCACCGCTGCGGCCTTGCGGGTCTTGCCCGGAAGGTTGAACGCCCCCTCCACGAAGGGGATCAGGTGCTGTGCGAAGTTGTTGCCGGGATAGACGGCATACTTGCCGTAGGCATAGTGGGCATCGCGGCCCGCCTCTTCGGCGCCGCCGCCCGGCCAGTGCTTGACCATGCAGTTGATGCTGCCGTATCCCCAGCCGTCCGCGATCTCCAAGTCTCGCGGCGAGGTCTGGAAACCGTCGCAATAGACGCGGGCGATGTCGGCGTTGAGATGCGGGTCCTCGCTGAACGTGCCGTAGAAACGCCTCCAGCGCGGTTCCGTGGCCGGATCGACCTGCGGCGAGAGCGCCGTCGTGATGCCAAGCGCCCGGTATTCGGCCGAGACCACCTCGGCATGGCGCTTCACGACCTCCATGTCGAAGGTCGCCCCCATGCCGATCTCACGAGGCCAGCGGGAGATGTGGCCGCCGGATCCGGAGTTGTACTCGCTGTCGGTCTCGTTGTAGTTGCGCGGGTCGGAAGAGTTGTTGGCCGGGATACCATGGTCCACTCCTTCACAGAAGGCCTGCATGGCATTGGACCACACGGCCGCGACCCGCGGGCCCGCCACGACGCCGACGAGCACGTGCCGCACCTTGTCCTCCGCGATGAACTTCATCTGGGCCTCCGTGATGGTGGAATCCAGGAGCTTCTGCTGCGGGGAATAAAGCATCAGGCCGGCCATCTCCTCGACCGAGAGTTGCGCTGCCAGGTCACGTGCCCGCTCGGAGAACGGCAGGCGCCAGTCCTCGTAGGGGTCCAGGTGCCCGTTCCGGTTGAGGTCTTTGAAAGCATAGCCGTCCACCGTCAGAATCTGCAGGCCGGACGCGGGGCTGTAGCCGAGGGTCGGGCCCTGGGTCTGGCGGACCAGGGTGTAGGTGCCGTGCGGTTCTTCGGAGATCCGGTTCTGCGCGCATCCCGCCGCAAGGGCGGCCGCTGCGAGGAGGAGGGGTAAGGATTTCATTCGTCAGTCGTTTTCCATAAAAGAAGAGGACAAATTTACGGAATTTTCCCGGCCTGCACAAGCCGACAGAGAGATGTCGTTTTCATGCCGAGGCCACCTCTTTCCGGAGGGTCTGGTTGATGAATTCGTTGATGGACAGGCCGGCCTGGCGGGCGGCCAGGGCGACCTGCTGGTGCAGCGCCCCGGGCATCCGGAGCAGCAGGCGTCCGCTGTAGGGTTTCTCGGGCTCGACGCCCCGCGCGGCGCAGTCGGCCAGGTAATGGTCCACCCCGGCCTCGAAGTCCGCCCGGAGTTCGTCGACGGAATCGCCGACATAAGAAATGCCCGTCCGGGACAATCCTTGGACATAGCCGAAGAGCCGGTTGTCCTCGGCATCGTATTCCACGCTGCCTGTGTAGTCTTTATACTTCAGCATTCCCATTTCTGAAAAGATAGATGTTCAATTCTCCCGTGATATCCAGGAACCTTTTGATTCCCTTCAAAGCACCTCGATCGACGATTTTCCCGGGGTGGGGCTTATGCATATCATACGCCTCGTTCCCTTTGGTAAAAGTGACCCGCGACCCGGAGGTCGCGCCCTTGTTGGATTCCTCGAATCCGAAGATCCGGAACAGCCGCACGACTTCATCGTAGGTGAAATCCCTCGTCATTGACAGAAACCTGTCCAACAGTTTTTCCTTCGTTCCCATACGGTTTCTTGTTGCAAAGATACTAAAAATAGTATCATCCGACAAATTTTTCGTTCCCGAAAATAGGTCATCCGCCGCAACCGGGCAACGGGTTGTTGATAACTTGTGTTGTTTCACACCATAAATAAATGTTTCCGATGGGTTTTGTGCCAAAGAATCCGTATCTTCGCACCATAGATTTCGCACGTATGGAAAGACTCCTCACCCTCCTCGCGCTGGCGCTGTCCCTGACCACGGCGGCCCAGGCCCAGCCCTCCGGAAAGCCACAGAAGGTCCACCAGGCCAACTACAACCTCGCCGGGCGCTTCTCCCAGAAGAAGGTCTCGAAGATGGTGTACTCGACCCGCATCCGGCCGAACTGGTTCCGGGATTCAGACCGCTTCTGGTACAGCTGGAAGACTGCCCAGGGGACCCGGTACTACATCGTGGACCCGGCGACCGGCCGCAAAGAGGAGATTTTCGACATGGCGGAACTCGCCCGGCAGGTCACGGAGATCACCCGCGACCCCTACGACGCCAGGCACCTTCCGCTCAATCTGGAACTCAAGGACGACAAGGTGTTCCGCTTCGATTTGGAATCCAAGACCGAAAAACGCGATTCCACGGGGGCAGGGACCGGTGAATTCGTGAAATATCGCTTCTACTGGGACATCGCCGCCTGCCGCCTCACCTATGACACCGACGAGCATCCGGACCTCTATCCGGAGTGGGCCAACGTGTCTCCGGACGGGACCAAGGGCATCTATCTGAAAGGGCACAACCTCTGGCTGATGGATTCCACGTCGCTGCGCAAAGCCGCCAAGGACCTCAAGGACAGCACCCTCGTGGAGATTCCGCTCACCACCGACGGGACCAAGGACTTCTCCTGGAACGGAGAGAACTACACCGGCGACACGGAGACGGATACCACCGCCCGCCACTTCCCGCTCCTGTACTGGGCCCCGGATGGAAAGCATTTCGCCATTCTCAAGTGGGACATGTCGCCGGTCAAGGAGTTCTGGGTCATCAACTCCCTGAGCCAGCCCCGGCCGACCCTGGAGACCTACCATTACCAGATGCCGGGCGAGCCGGGCCCCCGGGGCCACCTCTTCATCCTGGACCTGGACGGAAACGCCAAAGAAGTGAAGGTCAATGCTTTCAAGGACCAGGAATCCTCCATCCTCTCCGCTCGGGAAACAGCGGCAGACAGCTATAATGACTTCCGCAACATGACCTGGCTGGGCGACACCGACCGGTTCTACCTCATCCGCCAGAGCCGGGACCTCAAGCGGCTCGACCTCTGCCAGGTCCCCCTCCAAGGCGACAGCACCCGCACCCTCGTTTCAGAACGGATGAACACGTATGTCGAGTACCGGGACCCCCGCTTCCTTCCAGGCGGAGATTTCCTCTGGTGGTCCGAGCGCAACGGCTGGGCCAACCTCTACCGCTACAGCGCCGACGGGGCGCTCCGCAAGAACCTGACCGAAGGGTCTTTCCACATCGAGGACATCCTGGCTGTCGGGAACGGTTACGTCCTCCTGTCCGCCTGCGGGGTGAATCCGGACGAAAATCCGTACCAGATGCATACCTTCCGTGTCCCGCTCGGCGGCGGAACCCTCCAGCAGCTGGACATGGATGACATGGACGTACTCGCCAGGGCTTCCGACGACGGGAAATACTTCGTAGCCAACTATTCCCGCGTAGACTGCAAGCCCGCCGTCGCCCTCTTCTCCGCCACCGGCAAGCGGACCGATCTGGAGGAAGCCGACTTCTCGGAACTCCTCGCCGCGGGCTACCGGTTCCCCGAGCGTTTCAAGGTCAAGGCGGCCGACGGGGTCACCGACCTCTGGGGCGCCATGTACAAGCCCTTCGACTTCGACAGCACCCGCGTCTATCCCATTGCCGACTATGTCTATCCGGGTCCACAGGTCGAGGCCAACAACATCTCCTGGAGCTACGGCCTCACCCGGACCGACCGGCTGGCCCAGCTGGGCATGATCGTCATTACCGTCGGGAACCGCGGCGGCCACCCCAACCGCTCCAAGTGGTACCATAACTACGGCTACGGCAACCTCCGCGACTACGGTCTGGAGGACCAGAAGTATGCCATCCAGCAGCTCGCCGCCCGGCACCGCTTCATCGACATCGACCGCGTCGGCATCCATGGCCATTCCGGCGGCGGCTTCATGTCCACGGCGGCCATCCTCCAGTACCCGGACTTCTTCAAGGTGGCCGTCTCCTGCGCCGGCAACCATGACAACACCATCTACAACCGCTGGTGGTCCGAGCAGCACCATGGCATCCAGGAGAAGGTCAGCGCCTCCGACACGACCTTCGTCTACAGCATCAAGACCAATCCGGAGATCGCCTCGCGCCTGAAGGGGCATCTCCTCCTCGTGCACGGGGACATCGACAACAATGTCCATCCGGCCAACACCCTCCGCGTCGTCGACGCCCTCATCCGGGCCCACAAGCGGTTCGACATGCTCATCCTGCCGGGGCAGCGCCACGGTTTCGGAGACATGAACGACTACTTCTTCTGGAAGATGGCCGACTACTACTCCCGCCACCTCATCGGCGACAAGGCCGAGAGGGAGACCGATATCTCCGAAATGAACAATGACTGACCTCCTGATGAAAAAGTATCTGTCCATCGCAGCGGCGGGGCTCCTGGCCCTGGGCTGCACCGGCGGCCTCAAGACGGCCACCTATACCGACGACCAGGCCATGCCCCTCGCGGAAGGCCGGGCCGACTCCCTCCTGCTCAGCATCTCGCTGGAATATCCCGTCAAGGGAGCCGACGAGGCGGTCCTCGGCAACATCACCGCCAACATCCTGTCCACCGCCTTCGACCTCGAAGAGGAGCCGGGCACCGTGGAAGAGACCGCCCTGCGCTACGAGGAGAACCTCAAGGACGAGTATTTCAACGAGAACGGCGACCTGTTCCCAGACCGTCCGGCGGAAGAGGGCGGCATCCTGTCCTGGGAGGACCGCATCAACGGCTACTTCTCCGGCCGCTGGCGCCACTACACGACCTATATGGTCGAATACTACAACTTCCGCGGCGGGGCCCACGGCATCGGCACCCTCACGCCGATTGTGTTCGATACCCGGACCGGCGACGTGGTCGCCGAGGAAGATTTCTTCGCGGAAGGCTATGCGGCCCCGGTCGGCGCCCTCATCCGGGCCGGCCTCGCCGATGCCCTGGACCACAACGAGGAGGACCTTGACGCCCTCTTCGAACCCGACCTCGTCGGCCCCAACGGCACCTACGAAGTCGGCAAGGACGGCGTCACCTGGTACTACCAGCCCTACGAGATCGGCCCCTACTACCTCGGCGTCATCTCCGTCTCCCTCTCCTGGAAGGACCTGAAGCCTTATCTGCGGTAACCCTCCGGCCCAGGTCCTCCGCAGGTCGGGCTAACGCAGCATCACGTCCGGCCAGAGGTTGTCTCTCTTGAGCAATACGGACTTGCGGAAACAGCGACGGGCCTTGGCGTTCCTTCCGAGACCCTTATAGCCCAGCCCCTGGGTATACCACGCCTTGGTGTTGATCGATGCGACGGTAGCGCCGGTCGTTCCCTCGGCGCCATAGAAATTCACATGGTCCGTCTCGATACCGGCCTTGCCGTCCGCGACCAGTTCACGGAAGAGGGCGCGGGCCTCCGTCTTGTGGCCAAGACGCTTCAAGGCAAGGCCCTTCCAATAGCGATAGTCGGTCTTCTTCACATCGACGGAGACGGCCTTCTCGTAGTTCTCGCGCGCGGCATCGCCGTTGCCGAGTTTCTCATAGGCCTCGGCCAACGCCACATAGACCTGCGCATCATGCGGGCAGCGGCCGTCCACATAGAAGACCTGATGATTCTCCGGGTAGTCGAACGCCTTTTCATAGAGGGCGATGGCGGCCTCGGCGTCCCCGGCCTTCAGTTTCTCCGCCCCCGCCAGCAGCAGGGCATCCATGTAGACATAGTGGAAATTCGCCACGCCCTCGCGCGTGGGGAAATAGCAGTTCTCCAACAGGTCGAGGATATAGTCGTATTCGCCCACGAACATGCCGGTTATCACCTCGGCGGCCAGCGGATAATAGCGCTTGACAGCCGTTTCGTGGTGGCTGCGGAGCAGTTCGAAGCGGAAACGCACATCCTCTCCGAGGGCTTCGAGCACCTGGTCGCACTCCTCCAGGAAAAGGGCGCTCGACGGATCCTTCTCGATGGCCTCCAGATAGTATTCCTTGGCCTTTGCGTAGTCCTTGTCATGCAGCCATGCGGCCCATCCCAGGTTCCTGTAGGCCAGTGCGAAATCGGGCTGCAGCCCCGCAGCCTCCTGCCACTGCTCCACGGCGCGGCCGGGCTGCTTCTCATAAAGAAGGTTACCCAGATAGTAGCGGGGCTTGAAGTTCTCCGGGAAAAGGCGTGCGGCCTCCTCCAACACCGGGACCGTTTCGAGACGGAACGGGTAGCAGTAGCCGACGGACAGGGCAAGTGCCTCCTCATAGAAAGACCGGTTCCCGGTCAGGTAGCCCAGCCACATCTTGATAGTGGGCCATTCCACCCGGGAATCGATGTCGCGGAGCACCTTCTCCGCCTCGTCCGGGAAACCGTTGTCGTAATAGAGCACCGCAAGTTCCAGCCACGATTCGGGCTGTTCACGCATGAAAGTGCGGAACTCCGATGCCGATGAGGTCTCACGGGTGGCGAGCGCGTTCATGGGGTCTTCGGCGAGGACCTGCCCGAAGCAGCGCCCGGCCTCCGCCGACCGGCCCATGGCCTTCAGCACCAGCCCTTTCAGGTTCAGGGCCTGGAAGTTCCGGCCGTTGTAGGCGATGGCCTCGTCCAGGCGCTCCAGGGCTTCGTCATACTGCCCCTTCGCGGCATACAGCTGCGCCAGCTGCGTATTGGCCGCCGAGTTGTAGGTGTAGTTCCAGGTGGCCCGGTAGAGGGTATCCATCGCGGCGGCATCCTTTCCCTGCGCCTTGAGCACAAGGCCGAGATTGTACATCGCCTCGGCATCCTTCGGGCGCGTGTAGTCCTTGGTCTGTCGGCGGATGGCCGTCCGCAGATAGCCGGCCGCCACGTCGTATTCGCCGCGCAGGCGATGCCAGACCCCCATCTGGGTATTGGCGCGGGTGTCCTGCGGATCGCGTCGGAGCACCTCCAGGAAATAGTCGGTGGGGTCTACGAAAGGATTGTGGAACTGCAGGTTGCGTAATCCCACAAGGTAACATTCCTCGCTGTTCCCGATGTCTGCCGGACGCTTCGGACGCTCTACCGTTTCCGGAAGAGGCTTGCCGGTGTCATGATGCACCGGCGTGTAGGAGTAGAGCAGACGGCCCTGCTCGTCGAGAAGCGACAGGGTCAGATCGGTGTCGGAGGCGTATGCCCCGGGATCCACCGTCTCTACGAAAGGGCTGTCCGGTGCCACGGTGACAGTACGGCTGTAGACGGTGCGCCCCGCATTGGAGAGGGAGACCGTGAGACCGCTGCGCTTCCGGGTGACATTGACGCCGAGCCGGGCGTTGCCGTCCGGAAGCAGGTCCATGTTGATGGCGGCATCCTTTCCGCCGGCCTTCACGCCCCCGAGGTCGCGCAGGCCGTACCAATACTGTGTGAACTCCTTGGTCTCATAGGGGAAATTCCAGTTGTAGTCGGGCTGGTTGTCCGAATAGGCACCCACCATGAGTTCGATGTAATGTCCGGCATGGTCCGTGAGAATCTTGGTGTCCCACTTGGCGTTCGGCCCCCAAGACCAGAACTTGGCGCCCTTGTTGATGTGGTGGTTGCCCGCGAGCATGGTACCGGCCTGGCGGCCGTGGTCGTAGCCCGCGATATAGTCCTCCTGCTGGTCGAAGACGAACATGGAGTTGCCCACGGGATGCGCACGCCACCAATCGGCGGCGATACCTTCGCGGTACTCCTCGGTGCCGTTGTAAGGTTCGGCGGTGACGGGCCAGTGGGCCATGGAGTTCTTGCAGTGGAACTGCACGAACTCGGTGCTCTGAGGGAAGATGATCTGATAGTTCTCATCCACCCCTGTACTCACATTGGACCAGTAGAGCATGGAGTTGTTGTTCTGCGTGGCGTTCATCAGCCGCCCGCTGATTTCCATGTAGGAAACCCCGGGGTGCAGGGTGATGCCGATCGCCCACTGCATCCTGTGGCGGTACTCGGTCTCCCCGATCCAGATGGTCTTGCTGCCGTCGGCGTCGTCAACGATCTTCCAGTCGCAGGGGACGTGCGAGGTCTGGCGGTGATGGTGGAAGACATTCCACTCCACACCCCCGCTGATCCAGGCACCGGTCATGCCCACATTCGCCGGCTTGATGCAGTCCTGGTGGTAGAAGATGTCGTAGCCGTCGGTCTTGTCGACGGCGTAGAAGAGACGGCCGCCGATTTCGGGCAAGATGCATAGTTGCACATACTCGTTCTCCAGGTAGAGTGCCTGATAGGTGACAGACTCGCGACGGCGGGTCATGTTGTCGTCGAGGGCATAGGGATAGACGCTGCGGCGCGCCCGCTGATAGGACCAGTCCCTGTCAAAGATGGGAGCCTGCTCGGCCGGGTCGAGAAGATAGGTAGGGAGTTCCAGGGTGCCCTCCCACGCCTTCACCCCCTGGGCAGCGGCGGACAACGAGGAAAGGACGGCCATGCTCAATGTGATAAGGATTCGTCTCATAGTGGTTATTTCAGATAAGCGTCAGTGTCGAATACATCGAAGCGCATCTCGTCGGGATGCAGGATGACGCCGCGGAACGTGGCGTCCGTGTGGTACGAGGCATTGTACAGCACCCGCATCACCTGGCTGCCGTCGGCGTTGTAGTATTCGGCCATCTTCAGGTAATAGGGACGCTCCGCCGTGTCGAGCACGGTGAACCGCCCGTCGAAGAAGAAGGCCCTGTGCTCCGTCAGGCAGTCGGCGCAGTACTTGATGACCTCGGCATATTTCTCGTCCGCGTCCAGCGTGGCGCGGCAGGTGAACAGTTCGGCATCCATGCGCACGCCGGTGAGCATGGCATATTTGAGCTGCCGGTCGTACTGCCCCTCGGAGCAGCGCACGCCCCGGTTGGTGGTGATGACCTCCGGGAAGGTATAGCGGAACATCTGCGGGAAATCATCGCCCTTGATGGTGAAGGCCTGCCCCGTGAGGCCCCCGTGGATGAACTGGGTGTATGCGGCGGCCACATCGGTCACGCACTCGGTCGCAAGCACATGGCCCGCCGCGTCCGAATAGGCCTCGGCATCGGCAAAGAACTTGCGCTTCCCGGCGGCCTCCTCGTCGATGCGCCAGCCGTGCTCATGGACATGGTTGAAACAAGGCTGGTACGGACAGCCGCCGTAGCAGTCGGCGAACACGCACTGCGCCCCCATCTCGTCCCCCATGAACTTCAACTGCGAAAGCACCTGGTTGCGCCAAAGCGGGGTGCAGGTACACACGAGCGGGAACTGCACCTTGCCCCAATTGGCCCGGAACTCGCCCCGGCCCGCATAGCCGAACTGCGCCCGGATTTCGTTGCCGTTGATGTCGAGCAGTTCCACATCCCGGCCGAACTCCTTGTAGAAATCCGACTCCGGGTCGAGGAAATGGCAGTTGCATTCGAGGATTACATGGCCGCCCATGTCCTGGACCTTCTTGATGTTCTCCTTGAGATCCTTGAAGGCGCCGGGATAGGGCTCCTCATATTTGGGATAGGCCCTGTCCATCCCCTCCTTCCACCATCCGAAGATGAACACGGTATTGATGCCGTAGCGTTTCCCGACCTCGTAGATGTGAGGCAGGTCCGTCGGCTTGAAAAGGTCGCGTCCGAACTGCAGGCGGAACACGAGGCGCTGCCATCCGGTGAGTTCCCGCACCCAATCCGCTTTGGGGACGACCTTGAAGAAGGTCGCATCGGCCCAGGTGCGGTAGCGGTCGGCTCCGGCACGCCAATCCCCGTCAAGCAGGCCGATGGAAGTGGAGGCGATGTTCACCTTTTCGCCCGGGCGGGCCATCGGCAGGTGGTTGATGCCCAGCATGAGGTCGCAGGGTTCGTAGTGGATGCGCTGGCGCACGGACAGGAAGCAGTAGCGTGCATCCGGGTCGTAGCGGGCCACATAGAGGAACTTGTCCCCGCTCTGCACCCCGTACCACGCCATGGAGGCACGCGGATAAGGCATGCTGATCACCGTCTCGTACTCGTCATGGGCATAGTAGAGCGGGGTCTGGGAGGCCATGTAGCCCCAGGGATTGTCGATCTTCCGGCCGAGGGCCCGGGGCAGGAACAGCGCGTCCTTCTCCTTGTCCCCGGCGATCTCGGTGAAGCAGGCATAGGGGGCTTGGCATTCGTTCACCCGGACATCCTGCGTATGGTTCTCCACATAGGGCGTGAACTTGAACAGGCCGTCCTCGACGCAGATCTCAAGCCGGAAAAGCACGGGGAAGGTATCTCCCCACTCGGAAAGCAGTTCCTTGTATTCCACGGTGATGACGCCGTTTTTCAGCACGGCCTTTCCTTTCTGCTGCGAAGACAGCACGGGCATCTCCGTCCGCTGACCGTCATCCAGGATGAGACGCCAGAAATCATTGTCCCGCACGGCGGCCTCCTCCCGGCCTTTCACGAG
Source organism: Bacteroidales bacterium (assembly GCA_017476575.1). Classification (GTDB taxonomy): domain Bacteria; phylum Bacteroidota; class Bacteroidia; order Bacteroidales; family UBA932; genus Cryptobacteroides. The sequence goes on along the minus strand of JAFUZO010000042.1, from coordinate 4,814 downwards.
GAAGGCGGCACGGGAGCCGTCGGCGGAGACCTCGAACGAAAGGTTCGCCGTCTCAAGGCGCAGGGGCCGGTTCTTGGCCGGGGCCGACAGGGCCACGGACGATACGGCAAGGCACAGGGCCAAGCCCTTCAACAAAGTCTTGGTATCCATATTGATGCTCTTTTACTTTTTCACAATCCGCCCTTTGGCGGTAACGATGCGTCCCTTCTGCTGGGAGACGCAGAGGAAGGTGTCCCCGCCGAGGTCGCACAGAGAGTTCCACAGCCCGCTGTCCGAGGTCTGGTCGATGTCGAACGGACGCGGGGCGACCCGCATCTTGGTGAACTGCCCCTTTCCGCCCTCCACCGCTTCGCTGATCGGGCAGACGCTCACCTCCGGCACGGCGTGCGTGTCCTTCAGGGGTGTTTCCGAGCCCAGGGCGGACTGGCAGCTGACGACGAAATAGTGGTCGGTATGGATCACGTAGGGCGCCCCTTCATAGGCGGAGGAAGGGGTATAGGGCCAGAACCGGCGCGGAGAGCGCAGGGTGATCTCCTCCGGCCAGTTCTCCTCGACGGTGCAACTCATGAGCTGGACATTCATGGGCACGGTTCCGCCGCGGACATCCTTGTGCTCCACGCTGAGGTAGAGCCGACCGCCCACCAGCGTCACGACGGGCATCCCGTCCCAGCCACCCTCGCTGTGGCAGACGATGCGCTCCGGCCCCCAACTGTCGCCTCCGTCCGTGGACTCGACCACGGAGATGTTGTTCCCACGCTGGTCTCCCGCGGCATAGTAGGGCGTGTTGTCGGTGAAGTAGACCTGCACGGTCCCGTCCGGCAGTTCCAGCACGAAGGGCTCCCAGGCCCCCTTGGCCGCGTCCGTGTCCCAGGTCCGGGAATCGTAGACATTCCGCCGGCCGCTCCAGGTGGCGCCGCCGTCGTCCGACACCGCACACACGATGGAGAACGGATGGACCGTGGATTGGTTGTCTTTCGGCCGCAGGTTGGCCGCGAGGATGATGCGTCCGGGATGCACGGGGTGCTCCGCCGAAAGCTGCGTGAACTCAGGGTTGGAGCAGCGCAGGGTGGCGGTTCCCTTTTCCGTGGTGCAGTCGAAACTCTCGATGGCGAGGGTTTCCCCGGACCAGGTGGCGGCCTCGTCCGAACTGAAGCGCACATAGTCGTTCCCGGAACGGGAGTAGCAGCACATGAGCCGGCCGTCGAGCAGGCGGTGGACCCGGCCGTAGCCTCCGGCCGACACTGTGACGGGAGCCTCCCATTCCACACTCAGCCGCACAGCACGGGGCCCGGGCTCGGCGGCGCAGCCGGATATGACGGACAGCAGGAACGCCGCCGTGGCAAGGATGAATCGATCAGCGTGCATAAAAACGGTATTCGGTTGTCGTGTAATACTTTTCCCCGGGACGCAACACGGTGGAGGGGAAGCGGTCCTGATTGGGGGAATCGGCAAAATGGATGGTTTCGAGCAGCATGGCGCCGTATTTCTCGATGGGGCCGTACTTTCCCTTCTGGGTGCCGTTGAAATTGCGCCCCGTGTAGGTGAGAAGGGCGGGTTCCGTCGTCCAGGTCTCCACGCCGCGGCCGCTGCGGCGCTCGTAGAGGTCGGCCGCCTTGCGCAGCGTGCCGTCGTAGCCGCGCACCTTCCAGCACGCGGACATCCCCCGCATGATCGTCAGGTGACGGTCGGGCATGTCCAACCGGTAGTCGACCCGGTGCGGCTCCCGGAAATCGAAGGGCGTGCCGTCCACGGGCAGGAGCCGGTCAGGACAGAAATGCAGGTTGTTCAGCACGCAGGTATCCGCCTCCACGGTGAACAGATGGTCCATCACATAGCCGCCCTCGTCCCCCTTCAGGTTGAAATAGGCATGGTTCGACAGGTTCACGACCGTGGGCTTGTCCGTCTCCGCCTCATATTCCAGTTTGAGCACATTGGCGTCGGTGAGCCAGAAGGTGCAGGAACAGTCGAGGTTGCCGGGGAAGCCCTGCTCCCCGTCGGGACTGAGGCGGTGGAAGCGCACCCCCACGCGGTCCTTCTCCTGCAAGGTCTCGGCCTCCCACACGAAGCGGTCGAAGCCCATGAGCCCGCCGTGGCACTGCACGGGCTGCCCGTCGAAATCCTCGTTGGGCACCACATCGTAACGCACCCCGTCGAGTACGAAGGAGGAATGGTCGATGCGGTTGCCGTAGCGGCCGATGATGGGCCCCATGAAGCGGTCGGTATGTTCGAAATCCTCCAGGTCGGCGAAACTGGCGATGACATCGCCGAACTTCCCGTTGCGGTCCGGCATCTCCGCCCCCACGAGGCGGGCCCCGTAATCCATCACCGTCACGGTGGCCCCGGAATGGTTCCTCAGTTCAAAGACGGTGACCTCCTCCCCCGTGGAGAGGGTGCCGAAAGGCCTTGCGGTGACGCCCGCCCGGTCGCACGAACAGACGGCGGCCAGGGCCCCAAGGGCCAGCAAAGACAAGGATTGGTTGCGCATGGCTTACTTGGTTATGGGATACCTCGGATGCCGGCCGGCGGAAGCCTTGTCGGCGGTGATTTTCCGGATGGTCTCAATCTCCACCGCGTTGTAGGGGGTGTAGTCTTCCCAGTAGATGCTGTGGAACCACACATCGGGCTCGCCGTCGGCACTCTTGTGTCCCCACGGGAAGCGGTACTTGCACTTGCCCTCCACGAGGCCCCAGCTGAGGGCGCCCACCTTCTCGCGCTTCAGGATGGGCAGGCAGGTCTCGAAGGTGCTCCCGAGCGTGCGCCCCATGTACTCCTGGCAGACCATGGGACGGTGGAAATGGTGCAGCATGTTGATGAACACCTCCAGTTCGCGGTAGGAATAGTAACAGTGGAACGTGAGGATGTCGGAGTTGGTGCAGACGAAGGACACCATGTCGAGCCGGGTCTTGTTGCCGTTGTAACCCGGGCGCTGCCAGATCGGCGAGGTGAGCGGCTGGGAGGGCCTTACCTCCCACGCCCACTCGTACATCTGCTGCATGAATGCCAGGCAGTCGCGCCCCATGCGCACATTCTCCGGCTCGTTGTAGAGACACCAGTAGAGGATGCGGTCATCGTCCCCGAAGGTGCGCAGGATGTCCTGGAGATAGGCCTTGAACTCGGGCCAGCGCTCCTCGTTGAAGAAGATGTCCTTGCCCGGGCTCTGGCACCAGTGGCCTCCTCCGTGCACGCCGGGCTCGGGACCGGGCTGGGGGCCGAGTTTCTCGGAGTCGGAGCCGCCGTTGGTGCAGAACGTGAAGGTGACCTTGATGCCGTGGCTCCCGGCCAGGGCGAGCACCTGGGAGATGCGCTCCTTGAAGCCTTCGGCATCGGCGAACCACAGTTCCTCATGCAGGTAGATGCGCACGAGGTTGAAGCCCAGGTCCTCGCACAGCCCCAGTTCCTTGTCGAGCACCGGGAGGTTGAAGGTCTCTTCCTGCCACATCTCGAACTGGTTGATGGCATAGGAGGGCACGAAACAGCAGCCCACGGGCCATTCCTGGGCATCCCACCAGGCCTGGGCCTTCTCCACGCTCCACTGCTTCTCTGCGGGCTGCGGAGCCGGGGCGGCCTTCTTCCGGCCTGCCGCGGGAGCCGCGAGGCAGAGGCAGGCGATGGCGAATAGGGTAAGTATCTTCTTCATGAACATTTATTTGAGATTTCCGAGATAATAGTTGGCCCACAGGTTGTCGTTGCGTTCGGCCAGGGCCTTCTTGAAGAGCCGACGGGCCTTGCCCTCGCGCCCGAGGGCCTTGTAGCCGATGCCCTGCACGTAGTAGGCGGCGGTGTTCACGTCGTCCTCGTAGGGCCCGCGGTCGAAACTCTCGAAGAAATTCTGGACCTGGTCCGTGACGGCGCCCTTCCCGGCCTCGACGATGCCCTTGTAAAGGTCCCGCACAGGGGCCTTGGGATCGAGCTTGCGCAGGGCGAGCCCTTTCTCATAGTTGTAGACGGCATCTTTCGGCTTGACCTCCACCTCCGCAGCCATCCCGTAGTACCGGCGGGCGTTCTCCGCGTCCCCGGCGTTCTCGTAGGCCAGGCCGATGTTGTAGTAGACCTGCGCGTCGCGGGCGTAGTATTCGAGGTGTCCGTAGAACTGGTTCTCGGGGTACTCGGCCGCCATGAGCATGTATTCCAGCGCGGCTTGGGCGTCCCCGGCCGCCTGCGCCCGGAACCCGGCGAGCAGACAGGCGTCCACATAGATGTCGTGCAGGTCGTCGATGTGCTCGCGGCGGCTGTAGGTATCTCCCAACAGCAGTTCCAGGGCCTCCTCATAGTCCCCGTGGAGCATCATCTGACGGATCTTGCGCACCTTGGAGTCATAGCGGAGTCCGGCCGTTGCGCTGTGGGTCATGAACAGGTCGTAGCGCTCCTGCAGCGGGGTGTCCAGACGCTCCATCACCTCGTCGGCCTCGGTGAGGAAGATGGCCCGGCGGTCCGTGTCGGCCGCGATGGCCCGGCGGTAGTACGCCAGCGACTTTTCGTAGTCGGAAGCGTCCTTCGCATGGTATTCATCCTTGAAGCGCCAGTACCAGCCGATGTTGCGCAGCGCCATGGCGAAGCCCGGATCGACCTCCACGGCTTTCTCCCAGCACGACACGGCCTGGTCCGGCTGCTTCTGATAGAGGAGATTCCCGAGGTAGTACCACGTATTTGCGCTTTCCGGCATGTATTCGAGGGCCTTCGCGAGCACCTGGGCCGTCTCCTTGCGGAACGGGAACACATAGTCGGTGCAGAGGGCCTCCGCCTTGGCGAACCACTGCGAGGCCGCCTGCGTATCCCCGGAAGCATCGGCCAGGAAGCCGAGACAGTATTCCGTC
>JAFUZO010000041.1 GCA_017476575.1 Bacteroidales bacterium | reverse complement strand
GATGAGGACATCGCCGGCCGACCGGCAGGCATTGCCGATCAGGCCGCCGACATGGTTTCCGGCACGGGATGTCACATTCCCGGATGCGGAGCATCGCAAGACCGTGGAGTTTCCGGCCATGGAGCCGATGAGCCCGCCGGTCCCCCGGATGGTCCACCGTATTTTCCCCGACGCCGACCACCCCGTCTCCATCCAGGTCCCGGAACTTCACGTCTCCGGCATGGAGTCCCCGTTCGTCACCGGCAGCGGAGATAATGGCATTGTTCACGTAGGACTGATCGACGGGATAGTTCGCCGCCTCCTCGTCCGAAGCGAAGAGACCGTCGGTGAGATAGCCCCAGATCTCTCCCCAGCGCATCCCCTTATAGTAACTCTTGGAGAAGGATTTATCGGGATTGTCGTACTTGGTGACGGTCGTGATGTAATCGCTGAAGGACAGGGATACCTGATATTGGAAAGGCTGTCCCGCCAAGGTGAGGCCGTCCCGCCAAACCAGCTGGACCTCATAGCCCCGGGTCCTCAAGTCGGCCGCATTCATCTTCGGGGAAGAGGCCCCATAGGTAGCGGGCAAGGCAACACCTGCCGTCAGCATGTCTTTCGTATCCCGGATATAACCGTCTGTCGTCAAGGTCAGCCTGTTGCCCAGAAAAGCGGCATCCAGGCCGATATCATGCTGGCGGGCCACCTCCCAGGTGAGGTCGGAGGCGACAGGAGCGCCGATGGTGGCGACCGTCGGTTTCGTCCCCGTCCCGAAGGTATAGGAACCTGTTCCGATAGAAATTTTCCGGATATAGTCATAGTAGCCGACCTGCTGGTTTCCGAGGCTGCCGAACGAGTAGCGGAGCTTCAAATTGCCTACCTGGCCGGACAACGGGGCGAAGAAAGGCTCTTCGGAAATCCGCCATCCCATCGACATCGACGGGAAGAAGCCCCAGCGGTGGCCACCGGCGAACCGGGAAGTTCCGTCGTAGCGGCCGCTGGCCTCCAGGAGATACCGGCCCTTATAGTCATAATTCAACCGTCCGAAGAATCCCGCGAGGGCATATTCATTCTGGCCGCCCTCGACCTCCATGCGCTTCTCCCCCTCCGCATCCGACCCGACCAAGTCCAGATCGTTGAGGCTCTGCGACATGAGATAGTACCCCCGGGCTGTCACATCCTTGTAATGCCGGGTCTCCCAGTTGAAGCCGCCCATCACCTTGACGTGGTGCCCGCCAGCAGAAGTCCGGTCGAAGGTGGCATAGACGTTCGTCGCATAATAATGCTGCGTCTGGATGATTTCCTGCAAACGATCCAGACCCTTGTTGGTCTCCACCGTGACAATCTCGCCGGGATAGCGTGAGTAGGTGTAGTTGGTCGAACGGTTCATATTCCGGTACTGGTTCAGGCCGTAGGTGAAATGAGCCTTGACCTCCAGCAGATCCGAAGGACGGACCGTCAATTCGGTCACGGTCGAAAAATGATCGTTGGTGTCGCCGTTCGTAAAGCCCGGCTGGTCCAGGATTGCGACCATCCCGTCCATGACATAGTTGTTGCTGGCAAAGGAGGTGAAACCGATACTGCTCCCGTCCGGATTGTGCGCGGGATAACTCGCCAAGGCGTGGACGGTCATGTAACTGAAGGCGTTGTTGACCCCGCTGACACCCGGATAGACGTACTTGGACTTGTAATAGCTCGTATTGTTGGCAACATTCACCCACGGATTGACATCGAACGAAACTTTCGACCGGAAGTTGTATTTGCAGCTCTTGTCCGTGTTCCGGCGGAAGACGCCCTCCTCATAGTTATAGGCCCCCGAGAGGAAATAACGCACATGGTCGGTCCCACCGCTCATCGAAATGCCGTGCTGCCGGGTCGGACGGCGGTCCTGGAATAATTCGTGGTACCAGTCCGTATTGGCATAATAGACATAGGTATCCCTTCCTTCCCGCTGGTCGATCATGACCCAGGGCCGGGAAGGATTCTCCACCTTGTCGTTGACGCGAGCCCACAGTTCCTGCATATCGGCTTCCGTGTAGAAGGTATAGTTGGTCCCGTTGGCAGCCCGGTAGAACAGGTCGTTGAGATAGACCGAATAGTAGCCCCGGGTCTCGAACTGCGTGGAGGTGGTCGGCTCCTCCCAGCCGATCCGGCTGCTCACATGGACCTTCGCCATGCCGTCCTGGACCGCGCCCGACTTCGTGGTGACCAGGATGACACCGAAAGAGGCCCGCGCCCCGTAGATGGCGGCAGCGGAGGCATCCTTGATGACCGAGATGGATTCCACATCGGCAGGGTTGACCCGGGATAGTTCTGCTTCGGCACCGTCCACCAACACGAGCGGACTGCCGCCGTTAATGGAGTTGACACCACGGATATTCAGGCTGGCGGTATTCCCGGGACGTCCGGAACTGGTGGTCACGTTGAGCCCGGGAACGGCTCCCTGCAACATGTGGGTCAGGGTCGGAGAGGTCCGGTTCTCCAGGTCGGTGGAAGAGACCGTCGCAATCGCACCGGTCAGATTGACCTTTTTCTGGACGCCGTAACCCACGATCACGGTGCCTTCCAGCGACATCGCATCCTCCTTCAGGACCACCGTCAGGTCGTCGCTGTACGACGGAACGGAGACCGTCGCCTCTTCATATCCCAGACACGTGAACCGGAGGACCGGCCGTTCTCCACGCACCTCGATGGAGAACCGCCCCCTCGCATCCGACGTCACCCCGGTCCGGGTGCCGGTCGGCATGATGGCGACTCCCGGAACAGGATGGCGGTTTTCATCATAGACCGTGCCCGTGACGGTGCGGGAATCCGGGACGGAGGATACATCCGGCTGGGCCTGCGCCGAAAAGACACCGGCGGCCGACAGGAGGAAAGCATATAAGACAAATCTGAAATCCGCTTTCATGGTTATGAGTTTTGGGGGTGCAAAAACTGGTTTCTTGTCCAAGCAAATATTTATAAAAATACTTTGTTATTATTTCACATCCGCTAAGATTCCAAGAAAATTCCATGTATCCTTGTTTTTTCTGACATTGACAGAAACGGACTGAAACAGAAGAGCTTTACATGCAGCAACTACGGGTGGTGGCACCTGATCACTGAAGAGTCGTAAGCCGCTGCCGTCATGTCATAGATACAGGGCAGTGGACCAGTTTTACGGCTCACTGCGTTTTGTATAGAAAAGAATATCCATCCCGGAAACGGGAACTTCGGCATCTACGGGACCGCGCCAACATCCTGGAAGTGCTGGATCGCTGATTTCAGAGGTTCAGAAGCGGGGAAGGGATACCGCGTTCCAGGACGCGGAGGTGGATGGTGCCGGACGTGGCACCAAGGTCCCGGAGCGTCGCTGCCGCCTGGTCGTAGGCCCGCTTCGGGGTGTTGTTGTTGCCGGACAAGTGGCAGAGGAAGAGGTTCCGCAGCCCGGGGTGCAGGAAACGCCGGATAGCGTCACAGCATGCATCGTTGGACAGGTGTCCGGAACCCTGGCAGATACGCATCTTGAGTTCGTGCGGATAGGACCCGCCGATCAGCATGTCCACGTCGAAATTGGATTCGATGACGACCGTATCGGCCTGCCGGGCCCACTCCATGGCTTCTTCCGTCACATGGCCGAGGTCGGTCATGAGTACGAAGAGGCGGCCTTCCGCCCGGATGGCGAAGCCGACGGTCTGCGTCGCATCATGCGGGACGACGAAATACTGCGCCTCGATGCCGTCTGCGACCGGATTCCACGCATCCGCCGAAAGATTCCGGCGGCAGCTGTCGAGGGAATGGCGGCGGGAGAGCGCCCCATGCAGGACAGGGGTCGCATAGACCGGGACACTCAGACGCTTGCAGAGGGTGCCGAGGTGGCGGATATGGTCGCCGTGGTCGTGGGTGACCAGCACCCCCTGGATGCAACTGAAATCAAGGGAGACGCTCTCCAGGACCTTCTTCATCCGCCGGAGGCCGACGCCGGCATCGATAAGGATGCCCGCCCCCCGTCCTTCCGCAACCTGATGCAGGAGGAGATAACAATTGCCGCAACTGCCACTGGAAAAGCTCAGAAACCGGATCATGGACGCCCCTCCTCGCAGTACCGGGCGATGACGCTGTACGCATCTTCGACGCCCAGTTCTCCTGCACGGGAAAGGTCGATGCAGCCTTTCTCTTTGTCCTTCAGATAGATCAGCACGAGTCCCCGATTGAAATAGGCATCCCCCATGTAAGGATAGAGGCTGATGGCCCGGCCATAGCTTTCGATGGCATTCACCAGACGCGAGGACAGGCAGTAGAGGTTGCCGAGATTGAATTGGATGTAGGGGAGGCCGGGCTGGAGTTCCGCCGCCTTCTCCATGTCCGACAGGGCCTCCGAATAATCGTATTCGCTGGACACCTGCTCCCGGACGCGGGCCCGCGCCGTTCCCTTGTCATCCATCGTGAGCGTCTGGACATTGGACTCGATCGAGGCGATGAAGTCGATCATCTCGGCCCGCAGGACGCCCCGGTTCATATAGTAGAATGCCTTGTAATATATCTCGTAGCGGTCACCCTCCGTCTCCAGGGCCCGGTCGTAATGCACCAAGGCGGAACTGTACTGCCGCTGGCCGATGTCGGAGAGGGCCCGGATGAACTCGTTCTCCGAAGCGGCGGCCTGTCCCGGCTTCCCGGGCGTGACGTTCTCGTTGGAAACGGCCACAGGGACCGGCTGCTGCTCGATGAAACGCTCCAGGAGCGGATTCTCGTAGCGGTGCTCCAGGGCATATGCCGTCCGGTCGCGGCTCTCGGCCAGGACGAACTTGTAGAGCGGCTTGAGGTTGATGTCCACGTCGCGGTGCTGGAGCATCTCGTCGTCGAAGTCCTTCTTGGCAAAGTCGGCATCCAAGGCCAGCAGGGCGTTGTATTTGCGCGTCGTGTCGGCGAAGTCCGCCTCGCCGGACGCATTCTTGGTGCGGTATTCGGCAACCTTACGCTGGGCTGTCCGGTAATCCTCCCGCGAGGCCCGGTTCATGCCCAGCTGCAACTCGACATAGGAGCGGTTCATGTAGGCCTTGGCAAAATCCGGATAGAGCTCGATGGCCTTGTTGTAGTCCGCCAAGGCATCGTCCCAGCGCTCCATGCCGATGAAGAAACCGGCCCGGTTGAAATAGGCCAGGACATTCTTCGGGTTGATGTTGATGACACGGTCCATGTCGGCGAGGGCGGCCTCGTAATCCCCCACCTGGGCCGAGATCAGGCTGCGGTTGTAGAGGGTCAGGGCATTGCCTGGCTCGTGTTCGAGCACTTTGTCCAGATCGGCCATCGCCTCGTTCAGGCGGGACTGCTCGGAATACAGGAGGGCCCGGTTGAAGTAGGCCAGGGTGCTCGTCGTATCCAGCTGGATGGCCTTGTCGAGGTCGGCGATGGCGGCATCGAAATCACCCCTGGCGGCATACAGGCGGCCGCGTCGGATATAGCCTTCCGGCTCGAACCGGTCGAGCTTGATTGCCTTGTTGTAGTCACCGATCGCCTTGAGTGTGTCCCCGAGGAAGAGGTACGATGCCCCCCGGTTGAGATACGCCGAAGGGTCTTTCGGTTCCTTGCGGATGTACTTGTCGAAGTCTTGTACGGCCGGTTCGAACTGCTGGCTGAGAAAATAGGTCACGCCCCGGGTGAAGTACAGGCCGGAAGAACCCGGACGCAGGGAGATGGCGGTCTCCAGGTCCCGCAGCGCATCGTCATAGTTACCGGAACGGCTCTCGGCGATGGCACGGTAGTGGTAGCCGGACGTGAAGACCGGATTGAGCCGGACCGCCGTGTCGAAATCCGCCCGGGCGCCCCTGATGTCGCCGAGATTGTACTTGGCGATGCCCCGGTAGAAGAAAGTCCAGTAGTCGGTCGTATCCAGTTGCGCCAGGATATTGAAATGGGACAAGGCTTCGGACAGGCGTCCCTCTGCCAGGGCGTTCCGTCCCCGGAAAGAGAAGACATCCTTGTCATATTGGGCCCGTGCCGGGAGCACAAGCACCAGCAGCAGGACGAGGGCAGTCCCTATGTTCCTTCCGCACTTCATTCAAAAAAATTTTCAAATATGGAGCGAAATGTCTATTTTCGTCACCAATTTACAAAGATAATCACTTTTCGTGCCCGATTGACGATGAGACGGAAAATATTTTTGCTCCTGGCGGTTTTTCTGGCGGCGGTTCCCCTGGCAGCCCAGCAGAAGAACTATGTCATCAGCACGAAGAATGCCGAATACATCGTCTCCGAAGAGGGGCTGCGCAGCCAGGTCGAATTCCTCGCCGACGCCATCTGCGCAGGGCGCAAGACCGGGACCTCCGGCAGCGCCCGGGCCGCAGGATGGCTGGGACAACGTTTCGAGGGCATCGGCCTCCTTCCTCCTGAAGGCAGCTTCTACCGCGGATTCCGCAGCCGGACCGGGGCGACGGGCCGCAATGTCATCGGCTTCCTGCCCGGTCGGGAGACCGTTTCCCGGCAGTATATCGTCGTCACCGCCCACTATGACCATCTCGGCATCCTCGACGGCACCCTCTACCCTGGGGCAGACAGCAACGCCTCAGGCGTTACGGCCCTCCTCACCCTCGCGGAGATGGTCCAGCGGATGAAGGAACTCGGCCGGACCTACGGCAAGACCCTCATCTTCGTCGCCCTGGACGGGAAGCAGCAGAGCCTGGGCGGGGCGGAGGCACTGTGGGACCTGGTCAGCGGAGGGATGCTGCCGGATCCGGAGACCGGAAAGGCCGTCACGAAGAAGGATATCGCCTTGGTCATCAATATAGACCAGGTCGGCGCGACCCTCTCTCCGATCCACAAGGGGCGGCCGGACTATCTGATCATGCTTGGCGAAGCGCAGGACGGACGGCGCGACCTGCTGATGGCAGTCAATCGAAGCCAGCGCCTGGATCTCGACCTCGGTTTCACCTATTATGGGAGCAAGGACTTCACCCGGCTGTTCTACCGTCAGGTCTGCGACCAGAAGGTCTTCCTGGAGCATGGCGTCCCGGCCGTCCTGTTCACTTCCGGCATCACCCTCAACAACAACAAGCCTTACGACGATGCCGCATCACTCGACTATGCTGTGATGAAGAAGCGGATCTTCCTGATGTTCAACTACTTGACCCGCATCTTATAGAAGGGTTTCCTTCCGCCGTTTCAGCGCCCCTTTCAGCGCCGACGAAGCCCGCAGTTTGCGGACCGGACCATCCACGACGGCGAATTCCTGCATAAGCGCCTTGAGTTCGTCGGCCGTATAGCTCGGATACAGGCGGGCCGCCTCCGTGGCAAACAGGTCGAGCCGGTCCCCGACCCCGACCGGATAGGCGTTCCCGAAGAAAGACTCGGTCCAGCGGAAGAAGGCAAGGTTCGCACGGACTTCCCGCTCCAGGGCCGCTGGATCTGCCGCAGGAGCCGGGCGGTGCCAGCCCAGCCGCTCCCAGCGGGCCGTGCGGATGCCCTGTTCCCCGGCACAGGCAAGGACAGCGGCCAGGGCGGAGTCCGCCGCTGACGGAGCGGAGGCCAGCCATGCAGCCAGTGCACTGCGGCGGAACACGAACGAGGAGAGCGGCGCGACGCCCCCCTTGAAAAAGACCTCCTTGAAAAGACGGGCAGGAGCCGTCTTCAACCCATATTTCCGGGCTGGAGCCGCCAGGTTCCAATGGTAGACGTCGTGCCCGGGATGGCCGTCGATGCAGCGGCGCATGCGGCGCAGGCTCTTCGGCGCAAGGTCTACTTCCGGGGTGAGGAAGCAGACGAACGGTTCGTCCTTCACAGCGGCCAGGGCGGAGAACGCACCTCCGCCGGAAGCGATGTCCACCCACTTGAGCGGAAGCCGGTCTTCGAATCCAGTCACGGCCTCCGAGGTGCCGGGAGACTGGACCAGGTAGACCTGGAAATCCTTCTCTTTCTGGAACACCAGCGAAGAAAGGGTCCGGTGCAGGTCGGCCGCCGGAGCGGCCGGCAGGATAATGGCGAATTCTGACATGACGTACAACGTTTATCGTTGCAAAGATAACGAAATATCCCTATATTTGTAGGATTATATGATGTAAATGAAAGAATTCATCCAGATGATGAGGCAGTACGCCTCTCCCTATCAACGATACCTCGGAGGCGCCGTCCTCCTGAACATATTGTCGGCCGTCTTCAACATCTTCTCGTTCGCCGTGATCATCCCGCTGCTGAACATTTTGTTCCGGCTGGACACAACCCGCTACGAATTCATCCCCTGGGGGTCCGACGGATTCAGTTTCAAGGACATCCTCGTCAACAACGCCTACTGGTGGGTCAGCGACTTCACCGAGGTCCACGGTGCCGTCACGACCCTGCTCCTGCTTTGCGCCGTGATGATCTTCTTCACCGCCCTCAAGACGTCCTGCTATTTCGGCTCCACGGCCGTGATGATCCCCATCCGCAACGGCATCGTCAAGGATATCCGCAACCGCATCTACAACAAGATCCTGTCCCTGCCGATCGGCTTCTTCTCCCAGGAGCGCAAGGGCGACATCATCGCCCGCATGAGCGGTGATGTCGGTGAGGTCGAAGCCTCCATCACGTCCTCCATCGAGATGCTGATCAAGGACCCGATCCTCATCCTCTTCTACTTCGGCGTCCTCCTGTTCACCAGCCCGGAGATGGTCCTGATCATCATCGTGTTCGTCCCGGCCTTCATCTGGATCATGGGCGTCATCGGCAAGCAGCTCAAGCGGCAGTCCCTCGAAGCCCAGACCCTCTGGAGCGACACCATGTCCCAGGTCGAGGAGACCCTGGGCGGTCTCCGCATCATCAAGGCGTTCAACGCCGAGAAGAAGATGTCCGGCCGTTTCCTTGCCGTGACGGATGCGATGCGGCGCAAGGTCAGCCGGGTCAACGCCCGCCAGGCCCTCGCCCATCCGGTGAGCGAATTCCTCGGCACCGTCATGATCATGATCGTGCTGGCCATCGGCGGCGTCCTGATCATCCGGGGGAAGGGCCTGTTCGGCGGCCGCTTCATGGATGCGTCGCAGTTCATCTTCTTCATGGTCATCCTCTACTCGGTCATCGCCCCCATCAAGGAACTCTCCAAGGCCACCTACGGCATTCCGAAGGGACTCGCCTCCATGGAGCGCATCAACAAGATCCTGGAGGCGGAGAACCCCATCCAGGAGCCGGAGCATCCGGTGGAACTGGACGGATTCCGGGACAGGATCACCTTCAGCGGCGTCCAGTTCTCCTATGAGAACGGCCGGGAGATCCTGAAGGGCATCGACCTCGATATCCCTCGCGGCAAGATGGTCGCCATCGTGGGCGAATCGGGCGCCGGCAAGTCCACCCTCGTCGACCTGATCCCCCGGTTCTACGATGTTTCCGGCGGCCGCATCACCATCGACGGGAAGGACATCAAGGATGTCCGGATCAAGGACCTCCGCGCCCTGATGGGCAATGTCAACCAGGACCCGATCCTGTTCAACGATACCATCTTCAACAACATCGCCTTCGGCGTGGAAGGAGCGACCGAGGAGGAAGTCGTGGCCGCCGCCCGGATCGCCAACGCCCACGACTTCATCATGGAGAAGGAAGAGGGCTACCAGACCAATATCGGCGACCGCGGCATGCGGCTTTCCGGCGGGCAGCGCCAGCGGCTCTCCATCGCCCGGGCCATCCTCAAGAACCCGCCGATCTTGATCCTCGACGAGGCCACCGCCTCCCTCGATACCGAATCCGAGCGCATCGTGCAGGACGCCCTGGACCGGCTGATGTCCACCCGGACGACCATCGCCATCGCCCACCGCCTGTCCACCATCAAGAATGCGGACGAAATCATCGTCATGCATGAGGGGCGGGTCGTGGAGCGCGGCCGGCACGACGAGCTGATCGCCCGTGGCGGCTATTACAAGAAACTCAACGACATGCAAGCCTTATGAAAACCCTGACCATCCCCTTCATTCCCGAAGACCTCGACCTGGACCTGGACACCGCCCTCGAGCTGTACGGCACCCGTTTCCAGGTGGACCAGGTCGACTGGCCGTCTGAATATCCCTACGCTCCCCTTTGCGCCGGGCGGATCGCCCGCACCGGGGAAGGACTGCTTGTCGACTTCCGCGTGAGCGGACTCGACCTTCGGGCGCAGAACCTGGAAGACAACGGTTCCCAGTGGGAGGACAGCTGCTGCGAATTCTTCGTGGAGAATCCTGACGGCAGTGAATACTACAATTTCGAAATCAATCCGCTTGGCAAGGTGCTCGCCGCAGCCGGGCCAGACCGGAACAACCGGGTCCGCCGCCCCTCCGACGAGATGGACCAGATCCTCCGGACCGCCCAGTTCGAAGGTTCTCAGGACTACGAAGGCGGCATCTGGAACTGGCGGGTAACCCTCTTCATCCCGTTTGTACTGATCGGCATAGACCCGGATGACCTGCCGGAGCGGCTGAGGGCCAACTTCTATAAGTGCGGCGACAAGACCGCCCATCCCCATTTCGTCAGCTGGAACCGGATCGATACGCCGTCCCCCGACTTCCACCGCCCCGAATGCTTCGGCGAACTGATCCTGCGATGACCCGGAAACAACTCCTGCTCGCACGGATCCTGTTCGTGCTGTACCTCATTGCTGTCGTCTGGCTGTGCTTCGGGCATTTCAATGCTGTGCCGAAAGTACAGCGGGCCTATTGGGGCATCCCTACCGACAAGATCGTGCACTTCTGCATGTTCTTCCCGTTCCCGCTCCTGGCCTGGCTGGCCTTCGACCGGTACACCGAGACCTTCTGGTCCTCGTTCGGGTACATCTGTCTGACCTTCATGACCGGCTGCCTTATCGCGGCAGGCACGGAAGTCGGGCAATCTTTCACCGACTACCGCAGCGGCGACCGGGCCGATTTCCTGGCAGACCTGCTCGCCCTCGCGTCCAGTTCCCTCATCGTCTTCCTTCTCGATATCCGGAAACAGCGGAAACCATGTACAGAAAAACCCTCCTGAGCATCTTCTGCATCCTTACGGCCCTGTCCCTCGGTGCACAGGGCCGTCTGGCACGGGACTTCCAGCCGGCCGCAGACTCCCTCCGGGAGCGCCTGCAACGGCGGACCACCGTCGCCACCGACCTCAAGCTCACCAAGGTGATGCAGCGGGGCACAACCTTTGACTTCTACTTCACCCAGGACCTCGTCGACTATCCCTGGCGGAATGATGATGTGGACTGGTTCCGGGACGAACTCCGCTCCCTCTTTCCCACCGCCTACCGGTCTTATGCCCTCGGCGAAATCTACGGCAAGAAGACGGCACTGGGGTCCCTTCCGATGCCGGCCTTGCACAAGGACGGGAAACCGGCACCCACCAGCCTGCGGGTTTCCGATCCGCGGGGATCGGTCATCCCGCTCGTGCGAGGCGACGACAACTGGCCGAGGGGGCTCTCCGCCCGGCATATCGCCCTCTGGCAGAGCCACGGCCGCTATTACGAGGCCAAGACCGGGCGCTGGGAATGGCAACGGGCCGCCACCCACCGGACGGTCGAAGACCTGTTCACCCAGAGTTTTGTCCTGCCGTTCCTGATTCCGATGCTGGAGAATGCCGGAGCCTGCGTGATGACACCCCGCGAGCGGGACACCCAGGTCCATGAGGTCGTCTGCGACAACGATCCGGCCTTCCGCGAGCGCAGGACCCCGTCGATGCGGCGGGAAGGCCGCTACAAGGAGACCGGCAACTGGACGGATGCCGGGGTGGGCTTCGCCGATGCCAAGGCGGTCTATTCCGGCTACGACAATCCTTTCACCCTGGGCACGGCCCGGATGGCGGAAACGGCCGGATCGGACGATGCCCACCGCAAAGCCGAGGCCACCTGGCGTCCGGACATCCCGGAGCGGGGCCGCTATGCGGTCTACGTCTCCTACAAGTCCCTCGCCAACAGCACCACCGACGCCCGCTATACGGTCCACCATCTCGGCGGAGATACCCAACTACATGTCAACCAGCGGATGGGCGGCGGCACCTGGGTCTACCTCGGGACCTTCCTGTTCGATGAGGGCGACGACGGCTATGTCCGGCTCACCAACCGGAGTGCGGCCGGCGGGGTCGTGACGGCGGATGCTGTCCGCTTCGGCGGCGGCATGGGCAAGGTGGAGCGGGGCGGGATGCTGTCCGGCTATCCTGCCTACACTGAAGGTGCCCTGTACGGGATGCAGTGGAGCGGCATCGACCTCTCCCTCTTCGACGACTGGGACAACGACTACACCAAGGATTTCGCCGGGCGGGGCCGCTGGGTCACGCACCTTTCCGGCGGTTCGCGGGTCAACCCTGATGCCGAGGGACGCCAGATTCCCTTCGACCTCTCCCTCGCCTTCCATAGCGATGCCGGCCTTACGCCGAACGACTCGATTGTCGGCACCTTGGCTATCTACACTTTGTTATGTGAAGGCAGCGACCGGCTCCCCGACGGGGAAAGCCGCCTCAACGGGCGCGCCCTCGCCGATGCCGTCCAGACCCAGGTGGTCGACGACATCCGGGCGCAGTTCGAACCGGCCTGGTCCCGCCGCCAGACCTGGGACCGCTCTTACAGTGAATCCCGCACCACCTCCGTGCCGGGTCTCCTGCTGGAAGTGCTCTCCCACCAGAATTTCGCCGACATGAAATATGGGCTCGACCCGGCCTTCCGTTTCACGGTCTCCCGGGCCGTATACAAGGGCATCCTGAAATACCTCTCCAACCGGTACGGCTGTACCTATGTGGTGCAACCCCTGCCCGTCACCTCTTTCGCGGCGGAACTCAGGGACGGGAAGGCACTCCTCAGCTGGAAGCCGGCCGAAGACCCGCTGGAGCCGACGGCCGTACCGGACGGATATATCCTCCAGACACGCATCGGCGACGGGGGCTTCGACGACGGAGTCCGCATCCAACCGGCCTCTTCCGGGGAAAGGCTGTCCGTGACGGTCCCGGTCAGAAAGGGACAGGTCGTGAGTTTCCGGATCGTCGCCTTCAACGACGGCGGCAAGAGTTTCCCGTCCGAGACCCTGTCCGTGGGCCATCCCGGTGGCGGGGCCCGTCCGGTCCTCATTGTCAACAACTTCGACCGTATCTCCGCCCCGGCCTGGTTCGACACCCCGTCCTACGGCGGTTTCATGGACAACATCGACAGCGGCGTCCCCTACATCGAGGACATCAACTTCATAGGTCCGGTCTACCAGTTCGACCGCACCCGCATCTGGACAGACGACGACAACCCCGGCTTCGGCGGCTCCTATGTCGACCAGGCCGGGCGGAAGGTCGCCGGCAACACCTTCGATTTCCCCTCCGTGCATGGCAAGGCGCTGTTGGAGGCAGGTTATGCCTTCAGTTCCATGAGCCGCGATGCCTTCTGCGCCCTGGACGCCGCCGGTTACACGGCCGTCGACCTCGTCTGCGGCAAGCAGGTGACGACGAAAATGGGCAGCGGAGCCCTGCCGGACCGGTATCAGGTCTTCCCCGAACCACTCCAGGAGGCCCTGCGGCGCTACACTTCGGCGGGCGGGAACGTCCTTCTCTCCGGTGCCTATATCGGGACCGACGCCTGGGACCGGGTCTATCCCGTATCTCCCGATCCTGCCACGCTGGAGCAGACCCGGACTTTCATCCAGGAGGTCCTCGGCTACAAATGGGTGACCAATTTCGGGGACGTGTCGGGCGTAGTCGAGCCGTACGGCGGCTTCCTGCCCGGGAGCATCGCCTACAACCGCAAGTACAGCCCGGTCCTCTACCGGGTGGAGAACCCGGACGGCATCGAACCGGCTTCTCCGAAGGCCCGTACCATCCTCCGCTACGCAGGCACCGCCATCCCCGCCGGCACAGCGTATGACAGCGGCACGCACCGGGTCGTTGCCCTTGGTTTCCCCATCGAGAGCATCCTCGCCCCGGACAGCCGGAAAGACCTCATGCAAGCAGCGATGGACACGCTGCTGGAATAAAAGACAGGGATTCTCTGCCCGGCATCGCAAGAGGTCGGGAATCCGGTGCTTTGTAAGTTGCACATTTTCAATTCTTTGAAAAATGGGAGCCTCCCAGCCCTTTCATTTTGGACTGGGTTGGGAGGAGCGTGTTTTCGGGCAGATTGATTGTCGAAGAGTTAGAAATATGACGACTCCCATCCCCCAGGATGCCGAGGCTGACGGCGGGAAGAGAGAGCTGTGTCCGGAGTGTAGGCATGTGTACGGGATAATTTGAAAAAATATGAAATTTTTATTGTTTTTCGATAATTTCTTTCTATCTTTGCAGAAACCAATACGGATTGTCCTATGATAGCTGCCTGGTGGGCTGGACTCAGCCTCGCGATGAAAATCCTTTGGGGAGTGACCCTCTCCGCCTCCCTGCTCTTTATCATCCAGAGCGTGATGACCTTCGTCGGCGCGGATGCCGACGGTGACCTCGGCGTGGATGTCGATGTCAGCGCCGATGTCGACACCGACATCTCCAACATCGAAGGGGGGTCCAACCTCTACACCTTCCGCAATTTCGTCAACTTCTTCCTCGGGTTCGGCTGGACCGCCATCCTGCTGCAGGACCAGGTAAGGTCTACGGCCGTCCTCCTGGTCGTCGCCGCCTTCGTCGGCATCGGCCTGGTCGCCCTTGTAATGTACCTCTTCAAATGGCTCGCCGGGATGCAGCAGAGCGGCAACATCAACGTCTGGAAAGCCGCCGTAGGCTGCCAAGGCAAGTGCTACCTGGTGATTCCGGCCGAGCGCTCCGGCGTGGGCAAGGTCCAGATCACCATCAACAATGCCGTCCGTGAATACAATGCCGTAACCGACGGAGACACCATCAAGACCGGCACCCCGGTCAAGGTCACCGAAGTCGTCGATGCCAACACGCTCGTCGTCGAAGAACTTAATTCTTATATTATCTGATATGGAACTCTACCTGATCCTCATCATCGTCGCGGTGATCTTCGTGACCCTCGCCGCCATTCTCAAACGCTACCGCCGCTGCCCTTCCGACAAGATCCTCGTCATCTACGGCAAGACCGGCAAGAACCGCGAAGGTTCCATCTCCTCCGCCCGCTGCATCCACGGCGGCGCTGCGTTCATCTGGCCTGTCTTCCAGGACTATGCCTATCTCGATCTGAAGCCGATTTCCATCGAGTGCAACCTGACCAACGCCCTTTCCAAGCAGAATATCCGCGTGGACGTCCCCTGCCGCTTCACCGTCGGCATCTCGACCGAGCCGGAGAACATGACCAACGCAGCGGAACGCCTGCTGGGCCTGTCCGTCGACAGCATCCAGAACATCGCCACGGATATCCTCTTCGGCCAGCTGCGTCTGGTGATCGCCACGATGGACATCGAGGAAATCAACGCCGACCGGGACAAGTTCCTTGCCAACGTGTCCACGAACGTGGAGGCGGAACTCCGTAAGATCGGCCTGAAACTCATCAACGTGAACGTTACCGATATCCGCGACGAGTCCGGCTACATCGAGGCGCTCGGCAAGGAAGCCGCCGCCAAGGCCATCAACGACGCGAAGAAGTCCGTCGCCGAGCAGAACCGCTTCGGTGAAATCGGCAAGGCCGAGGCCGACCGGGACAAGGACATCCGGATTGCCGAGACCACCCGGGACACCCGTATCAAGACCGCCGAGGCCAATGCCCGCGCCGTCGAAGGGGAGAACAACTCCAAGATTACCATCGCCAATTCCGATGCGACCCGCCGCGAGAAGGAGGCCGAAGCCGCCCGCATCGCCGTCGCCGCCGAGAAGGTGCAGGCCGCCAAGGCCCTTGAGGAGGCCTACAAGAGCGAGCGTGATGCCGAAATCGCCCGCGCCGAACGGGAACAGGCGACCCAGCAGGCCAACGTCGTCGTCCCGGCCCAGATCGAGAAGGAGAAGGCCATCATCGATGCCGAGGCCGAAGCCGAGAAAATCCGCCGCAAGGCCAAGGGCGAGGCCGACGCCATCTACGCCAAGATGGATGCGCAGGCCCGCGGTATCCTCGAGATCCTCACCAAGCAGGCCAGCGGTTTCCAGCAACTCGTCGGAGCCGCCCAGGGCGATGCCCAGAAGGCCGTGCTGATGATGGTCGCCGACAAACTGCCCGAACTTGTCAAGACCCAGGTCGAGGCTGTCAAGGGCATCAACATCGACAAGGTGACGGTCTGGGATACCGGCTCTACCGCCGACGGCAAGACCGCAACCTCGAACTTCATCTCCGGCATGATGAAATCCGTCCCGCCGCTCGAAGACCTCTTCAAGATGGCCGGCATGGAACTGCCGTCCTACCTCAAGGGATCGGAGAAGCCGGAAGTGCAGGAGGAAAACTAAGCTGCCATGCCGATTATCATCAATATTGACGTGATGCTGGCCCGCCGGAAAATGTCTTCCGGCGAGCTGGCGGAAAAAGTCGGCATCACTCCCGCCAACCTGTCCATCCTCAAGTGCGGCAAGGCCAAGGCCATCCGCATCTCCACCATGGATGCCATCTGCAAGGCCCTCGACTGCCAGCCCGGCGACATCCTCGAATACCGTGAAAATACATGATGAAAAAGTTCCTTTTCCTCGCCGCGGCCCTGCTCATGCTGGCATCCTGCGGCAGCAAGTATGCATCCGTCAAGGGAGACCCGCTCGATGCCAAGATCTATACCCTGGACAACGGCCTCAAGGTCTACATGACCGTCAACAAGGATGAGCCGCGTATCCAGACCTACATCGCCGTGCGTGTGGGCGGGAAGGACGACCCTGCCGACAATACCGGTCTTGCGCACTATCTGGAGCACATGATGTTCAAGGGGACGGAGCAGTTCGGGACACAGGACTATGCAGCCGAAAAGCCGATGCTTGCGGCCATCGACAGCCTGTTCGAGGTCTACCGGACCCTCACGGACCCGCAGGAGCGGCTGGCTTTGTACCACCGGATCGACTCAATCAGCTACGAAGCCTCCAAGGTCGCAATTCCGAACGAATACGACAAGCTGATGTCCATCATCGGATCCGAAGGCTCCAACGCCTACACCTCCAACGACGTAACCTGCTATGTGGAGGAGATTCCTTCCAACCAGCTCGAGAATTGGGCGCGCATCCAGGCCGACCGGTTCATGAACTGCGTCTTCCGCGGGTTCCATACCGAACTGGAAGCCGTCTACGAGGAGAAGAACATGGGCCTGACCTCCGACAGCGAGAAAGCCCTGGACGCCCTGGATTCCATGCTCTTCCGGAAACACCCCTACGGTACCCAGACCGTCATCGGCACCCAGGACCACCTCAAGAATCCATCCTTGAAGGCCATCCGTCATCAGAAGGACACGTATTACGTGCCGAACAATGTGGCCATCTGCCTCTCCGGCGACTTCGACCCGGACGAGACGGTCGCCCTCATCGAGAAATACTTCGGGGCCTGGCAGGCGAATCCCGACCTGCCGGAATTCCATCTTACCCCGGAAGACCCGGTCACCGCCCCGATGGAGAAGGACGTCCTCGGGCATGAATCCGAGTTCGTGATGCTCGGCTGGCGGACGCCGGGCGCCTCGTCCCAGGAAAGCGATGCGTCCGAGATCGTCGGCGCCCTCCTGTACAACGGCATGGCCGGCCTCGTAGACCTCGACCTGATCCAGCAGCAGACCATCCTCGATGCCGGCATTTTCCCTTATGACCGCACAGATTACGGCCTTTTCCTCGTCGAAGGCCTGCCGAAGGAAGGGCAGAGCCTTGAGGCCGTCAGGGATGCCCTTCTCGGAGAAATTGCGAAACTGCGTGAAGGCAGTTTCACCGAAGACCTCCTGCAGGCGGTCAAAAGCAACTACAAGCTCCAGCAGATGAAGAGCCTGACCGCCAATCGCAGCCGGGCCGACCGGTTCGTCGATTCTTTCGTCAACGGAACCACCTGGGAATCAGAGGTCGGAAAGCTCAGCCGGATCGAACGGCTCACCAAGGAGGACATCGTCGCCTGGGCCCGCACCTGGCTCGGGGCCGAGAGCTATGCTGTCGTCTACAAGCGGCTCGGCGAAGACACTTCTATCAAGAAGATCGATGCCCCGAAGATCACGCCGATCGTCACCAACCGGGACAAGCAGAGTGCCTTCCTGGCGGAGGTCGCCGCCAGCGAGCCCGTCCCTGTCGAGCCGGTGTTCGTGGATTTCTCCCGCGACCTGTCCATCCTGGACCATCAGGGCTTGGAAGTGCTTTACAAGCATAACGAAAAGAACGATATCGCCACCCTCAGTTTCCGCTACGACCGTGGCAGCGACAACGACCCGCTCCTTCCCATCGCCTCCGACTACCTCGGTTATCTCGGCACCCCGACCCGGGACGCAGAAGACATCGCCTCCGAACTGTACGGACTGGCCTGTGAATATCACCTGAGGGTCGGCGGCAACACGACCGTCCTTTCCATCTCCGGCCTGGACGAAAACATCGGCGCCGCTCTCGGCCTTGTCCAGGACCTGGTCGAGCATGCGGTCCCGGACGACGATGTCCTCACGCAGCTCAAGGCCGACCTCCTCCGCAGCCGCCAGGACGCCAAGAAGAACCAACGCGCCTGCAACAGCGCCCTCCAGAACTACCTGATCTACGGTGCCGATTATATCGCCCGGAAGACGCTCCCCAATCCGGACGTGCTCGCACTCACCCCGGACCAAGTCCTCGGCGCCCTGCGCGACCTGGTCGGGAACAGACACCGGATCCTGTATTACGGCCCCTCGGAGAGCCGGGACCTCCTCGACCTCCTTGCGGAACGTCATCCGGCCGAAGGGCTGACGCCGCTGGTGAAAACGTATCCGGCCAAGCAGTTGACGCCGGACGCCCGGGTCATCATCGCTCCCTATCAGGCCCGCCAGTTCAACTACGTGCAGTATTCCGACCGCGGGGAGACATTGGACCTTTCCCAGGATCCGTCCATCGACCTCTTCAACGAGTACTACGGCGGTGGCATGAACGCCATCGTCTTCCAGGAGATGCGCGAATCCCGTGCCCTTGCCTACGGAGCCGGGGCCTGGCTCAGCGGTCCGTCCTTCCGGGACGACACCTACTCTTTCCGCGCCTATATCGCCTCCCAGAACGACAAACTCCGCCAGGCGGTCGAGGCCTTCGACGAGATCATCAACACCCTCCCGGAAGCGCCTGAAAACCTGGAAATCGCCAAGGCATCCATCCTTGGCAAGCTCAGGACCCAGCGCACCATCGGAGAGGCGGTCCTCTACAGCTACCTGAATGCCCGTGAACTCGGCCTCGACGAGCCGCGCGAGAAGCAGGTCTACGAAAAGATCGGCAGCCTGACGATGGAAGACCTCCGGGCTACGCATGCGCGTTGGATCAAGGACCGGACCTATGTCTATGCCCTGCTCGGCGACCCTGCCGACCTCGACATGGCCTTCCTCCGCACCCTCGGCCCGGTCCGGACCGTCCCGCTCGATGAAATCTTCGGCTACTGACACCCTGTACCATGCCCCCAAGCCATGACCGAGACAACCATCACTCCGGAATTCCTCCGGCCACGGCTTCTCACCCGCAAGGACGAGAGCCATAAGGGAGACTACGGCCACCTGCTGCTCGTCTGCGGCTGCGAGACGATGCCGGGTGCCGCCGTGCTTGCTACAGGCGCCGCACTCAGATCGGGATGCGGTCTGGTGACCCTCCATTCCACCGGCCGTGCCCTGCAGGCCGTCGTGAATGCTTTCCCCTCAGCCCTGTTGTCCGAGGACCCGGGAAGACAGTGGAGCCGGGTCCCGGCTTCCCTGGAGCACTATTCAGCGATTGCCGTGGGACCCGGTCTCGGCCGGGCCCCGGAGACGCTCACTGCTTTCGCCGGGCTGCTCCGTTCCGCCTTCCAGGCCCGGATTCCGATGGTGCTGGACGCCGATGCCCTGAACCTGCTGGGTGCCCACCCCGAGCTGCTGGCATCGGTCCCTGCCGGGTCCGTCCTGACCCCCCATCTCGGCGAACTCCGGCGGCTGTTGTCCTGGGAGACGGAGGCGCAGAAAGAGCGAGCAGTGCAGGCCCTCTGTCGGCAGACAGGCTGCGTACTGGTCCACAAAGGGTATCGCAGCCGCCTCTTCACCCCGTCCGGAGAGCGGTATACCAATACGACCGGCAATGCCGGGATGGCCAAAGGTGGCAGCGGAGACGTGCTGACAGGGCTTGTGGGCAGCCTGATGGCCCGGGGCTATCCCGCTCTGGACGCCGCAGCGCTCGGCGTGTGGATCCACGGACATGCCGGTGACTGCCTGACCCGCTCCTGCACGGCCGAAGCCTACGACAGCCGGGACCTCGTCGACCAGCTCAAGAAGGGTTTCCTCGAACTTGCTGCCCCGTCTTGAAAACAGGACCGGGGAGAGTACTATCTGGATTCTCTCGCCGTCATTCCTGAGTTCAGGCGTCAAGGAATCGGACGGCTTCCGGAAAGAAAACCGGATCAAGGCATCCGGTACCGATTTCCAATGGATGGTCTATCCTATACGGCAGGTGCCATCCATTTCCTGACACTCCAGCTCCCCATGGTGATGCCATTATGTTCGAGGGTTCTCTCATCGAAGACTTCATAGCCTCTTTTCTTGTAAAAGACTAGATTGGATTCTGAATTGGTAAATAACGTGATGGCTTTTCCGTTCCGCTCACCGACATACCGTTCCCATTCCTCGAGGAAGGCGGAACCCACACCGGACCTTTGGGCCGACGGGTCTACCGTAAGGGAACTGGCGTACCAGACCGCCTCCTGGGTGGACGCCCACTCGTGACAGGGCTTTCCAGCCTCCGCATCCATGACGAGCCATTCATCGATGCGCTTCCGGTCGCCGGCTTTATAGACCTGCAGCCAGCCATGGAGGAAATACCGGATATCAGAGGGCTTCCTGTAGTCCGGAGCATGGAGCTGTGCTACGGCGACCATCCTTCCGCCCTGGCGGGCGACCAGATAGTGTGCTCTCCCGAAGTTGGCCTTATATTCATGCAGGATGATGGAACCAATGATCCGGCGACGTTCGTCCCGGTCCGGGAAGAAACTGGTGAAGTAGCAATAATCCTCGAAGGAACGCGCTGCAAGGGCCGCTGCCTCGGCGATTCCACTGCGCTTCAGCATTTCAAAGACAAGGTTCTCTGCCATATCAGCTTATCCTCTCGTTTTTTTCAGTTTGGATTCCGCCTTTGCCTCGAAGCGGGATTCGTCGATGACGAACCTCTCGTGCAGGCCTTCCCCCACGAGTCCATCCGGATCATAGACGGCAACCTGGAAGACGAGTCTCCGGCGGTCGACTTCGATAAGCGTTGTCTCACAACGGACCGTGAGCCCTACCGGTGTCGCCGCTATGTGGCTGACATGGACAAGCGTTCCCACGGTCTCCTGCCCCTCGTCAAGGGAGGGTTTCACACTGAGCCGGCAGGTTTTCTCGATCAAGGCTATCATCATCGGGGTCGCAAGTACCGGTACGGTGCCGCTTCCGATATGCTTTGCAGACATCTCAGGTGTGACGGTCATCTCCTGATGTCCTTTGATTCCAGGTTCAATCATATATCAGTTCCTCCTGATCAGCATTTTACAAATTATATCCTGTTCCACGTTCCCTTCTTCTGAAGTCGATTGCAAATCTACAATAAATTTCGGATGAAAGGGGCATCTAACCTCGCGCACGACAAAGACAGGCATTCTCCCGCATAGTGCAAGCACTCTTTCCTTCAAAAAGTTGTATTCCCTGCTTCTTCATCATGGCATCAGCCGGCATTACAGGTCGGGTCCAAAATTACGAAAAGAATTCCGCATGGCAAGTGAACAGCGACAGTCCATGACAATAAGCGGTCGAGACAAGGGGCCCTCTCACATCGCATCGAGACGTCCATTGCCGCTGATCATGACAAAAATCCATGGTAAAAACCGGGGTTTCTGCCCATGGAAAGGGATTCAGGGCCGGACTCCGGCCCCACCCAGTCTATTCGAAAAGCGACTTGGCTATGCCCATCTGGAGGCCGCGGAGTTCGGCGATGCCGCGCATGCGCCCGTAGCAGGAATAGCCGGGGTTGGACTTGCGCCCCAAGTCGTCGCACATCTGGTGGCCATGGTCGGGCCGGCAGAAGATACGGAACTGCCGCCGCTGCATGGTCTCCAGCAGGGCCTTCATCATGCCGTACATGTCGACATCGCCCGCGAGGTGGTTGTCCTCGAAGTAGTTGCCCTCGGCATCGCGCCGGGTGCTGCGGAAATGGACGAAATCCGTCCGGTCGCCGAACTCGTACATCATAGCGACCAGGTCGTTGTCCGCCCGGATGCCGAAGGAGCCGGTGCACAGGCACAGCCCGTTGGACCAGTTGGGCACGGCAGCTGTCAGCGTGCGGAAATCCTCGGCCGTGGACAGGATACGGGGCAGCCCCAGGATCGGGAACGGCGGATCGTCCGGATGGATGACAAGACGTACCTCGACCTCGTCGGCGACCGGACATACGGCTTGGAGGAAGTCGATCAAATTCGACCGGAGCCGGTCGGAATCGATGTCCTTGTAGCGCTCCAATTCATGGCGGAACTGCTCCAGGGTGAAACTTTCCTCGCTGCCCGGAAGGCCGGCGATCATCGTGCGGGTCAGGGTGTGGATATCCTCCTGCGTCATAGCCTCGTAATAGGCCCGGGCCTTGGCGATATCCGCCTCGGAGAACTCCCTGAAGGCTTTTTCGCGCTTCAGGATAAACAGGTCGAAGGCCAGCAGGGCCGCCCGCTCGAAACGCAGGCACAGCGAACCGTCCGGCAGCCTGTATTTCAAGTCGGTCCGGGTCCAGTCGAGGACCGGCATGAAGTTATAAGTCACACAGTGGATGCCGCAGGCGGCGAGATTCCGCAGCGTCTGCTTGTAGTTCTCGACATAACGCAGCCAGTCGCCGGTCTGCGTCTTGATATGCTCATGGACCGGCACGCTCTCCACGACGCTCCAGACCAGACCATACTCAGCGATGGCAGCCTGGCGGGCCTGGATTTCAGCGACGGGCCACACCTCCCCGTTCGGGATATGGTGCAAGGCATGGACAATGTCGGTCACGCCGGTCTGGCGGATGTAGTCGAGGCTCACCGGGTCGTTGGGGCCGTACCAGCGCCAACTTTCTCTCATCAGATACATAAGGTCAGATACTGAAAGATTCGAAACCGCCGTCCACGAGATTGATGGTACCGGTGACGGCGGCGGAAGCGTCAGCGGCAAGGTAGTGCAGGCAGCCGACCAGCTCATCCGGCTCCAGGAAGCGGCCGAACGGCGTATGGCCGAGAATCTTATGGGAACGGTCAGTCAAGGAACCGTCGGGGTTCGTCAGGAGTGTGCGGTTCTGGTTCGTAAGGAGGAAACCCGGGGCGATGGCATTGACCCGCAGCCCGTCGCCGGACTTGATGGCCAGTTCGCCCGCCAGGTACTTCGTCCACGAGGCCACTGCCGCCTTGGCTGCTCCATAACCGGCCACCCGTGTCAGCGGACGGAAGGAACTCTCGGAGCAGAAGTTGATGATGGAGCCCTTCTTCTTCTCCACCATGACCCTGGCAAAGACGAGGGTCGGGTAGATGGTGCCGAACAAATTGAGGTCCACGACCTTGCGGACAGCTTCGACATCAAGGTCGAAGATGGTCTTGTCCGGCGGGACGGTGGCTGCCGCCATGTTGCCCCCGGCGGCATTGAGAAGGATGTCGATGGTCCCATAGGCCGCCAGGATGTCCGCACGGTTCTGCTCCAGTGCCGACTGGTCGAGGACATTGGTGGCCAGGAACATCGCCTC
The DNA here is from genome assembly GCA_017476575.1 of Bacteroidales bacterium. Lineage (GTDB taxonomy): Bacteria > Bacteroidota > Bacteroidia > Bacteroidales > UBA932 > Cryptobacteroides. Next base: position 32,882 of record JAFUZO010000041.1, on the reverse strand, counting down.
CCCGCCCTCGGCGCGGATCTCCTCGACGATGCGGTTGCCGATGCCGGCGGCCCGTTCCAGATCCAGCAGAACCACCCGGGCGCCCTGCGCCGCAAAATACTTGACGATGGTCTCTCCCAGCACCCCGCAGGCACCGGTCATCACGACCACCCTCCCTTTGATGTCGAACAAGTCTTTCATATCATTTTTATTTTTGTGTACGTACACAGTTTTTGCAAAAATAAGGAGTTTCCGCCGATTTTGCAAGAGTGAAGGTCTGCCTGGCATCCAACTCGTCGACCAGTGACCGAATCAATATACAAGGGGTGCAACAAAAGTGCACCCCTGCCTCATTGATAGCACTTATAATCAAACGGTTGCATGCCAGGAATCACAGGGCGGAAAAGGTGACGGAATCCGAGAGGCCGGTGTCTGAGACAACCTGGAAGGTCGTCGTGCCCTCCCCCATCGTGACTCCTTCGAACTTCCAGATGACGCCGGTCGGTTCGCCCGCCGCATCCAGTGTGCGGACCGGGCTGCCGTCCCGGTAAAGGGTCAGGCTGCGGGCGTTGGAGTATACGGTCAGGGTGAAGGTCTGTCCGGACGGACGGGCGGAGAGGCGGCGTCCGGCGATGTAGACGGTCTCCTCAGCGTGGTTCCACCAGGACTTGTACAAGTAGAAGGTGTCCTTCTTCGTCCGCCGGTCCCGGGTCACGAGTCCCTTGTCGTTCATATACTTCCGCGCATCATTCTCGACATAGGTGATGCCGTCCGAAGAGTCCATGTAGCCTTCGCGCCGGTCGGCGACCGGGAAGTCGAACAGGATCCACAGCGAGGTGAAATTCAGCCAGGGCATCAGGGCGATCTGCTGCGCATGGGACTCATGCAGAAGGTTGCCGTATTCCTCCACATGGCGGGCGTCATCCTTGTAGCGGCGGATATCCTCTTCCTTCCAGGTGTGGCAGAAAGGGTTGACGCCGACCCCGTATTCAGAGATATTGGCCGGTCCCATGTGGTCCCGGATCCAGGTCATCGTCGGGGTGATTCCGGAAAAATCGCCATAGGTTTGATACCAGCCGAAATACTTGTTCTCCGAATAATAGTCCGCCTGCAATCCGGTATAATGGTCGCGTTTGTAGACGGAGTCGTCGGTCAGACCCACGTACCGGGAAGGGTCCAGTGACTTGGCATAGGTGTAGAGCCGAGCCGTCTCGTCCACCACCCGCCGCGCATCCAAGGGGCCTTGGAACCATTCCTTGTTACCCCAGGTGTCCAGTTCGTTCCACATCCCCCAGAACACGATGGAGGGATGGTTGTAGAGACTCGTCACCATCTCCCGCATCTGCTGGTGGATATTGTCGAAATAGGCCGCCGTCGCCCGCTCTCCGCAGACATTGACCCAGGGAATCTCTGTCTGGACGACGATGCCCATGCGGTCGCAGATCCGGAAGGCGTAGTCATTGTGCGGATAATGTGCCAGGCGAAGGAAGTTGCAGCCCAGCTCCTTCACGATGGCATAGTCGCGGTCGTAGTCCTCCGTGGAGAGGGCCGTCGCCTTCCCGTCCAGGTCCTGGTGCATGCACACCCCGCGCAGCGGATAAGGCTTGCCGTTGAGGGAGAAGCCCTTCTCCCGGTCGACGGAGAAATAGCGGAAACCGACCTCCGTCGAAGCCAGGTCGGAACCTGCTTTCAGTTCAACGGTATACAGATAGGGATCCGCCACCCCGTTCCAAAGATGCGGCCGGTCCAGCGCCACCGGCATATCCACTTCGGTCGAACCGGATGCCGGGACCGTGATTTTCGAGGACTTCCGGTATACCGCCTTGCCCCGGGCATCCCGGAGTATCAGCGAAACCTTCACCTTACGGGCGGGACCTTCGTTGCACAGGGTGGCCCGTACCCGGGCGGAAGCCTGTTCCTCTGAAACGGACAGGGGAATGACGTGCAGGCGGTAGGGCCCGAAGGTTTCCGGGGAAAAGTAGACATCACCATACTCCAGCAGGGAGACCGGATTATGCAGCCCGTTGTTCTTGTTGAAATCGGAACTGACCGGGATCAGTTCCACGTCCACCGCATTATCGCAGACGACCTCTACCTGGTTCATCCCTTCCCGGACCACGCCCTTGAGCGGCACCACGAAAGGCGTATAGCCACCCCGGTGCACCATAACGACAGCCCCGTTGACCGAGACCTCCGCAGCCTGGGCCGCCCCCTCGAAGAGCAGGAAGCGCGGCTCCGCCGCCGTCCCGGCAGGGATCGGAAGGTCGCGACGGTAGTATGTCCTGCCCCGGTAATAGGACTCGGAACGGCCGTCGGCTGCATTGCAAGAATGCGGGACACTCACCTCGGCCCATTGCCGGCCGTCCTTTGAAAACTGCCAGAAGGAAAGCGGTGTCCGGCGGGCAGACAACGTGAAAAAAGACAAAGTCAGGAACAGGAGGGTAAAGAAGCGGTGCATCGGCAAAAATTTTGTGTTCGTGCACAAAGTTACGCTTTTTTCGTCCCCGGGCAAAGGAAAACAGAGAATTTTTACGAACTTTGCCTCCGTTATGGCAAAGCAGGTTAAAATCAAGGAAATTGCCGCCCTTGCCGGGGTCTCGGCGGGGACGGTCGACCGGATCCTCCATGGGCGCGGCAATGTATCCGCCGCCAAACGGGCCGCTGTGGAAGAAGTTCTCGCACGGGTCGGGTACAAGTTCAACCTCCATACCTCCGCCGTCTCCCTCAAACACGGATACCGCATTATCATCACAACACCCCAGGCCGATGAGGGAGAATATTGGGGCTCGATCATAGGGGGCATCCAGAAGGCCCTGGAAGAGTATTCCGACATCCGGATCGAACCAGACTGGTGCCCCTACGACCAGTTCGATGCCGCCTCCTGCCAGGAAGTGTTCGCCGCCGTGCCGGAGCAATCCCCGGACGGAGTCATCATCGGACCGACCTTCGAGCAGGAAACCCTCCGGCTCTGCCGGGAACTCGACAGGCGGAATATCCCCTACGTCTTCGTCGACGCCGATATCCCGGACGCCAACCCGGTGGCCGTCTTCGCCGCCGACCAGGAAGCCTGCGGACGACTGCTGGGACACCTCGTCCTGCCGATTCTCAGGGAAAAAGGGAAACTGGCCGTCTTCGGAATCAAGCGGAAAGGACCGGGCCAGGCCAGCAGCAGCGCTTCGCGTGGAAAGGGGCTTGATGCCTTCCTGCAGGACAACGGCCTACAAGACCGGACCCTTTCCGGCTCCATCACCCTACCCGCCGGACCGGAGAGCGAAAAGGAAGCTGCGGCCTTCTTCAAATCCCATCCCGAAGTGCGGGCCGTCGCCGTCCTCAACTCCCGGGGACATCTCATCGCCGACATCCTGCGCCGCCAGGGCATCGACCACATTCCTGTCATCTCCTTCGACCTTACCCGGGGCAACATCCGCTGCCTCGGGGACGGCAGTATCTCGGTCCTTCTCTGCCAACGTCCGGAACTCCAAGGGTTCAGCGCCCTCAAGAGCTTGATCAGCTATCTCCTCTATAGGAACCGGGATGTCCGCCACGTACTCCCCATCGATATCCTCGTCAAGGAAAACCTTCCCTACTACCGCGAAGTCATCGAATTCTGAGGCCTCTCACAGCTGGAACCGGAGACCGACATCCAACTGGAAGGACAGCGGGCGTTGCGTGTGGAGGGTCTGGACGGAACTTCCGTTGTCGAAATAATAGCTGCAACCCGGCTCGAAAAAGAGATGCACCGGTCGCGAAAGGGCATAATCCAGGCCAACGGCACCGTTCACGCTGAACTGTAAGGGCTTCATCGACACCGTCCCCTTCACCATCTTCTCCGCCAGCCCCCCGGCCGACGCATAAAGCCGGAAAGGACCGGTTCCGAGCAGACGGCAATCTACGCGGAGCGGCATGCCGACAAAATGCAACGTCTGCTGCGTCTCTGAACGGAATGTCCCGTACGTGCTCGAGAAAGTGGAGCGGCAGACGCTGTACGTCAGGCCGGTTCCGACACCGATACGGTCGGTCAGCGCATAGCGGAACAGAAGGCCGAAGCGGACGGGCTGCTGATGGTGCTCCTCGGTTTCGACGCGTCCGTTCTCATCCATCCGGAGCATTCCGCTCCGTTTCATCCGGCCGCCGTCGCCATAAATGGATGCTGCAGACAGGACAGGGCCTGCCGCAGATTGCGTAGACGAGGCGCTTCCCGGGACGGAACCGTAAGCCAAAAGAGCCAGGCGAGGTTTCCGGATGGCCGGGGCCTCCTGAAGGACCGGGAAAAGCTCCCGGCCGTCCTCGTCGGAGGGAACGGCAGATCCCGGGTCGGCCAGGGTGGGCTTCCCTGCCGCCGGGAAATCCGCATCAGCAACCGGATCCTCCAATAATGAGGGGCCTTCCCGGACGGAATCCGTCAGCAGGGGGACGGGATCCGCTTTCAGATGGACCGCGCCTGGAACCCGCTCCGACGGGACAGGGCAGACCTCCAGCGGAACGACAGGGACCGCGTCCGGAACGGTCTCTTCCCGGACGGCCAAGGAAGGTTCCGCCGGAGCCGGGGAAGGGCGGAGAGAGCCGACGTACCAGAGGGCGGCCGCCACCGCAGCAGCAATCCCGGCCACGCTCCACAACCCTGCAACAACCCGCTTCCTGCGGGAAGTCTGCGCCACGGCTGTCCCTACATCGTCCCAGGACAGGGGGACCTCTTCCAGACGATAACCGGAAAGCTTATCCTTGAAGTGTTGTTTCCATTTCTCTTCCATCACATTGGTCCTATGGTTCTATAACGGTCGATCATACGGCATAAGAGTTTCCGGGCCCGGTGGAGGTCCGACGCAGAGGTATCCTCCTTGATATGCAGCAGCGAAGCGATCTCCTTGTGGCTCAAGTCCTCGAAAACATAGAGATTGAAGACTGTCCGGTAACGGTCCGGCAGCTGACGTACCATCTCCAGGACCACATCTTCCGGGATATCCTCCACCTCCGGTCCTTCATCCTCCTCCGCCCCTCCGAGGTCCAGGTCCAGGCTGACCGTCTTCTCCCGGTGCCGCTCCTTGAGGAACATCAAAGATTCATTGACGGCAATCCGGCCGGCCCACGCCTGGAGCGATCCCGCCCCCCGGTATGTGAAACGGTCGAAGCGGGTGAAAATCTTCACGAATACTTCCTGCAGGACATCCCGCACCGATTCATCGCCAGACAGATAACGGGCACAGATACCGCCCAGCCAGGGAGACAGCCGCTCATACAACGACCGCATCGCCGAGTCGTCTCCCCGGCGGATACGGTCAATCAGTTCCCTCTCGACATCTGGGGCCAGCAGACGCATGGTCCTACGGTCGGGTGCAATACTTGAACCGGGTTGTCTTCGTACCGGAAAAAGAAGTCCATTCCAAAGTCAGTTCCACTTCCTCCCCCCCGGTATCCGGCAAATCCGAAAGGCGGAAGGCGACCAGCCCGTCCCCCATCCGGCCACGGAAGTCATCGCGCGCATCATGGTAGAAAACCACTTTGTATGGATCTTCCGGATCGGAGCCGACGACCAGGTTGACATAGTGGGTAACACCCTGCCCCCACCAGGTCCGGAAGCGGAGGGTCAGGTAGCCGTCCTCCACTACCGTTTCCCAGCTGTTCACGATCTCGACGGGATCCCGGCCGTAGGTCTCCCGGTTCTCCTCGCCGAGGTCGGGCACGGTGCCCTTGGTCAGGATGCTGTCGATCCAGTGGACAAAGACCGCCTGCCGTTCAGCCGTCATAGCCAACGGAATCTCGGAGTCTTTGGCCTCCCTGAAGTTGATGAGGGCCCTCACTTCCCGGTTGCCGTACTTCTCGAGATTCACCGGATAGAGTACGGTCCTGTCGTCCAGCTGGAGGACCGGATGTCTGCTGTCCGGCAACATCTTCACAGTCACGAGGGCATTAGGATACAGCAGACGGGAATCATACGTATGGTCCTTGGAACAGGACACTCCTGCAAGCAGCAGCACGGCCGCCGCACAGGCAGATGATCGGATGATGGTCTTCATGGCATGCATAGTTTTCTATCTGCCCTTTAAATGCCGGATCCTTGATTTCCTTGCGTGGAAACTATCGGGAAAGCCGGGCAATCAGCTCGTCACCCAGCGCCTCTTTGACCCGGATATGGTCCAGGACGGCGGTGACAAAGGCGTTGGACTCGAAATCGCCCCGCACCTGTTCGAAATCCAGTTCCTTCTCGACACGCGTGCCGTCGGCACCGAAACCAGTCATCGAGGCGAGGTTGAACTCCTTGCGGGCATCTTCGTAGAGCATGCGGTCCAGACCGATCACCGCCTCCTTCCACTGACGGACGATTTCAATGACCTCTCCGCCCGTGACCGTCTCCAAGGAGATGCCGAAGAAATCGCGGTACCGGTCATACGCCCAAGTCCACTCATACGTATAATAGTTGCGGTGCATCTCGTGGAAGGCGTCGTTGATCTCCTGGAGCCGGGAGACTTCGCCCCGCTCGATCCGGTCCAGCAGGGCGTCGACCTCGGACTTCGGGGCGATGAGACCGCTGATGTCGCACCAGAAGCCGGATCCGACCGGCGTCCCGGGACGCAGCATGGCACGGATTTCCTCATCCGATGCGCCGGCGGGCAGGTCCTCCAGGCGCTTGATGATGGAATTGCCCAGAAACTTGGTGATGGCGATCCGGTAATATTTCATGCCGTTGCGAAGCGAGCTGTTCCGGATCTTGGTGCTGTGGTAGGAGTACACATCGGAAAGTTCGCCGGAGGAATACTGGAGATTCTGCAGCAGCTTGATGCCTTTGAGCATCTTCTGGATGGTATAAGGGCTCAGGAGGTTGTAGTTGATGCAGTCGAGCCGGTCCGGGTCCTTGCGGGCATCACGCTTGGGCCATTTCTGCGCATCCCTGACCGTACCGACGCTCCGCAGGTTGACCCCGGGGACGAGATAGGTCGTGTTCTGCTGCTCGATCAGGTAGGAGAACGGCAGCCAGGTCGTATCCGAATGAGTGACATGCCGCCCCATCACCAGTGAGAAGGCGCCGATACGGGAAGGCCAGAGGATATAGGAGTCGGAGGCGGTCTTGGCCCCGCGCTCGAGCGTACCTTGGTGGATCGGCCCCAGCTTGTACATGTGGTTGGACTGGTTGGAACCGCTGCCGGCGTTCATGAAGGAGAACATACCGGCAATCAGGAGGGTAGACTTGTGATGTGTCACGGTGAACGGTCCGGCAAAGATGGCACAGGCCTCGCCGTTCTCTCCCTGGCAGTTGCAGAAGAAGAGCGAATCGGAGGCGGAATAACCGTGGCCCAGGCGGCAGGCCTGCCCCACGAAACAGCGGGAGAGCATCGTCCCGTCCTCCACCCGGCTGCCGCTGCAGAGGATGAAGTCATCCGCCACCACCCCCTGCCCGACAAAGACCGGGTCGGACGCATTGCTGTTGATGCTGCCGTTGTGCAGGCGTCCGGCCCCGACCACCGAGGCAGAGTCGCCGATCCGGACCCCGTCGATGCGGCGGGTGTCGCAGATTGTGACATGGCGGCCGACAGTCCCGACCGACGCCTTGTGCTTCTCGGCATAGCGGACAGCCAAGGCGTCCAGACGGGCGACGAGTTCCGGGCGGTGCCGGTACATGGCCATGATGTACGCCATCTGGGCGCTGAGCTTGTCATGGATCCGGACTTCACGACCGCCTGTCTCGTTGAGGACAGACACTTCGACACCGTTGCCGAAACGGCATTCTCCATCCGTCACCATGCTGTCGACATGCGAGATCAGGGTTCCTTCCCCGATTTCATAGTTGGCCACATAGCTGCGCTCGATGAGGCAGTCATCCCCCACCGTGACGTTATGCAGCACCGTATCCACGAGGCCGGCCGGTGTGGCCAGGCCGCCCGGGCGCGCAAACGTCCCTTCGAAACGGCCGAAACGGACCCGGCCCGAAAACGTCACGTTCCGGATGGATCCCGGAACAAGTTCCTTCCCCTCTCCGACCTGCACGAGCGACCAGTCTCCGCTCCGACAGCCTTCGGCCGAGAGGGCTGCAATTTCTTCTCCTGTCAGTTGTCTGTATTCCATATCTATCTTAATATCAATTCCTTGATATATCCAACCGTCCGGTTATCCTCCGTAAAGAGCCCGTCTGCCGCGAGAAAGGCGTTCATCTTCTCGATGAGGGCCTCCTTCTGGAAATAAAGCTGGTTACGGACCATCGATGAATCCACTGTGATATAGAGGGTCCCGCCCCGGAAAAAACGCTTCAAGGTGAAAGGGCCGGCGCCGGAACAGGCATCCCACGCAGCGAAGATGCGCTGGGTGTTCAGTCCGGCGGCCAGTTTCATGGACTTGATGTATTGCTGCACGACCTCTTCCATCGTGACGGCCTGCTTGCGGCGCAGGCGGATATTCTTCGGCGTCCCGTCCATCATTCCACTTTGGTGAAGACGCCGCCGACGGTGTCGAAATAGGCCCGGTCGTCCGTGATGCGGTCCACGATGCCGCTCAGACGGACCTTGTTGGAATCCGTGATGAAGATCTGGCCGAAATCATTTCCGGCGACCATCGAAATCAAGTTGGCGATGCGGTTCATATCCAGTTTGTCGAACACGTCGTCCAGCAGCAGCATCGGGGCATAGCCGTAGCCCTCCTTCATGATTTCGTACTGGGCGAACTTGAGCGACACCAGGAAGGATTTCTGCTGGCCCTGGGAACCGCAGCGGCGGATCGGGTAGCCGTCCATGGTGAAGAGGAAGTCGTCCCGCTGGATGCCGGCGGAGGTATAGCGGAGGGCCAGGTCCCGCTCCCGTCGGGCGGCGAAAAGTCCGGTCAGGGAATTCCGGAACAGGTCCGAGCGGTATTCGACGGAAACCGTCTCGCTGCCGCCGGAAATCAGCCGGTAGTATTCCCCGACGATCGGGCGGAGTTCTTCTGTGAGGCGTTTCCGCCCTTCGAAGACCGGTACGGCGGCCGCAGCCATGCGGGCGTCGAACACATCCACGAGGTCCCAGTCCACCACCCCGTCCTTGAGCATCTTGTTGCGCTGGGCGAGCAGTTTGTTGTAGGTCTGGGTGGCGGCGAGGTATTCCCGGTCCATCTGGGAGAGGACCGCGTTGGCGAAACGGCGGCGCTCCTCCCCGGATTCGCTCACCAGGGAGATGTCCCCGGGCGAGACCATCACGACCGGCAGGACGCCGATATGCTCCGCGATGCGGGCATAGGGCTTGTCGTCCCGCACGAGTTTCTTCTCCCCCTCCCCCACCTTGATGGAGAAGCGGGACTCCAGGCCGTTTTCCATCAGATAGGTGCCGCCGATGGTGAACCCGCCGGTCCCGTACCGCCAGTTGAAGCGGTCGGGGGCCGGGAAAGCGCTCTTGGTCATGGACAGGTAGTAGACCGCATCCATCAGGTTGGTCTTGCCCTCGCCGTTGTTGCCGCTGATGCAGTTGACGTTCGGCGAGAAGTCGATCTCCTGGAAGGCGATGTTCCGGAAGTCCTGGACGACGATTTTCTTGAGGGTCGGCATGGCTGACTGTCTTTTCCGATTGCAAATATACAATTTTTTTACTATTTTTGCGGTCCATTATGCCCCGACGGGCCATTGAGCGAATGATAAAACAACATTAGATATGGCAAAGAAAACCATCGAAGAGGAAACCAGGCAGCAGAATGTCGCCGAGGCTGTTTCCAAGACGGACCAGTTCTTCAAGGAGAACGGCAAGATCATCTACGGCTGCGTAGCCGCGGTCCTCGTGATCGCCCTCGCCGTCCTGGCATACAACCGGTTCTACCTCCAGCCCAAGAAGGCCGAAGCCCAGGCCGAGATGTTCCACGCCGAGCAGTGGTTCGCCCAGCAGAACTACGAACTCGCCCTCCAGGGCGACGACAACTACCTCGGTTTCGAGGACATCATCGCCAAGTACGGCGCCAAGGGCGGCGAATCCGTCTATCTCTACGCCGGGGTCAGCGCCCTCCAGCTGGGCAACTACGACGAGGCCCTCCAGTACCTGAAGAAGTACGACGGCAAGGATGCCATCCTCCTCGCCCGTGCCCAGGCCTGCATCGGTGATGCCTACGTCGGTCTGGAGGACTACAAGACCGCCCTCGGCTGGTTCGAGAAGGCCGCCAAGACCTCTTGCAATGCCTTCTCCGCCGGTTACCTCCTCAAGGCCGGCATTGCGGCCGAAGCCCTCGGCGACACCGCGAAGGCCCTCGCCGCCTACCGGGAGATCAAGGACCAGTATCCGCAGGCGCCGGAAGCCATGGACATCGACAAGTACATCACCCGTATCGCTGAATAACCATGGGAAGAGCATTTGAATTCCGCAAGGAGCGCAAGCTCAAGCGCTGGGGCCACATGGCCAAAGTCTTCACCAAACTGGGCAAAGAAATCACCATCGCCGTCAAGCAGGGCGGTGCCGAAGTCACCGGCAACCCCCGCCTGAGAGCCCTGCTCGCCGAGGCCCGCGCCGAGTCGATGCCCAAGGAAAACATCGAGCGCGCCATCAAGAAGGCCACGGAGGCCAAAACCGGCGATTTCAAGGAAATCATCTACGAAGGCTTCGGCCCCTTCGGGGTCGCCTACCTCGTGGAGACTGCCACCGACAACAACACCCGCACCGTCGCCAACGTCCGCAGCTATTTCACCAAGTGCGGCGGCTCCCTCGGCACCAGCGGTTCCGTCGCCTTCATGTTCGACCACAAGTGCGTGTTCCGCATCAAGGAGGCCCCGTCGAAGCCTGTCGACGTCGAAGAACTCGAACTGGAGCTGATCGACTTCGGCGCCGAAGAGGTCTTCAAGCAGGAAATCGAGGACGAAGACGAGAACGTGTCCAACGAAATCGTCATCTACGGCGACTACACGGCCTACGGCCAGATCCAGAAATACATCGAGGAGAACGGCTACGACCTCGTGTCCGGCGGCTTCGAGCAGATTCCGAACGTCGACCTGAAGGACGTCACCCCAGAGCAGCGCGCCACCCTCGACAAACTGACCGGTCTCCTCGAGGACGACGAAGACGTCACCAACGTCTACTCCACCCTCGCCCCGGCGGCGGAATAGAACCCCTTACCGGAAGCCAGGTTCACGCCTGGCTTCCTCTTTTTTCCATCCCCATCCCCCAGCCCATGCAATCTGACATCGAAATCGCCCGGAGCATCGAAATGAAGCCGGTCTCCGAGGTGGCGGCCGGTCTCGGCATCCCGGCGGACAGCCTGGAACCCTACGGAAAATACATGGCCAAGGTGCCGCTTTCCCTCATCGACGAGGAGCGGGTCCGTCGCAGCAGACTGATCCTGGTGACGGCCATCACTCCGACGAAGGCCGGCATCGGCAAGACGACCGTCTCCGTCGGCCTGTCCCTCGGGCTCAACCGGATCGGCAAGAAGGCGGTCGTCGCCCTCCGGGAGCCATCCCTCGGCCCCTGCTTCGGCATGAAAGGCGGGGCGGCCGGGGGCGGTTATGCCCAGGTACTGCCGATGGACAAGATCAACCTCCACTTCACCGGTGACTTCCATGCCGTCACCACGGCGGACAACATGATCGCCGCGCTGCTGGACAACTACATCTACCAGCACCGGGCGGAAGGGTTCGGGATGCGGCAGATCCTGTGGAAGCGGGTCCTCGACGTCAACGACCGTTCGCTCCGCCACATCGTCACCGGGCTCGGCGCCTGCACCGACGGCGTGCCCCAGGAGGCCGGCTTCGACATCACCCCGGCGTCCGAGATCATGGCCATCCTCTGCCTGGCCCGCGACCTGGACGACCTCCGGGCGCGCATCGACGACATCCTGCTCGGTTACACGCTCTCGGGAGAGCCGTTCCGGGTGAGGGACATGGGGGTCGGCGGCGCCATCTGCACCCTCCTCATCGACGCCCTCAAACCCAACCTCGTGCAGACGACCGAGGGCACGCCGGCCTTCATCCACGGCGGTCCGTTCGCCAACATCGCCCACGGCTGCAACTCCGTCCTCGCGACCCAAATGGCCATGACCTTCGGCGACTACGTGGTCACGGAGGCGGGCTTCGGCGCAGACCTCGGCGCAGAGAAGTTCTACGACATCAAGTGCCGCAAGTCCGGGCTCTCCCCGGTGCTGACCGTCCTCGTCGCCACCCTGCGGGGGCTCAAGATGCATGGGGACGTTCCCGTCGAGGACATCGCCCAGCCTTCCGCCGAGGGGATCCGCAAGGGCTTTGCCAACCTTGACCGGCACATCGGCAACCTCCGCTCCTTCGGACAGACCGTCCTCGTCTGCTTCAACCGCTACGGCGACGATCTCGATGCGGAAATCGCCCTCGTCCGCGAGCACTGCGCGACCCTCGGCGTCCCGTTCGCCCTCAACGACGCCTTCTGCCGGGGCGGTGAAGGGGCTGTCGACCTGGCCCGTCTGGTGGTCGACACCATCGAGAAACATCCGTCCGCGCCCCTGCACTTCCAATACCCGGACGAAGCGACCGTCGAAGAGAAAATCGAGGCCGTCGCCCGCCACATCTACCACGCCGACGGAGTCACGTTCAGCACCGCTGCACGGAAGATGATCGCCCAGATCAATGCACTGGGCTACAACCGCTTCCCGGTCTGCATCGCCAAGACGCAGTACTCCTTCAGCCAGGACCCGAAGCGCTACGGCGCCCCGTCCGGCTTCACCTTCGACATCCGCGACATTGTCATCAACAGCGGGGCCGGCCTGCTGGTCGCCATCGCAGGCGACATCATCCGTATGCCCGGTCTGCCCCAATCCCCCCAAGCCCTCCGTATCGACATCGTCGACAGCCAGATCGAAGGCCTCTCCTGACGGGACGCCCGGCTTGCATATGACTTCTGAATTCGTTATATTTGCGGGATTATTAACGAAAACGGAAGATTATGAGTATCCAGACGGATAACATCCAGCGCTTGGTGGAGCGGAGGGCCAAGGCCCGGCTCGGCGGCGGAGAGAAACGCATCGAGGCCCAGCACCAGAAAGGCAAACTCACCGCCCGCGAACGCATCGCCCTCCTCCTCGACGAAGGCAGCTTCGAAGAATATGACATGTTCGTCCAGCACCGCTGCACGAACTTCGGCATGGAAAAGCAGCACACGGACGGCGACGGCGTGGTGACCGGATGCGGCACCATCGACGGCCGTCTCGTCTACATCTTCGCCCAGGACTTCACCGTCAGCGGCGGTTCCCTTTCCAAGACGATGTCCGAAAAGATCTGCAAGGTCATGGACATGGCCGTGCGCAACGGCGCCCCCTGCATCGGACTCAACGACTCGGGCGGCGCCCGGATCCAGGAAGGCATCGATGCCCTGGCCGGCTACGGCGAGATCTTCGAGCGGAACATCCTTGCATCGGGCGTCGTCCCGCAGATCAGCGGCATCTTCGGTCCGTGCGCCGGCGGAGCGGTCTACTCCCCCGCCCTCACGGACTTCACCCTCATGGTCAAGGACACCTCCTACATGTTCCTCACGGGACCGGCCGTCGTCAAGAGCGTGACCGGCGAGGTCGTGGACCAGGAACAGCTCGGCGGCGCCTCCGTCCATTCCACCAAGAGCGGCGTGGCGCACTTCGCCGCCTCTTCGGAAGAGGAAGGCCTCGCGACCATCAAGGAACTGCTCTCCTACCTGCCCCAGAACAACCTGGAGACGGCCCCCGTCCGCCCGACGCAGGACCCGTATAACCGCGTCGACGACACCCTCAACGACATCATTCCGGACAACCCGAACAAGGCCTACGACATGTATGCCGTCATCGGCAGCATCGTCGACGACGGACGGTTCTTCGAGGTCCACAAGGACTTTGCCAAGAACATCATCGTGGGATTCGCCCACATGAACGGTCGCAGCGTCGGCATCGTCGCCAACCAGCCGAAGGTGCTGGCCGGGGTGCTCGACATCAACGCCTCCCGCAAGGCCGCCCGCTTCGTGCGTTTCTGCGACGCCTTCAACATCCCGCTCGTCACCCTCGTCGATGTCCCGGGCTTCCTTTGCGGCACGCAGCAGGAATACGGTGCCATCATCACCAACGGCGCGAAACTCCTGTACGCCTACGGCGAGGCGACCGTCCCGAAGGTCACCGTATCGCTGCGCAAGTCCTACGGCGGCGCCCACATCGTCATGAGCTGCAAGCAGCTGCGGGGCGACATCAACTATGCATGGCCCTCCGCCAACATTGCCGTGATGGGTGCGGACGGAGCCGTCAACGTCCTCTACGCCAAGGACATCAAGGCCGACCCGGAACATGCCGCGGAAATCTTCGAGGCCAAGAAGAAGGAATACGACGACCTCTTCTCCAATCCCTACCAAGCCGCCCGGAAGGGCTATATCGACGATGTCATCGAGCCGCGCAACACCCGGTTCCGCGTCATCCGTGCCCTGGAGCAGCTTGCCGGCAAGAAACAGACCGTCCCGGCCAAGAAACATGACAACCTGCCGCTATGAGAAGGAATATCATCATCCCGATCTTCCTCCTCCTTGCCGCCGGGACGCTCCAGGCCCAGAATGTCACTGACCTCATCATCTCCGAAGTCCTGGCGGAGCCGGATTCGACCGGCATCCTGGACGACTATGGCAGGCGGGGGGGCTGGATCGAACTCTACAATACTTCGCAGGGCACCGTCAACTTCGGCGGCTGCTTCCTGACCGATGACCGGGACAACCTCCGGAAGAGCCTCATCCCGAAGGGAGACCTGCGTACCAAGATCGGTCCACGCCAGACCGCCCTCTTCTACGCCAGCGGCAACGGCCTGGACGGAACCTTTTATGCCGGCGTCACCCTGGCCCCCGGCAGCACCGTCTACCTCGTCTCGAACGACGGCCGAACCATCATCGATTCGCTGACCGTCCCCCCCACGCTGCCCCAAGGCAAATCCGTGGGAAAACTCGCCCATGACCTCCGGGGGCAGGTGTTCGAAGTGGAACCGGAGCCGATGGTGCCGTCTCCCGGCATCGCCAACGGCGACCAGAATGCCGCCACCAAGGCCCAGGTCATGGCCGAGAAAGACCCGCACGGCTGGACTCTCACCATCGTTTCCGTGAGTGTCGTGTTTGCGGCCCTCGCCATCCTCTGGGGCTTCTTCGTCCTGCTGTTCCGGCTCCTGGCCAACGGCGAGGGCGCGGCCCGGAAGCCCAGGAAGAAGGCCGCCGCCGGGGCCGTCCCCCCCGAGGTGGCCGCCGCCATCGCCCTGGCCCTCGACATGGAGGACAGCGGCGAGGTGTATGCCGCCATTGCGGCCGCCGTGGACCTCTATCTCACCGACACGGTCCACGATGCCGAACCCTTCGTCATCACCCTCCGTCCATCCGATTCCCCTTGGAATGAGAAATCGCAGATGTTCAGACAATTACCGAAATAAAAAGCACACGATATGAAAGAGTACAAGTTCAAGATCAACGGAAAAGATTACAACGTGACGATCAGTCCGGCGGAAGGGAAGATGCTTTCCGTCCAGGTCAACGGTGCCGCCTATGAGGTCGAACTGGAGAACGCTCCCGCTGCCGCTCCGGCAGCACCGGTCACGGCGCCTGCAACCGCTCAGGCCACCGTTTCAGCCAGCACCCCTGCTGTCAAACCCGCCGCCTCCGGAGCTGGAGAGAAGGTGACTTCCCCGCTGCCCGGCGTCATCATCGAGGTCTCCGTCAAGGAGGGCCAGGCCGTGAAGGCCGGCCAGAAGGTCGCCGTCCTCGAAGCCATGAAGATGGAGAACGAAATCTCGGCCCCCAAGGACGGGACCGTCACCGCCATCCACGTCGCCAAGGGCGACTCCGTCCTCGAAGGCGCCCCGGTTGTAACCATCGCCTGACCATATGGAGCAGATCTTCCAATCACTCACACAATTCTGGGAATATACCGGCTTCGCCAACTGCGCCTGGCAGAATATCGTGATGATTGCCATCGGCATCGTGTTCATCACCCTCGCGATTGTCAAGGAGTGGGAGCCGATGCTGCTCGTGCCGATCGGCTTCGGCATGATTGTCGGCAACATCCCGATGTTTCCGGGCCTGAATATCGGCGTCTATGAAGACGGTTCCGTCCTCAACACCCTCTACCAAGGCGTCAAGCAGGGCTGGTATCCGCCGCTGATCTTCCTCGGCATCGGTGCCATGACGGACTTCTCGGCGCTGATCTCCCAGCCCCGGCTCATCCTCATCGGCGCCGCCGCCCAGATGGGCATCTTCGGGGCCTACCTGCTCGCGCTCACGTTCGGCTTCGCCCCGAACGAGGCGGGCGCCATCGGCATCATCGGCGGGGCGGACGGCCCGACGGCCATCTTCCTCTCGTCGAAACTCGCCCCGGACCTGATGGGCGCCATCGCCGTTTCCGCCTATTCCTATATGGCCCTCGTCCCGGTCATCCAGAAGCCGGTCATGCTGCTGCTGACCACCGACAAGGAGCGCCGGATCCGGATGCCGGCCCCGCGGCAGGTGTCCCAACGCGAGAAGATTATCTTCCCCGTCGTAGGCTTCCTCATCACCGCGTTCATCGTCCCGTCCGGCCTTCCGCTGCTCGGCATGCTCTTCTTCGGCAACCTGCTCAAGGAGAGCGGTGTGACACGCCGCCTGGCCGAGACCGCCCGCGGACCGCTCATCGACGTAGTCACGACCCTCATCGGCCTCACCGTCGGCGCCTCTACCCAGGCGGACAAGTTCATCAGCATCAAGTCCCTCGGCATCTTCACCCTGGGCCTGCTGAGCTTCATCATCGCCACGGCCTCCGGCGTCCTCTTCGTCAAGGTGATGAACCTCTTCATCAAGAACCCTGCGAGGAAGATCAATCCGCTCATCGGCAATGCCGGTGTCTCCGCCGTGCCGGACAGCGCCCGCGTCTCCGAGACCGTCGGCCGGGAAATCGACCCGGGCAACCACCTCCTCATGCATGCCATGGGCCCGAACGTAGCCGGTGTCATCGGTTCCGCCGTCGCCGCCGGCATCCTCCTCTCCTTCCTGGGCTGACACAATCAGCCCAGTGATTTTTTGTACCTTTGCACAAAACGGATACTATGGCTGACGAAAAGATCATTTTCTCGATGAACGGGGTAGGCAAGGTCCTGCCGCATAACAACAGGGTCATTCTCAAGGACATCTACCTTTCCTTCTTCTATGGCGCCAAGATCGGCATCATCGGTCTGAACGGCTCCGGCAAGTCCACGCTCCTGAAGATCATCGCCGGAGTGGAGAAATCCTATAAGGGCGAAGTCGTATGGGCGCCGGGCTATTCCGTCGGCTACCTGCCCCAGGAGCCGGAAATGGACCCGTCCAAGACGGTGCTTGAAGTCGTACAGGAAGGCGTGCAGGAGGTCATGGACGTGCTCGCGGAGTATAATGAGATTTCCATGAAATTCATGGAGCCGATGGACGACGACCAGATGAACCGGCTTATCGAGCGCCAGGGCGAACTGACCGAACGGATCGAACACCTGGACGGCTGGGAGATCGACGCCAGGCTGGAACGGGCCATGGACGCCCTCCAATGCCCGCCGTCGGACCAAAAGGTCGGCAGCCTCTCCGGCGGTGAACGGCGCCGGGTCGCCCTCTGCCGCCTCCTGCTCCAACAGCCGGATGTCCTGCTCCTCGACGAGCCGACGAACCACCTCGACACCGAAAGTATCCAGTGGCTGGAGGCCCATCTGCAGCAGTACAAGGGAACGGTCATCGCCGTCACCCACGACCGCTACTTCCTTGACAATGTCGCGGGCTGGATCCTCGAACTCGACCGGGGCGAGGGTATCCCGTGGAAGGGCAACTACTCCTCCTGGCTGGACCAGAAGACCAAGCGCCTTGCCCTCGAGGAAAAGCAGGAATCCAAACGGCGCAAGACGCTCGAACGCGAACTGGAATGGGTGCGTATGGCCCCGAAAGCCCGCCAGGCCAAGCAGAAGGCCCGTCTCGGTGCCTATGAAAAACTCGCCTCGGCCGACACGAAGCAGAAAGAGGCCAGCCTGGAAATCTACATTCCGAACGGGCCGCACCTCGGCAACAAGGTCATCCGGTTCAACGACGTGGCCAAGTCCTACGGCGACAAACTCCTGTTCGAGCACCTGTCGTTCGAACTGCCGCCGGCCGGCATCGTCGGGGTCATCGGTCCGAACGGGGCGGGCAAGACGACGCTCTTCCGCCTCATCATGGGCATCGAGCAGCCGGATGCGGGTTCCATCGAGATCGGCGAGACCGTCAAGATCTCCTATGTGGACCAGCAGCACCGCTCCATCGACCCGGACAAGACCGTCTACGAAACCATCGCGGGCAATTCCGAATGGGTCCGGCTCGGAGGCCGCGACATCAACGCCCGCTCCTGGGTATCCCGGTTCAACTTCTCCGGTGCCGACCAGGAGAAGCTGTGCGGAGTCCTCTCCGGCGGCGAACGCAACCGCCTCCACCTGGCGCTGACCCTCAAGGACGAGGGCAACGTGCTCCTGCTCGACGAACCGACCAACGACGTGGACGTCAACACCATCCGCGCCCTGGAGGAAGGTCTCGACTCCTTCGCGGGCTGCGCCGTGGTCGTCAGCCACGACCGCTGGTTCCTCGACCGTATCGCCACCCACATCCTCGCCTACGAGGGAGACGGCCAGGTTGTCTTCTTCGAGGGCAACTACGCCGAATACGAGGAGAACAAGAAACTCCGCCTCGGCACCACCGAACCCAAGCGATTCAAATACAAGAAACTGATGGAATAACGCATGTTCCTGAGCATCCTGTTCGATATACTCTTGGGCATCCTGGTGGTGGGGACCATCCTCGTCATCATCGGGGACACGGGGGATTCCGGCCGGAAGATCGCCTGGCTGCTGGTGATCACGGTGCTGCCGGTGGTCGGGGTGGTCCTGTACCTGTGCCTGGGGTTCAACCAGCGGCATCACTGGCTCTTCCGGCGGCGCCACAAAAGGTATCTGGACAAGCTGGACCGGGAAATGGATGCACGGATGCGGGAACTGCTGTTTGAAGACCGGAACGGACTTGTCGAAGAGAGGTACCGGCCGCTCGCCCGCCTTCTCGCCCATGACGCCTATCTCACGCCCGTCGGCGGCAACAGCCTGGAAATCATCACCACCGGCCACCGGAAATACGAACTGCTGCTTGAAGACCTGCGGAACGCCCGGGAATCCATCCACATGGAATACTTCCACTTCGGGGCGGACCTCGGCAGCAAGGCCATCCGTGAAGTGCTGCTCCAGAAGGCCCGGGAAGGAGTCAAGGTGCGCTTCATCAACGAGAACGTCGCCAACTTCCCCATCAGCGCCCGGTACTATGACACGATGAAGAAATCGGGCGTGGAAGTCGTCAAGTTCACCAATCCGAGGCACCACCTCGTCAACTTCATCACCCGCCTCAACTACCGCAACCACCGCAAGGTCGTCGTCATCGACGGAAAGATCGGCTATACCGGCGGTATGAACATCAACGACCATTACTTCCTGACCTGGCGGGACACCCACCTGCGCATCACCGGCGGAGCCGTCGCCCAGCTCCAGTTCATCTTCATGGACTCCTGGCTCACCGCCGGCGGGCAGTTGGACCGGCCGTTGC
The DNA here is from genome assembly GCA_017476575.1 of Bacteroidales bacterium. Lineage (GTDB taxonomy): Bacteria > Bacteroidota > Bacteroidia > Bacteroidales > UBA932 > Cryptobacteroides. The sequence goes on along the minus strand of JAFUZO010000041.1, from coordinate 13,419 downwards.
CGGCCTATTTCCCGGAACCGTCCATCCCGCCCGAGGAGGCCCCCCTCCGGGACAAAGTCATGCAAATCGTTCCCGACGAGCCGGACGACCCGCTGCCCGTCCTGCAGATGAGTTATGTCTGGGGACTCGCCAATGCCCGGGACTATTTCTATATCCAGACACCTTATTTCGTTCCGCCGGAACCGGTCATGGATGCATTGAAGACGGCGGCGGCAGGCGGGGTCGATGTCCGCGTCATGCTTCCGGAACATGTCGATACCTTCTTCATGGGACCGGCCAACCGTTCCTTCTACCGGGAATGCATCGAGGCCGGGGTGCGGATCTTCGAACGCAAGGGCGAGTTCATCCACAGCAAGACCTTCGTCAGCGACGACTATCTCTCTTCCATCGGCACGGCGAACCTCGACCCGCGCAGTTTCAGCATCAACTACGAGGACAACGCCTATATCTACGACCGGGAAACCGCCCTCCTGTAAAAGGAAATTTTCCTGAAAGACCTGGAAATCTGTCAGGAAATAACCCTGGATACCGTCGACGGCTGGTCGCGCCTCCGTCAGTTCGGCCAAAAGCTCATCCGCCTCTTCGCCCCGCTCCTGTAACGCTGACCGATTGCGGGAAAAATCCCGCAGTTTTCGGCAAAATCTGCGGAAACTTTCCCGCAATTTTCTAATTTTTGCTGATTTTGCCACTTGGCAGGAAGTGGTTTCCAGTTGGCCACCTTGGCACCACTCTTGACCCTGCTCCCACGTCAGGGCAGTGCGAAAATTTCAGAGGGGTGCGAAAAAAATTTCTCGTTTGCTTTGACCGATCCATTTTTTGCGTAACTTTGTGAAAATATGATATGGATATGAGACTTTTCATAGATACAGCGGACGCCCGGCCTTTCATCAAATGGGTTGGAGGGAAGACACAACTTCTCAGCGAGGTCAAGAGTTCTTTGCCTCGCGATTTTGCTGTTCGTGAGAATGTTACCTATGTAGAGCCCTTTGTCGGCGGCGGAGCCGTGATGTTCTGGATTCTACAGGCATATCCCAATATTGAAAGGGCAATCATCAATGACATCAACGAGGAACTTATCTGCACTTACCACGTAATCAAGGAAGAAGTCGAGGGCCTGATTGCCGCCCTTGCCACCCTTCAAAACGAGTACATTCCACTCAAGGCAGATGCGCGAAAGGATTACTTCATGGGAAAAAGGGCACGGTTCAACACAAAGCAAACGGATCCAGTTGAGACTGCTGCTCTTTTCATCTTCCTCAACCGGACCTGCTTCAACGGGCTATACCGAGTGAATTCCAAGGGAGAATTCAATGTTCCTCATGGCAAATACGCTAATCCGCGTATCTGTGATGCCGAGAATCTTCGTGCCTGTTCAGCCGTTCTGCAAAGGGTGGAAATTCTCTGTGGTGATTTCGCGCAGACAGGGCAATATGCCGGGCCTGATACGCTCTATTATTTTGACCCTCCATATAAGCCCATTACCGAGTCATCCTCATTCACTTCCTATGCAAAAGGCGGCTTTGACGATGCCGAACAGATTCGCCTCCGTGACTTCTGTGACAGGATTGCCGCTGCAGGTTCTATCTTTGTAGCCAGCAACTCTGACCCTAGGGATGTGAACCCGGAGGAGAACTTCTTCGACAATATCTACCAGAATTTCTTCATCAAGAGGGTGTCAGCAGCCCGGATGATTAATTCTGATGCTTCCGGTCGCGGCGCAATCTCCGAACTGATGATTTCCAACGTAGTAAACGCATAAAAATGAGAGATTTTCAAACATGGCTGGCGGGCTTCCGTTCTGCCATAGCAGGATACAAGTATTACACGGACTTCGAGAAGATATACCGGAATGTCGATAATATCAAGGTCGAATTGAACATCATGAACTCCCTGATTGGTAGCGATAAAATTGAGGAGGAATTTATTGCCTTGTATAACCGGTATCCCGAAATCCTTAAGTGCATCCCTATCCTGCTTGCCAAACGTGAATCGGACATTCTCACCGTGGACCGCGACGGTGATCACGTTTGGAATTTCAGGAAAGCCAACTATCACATCGAGGAGTACACGGTATTCATGCGTGAGACGGGCCTGTTCGACCTGATGCAACAAAAGCACATCACCAATCTTGTGGATTATGTTACCGGTGTTGAAACCGGCCTGGATTCCAACGCCCGAAAGAACCGCGGCGGCCACGTTATGGAGGACCTTGTGGAGGGTTATCTCATCAAGGCCGGGCTGGAAAGAGACAAGACCTACTTCAAGGAAATGTACATCCATGAAATTGAGCAGAAATGGGGAGTCGACCTCTCATGCATCTCCAACGAAGGCGGCACCGAGAAGCGCTTCGACTTTGTGCTCAAACGCCCCAACATGATTTACGGCATTGAAACCAACTTCTACGCCAGCGGTGGTTCCAAACTGAACGAAACCGCCCGCAGTTACAAGACCATTGCCCTGGAAACCAAAGACCATCCCGCATTCACATTCGTATGGATTACCGATGGACAGGGCTGGGGTTCCGCCAGAAACAACCTCAAGGAAACCTTCGATGTCTTGGAAAATCTTTACAACATCGTGGATCTGGATGAAGGCGTCATCGTTCAAAAACTGATTTAATGCCGACGCCAACAGCCTTCTATAAATCTCAAGACAAAGATTTCACCCTCATTCAGGGCGATTGTGTCGAACTGCTGAATTCGTTTGATTTCAAGTTCGATATGATATTTGCTGACCCGCCGTATCATCTTTCCAACGGTGGTATCAGCATACAGAGTGGAGTCCCGGTTTCGGTTAATAAGGGAAAGTGGGATAAGTCCCAAGGTTTTGAGGAGGATTACAAGTTTGACAAGACATGGCTTGCCGCCTGCCGTGAGCACCTGAAATCAGATGGAACTATCTGGGTCAGCGGCACTTACCACAACATCTTTTCTGTGGCCAGATGCCTCACGGAACTTGATTTCAAGATCCTCAACTGCATCACCTGGGTAAAGACCAATCCGCCACCCAACCTCTCCTGTAGATACTTCACTTATTCTGCCGAGTACATCCTCTGGGCTCGCAAGGAACAGAAGGTGGGTCATTACTATAATTACGAGTTGATGAAGGAAATCAACGGCGGCACCCAGATGCGCGATGTCTGGACGCTTCCGGCGATTGCCCCATGGGAGAAATCCTGCGGCAAACATCCGACCCAGAAACCGCTCTGCGTTCTTTCCAGAATCATCCAGGCATCTACCAAACCGGGGGCTTGGATTCTTGACCCGTTCACTGGAAGCAGTACAACAGGCATCGCCGCCACATTGCTGGGACGACGTTTCCTTGGCATCGACCAAGAAGAAAAATTCCTCGAAATGAGCCGTGCCCGTCGCGAGGAACTCAATAGTTATAACCGCAGAGGTGAACTGTTGGAAAAGTTGGAGAAACAGGCTAAACTATTCCGTGACAGCGACATCCGCGTCCTGGGCGAGCCGCAGGCCTACTATGGTCCGGAACTACCATTCTAATCATTGTATATCATGGCAAATAGCGAATCTTGGGCAAAAATATTCAACGACTACAAAATCAATGACCACGATTTTGATAATGGACCTTTTCCTATTACAGCAAGAATGATTAAAGACTCTTGCCAAGGATTCACGGAAACAAGTCAAAAAGAGGTTCGGATATTGTGTAAGCAAGATTCTAGAGATTCTCGCCCTCAGGTCTTTAAGGACAAAGGCTTGTTCCTTCTGCCTACTCACAATGGTAAATACGTGATTGTCAAAGGAGAGGGATATGTTGACATCCCTGCAATCACCACGTCACCTGTCGTTTATAAATCAGCATTGGATTTTAAACTGGAGAGTTCTGATATTGGTAATTCGGAAATGCAACACTTGGACTTTGCGTACGCTTCATCTCTTGTAAGGACCTTCATGGATGATCCATCGTTACTATTAACAATCCGGGGAAGAAAATATACACCGGAGTTTTCTTTAAAAGTTAACAGTAATATCATCAATGTGGGCGGCGTACAAACTGAGGTCGATGCTGGTTATGAAGGTCGAAATCAAATTGTCCTGATTGAAGCCAAGAATTCTGAAGTATCGGACACCATTATCCGTCAACTCTATTTCCCTTATCGTCAATGGAAAAGTCAGACAACAAAAGATGTCTCTCTGTTGTTTTTTGACAAGGGCGCAGATGGAATCTACAACATTTGGCAGTTTGGATTCAGCGATAAAATGGACTATAACAGTATATACATGATTAAAAGTGGCCGCTACATTATTGAAGGGCCTAATACAAAATAATTATCCCGAAGTTGATTCATAAGAGCCTCCACCGTTACAGCGTCTCTTTTATCTTTCCCACTGAATAGTATACCCGCAAAGACAAATGGAGAACAGGTGCATGGCTCTCTGTCGGGGGTGGGCAATGCATAAATCGGCCGCCGATGGCGACCGATTTGCAGGGAACTGATTCAAAGGATGTTACCCCATATATTCAAGTTAATTCCCGTCATCGCAGGTTGAAGGAGGCTTCGGAGCGGATGTCGTCGGAGGCGGAACCGACCAGGATGCGGAATTCGCCGGGTTCGGCGGTCCAGGCATGGCGGCCGGCGTCGAACCAGCTGAGGGCGGATTCGTCGAGGGTGAAGGTGACGTCCCGGCTCTCGCCGGCCTTCAGGAAGACCTTCTCGAAGCCTTTGAGCTCCTTGGCAGGACGCGCGACGGAGGCCTCGGGGTCGGCGACATAGAGTTGGACGACCTCGGCACCGTCCCGGTCGCCGGTGTTCGTGACCCGGACCTTCGCCGTCAGGGTCTGGCCCTTGCGGAGTTCCTTGCGGGAGAGCGTCACATCGCCATAGGCAAAGTCCGTGTAACTCAGGCCGTGGCCAAAGGCGAACTGCGGGGCGATGCCGCGGGTGTCATACCAGCGGTAACCGACGAAGACCCCCTCGTCGTAATATTCCTGCCACCACTGCTCTCCCTCGACCCGGATGCCGGGATACTGGCGTTCGGTCTTGAGCGGGCCGTCCTCCAAGGAACAGGGCACCGTGAAAGGCAGTTTGCCGGAAGGGTTGACGGCGCCGGTGAGCACATCGGCCAGGGCCCGGCCGGACTCCGAACCGCCATACCAGCCCTGGACGATGGCATCGGCCACGTCCGCCCACGGCATCGACACCGGCGAGCCGGAGATGTTCACGACCACGAGGGGCTTGCCGACCGCGGCGAGGGCCCGGATGACGCCCTCCTGGCCGTACGGGAGGTCCAACTGCTGACGGTCGGTCCCCTCGTTGTCCTGGAAGCCGCTCTTGTTCAGTCCGCCGACGAAGACGACGACATCGGCCGTCTCCACCGCAGCGACGGCATCGGCGACCAGGCGGTCGGCACTGCGGCTCTCCGACAGGTCCTCACCGGTGCTCACATTGTTATAGGAAGTGCCGATGTTGCCGATATAGCCGCGCTCGAAAGCGATGTCCACGCCCGGCAGCGCCTCGCGGAGGCCTTCGAGCGGGGTGATTTCGTACCGGGTCTTCAGCGAGGAACTTCCGCCGCCGACCACCATCTTCTTGATGGCGTTCTCGCCCACGAGGAGGATGCGGCCTCCATCGGGAACGGCCAGCGGAAGGACGCCGTCGTTCTTCAGGAGGACCGTGCCGGCCGCGGCGATCCGGCGGGCGACGTCCGTATGCTCCGGCGTACAGAACAGGCCGTAGTGGGGTTCCGGGCTCATGTTGGTCCGGAAGGACAGGCGGAGGATGCGGCGGACCTTGTCGTCGAGGACGTCTTCCGTGGCCCGGCCGTCCCGCAGCCGCTCCAGGTACGGGTTGGCGAGATGGTACTGGTCGTAGCCGTTGCTGGCGGCGCCGCGCAGGCCGTCCGTCCAGGTTCCCATCTCGATGTCGAGCCCGTTCGTGACGGCCTCGTCGTCGTCCCGGCAGCCGCCCCAGTCGCTCACGACCACCCCGTCGAAGCCCCACTCATCCTTGAGGATGTCGCAGAGCAGGCGCTTGTTGTGGCAGTTGAACTGGCCGTTGTAGAGGTTGTAGGACCCCATGATGGCCCAGGCGCCGCCCTCCTGCACCGCCGCCTTGAAGGCCGGCAGGTAGATTTCGTAGAGGGTCCGGTCGTCCACGATGGAGTTGGTCTCGGTCCGCCGGGTCTCCTGGTTATTGACGGCAAAATGTTTCACGCAGGCGGCGACCCCGTTCTCCTGGACGCCCTTCACATAGGGGACGACCAACTGGCCCGACAAGTACGGGTCCTCGCCGAGATATTCGAAGGTACGGCCGTTCAGCGGGGTGCGGGTGATGTTGACACCCGGACCGAGCAGGACGTCCTTCTTGCGGTAGCGGGCCTCTTCGCCGATGCTCCGGCCGTATGCGAGGGCCAGTTCACGGTCCCACGTCGCCCCGAGGCAGGACAGGGCCGGGAAGGCGGTGCAGGAGTCGTTCGTCCAGCCGGCCTGGTTCCAGTCGTCCCAGAGCACTTCGGGACGGATGCCGTGCGGGCCGTCCGTGTGCCAGATCTCGGGGATGCCGAGCCGCGGCACGCCGGCCGAGGAGAACTTCGACTGGGCATGGGTCATCGCAACCTTCTCTTCAAGGGTCATCCGCGAAAGTGCGTCTTCGACCCGCTCCTCGACCGGCTTGGAAAGGTCGAGATAAACGGGCCGCCCCTGTTTCGGGGAGTGGCAGCAGGCAGCAAGGGCTGCGGAAAGCAAAAGGACGTAAGGTTTCATGGCAACTTGTTCAGATTCTTTCAAAGATAAGGCTTTTCAGCGGGATTTACAAGGGCTACTGCAAATCATAGCGGAGAGACCAGCGGAAAGTGTCGCCGGGGGCCAGGACGACGGAATTGTACGGCTCGGCACATGCAATGCGATGGTCAGCCCAGAAGACGATGTGGGTGAGCGGGACATCGCCGCTGATCCGGACACCCCGGCGGGTCGCCCTGTCACTGACGGAAAGCCGGTAAGGGATATCCGGCACTCCGGCGGCATGCAGGTTGCCCATATAGACGGACTCCCCTTCCCGCAGGTCGCGGAGGAAACGGACTCCGTCTTCCGACAGGACAACACTGTCGTAAATATCCCGCCAGTCCCCTTCGGGACGATAAGGGAAGGACCATATCCGGTCCGGTCCGACCTGGAAGCGCCCGAGGGTGAAGAAGTTGTGATTGTATACCTCTGTTTTCACCGGACGGAGCACCTGCAAGCGGTGACGGATGCAGAAGCTGTCCGTCCCGGTCAAGGCAACCTCCTTGGTATAATCGTATTGCCCGTCCAGATGGTGACGGAAGACAGTGGCACGCCGGAACCGTTCGACCGACCACTTGCCGGCATCGGCAACCTCGTAGAGCCGGAAACGGTCGTAAGGAGCTTCGTCCGGACGGACCAGCAGTCCTACGCCGGTTTTCAGGAAAGTTTCCCCCGGGCGCGCCGCCTCGAAGCCGACGGGTGCGAACTCTTCCGCCGGTCCGCAGACCGCATCGTGCATGAAGGGATCGTACCGCATGAACCAACGGCCGGCCATTTCCACGCCACGGAACAGGATGGAATCGAAGATACCGGAGCGGTCGAACCGGGTTCCCCGGTAGAACCCGTCCTCCGGATGATGGAGCGTCGACAAGAACGCTCCCTGCCGAATTTGTATCATGTCGCTCTTATTTAATAAACCAATATTTCCCGTAAAATCTCCCGGCTGTCCGGCCGGAAGACGACAAGCAGATGGCTGTCTGTCAGCCAGGCAGGTATCCAGGGCGTCGGATCTGTCTTCCGCCCGGGACAAAAATAAGAAATATTTTGCGGTGGATTGCAATATTTTATCTAAATTTGCACCACAGCACACCACAGATAAGTAATGCCAGACAGCATGAAGGGAAACGGAAAAAACTACAAATGGGAAGTCCTGGGCCTCCTCTGGATGGCCTATCTGCTCAACCAGGCGGACCGGCAGGTCTTCAATACCGTCCTGCCGGCCATCCGGGACAGCCTCCATCTTACAGACACGTCCATCGGCCTCATCGCCACCATCTTCAACCTGTTCTACGCCTGCATGGTTCCCCTCGGAGGGTGGGCGGGCGACCGGTTCAGCCGGAAGTGGGTCACCACCCTCTCCATCCTGTTCTGGAGCGTCGCCACTATGTTCACAGGGTTGGCAAACGGGGTGCTGATGCTGGTGCTGATGCGCTCGGTGGCCACCGGCGGCGGCGAGGCCTTCTTCGGCCCGGCCAACTATTCGTTGCTGGGGCAGTACCATACCGACACCCGGGCCCGGGCGATGTCCATCCACCAGACCGCCTATTACGTAGGGGTCATCCTCGCAGGCTGGCTCGCCGGGAAGATCGCGGACAGTCTCGGGTGGCAGTATTCCTTCATCCTCTTCGGGGCCGCCGGCATCCTGTGGGGTCTGCTGATGGCCGTCCGGCTGCAGGATGCGCCCCAGGCGGAAGCGGCCGCGGCCCAAGTGGCCAGGCCCCGGTTATGGGACGGGTTCAAGACCGTGTTCACGACGCCGACAGCGCTCATGCTCACCATCGGGTTCAGCGGCCTCATCTTCGTCATCACCGGCTTCATGACCTGGGTGCCGGCCTTCCTGCAGGAAGAGTTCGGACAGAGCCAGGAGGCGGCCGGATTCAACTCCATGTTCTACACCTATGTCGCCGCCTTCATCGGCGTCCTGCTCGCCGGGAACCTCTCCGACCGTATCGGAGCCCGCAACCACAAGGCCCGCATGGGGCTCCAGGGTGCCGGCCTCATCGCCGGGTCGGTGTTCCTCCTCGTGATGGGACGCAGTACCTCGCTCTGGGTCTTGTACCTGAGTTTCGCCGGGTGGGGATTCTTCCGCGCCTTCTTCGATGCCAACACCTATACGGTCCTCTACGACGTCACCCCGCCACGGCTCCACGCCTCCTGTTCCAGCGCTATGATCATGACCGGTTTCGCGGTCGGCGCCCTGGCCCCGGTCATCCTCGGTGCCATGAAGGAATCGACGGGCAGCCTTGCGGCCACCTTCCCCCTCCTCGGCGTCATCTGGATCGTATGCGGCCTCCTGATGCTCGCCGTGGCCCGGACCAGTTACCAGAAAGATTACGATAAAAACTACCAGATATGAACAGTGAACAGAAACTCCGGAAGCCGAAGGCAGGTCTCCTCCTCGTCGCTTCCCCCCGCTTCAAGAACCTCTACGGCCCGCAGCGCGGCACGTACGGGGAACGGAAGGAAAAGGCCGTCCAGGACATCATGGCCACGATGGGCTTCCTGGACCTCGTCTATCCCGGCATCATCTATGAACGGAAGGATGCAGAAGAAGCCATCTCGCTCTTCTTCAACGAGAAGGTCGACTTCGTGCTCGTGGAATTCCTCTCCTGGAGCGAGGACTTCGCCTGGATCCGCTTCCTCCGTGACATGCCGGAAATCCCGGTGATCTTCACCAACGTGGCCAAGCCGAAGATGACCTTCGAGACCACCCTCGACGAGGACGATTTCATCGACTATCTCTGCGCCGGCACCCTCGTAGGCTCGCTGGAGGCGTCGGGGTCCGTCAGCCGGGTCCCCCGGAAGAACGTCAAGGTCATCATGGGCACCCGGGAGGAGGTGACGGAGCAGTTGAAGGTCTATGCCGTGGCAGCCCGGACCCGCACCATCCTCCGGCATTCCAACGTCGGGCTCATGGCCAACATGAACGAAGCCATGTGGTCCACCTATTTCGACAACTACGACCTCTTCACCAAGCTGGGCCCGGAAATCCACTACCTTCCCTACTCCGACTACGGAGATATCATCAAGGGACTCTCGCCCGACGAGGTCGACGCCTGGCAGCATGACCTCGCCGCCCGCTACGAGGTCATGGACGACGTGGCGGAAGACAAGTTCCGGGGCTGTGTCGAGGCGTCCCTCGCCCTGCAGAAGATGGCCGAGCGCTCCGACACCGACGTGATGGTCTACAACGACATCGACCAGGCGACCTTCCGCGTAGCCGGTTGCCGGGCCGGGTTCTACCACCCGTGGTTCAACGAAAATGTCTCGGTCCTGGTCCCGGAGGCCGACATCGGGGCCGGCCTGATGACCTACATCCTCAAACTCATCTCGGGGGAACATGTCAATTTCCTGGAGCCGTTCCACATCGAGGACGATTTCGGCACCTTCGCCGGGGGCCATGCCGGGCCCAACGACCACAACGACCCGGCCTGGCAGCAGAACGTCATCATCGCACGCGACGTCCGCTTCGCCAAGACCGCCTGGAAGTACGCCGGGGCCCCGTTCGCCTGGTACCGCATCTCGCCGGGGCTCAAGACCATGGCCCAACTCGTGGAGTGCGACGGGAAGTACAAGATGGTCGTGACCCTGGTCGAATCGCTGCCGGGCAAGCACCTCCTCGCCACGTATTCGCACAGCATCTTCCGGCCCCGGGTGCCGGTGAAACGCCTCTTCGAGGAAATCCTGAAGATCGGCACCACGCAGCATTTCGCCATCGCCGACGGAGACTGGACCGCCCAGCTGAGGGATTTCGCGGAAATGACGGGCATCGAATTCCACGACATCCGGTAAGCTCCGGCATCGTCTTCACCACGGACAACAGGATTTTGATTCCTTGGAACCTCCTCCCCTTCCGACAAGAGGAGGATCGAGGAGGGGATGGCCGGAAAAGGGTATATGGACCCCGGTCCCGGCACCGTTCCGAAAACCGAAGGACAGACATACAAACGATATTAAACAGTATTCAGAATGAGTTTCATGTACAATCCCTTCCCGTATGACGATCCAAGACCGGTCAACCGGCCCCGTCTGACGGGAAATACGGTCAACGCCCTGGTCAAGGGCGGCTCCGTCAAGGCCTTCGCCCATCTGGCGGCACAGGCTGCATCCCTTGCCGCCGGCAAACCGGTAGTCATCGCATTCGACGGCTACACCACCGCCGATTTCGCCCGCGCCGTCAACCTCATGCAGCAACAGCTCCATGTGCGGGGCATCCAGACCCGCGCCATCGACTTCCGTACGGTCTACAAGGACGAAGCCGAACTCTACGACCTGGTGGACGCCCACCTGAGCTGGGACCGCACCGAGGACCCGACGCTCCTCTTCGGACGGCTCTACAAGGGCGGCTACGAAGGGTTGCTGGACGAGGAGAAGGTGAAGGCGTTCGAGGGGAGCCTGCCTGGACAAGCCGGAACCGTGACCCTCGTATCCGGGTACGGGTGCCTGATTGAAAGGCTGAGGGGGCTGTATGACATCAAGGTGTACCTGGATGTAACGCCGAAGGAAAGCATCCTGCGCATCCGCCGCGGCCAGTACGCGAACCTCGGCATGGCCCAGCCGCTCACGACCCCGCTCATCATCCGCCGCTGCTACTACTGCGACTTCGAGTGCGCCGTCCACCTGCGGCGGGAAGTGCTCGCGGACGGCGGTGTGGACTATTACCTGGAATCCGACCATCCGGACGACATGAAACTCCTCCCCTACGAGGCCTTCACCGCCATCATGAACAGCCTCTCGACCTACCCGTTCCGCTGCAAGCCCGTCTACCTGGAAGGCGTCTGGGGAGGCACCTACGTCAAGAAACTCCGCGGTCTCCCCGACACGATGCGCAACTGCGCCTGGGTCTTCGACCTGATTCCGATGGAGGTGTCCATCCTCGTGGAGGTCGGCGGCACCGTCGTCGAGTTCCCGTTCTCGACCTTCTTCATGAAGGAGGGGGTGAACGTCCTCGGCCCCAAGGCCCTGGAGAAGTTCGGCGGCTACTTCCCCATCCGGTTCAACTACGACGACTCCTACCATTCCACCGGCAACATGTCCATCCAGTGCCACTCCGGCTCGAAGTTCAACAAGGAGCGCTACGACGAGTTCGGCCGCCAGGACGAGAGTTACTACGTCGTCGCCACCGGCCATGATGCCAAGACCTTCATCGGCTTCCGCGACGACGCCGACATCCCGCAGTTCTTCAAGGACATCGAGGCCGCCGACACGGAGCACCAGGAAGTCGACTACCTCAAATACGTCAGCTACGAGGAATCCAAGCCGGGCCTCCAGGTCATGCTTCCGGCCGGCACCATCCATTCCTCCGGCCGCAACCAGGTCATCCTCGAAATCGGCTCCCTGACCATCGGCTCCTACACCTACAAGATGTACGACTACCTCCGCCTCGACTTCGACGGCAAGCAGCGTCCGATCCACACCCGGCTCGGCGAGCAGACGGTCGCGCAGCACCGCCGCACCTCCGTCATCCACGACCCGTCCAGCGAGGACTACATCGTCCAGCAGCCGCGCCTGGCGGCCTCCGGCGAGGGCTGGGAGGAATATATCGTGGGCGAGAACCAGCAACTCTACTTCTCCCTCCGCCGCCTGGAGTTCGAAAAAGCCTGCCTGCAGGACACCGCCGGGGTCTTCCATGTCCTGACCCTCGTCGACGGCGAACGCATCCGGGTCCGCTCGCTCGACCATCCGGAGAGGTGCTATGAGGCCGAGTTCATGGACATGGTCGTCGTCCCGGCGTCGATGGGACGCTATGTCATCGAGAACCTCGGCGTGGAACCCGTCCGCGTCCACAAGACCCTTCTCCGGGAAGGCTTCGAAGATGTCGAACTATAGGCTGCTCGACGTCGGCGGTACCTTCATCAAGTGCGCCGACGGCCGGGCCGTCCCGGTCGATTCCGCCGGGAGCCGGGAGTCCGTCGCGGCATCGCTGCGGGAAGCCCTCGGCGATGTGAGCGGCCTCGACGGGGTCGGCATCGCCATCCCCGGCCCGTTCGACTACCGCCAGGGCATCTTCCTGATGCGGCACAAGTTCGCCGCCGTCTACGGCGAGGACTTCCGCACGCTGGCCGGGCTGCCGGACGGCCTCGAAATCCGCTACGGACACGATGTGACCTGCATCCTGGAAGGCGCCATCCGCCGGATGGGACTCCGGGGCAACACGGCCCTCGTCACCCTCGGGACCGGCCTCGGCTTCGCCCATGCCCGCGACGGCGTGGTCCAGTACAACGAGAAAGGCTCGCCGGCACGGTCGGTTTACAGCCTCCCCTACCGGGACGGCATCATCGAGGACTATGTCTCCGCCCGGGGCATCCAGCGTACCTACCGCTCCAAGGGCGGAGATGCGGACGCCTCCGTCCTCACCATCGCCCGGCGTGCCTACGGCGGGGAGACGGCCGCCCTGGAGACCTTCGCGGAGACCGGCGCCCACCTCGGCAACGTCCTGCCGCCGGTGCTGGAGGAAACGCTGGTCGACACGCTCCTGTTCGCGGGCCAGATCGCCCGGTCGTTCTCCCTGCTGGAAGGCCCCCTCCGCGCTGCGCTGGCCCCGCTGGAGCGGCTGCGCACCATCGGCCCGGCCCCGGGAGGCGCCGTGTTCGACGGGCTGGCCGCCCTGTTCTGACAAGGGACCGTTATCCTTTTGTAATACTTTTTTCGTTTTATCGTCGGGTTTTGGGG
>JAFUZO010000040.1 GCA_017476575.1 Bacteroidales bacterium | reverse complement strand
TGCGGCATGGCGCCAGTTACAACTGGGACGAGGCCCGCATTTCCCTCAACTGGAATCCGCTGAACTTCCTCAGTTTCTCCGGAAGCACGGCCTTCCGCCATTTCGGCCGGAGCCTCGGCGCTGCCATGAACTTCCACCCCGCCGGCATCCATTTCATCCTCGGTGTGGACTACATCCCGACCCGCATCGCCGCCATCCCGGGACTCGACCTGCCGGTCGACTTCGTCGGCCTCCCGATCGACGGGCTGAACTTCAACGCCTGGTTCGGCCTCCAACTCGCCTTCGGCAAGCGCCGGCTGGACTATGGACGCAGGTATATCCTGTAATTTGCCTATTTGGCAAAAAAATACTACTTTTGCTGCACTAAACTGAACCTGAACCATGTCTGTGACCATCAAGCGCGTGGAGACCCGAAGGGAACTGCGCCGATTCGTTAAATTCCCGCTGGAGTTGTACAAGGGATGCCCGTACTATGTCCCCGGTCTGTATATGGATGAGATGTCCGCCCTGGATATGGACAAGAACCCGATGGGCAAGTACAGCAAGACCGAAAAATATCTCGCCTACAATGCGGACGGAAAGGTCGTGGGGCGCGTGATGGCCATCATCAACGAGATTGCCAACCGTGACTGGAGCCACGCCGAGGTCCGCTTCGGATGGTGCGACTTCATCGACGACAAGGAAGTGTCGAAAGCCCTCATCGAAGCGGTCGTCGCCTTCGGCAAGGAGCACGGTATGACCCAGGTCAGCGGCCCGCTCGGCTTCACGGATTTCGACAGCGAAGGCTGCGTCGTGGAAGGATTCGACGACATCAGTTCCTATGCCCTCCGCTTCAACTATCCTTATTATGCCGAACACTTCGAGGCGTTGGGGATGAAGAAGGCCAACGACTGGCTGGAACTCCGGATCTTCGTCCCGGACCAGGTGCCCGAGAAGGTCAGCCGCGCCGCCCAGCTGGTGGAAGAGCGCTACGGACTCCATGTCCGCAAGATCACCCGGAAGGAGGTCAACCGGGAGAAGATCGGGCAGAAACTCTTCGACCTGGTCAACCGGACCTATAACCAGCTTTACGATTTCACCGTCCTTCCTCAGGAGGTCATCGACCAATATGTCAAGACCTATCTCGGCCTTCTCGACCTCAAGTTCGTCACGCTGGTCGAAAATGCACAAGGCGACCTGGTGGCAATGGCTGTCACCATGCCCTCCATCGCACGGGCCGTCCAGAAAGGGCGCGGCTACCTCTTCCCCTTCGGGTGGTGGCATCTGGTCAAATCCATGTATTTCAAATACGAAGAGGCCCTGGAACTCCTGCTGATTGCCGTTGATCCGGAATACCAGAACAAAGGGGTCAACGCCGTCCTCTTCAACGAGATCATCCCGATGCTGATCAAGGGCGGTTTCAAATATGGTGAATCCAACGCCGAGATGGAGACCAACAACAAGGTCCAGAACCTCTGGAACCTCTACGAGAAGGAGTTCAAGCGCCGCCGCCGGGTCTTCACCAAAGAAATATAGCATGTCCACGTTTCGGGCCGGAAATGAGGATGGAAGACGGTTTTTTTCCGTTTCCATCCTTTTTTTGTGGATGGACCCGGGATTTTATGTACATTTGTATCATGCAACAGAATGAAGGAAACCTGGGACGGGGCGCCCTGTACCCTCCCCTGCCGGAGCGGATGCGCCCCCGGAGTCTTGCACAGTATGTAGGCCAGCGCCACCTGGTCGGCGAAGGCTGCGTCCTGCGGAAGATGATCGAGAGCGGGAACCTGAGTTCCTTCATCCTCTGGGGTCCGCCGGGGGTCGGCAAGACGACCCTCGCCCGCATCATCGCCGAGACGCTGGACCGCGACTTCTACACCCTGTCGGCGGTCACCTCCGGCGTGAAGGATGTCCGCGAGGTGTTCGAAAAGGCCAAGGGCGCCTCCCTGTTCAACCAGAAAGGGGCTCCGGTGCTCTTCATCGACGAAATCCACCGTTTCAACAAGGCCCAGCAGGACGCCCTGCTCGGGGCCGTGGAGACGGGAACCATCGTCCTCATCGGTGCGACGACCGAGAATCCCTCGTTCGAAGTGATTACGCCGCTCCTGTCGCGCTGCCAGGTGTTCGTCCTGAAACCCCTGGAGGCGGAGGACCTGCGCACCCTTCTGGACCGGGCATTGAAAGAGGACATCCTGCTGAAAGACAAGGATATCCGTCTCGAAGAGACCGACGCCCTCCTGCGCTACAGCGGCGGGGACGGACGCAAGCTGCTCAATGTGCTGGAAATCGTCGTGGATGCCTTCGCCGGGCGCTCCCCCATCGTCATCGACAATCAGGTCGTCACCGAGAGTATCCAGGAGAACATGGCGGTCTACGACACGGACGGCGAGATGCACTACGACCTCATCTCGGCCTTCATCAAGAGCATCCGGGGCTCCGACCCCAACGCCGCCATCTACTACCTGGCCCGCATGATCGACGGGGGCGAGGACCCGCTTTTCATCGCCCGGCGGCTCTGCCTGTCGGCTTCGGAGGATGTCGGTCTCGCCAATCCCAACGCCCTGCTGCTGGCCAATGCCTGTTTCGAGACGGTCTCCAAGATCGGGATGCCGGAGGGGCGGATTCCCCTTGCGGAAGTGACGGTCTATCTGGCCTCCTCCCCCAAGAGCAATGCCTCTTATCTGGCCATCGACCGGGCCCTGGCCAAAGTCAAGGAAACCGGCAACCAGCCCGTGCCGCTTCCCATCCGCAACGCGCCGACGAACCTGATGAAGGAACTCCATTACGGAGACGGCTACAAGTATGCCCATGACTATCCCGGCCATTTCGCCGACATGGAATTCCTTCCGGACGCCCTGGCCGGCACCGTCTTCTACGAGCCCCAGGACAACCGCCACGAGAACACCCTCCGCGCCTACCTCGCCTCCTGTTGGCCGAAGTACTACAAGCCCTGAATCTCCCGGGACCCCCGCTTTCGAAGAAATGAAGGCCGTCATCAGACGGCCCGCCGGAGGCCGTGTCCGAGGGCTTGTCCCGAGGACTTATAGGCCGGGAGGCGCGGGGGACATAGGGGGCAGCGCCCCCTAAAAAGGATAGCCGACGCCGAAGTGGATGGCGAAGTTGTTGCGGCGGAGCCAGCCGTCGGGACCGATCCAGCGGGCATCGGCGTCCAGCGAGGGGTCATAGACCTTCATGCCGCCGTCGAGCCGGACCAGGATGAAATCCAGGTTGACGCGGAGCCCCAGGCCCCAGTCAGCGGCGATAGTTTGGGGCAACTCCTTGAAGGAGAACTGTTCCCCGTCTCCCCCGCTGTTGTTCAAGGTCCAGATATTGCCCACATCTACAAAGGTGGCGCCCTCCAGTTTCCAGACGATGGGGAAACGGTATTCCAGGTTGGCCTCCAGCTTCATGTCCCCCGTCTGGCTCGGGATGACGAAGGTCTTGTTGACCGCCGCATTGCCCGGACCGAGGGTACGGGCCTGCCAGCCGCGCATGCTGGAGGCGCCGCCGCTGTAGAACTGCTTTTCGAACGGCAGGCTCGTCGAATTGCCGTAGGCATACCCGGCCCCGAGCAGCAACCGGGTCGAAACGGCCTGATGGCCCGACTTGCCGAACCGGAGCGTCCTTCCGACCTGTAATTCGCCCTTGACATATTGGGAATAAGGCGTTTCCCAGATGGTCCGGTAGCCCCACTGGTCCGTCGGCATCCACCGGTCGAAGAGGCTCACCACATTGCCGGAGAGGTCGAAATTCAGCCGGTAGTAATGGAACGGTCGGGAAGGGATGGCAGAGGCATCGGTCGTGTAGTACAGCGTCCCGCCCACGCCCATATCGAAGTGGTTGCTGTAGGCGTTCATCATGAAGCGGTCGCTGAGGATGTTCTCATAGAAGCTGTCGCTGATGCTGAACAGCCGTGCAATGTTGGCCTGGAAGGGATAGACCTGGTAGAAGAGATTCCTCCCCCAGTTGCCGATATAGCCGAAGGCCGTTGAAATGATAGTCCGCTTGTACTCCGGCCGGTCTTGGTAGCTGAAAGCCGCATTGACATCCGTGTGGGGCACGACCGGACCTTTGAACAGCCGGTTCGGCAGTCCCAGGAACTTCGGGAAGCGGATACTGGCGGAGGTGCTCAGTTCGGTGGATCGGACATCGTCGTCCGGCTTGAACTGGAAATTGCCCTTCACACCGATGTTCAGCAGTTCGCTGCCATGGAAGATGTTCTTGTGGTAATAGTTCAGTTGCGGGGAGATGCCGAACAGACCGGTGGAGTTGACCGAAGCCTCCAGGTTGGTCTTGAATCCCTGGATGCCTGCATTCTGGAGGGTGATATCACAGTCTACGCGGTCCTCCGCGACAGGGTTCATGGCAATGTTGACACTGTTGAACAGGCTCAGGCTGGCTAGACGGGAATACGTTGCGTTGACGTTCCGCTCGTTGTATGTCTGACCGGGATGCAAGGTGTTGAGATTTTCCAAGACGGAGGAACGGATGCGGATATCCTTGGGATAGGAGATGTGGACGTCACCGATCTGGAACTTGCGATGCGGCGCGGTATGCTCCGGAGTATCATTACGGGTGTAGTCCCGGATAGCCATGGTCAGCCGGGCTGTGCCGTCCCCTGCCAATGTGTCGGCCTCGAAGAAGTAGTAACTCTTTGTGAACCCGTAGTAGCCCTGGTTCCGGAAATATTGCGACGAGCGTACCGTCTCGGCCTCCAAGTCGGATTCAGAAAGGTACTGCCCCGGCTTCAAGGTGATATGCCGCTGGTCGGCCTCGAAGTCGGCCCGAAACATTTCCGATTCCGGAAGTTCGTATTCAATCGAGCTGATTTTGAACCGTTTTCCAAGGGTTACATAATACGTTACATAAACCTTTCTCCCTTTGACTTCCACGCGGCTCTCCACCTCGGAGCCGTAATAGCCGATATATTCCAGATGGCCCAGCATGTTGTCGATACTGGCGTCCACCAGGGTGGCGTCATAGACCACGGGAGCCACCCCGAACTTGCGGATGAAACGGCTCAGCGGCTTGTCGCTCTGGCCGGGCCAGTTGTAGATGGACAGGAGCGGATTGACACCGAACAGCGAGGCGTTCGGCTTCTGGCGGAGGTAGCTGCCGAGCTCGCCCGTGTTGAAACGGCTGTCGTCCGCCTTGATGCGGTTGCCGGCCAGGAGATACTGCCCGTCCTGCAGGGAGCGCGTCGTGCTGCAGGATACCGCCGCCAGCAGTCCTGCCATTACCCCGGATATGAGCCATCTGCACTTCATTCCCGCAAAAATAACACTTTCCCGGCAATTATCCGTATATTTGCAGGCAGAAATATTGGCTATGGCGATATCGCATCAGGAAATCAAATTCGTGAAGTCGCTCTCGCAGAAGAAATTCCGTGATGAGTACGGCGTGTTTGTCGTCGAAGGGGAAAAACTGGTCTCCGAGGCCCTCGCCTCTGATTTCGAGGTGGAGCGGGTGTACCGGCGGGAGGAAGTCGGGGAGACGGCGATGGCACGGATGTCGGCCCTGGCCTCGCCCCCGCCTGCACTCGCCGTCGTCCGGAAACCGGGCGGACTTGAAAGTGCCGCACTCCCCTCCCGGGGGCTCTTCCTGGCCCTCGACGGTATCCGCGACCCGGGCAACCTCGGCACCATCCTCCGCGTCGCCGACTGGTTCGGCCTCGATGCCGTCTACGCCTCACCCGACACCGTGGACCTCTTCAATCCCAAGGTCGTCCAAGCCACGATGGGGGCCATCTTCCGGGTTCCATTCCACTATACGGAAATGTCGGCATTCTGCACGGCGGTTCTCCGGGCGGGCGGTTCTGTCTACGGCACCTTCCTCGATGGTGAGAACTTGTATACAAGGGAACTCCACACCGGTTCAGCTGCTCCTTCCATCATTGTCATCGGCAACGAATCCTGCGGTATCTCCCCGGCCACGGCCGCCTGCGTCAGCGACCGCCTCTTCATTCCCCCCTATCCGGCCGGTTCCCCTGGCTCCGAATCGCTCAACGCCGCCATCGCCACCGCCATCACTGTCGCCGAATTCCGCCGCCGGTAGACCCCAATTCGGCGGTTTTGTGCCCCGTCATTATGAACAACCTATCGATTTCAACCTAATATGAAACAACATAGGTTAAAACACGGAACTAACTATCTATCAACGTTTTACTGATTTTAATTCCGAACGCCTGGATGCCGGGCTTCGTAGTATGAATCCTTGCTCTTTTCAGAGACTAAAAAGTAGATTCTTCGGCAGGTAAACCTGCTGAAGAATGACACGAGGTTGTCATTCTGAACAAAGTGAAGAATCTTATGGGTCTCGTATTTTCCCACAATGAATCCGGCACGGTACATCAGCAGAAGCGGATCGTAGGTGCCGGTCTCATGCAAAGATAGTTTTTCTGCCTCAAACAAGGATTTTCTGCCTCAGATCCAATGAAATGATGCAGAAAAGTGCGGAATGAGGCAGAATCGTTGAAATCAGCATATACGGGTGGCGGCGAAGTCACGCGTGGGGATGTCGAGCGTGATGGGAGCTGGAACGGTGTCGAGGCCGAGGAAGGAACAGGCCTCGCGGGGGATGGTGACCGTGATGGAGGCGGCAGGGCCGAAGTTGGCGGCGACAAGCCAGGTCTCCCGTCCGTCGGAGCGGAGAAAGGCAAAGTGGCGGTCGGCGTCGAAGCCGGTGCCCTGGGCATAGCAGAGGTCGTACGTGCTTCCGGAGGAGAAGGCGGGCGTCTTGGCAAGGGCCAGCACGGCCTCGTAGCGTTTCAAGACGGAGCGCTGCGTGCGGGTCAGTCCCTTGCGCCGGTCCGGAATCCAGGCCCGGAGCCGCTGCAGGGAGTCGACTGTCCACCAGTCGAAGATGGAAGTGCGTCCGTTGACGCCGCTGAAAGGCTCGTCATCCATCCCCCGTTCCCCCACCTCCTGCCCAAGATAGAGCATGAACGGTGCGGTGTTCAGCAGCAGGGATACGGCGAGCGCCGCATAGCCTCCGGCAGCCGATCCGGCGAAGAAATCCGAAGCAATCCGCTGTTCGTCGTGGTTCTCCAGGAAGTTCAGCATATGGGGCTGCAAGTCGCCGAGCCTCTGCCAGTTCCAGGTCAGCGAGCGCGCCGTGAGCCCGTCGCAGGTCACGGCCCGGACTGTGTCGTAGAGCCCGGACTTGTCGTAGAGCAGGTCGAATCCGACTACCTCCACATATTCCCGGTAGCGCCCCTTGTCATACACCTCGGCGACGAACAGCAGGTCCGGGAATTCTCCCTTGATGCGGGAAATCAGCCACTTCATGAACGCGGGCGGCACCAGTTCGACCATGTCGCACCGGAAGCCGTCCACACCGCGGAGGGCCCAGAACCGGACGACGGCGTACATCTTGTCCCAGGTGGACGTATGGAAATCGCAATAGTTGAGTTTGACCGTCTCGTACCAGTCGGAGAGTGCCGGAGCAGATGTGAAACTGTTGCCGGAAGCCCGGGCCGGGTCTTCGTGATATGATCCAGGGACCGGCAGCCGGAGGGCCTCGCCGGGATAATAGACGAAGTCATTGCCGGGAGTCCAGTGGACAGAGGGGTCGTCATCCGCACCAAGCGGACGGACGCCGACAGGGGCGGCTGCTCCGGTATAATCCCGGGAAACATGGTTCGGAATGAAGTCGATGAGGACCTTGAGTCCGGCTTCATGCGTCCGCCGGACCAGTTCGTCGAATTCTTCAAGCCGCCGTGACGGGACGTCTGCCAGATAGGGATTCACATCGTAATAATCCGTGATGGAATAGGGCGAGCCGGCTTCCCCCTTGACAACCTGGGGATGCGAAGGAACACAGCCCTCGTCCGATTTGCGGGTCGCATGCCGGATGACTCCGGTATACCACATGTAGTCGACGCCGAGTTCCTTCCAATACGCCAGCGAAACCTTGTCGATGCCCGAGAACTTCCCCGTCGACCAGAGACGGGGAAGCAGTTGGTAGATGATCTGCTTCATACGGGGGACAAAAATACGAAAAATCGGGGAAAGGACCTACAGGAGTTTCGCATCCAGCGCCTCTACCCGCTGCTGCAGCGCCACCTTTAGACGAGGAACGGCCGCATCGAAGGACATCCCCTCATCCCCGTTGACCTTGCGCTCCCGTTCTGTTCCCCACATCTCTTCGTTGACAAGGGCCGAACTGCGGATGGAGGCCGCCGTCTCATCGATGTAGGCGGGAATCTCCTCCACCATGGCCGGACGGAGGACCGCCCAGCGCTTCCGGAGCGTTTCCTGGAAGGCCGTTTCCTTCAGCAGGGCGTCGAACCAGAGAGCATGCTGGTTGACCCACATGTCGCCGATTCCCGTCCGGAAGGTCCAGCAGTCGAAATCCCAGACCGGCCCGGCCTGGAGCGGCCCGTCGCCGACCCTGTGGAAGTAGGCGCTGTGGGGCTCGTCCGGTTCACTGTTGGTCGCCAGTTCATGGAGGAGGAACCAATCGCAGAAGCTGTCGAGGTCGACGTAGTCCTCCCAGTTGCCCTTTCCCTTGTAAAGCGCCTTTTCGAAATCATCCATATAGTCGACAATGGCATCGTACCGGTCCTGGGGCATGCCGCAAAAATACGGGGTGAGGATTTCCACTGGAATCTCTTTGCGGTCGGTCTTGAAACGGTAATCCTCGTCATAGTAACGGTCCATGCAGAGCAGGTAGCCGTCCTCTCCGACTTGAACATGGTCCAGGTCCACCTTCTCCGTCACGTAGTAATTGCCGTAATGGATTCCGTTCAGAACGACTTCTACGAAACGTCCTTCCGGCGTCCAGTCCAGGCAGGAATGCCGACTCATTTCAAGTGCCACTGCATTCCGGATAAGCGTCATGTCGCGGTAGTTGGCCAGGAAGCACCAACGGGGGGCCGCCGCCATGCCCAGGAGCGGGGTTTCCTCCGTAAACCGGATGTTGAAAGGCTTTTTCGGCATCCGCCAGGTGCTGTTACCGCGGCCGCGGATCTCGATAGGAATCTCCTCCACATCGTCCGAAGAGACGATGGTCATGACGGCCCCTCTCCACTTGTCTTTCTTGATCTTTTCCTTCCCATCGTCCAGGGTAATGAACACGACGGGAAGGCCGTCTTCCGACACGACATCAGCCTTTGTCTCGGCGATGGAACGATCCCACGGCCGCCCGTATTTCGGCATCTCGTCCTTTCCGCAGCCGATGAGCAGCAAGGCTCCGGCGCACAGTGCGATGGATAATTTACGCTTCATCATCTTTTTTTCCCTTCAGCACTGCAAATATAGGGTAAATTTTCGACTGTATTATTATTGAAACGCCACTTAAAGTGTCAATTTAGGGAATAATTCGACTATAAGACAATAAAATACCAAGAAAAGGAAAAAACTCCGGCATGACAAGATGTCACGCCGGAGTCACAGGGATGTCGGTCAGCAAGACATCCTACCAGTTCAGGATCTTCTTGAAGTCGTAGGCCTCAGGATCGGCCACATACTTCCCCGCAGCCTCGTAATCGGCCGGGGTGATGAAGTGGCAGATATGGTTGAAGTAGTTCTGGGAGGTACCTCCATCGATGTTGACGCGGCGCGGCGGAATCTTGCCGTCCGGGCCCTGGAGGTCCTTCAAATAGAGCGGATGGGCCTCGCCGGCGGCATCGACATAGACCATGCAGCCGGTCTCTCCCTTGGTGAAGAGTTCGTAGGCGCCCATGGCAAGTTCGGAGCAGTAGGTAAGGTCGTAGGCGATCGGGTCCTGGCAGCGGACATCGTAGCCGATCTCCACCGGGCGGGTCTTGACCTTGATGCCGATCTCCTTGAACTTCTTCTCGAGGATATCGTTGAAAAGGACGGCCTTGGAAATCTTTCCGAGTTCCGGATGGCCGTGCTCGTCGTAGGTCATGGACACACCGGCATTTTTGATTTCCTGCGGATCCAGGTCGTGGAACACGCCTTCGGCGACGACGACGGTACCGTACGGGATGCCAAGAATGTTGCGCTTGAGGATGGCGGAGAGGGCGAGGTTGACAATCTTGTCGAGGGTGATCGCCGTCTTGTTGAACATTTCCGGGATGATAGTCATCGGGCAGTGCGTTGCCTCGCCGATGCCGAGGGCGAGATGACCGGCGCTGCGTCCCATCGCGCTGATGATGAGCCAGTTGCCGCTGGTCCGGGCATCCTCGTAGACGGTGCGGGCCAGGTGGGCACCCTCGTCCTTGGCCGAATTGAAGCCGAAGGTCGGAGCGTTGTCCGGAAGCGGCAGGTCGTTGTCGATCGTCTTGGGGACGTGGATGTTCCGGATCGGATACTGCTTGGCCTCGAGGAACTTGGCGATGCGGTTCGCGGTGGATGCGGTGTCGTCGCCGCCGACGGTCACCAGGAGCTTGATGTTGTTCTCCTGGAAGAGGCCGAGGTTGAAGTTTTCTTCGAAATCCTTGTCGGTAGGCTTGAACCGGCTCATCTGGAGGTAGGATCCGCCGCGGTTGAAATAGGCATCAGCCTTGAAAAAGTCGATGTCCTCTGTCCGGGGAGCCTTCGAAAAGAGGCCGCTGTAGCCGCCGTGGAGACCGATGACACGGTATCCGTTGGACAAGAAGGTCTTCGCCACCGAGAACACGACGGTGTTCATGCCCGGGGCCGGGCCGCCTCCACAGAGGATGATGATGGAATCTTTCATGGTATGTTCGTATTACAGTTTTTCTTCGGGTCTGCAAATTTAAGGATTTTTAATAACATTTCCATCAATTTTCGGGCGATTATGACTATATTTGTTATTTGAATCAAAAGTCACGCACGCATGGATTTCACGCAGGCAAAGCAGCGGATCGAAGAGCTGAAGGCCGTCCTCTGGGAGAACAGCCGCAAGTATTATGTGGCAAACGCGCCGACGATGTCGGACTACGAATATGACCAGCTGATGCACGAGCTGGAGGACCTGGAGTCCCGTTACCCGGAATACCGCACACCGGACTCCCCCACCCAGCGGGTCGGCAGCGACCTGGAGGAGGGGCCTCAGGCGGAGAATGCCGAGCCGCTCGTCGGCCGGGAGTTCCCGAAATATCCCCACAAGTATCCTATGCTCTCCCTCAGCAACACGTACAGTGTCGCAGAAGTGGAGGAATTCGTCGAGCGTGCCGTCAAGACCCTCGACACCTCCTTCACCTACTGCTGCGAACTCAAGTTCGACGGTACCGCCATCTGCCTGACCTACCGGGACGGGAAACTGTTCCGTGCCCTGACCCGTGGCGACGGCGTCATGGGCGACGATGTCACGGAGAATGCACGGCATATCGCCGGCATTCCCCATACGCTTCAGGGCACAGGCTGGCCGGCGGAGTTCGAAATCCGCGGTGAGGTGCTGATGCCCTTCGCCTCTTTCGACCGGCTCAACCATGAGCGCGAACTCGAAGAGGAAGCTCCGTTCGCCAATCCCCGCAATGCCGCATCCGGTTCCCTGAAGCTCCTGGATGCGCAGGAAGTGGGCCGCCGCGGCCTGATATGCACCCTGTACCATATCCCGACCGGCCAGGTGGACTACCCTACCCATGACGAGTCGCTGCGGGCGGCTGCCTCCTGGGGCCTTCCCGTCTCGGACGAACGCCGCATCTGCCATGATATCGAAGGAATCGAGGCCTATATCGCCCATTGGGATACAGCCCGGAAGGAGCTCCCCTTCGCCACCGATGGTATCGTCATCAAGATCAACGAGATGGCCTACCAACGCCAACTCGGTTATACCGCCAAGTCGCCCCGCTGGGCCGTCGCCTACAAGTTCAAGGCGGAGGAAGCCCTCACCCCGATCCTGTCCATCGACTATCAGGTCGGACGGACCGGCGCTGTCACCCCTGTCGCGAACCTGGAGCCGGTCCTCCTGTCCGGGACCATGGTCAAGCGGGCCACCCTCGTCAACGAAGACCAGATGCGCCAACTCGACATCCACGAAGGTGACTGGGTGTATGTGGAGAAAGGCGGTGAAATCATCCCGAAGATCACGGGGGTAGAACTTTCCCGGCGCGCCCCGGAGGCGGCCCGGCCGGCCTTTCCGACTGTCTGTCCCGACTGCGGCACCCCGCTGGTCAAGCCTGAAGGGGAAGCCAAGTGGTTCTGTCCCGACACGGACGGATGCCCGACCCAGATCAAAGGGAAACTGGTCCATTTCCTCTCCCGGAAAGCGATGAACGTGCTGGCGGGGGAAGCGACCGTCGAGCAGTTCTACAACCTCGGCCTCGTCCGCACGCCCGCCGACCTGTACGACCTCCATGCCGGACAGCTGCTGATGCTGGAAGGATGGAAGGAGAAGTCGGCGAAGCGGTTCCTCGACAGTCTCCACGAATCCCGGAACGTCCCTTTCGAACGAGTCCTGTACGCCATCGGCATCCGGTATGTCGGCGAAACGACCGCCCGTGACGTCGCCCGGCATTTCGGCGATGTCGACGCCATCGCCGCAGCTTCGAAGGAAGAACTGCTGGCCGTCCCGGAAGTCGGCGATGTCATCGCCGAGAGTATCTGGAACTATTTCCGCAACGAGCGGAACGGGGTCGAAATCCAGCGTCTCAAGGCTGCCGGATTGCAATTCTCCGTCAAGGCTGCCGGACGGAAGGCCGCTTCCGACGCCCTCGCCGGCAAGACCATCGTCATCAGCGGCAATTTCAGCATCTCGCGGGATGACATGAAGGCACTCATCGAAGCCAACGGTGGCAAGAACAGCGGCTCCGTCAGCAGCAAGACCGCCTTCCTCCTGGCCGGAGAGAAGCCGGGACCGGAAAAGCTCAAGAAGGCCGCCGCCCTCGGCATCCCCGTCCTGTCGGAAGCTGGTTTCCGTGCCTTGATACCCGGTCAGGAGGCCCCGGAAGCCTCCATTGAAAAATTCGAACCGACCCTGTTCTAAGATGGACCTTTTCGCAAGAGCCGTACAGAAGACCCGGGTCTTCATCCGCTGGGCCGCTATCGTGGCAGGGCGGACCGTCCGGTTCGTGACGCATGATATCTGGTACATCGACATGGACGACATCGACCGCTGGAAGGCACGCCTGGTCCGGGACCTCCAGACCGTCGTCCTGATGCTCCGCACCTTCTCCGACCAGAAAATCGGCTTCCAGGTAACGGCCCTCGCCTACCGGTCCATGTTGTCGGTGGTGCCTTTCCTCGCCATCGCCTTCTACCTGACGGGCGGTCTCGGCCTGTCGGACCAGCTCAGTGGATTCCTCTATGCGAACGTCAGCAACCAGCAGCTCATCGACGCCCTCCTCCGCGCCTCGAACAACATCCTCCGGACGGCGGAATCCAGCTTGTTCGGCCTCATCAGCATGCTGTCCTTCGTCTGGATCGTCATCGGCCTGATGATCAGCGTGCGCCAGGTATTCAACAATGTCTGGAAGGTTCCCCGGGATCAGAACTTCCTGAAGATGATCGGGCTGGTCGTGGCCATCCTCATTCTTTCCCCTTTCGTGGTCCTGCTGTTCTTCGCCGGGTCCGTGGTCTATTCCCATGTGCTGGACCTCGCCGTACCGAGCCGTTTCGCCTTTTCGGAGCATCTGAAGTCCTTCCTGTCCTGGGCGCTCTTCGCGGCGGCCGCGGTGCTGATCCTGTCCGCCATGTACAAATATATCCCCGGGACGCATGTCCACTACCGGTATGCCTTCAAGGCGGCCCTCATTGCGGGAGCCGCCTTCGCGGCCGTGCAGTTCCTTTATCTGGAGACACAGGTGATGGTGGCCAAGCAGAGTGCCGTCTACGGTGCCATGGCCGCGCTGCCGCTGTTCATGCTCTGGCTGAACCTGGGCTGGAGCATCGTCCTGTACGGGGCCGAACTGTCCTATGCTTTCCAATGCGTAGGCCGGAATGATATAAAAGAAATGAAGATATGAGCTTTTCAGAGTTTACGCCGCAGGACTACGAGGTGATTGCGCGTGAGTACGCCCTCCTGAAGGAGTCCGCCCGACGGCGGTGTGCCAACCAGAAGGAGCTGGCTGTGGTCCAGAAGGCGTTCGAATTCGCCAACGAGGCCCACAAGAACGTGCGGCGCCGCAGCGGCGAACCCTACATGCTCCATCCGATTGCGGTGGCGCAGATCGTCGTGGACGATATCGGCCTGGGCTACAAGTCTATCGCAGCCGCCCTGCTCCATGACGTGGTCGAGGACACGGATTACACGGTGGAAGACCTCCGTGCCCTGTTCGGTGACAAGGTGGCGACACTCGTGGACGGACTTACCAAGATCAAGACCGTCCTGGACAACCAGGACAAGAACAAGCAGGGCGATATATCCTCCCAGAGTCTCCAGGCCGAGAATTTCAAGCGCATCCTCCTGACACTCAACGATGACGTGCGGGTCGTCCTGATCAAACTGGCCGACCGCCTGCACAACTGCCGGACCATCGAGTTCATGCCGGAGCACAAGCGGGACAAGATCCTGTCGGAAACTATGTTCATCTTCATCCCGCTCGCCCACCGGCTCGGTCTGTACAGTGTCAAATCCGAGCTCGAGAACATCTGGCTCCGCTACAAGGAACCGGACGCCTATGCGGAGATCACTGAGAAGATCGACCGCAACATCCAGGAGCGGGAGCAGGAGATCAACGCCTTTGTCGATCCCATCGAGACGGCCCTTGCCAAAGCCGGTTTCCGGTTCGAGATCAAGAAACGGGTCAAGACACCGTATTCGGCCTGGCACAAGATGCAGGTCAAGCAGATCCCCTTCGAGCAGGTCTATGACCTCTATGCCATCCGCATCATCTTCGATGCGGATCCGGATTCCGGCGAGACCGAGCGGGACCAGTGCTACCATGTCTTCTCCATCGTCACGGGTATCTACCGCTATATGCCGGAGCGGCTGCGGGACTGGGTCAAGCATCCCAAGTCCAACGGCTACGAGGCCCTGCACTGCACGCTGCTGAGTCCTTCCGGCATCTGGGTCGAGGTGCAGATCCGCACCCGCCGGATGGACGATATCGCCGAGAAGGGCATCGCCGCCCACTGGGCTTACAAGAAGAACGGCTACATCAGCGACAATGACAACGAGATGGACTCCTGGCTGGCGCGCATCAAGGACATCCTCGTCAACCCGGATGTCAATGCGTTGGAGCTGCTGGACCTCATCCATAACGACCTCACCTCGACAGAGATCTATGTTTTCACTCCCAAGGGCGACCAGAAGTCCATCCAGAAAGGGGCGACGGCCCTCGACTTTGCCTACCTGATCCACACGGAAATCGGCAACAAGGCCATCGCCGCCAAAGTCAACCGGCGCCTCGTATCGCTCAGCCATGTCATCAAGACGGGCGACCAGATCGAAATCATCACCGCCGAAGACGAACATCCCAAGCGCGAATGGCTCCAGTTCCTGAAGACCCGTCGGGCCCGGACTGTGGTGATGGACTACTTCAAGAACGAGCGTAAGCAGACCGTCGAGTTCGGCCGGAAGACCCTGGAGGAGCAGATCCAGTCCCTCGGCTATAAGGCGGATGAGGACACGCTCCAGAAGATCGAATTCGCCTACGAGGCCGGCAGCCGCGAAGAACTCTACTATCGCATCGGCCTCGGCATCATCAAGCTGGGGGGCCTGGCGGAGATCCTCAAACGCTCCCGCCAGCGGATGTCCATCCTCCGAAAGTGGTTCCGCCACGAAGAGAAGCCCAAGGATGAGAGCTATATCATCGGAAAGGATGGTCCCGACGGACGCCGTTTCGTCATCGCCACCTGCTGCAACCCGATTCCGGGCGACCCGGTCGTCGGATTCAAGTCGCCGGACGGCACCATCACGGTCCACAAGAAGTCCTGCCCGGTGGCAGAGAGCATTGCCGCCACCCACGGCGACTGGGTCGTCGTGCCGAAATGGCTGGAAGAGGCGGAGGAAAAATCCTTTCTGGTACGGATTTCGCTCAAAGGAATCGACCGGGTGGGCCTGCTCAACGAGATTTCCCGCTACCTGTCCCTCGTCATGGGGGCCAACATGCGACGGCTGAACCTGACCTCGGAGGAGGGCCTTTTCGAAGGCTATATCGACCTCTATGTCAATTCGAAGGAAATCCTCGAGAAGATGCTCCGGAAACTTTCCAGCATCGAGGGCATCGAATCCGTGTCACGAAGCGAATTATAATGAAAAGATACGCGAAATACCTTCCTCTGATCCCCGCGGCCCTGGTCCTCGGGGCCTTGATGTTCCCGACGGGCTGCGCCAACACCACGACAGCGCCCTCCGGCGGGGCCAAAGATACGATTCCTCCGGTAATCCGCAAGATCTCTCCCCTGCCCGGCACCGTCAACGTCCCGGTCCACAAGACCCAGGTCAAGTTCACCTTCGATGAATACGTCGTGGTTAAGGATGCCAACAATATCTTCCTCTCTCCGCCCCAGGAGAAGAAGCCGAAGTACAAGATCAGCGGTAAGAGCATCATCGTCTACTTCGAATCCGACCTGGACAGCAATACGACCTACACCCTGGACATCACCGGCGCTGTCGGGGACAACAACGAGGGGAACATGCATGCCGGCTATACGCTCGTCTTTTCAACCGGGCCGCAGATTGATTCGATGTGCATGACGGGGATCGTCCAGGACTGCAACACACTCATGCCCGTCAAAGGAGCCACGGTGCTTCTGTACAAGGATCATGCGGATTCCGCCCTCTTCCTGCACCGCCCGGATGCCGCCACCAAGACCGACGATTGGGGGTTCTTCAGCCTCCGCAACATCCAGGATACCCTCTACCGGGTCTATGCGCTGAAAGACGCCAACAACAACAATATCTACGAGCCGGACAATGAGAGCGTCGCCTTCTTGGACACCCTCTTCCGGCCCCGGACAGTCTACAGCGATACGCTCTACGAACTGATGAAGTTCGACATGAAGGACACGGTCCACTGCCTGGCCCGGAAGACCGACATCGAACTGAACCTCTTCCGCGAGAAACCCTCCAAACAGATGATCATGAAAAAGGAACGGGTCGGGATGCGGACCGCCTACCTGACCTTCATGGCACCGGATGCCCATATCCATGCGATGCGCATCAAGGGACTTCCGAAAGAGAAACTGATCACCCAGTTCAACCCGGTCCGGGACAGTCTCGAACTCTGGGTCAACGACCAGCGCCGCATGCCGGACACCTTGCAGCTCCTGATCCGTTACGACAAGACCGATACGACGGGCCGCCTCGTCCCGACCGACGAGACAGTCAAACTTGCCCTCGACAAGAAGCTCCGGGCCGAGCTTCAGAATAGTTCCCGCCGTGATATCAAGCATGAGGACACCATCGCGGTGTTCACCTCGGTCGCAGACGGCTCCACCATTGAGCAATACGGGTTCCAGCTGGAGTTCAAGTATCCCCTCATCCAGGAGGCCTGGGATTCCCTCTCCTTCCGGTCTGTCAACCCGCGCCAGCAGGAGAAGTCCGGCACCTATCAGGTCACCCGCGACACTACGAACCTCCGCCGCTTCACGGTCATGCCGGACGAGAAATTCCAGCCCGGCTTCGATTACTACTTGAAGGTCCCCCACCGGAAATTCCGAGACATCAACGGCTTCTACAACGACAGCACAGAACTTAAGGTGACGCTCCCCAACGACGAAAAGCTCAGCTCTCTCTCCCTGGAGCTCACGGGGGTCCACAACAAATACATCATCGACCTGCTCAGCGAGAAGCGGGACAAGGTCATCCGGTCCTTCATCGTCGACACCGGCCAAGCCCTCCTGTTCCCCTACCTCAAGGCCGGCTCCTACTGCATCCGGATTACGGAGGACGTGAACCGCAACAATATCGTGGACACCGGCGTGCTGTTGGAGCATCGGCAGCCCGAGAAAGTGAAATTCTACAAGCTGGACGACAAATTCCTGATCGACGTACCGGAACGGACAGAGATGGTCCAGCAGATCAATCTGGAGGAATTGTTCCGATGAGAAGGCCTGTTTTATCTGTATTCTGTCTCCTGGCCTTCGGAATGGGAATCCATGCGCAGGAAACCGACTTGGAGAAAGAATTCTTTTCGCTGCCGGCCGAAGTGACCGACACCTATCTGGACAGCCTGAGCCTGCCTGCCCGGGCCAAGCCCAACGACTACTGGCTGGTCGGCGGGTACGGCGGAGCCGCCCTCCTGCGTGGCTATTTCAATCCGACGCGCACCACGCAGTTCTACCGGCAGAGCCCGGTGTGGGGCGCCTCCATCCTCCGGTATTTCA
>JAFUZO010000004.1 GCA_017476575.1 Bacteroidales bacterium | reverse complement strand
TCTCTCAAGTAATATATTGCGGTGGCTATGGCGGCGGGGTCCCACCTCTTCCCATTCCGAACAGAGCCGTTAAGCCCGCCATCGCCGATGGTACTGACCCACCAGTCGGGAGAGTAGGCAGCCGCCGTGCCTCGGGTTCCCCGGGCGTCCCTCGCAGGACGCCCGGGGAACCTTCGTTTACAGCCGGTCCCGTTGGCGGTTTCCGGGTTTTTCGCTACCTTTGCACCATGCCGGTTCAAAGTGACATGATCTGGGACCCGCTCCGGAAGAAGAGTGTGCACCGGACCCCCGAGGAGGAGGTGCGGCAATGGTTTATATCTGTACTGCACGAAGGAATGAAGGTCCCGGAGCACATGATGATGAGCGAGGTGGCCTTCCGGCATGGGCAGATGGACTACCGGGCGGATATCGTCGTGTATGATCGCAGTGCCCGTCCTCTCATGGTCGTGGAATGCAAGCGGCCTGAGGTTGTGCTGGACCAGGCTGTGGTGGACCAGGCGCTCCGCTACAACCGGGAACTGGATGTCGCTTATATCGTGGTCACCAACGGCATGAAGACGTTTATGTTTGAAAGGAAAGAGGCCGGCTTTGACTTTGTCGTGAAGGCCCCCACCTGGGAAGAAATGTTATGCAGACGATAACACAGGGCTATCTTGATCATCCGGTGTTTCCGCTGGTCGGACGGACGGCGGCGCAGCTGGGCGTGCGTGCCTTCGTCATCGGCGGCTATGTCCGGGATTGTTTCCTGGGCAGACTCAGCCAGGATATCGATATCGTGGTAGAGGGGAGCGGTATCGCCCTGGCCGAGGCGGTGGCGGCTAAGATCCATGCCAACGTGAGCGTCTTCCGCAACTTCGGTACAGCGATGCTCCATTACAAGGGTATCGAAGTGGAATTTGTCGGAGCCCGCAAGGAGTCCTACAACCGGGATTCGCGCAAACCTGTCGTCGAGGACGGCACCTTGGAAGAGGACCAGCTCCGTCGGGATTTCACCATCAACGCGATGGCGTTCAGCCTCCAGGATGAGGACTTCGGTGCCCTCATCGACCCCTTCGGCGGGATCCGGGACCTGGCGGCCGGCATCATCCGCACTCCGCTGGAGCCGGAGCAGACCTACAGCGACGACCCGCTCCGGATGCTCCGGGCCATCCGCTTCGCCGCCCGGCTCTCGACGCCTGAGCAGGCCTTCACCATTGTACCGGAGTCGCTCGCGGCCATGCGCCGGATGGCAGACCGCCTCGGCATCCTCTCCCGCGAACGCATCGTGGAAGAGGTGAACAAGATGCTCCTCACCAGCCAGCCCTCGATGGCCTTCCGCCTGATGGACGAGACGGGCCTCCTGGAGCAGTTCATGCCGCAACTGGTACAGCTCAAAGGCGTGGAGACCGTGGACGGCAAGGGTCACAAGGAGAACTTCTCCCATACCCTCAAGGTCGTGGACAACGTGGCGGACTTCGAGGTGGAGGCCATCGCCGCCGGGACCTTGCACGATTATGAACCGGAGCAGGACGGGGACGGATGGACCGGGACGGTCCGTACGCAGCCGAACGTCTGGCTCCGCTGGGCGGCGCTCCTGCACGATATCGGCAAGCCGGCCTCGAAACGCTATACACCCGGCATCGGCTGGACCTTCCATGGCCATGAGGTGATAGGTGCACGCATGGTCCCGAAGATCTTCAAGGACCTCAAGATGCCGCTCAACGAGAAGATGAAGTATGTCCAGAAGCTCGTGAATCTGCACCTGCGGCCGATAGCCCTGGTGGATGACGAGGTGACGGACTCCGCTGTGCGGCGCCTTCTGTTCGATGCCGGCAACGACATCGACGACCTCATGCTCCTGTGCAATGCAGACATCACTTCGAAGAATCCGGCCAAGGTCGCCCGTCTGCGCCGCAACTTCGAACTGGTGCGCACGAAGATGACCGAGGTGGAGGCGAAGGACTCCATCCGCAATTTCAAGAACCCCATCACCGGCGATTACGTTATGGAAGTCTACGGCATCGGACCCTGCCACCTGGTCGGGCAGATCAAGGAGGCCGTCAAGGAGGCCATCCTGGACGGGATGATTCCATACGATTTCGCGGCGGCCGATACCTTGATGCGGGAGAAGGCCGCCGAACTGGGCTTGACTCCCCGGCAATGAATGAAATAGAGGCATACATCGCGTATCTGCGGGACATCCGGCGGTATTCCGTCCGGACGCAGGAAATCTACCGCGATGTGCTGAGCCGGTATGCTGCCGCTCAGGATGCCCCTCTCGTGGAATCGCTGACACCTTCGCTGATCCGCGAATATGAAGCGAAACTCATGGGATCGGGTATGAAGGCGCGTACGGTGAACCAACATGTCTCCGCACTCAGCGGTTTCTGCCGGTTCCTGATGCAGGCCGGGACACTGACCTCCAACCCTGCCCGCAGCGTCGCCCGGCCGAAGATGGAGCGCCGCCTGCCGGAATTCTACCGGCAGCAGTCGATGGAGGACTATCTGGCCGCTACAGCCCATTGGGCCGGGGAGGACGAACTGGAGCTCCTGTCGGGCTACGGGCCGGCCCCGACGGAGAAGACGGCTCGGAGCATCTACCGAAACCGCCTGCACCGACTGATTGTCAGTATATTATATGAAACCGGCATCCGCCGGGCGGAACTCATCGGCCTCCAGGTCGGCTCGTTTGACGAAGCCCGTGGCGTCCTCCATGTCCATGGAAAAGGAGGAAAAATGAGAGAAATTCCATTGATTCCTTCACTTTGTCACGAAATTTCCCTATATTTACAAGCAGCAGCATTGATGGTGGAGGGTAGGAGATATGTGGATGACCCGCTGCTCGTGACGGAGAAGGGGCGGCCGCTCTATCCCCTGTATGTGGACCGGGTCATCAAGGCGGAACTCGACGGCTACGGCATCACCGGGAGGAAATCCCCCCATGTGCTCAGGCACACCCTGGCGACCGGACTGCTGGACCAGGGAGCGGACCTGAACTCGATCAAGGAGATGCTTGGGCATGCGTCCCTCGCCGCCACGCAGGTCTACACACACAACACTGTCGAGCGGCTGAAGAAAGTGTACAACCAGGCCCATCCCCGGGCCAAAAACGAAGGAAACCATGATTAACGTGAAATCCTTGAAGTTCAATGCAGACCAGAAGCTGCTGGACTATGTGGAGAAGAAAGTCGGCAAGGTGGAGAAATTCTTCGACAACCTCGGCGACATCGATGTGACCCTTTCCCTCCTCCCGGATGCTGACAACAAGAATGTCCGCCTCCAGACCCGTTTTCCCGGTGAAGACCTTGTGATCGAGCGTAATGCGAAGACCTTCGAAGAGGCGGTGACCGATGCCGTCGATGCCATGAAAGAGCGGATCGTACGTGCCAAAGAGAAGAAATTCGACCGGTAGTGGCCGCCAAGGGGTACATAGAGACAGACCGCCAGGTCAGGAATATCCTTGAAGATGTCAGCAATGGCATCTTCAAGTCTGTATATCTGCTGATGGGGGAGGAACCGTACTATCCGGACCTCGTCTGCGATGCCATCATCCGGAATTGCCTCCAGGAGTGGGAGAAGGATTTCAACGAGACGGTCTGTTACGGGGCCGACGTGGATGCGGACACCGTGATTACAGCTGCCCGGCGCTTTCCGATGATGGCGGAGCGGCAACTCGTCGTGGTCAAGGAGGCTCAGGCAATGAAGTCTTTGGAAGATCTGGCCCTCTATTGCCAGAAGCCGCTGGATTCCACGGTGCTGGTCATCCTGATGCATGGTGCCTCAGCAGACAAGCGACGCTCCCTGTACAAGACTGTCCTCAAGACGGGCGTTATCGTAGAGTCGAATGCGCTCAGAGACTATGAGATGGCCCAGTGGATCGCGGACTATTACCGGGGACGCGGTCTTGAAATCGAGCCCGAAGCGGCTGCCCTGCTGGGCGAATCCGCGGGCACCGACCTGTCGAAAATCGCTGTCGAGACCGGAAAACTGCTGAAAAACCTGCCTGAGGGCACGACCCTCATCCGGACAGAGGACATCGAGAAGAATGTCGGTATCAGCCGCCAGTTCAGCGTATTCGAGCTGACGCGTGCGCTCTCGTACAAGGATGCCCCGAAGGCGTTGCGGATTGCCGGTTTCATCGGCAATGCCCCGAAGTTCGCCATGCCGATGGCCGTCAGCGCCTTGTTCACCCATTTCTATCGGATTCTCAAATATGCGGCGCTCCTTCAGGGCGACCGTAATCCGGATGCCGGCGCCAAGGCTAAAGTGTTGGGCGTCAATCCCTACTTCTTCAAGGAATACGACGCCGCCCTGCGGAACTACCCGATGCGTTCCTGTATGGCAGTCATTTCCTTGCTCGACGATTATGATTATAAGGGCAAAGGAGGGGAGACGGGGGAAGCCGCTCCGGGCGATCTCCTGGTGGAACTCGTGACCAAGATATTGAATATTTGATAATATATTATTGTAATTCGATAAATTTTTGTATCTTTGCCGGAAATTGTGCAGCCTATGGCAATCATTGAAGTAAAGAATGTGACGAAGACTTTCGGGGAAAAGGTGGCATTGGATCATGTCAGCCTCGACATTCCGAAAGGACAGATTTTCGGCCTGCTGGGACCGAATGGAGCGGGAAAGTCCACGCTCATCCGTATCATCAAC
>JAFUZO010000039.1 GCA_017476575.1 Bacteroidales bacterium | reverse complement strand
TCCGTCAGGCAGCTAAATAATCATTTATCTGCCGATTGACCGTTATCTTCTGCTCAAGGTCATAGAGAAACTTCCCAATCCCTTTTTGCTCGGTCATTGAGGGTAAAGTTACCTCAATGCTCAAAAAATCATCCGGGTCAATACGCTTGTGGCTACCAGAAGTGTTGGTATTTTGCCCAGTGAGGTAATTCGTGATTGCTGGAGAATGGAGAAGGAAATAGCAGAAATGGAAATCTACTTTGTCCTCATCCACGATTAGAGGCAGAAATTCCGTAGAGCAAATCTTATCTCTATCCTTATTGTCAATGAGCCATATGCGCTTAAAACGGACATTCAATTTGTTGAACAGTATGCACTTGTCCGGAACTATCGATTTATTGCTCTGTATCTGACGACCATAGACCTCTTCCCGTGTCTGGTTCTCATCAAAAGATGGCAGACTGTATAGATGGAACAAATGGTCAGGGGCATCCATTGGATTTATGGACACTGACTGGACAGTAATGAAATCTTTTAGCCTCATACTGCTACCCATTGAATTTCAAACTATCCAGCTGCTTGATTATCTCCGCTTCCAGCCTCCGGGACTCCTCGAATTTGGCCACGAGTGACTCCCGGTATCCAGCCATACGTTTCTGGAATTCCTCTGCAGTGATGTCTTCGTACTGAATCTTGATGTCGAAGTATTGCCCGGCAGACAGAGAGTAGCCCTTCTCCTTGATTTCATCGTAGGACACGACTACCGAGAAGTCATCCACGACCTTTTCATTCGTAAAGGTATCGACAATCTGCTCTATCTCGCTGTCAAGCAGCCGGGTACGCTGCTTGTTGCCGTCTTTATATTCCTCTCCCAGCTTACTGGCATCGATGAGAACCACCTTCTCGTGCTTTCTGGACTTGTCGAAAAAGAGTACGGAGACATTGGTTCCGGTGGTGGCAAAGACATTGGATGGCATCGACACGCATCCATAGACAATCTTCTCGTCTACAATGAATTGCAGAATCTTCTTGCCGATGCCACTCTTGGTGGTGATGAATCCGGTCGGTACAACGATGGCTCCCTTTCCTTTGCCCTCTTCGAGGGAGTAGAGCATGTGCTGGATAAAGCACAGGTATATTTCCATCTTCGGCTTGTCAGGGTCTATGGCCTTGGGCTTGTTGGGTACTCCTGCCCAGAAACGCATGGTGTCTTGGGCAATGGTGTCCCGCTCGTCCGGAAAATCCAGTTTGAACGGAGGATTGCTGACGATAAAATCAAATTTCTTCAGCGAGCCGTCCGGGTTCTTGTGGCCGGGCTTGAGCAGGGTGTTGCCTTGGATGATATTCTGGATGCTGGGTACGAGATTGTTGAGAATGAGGTTGAGCCTCAGCATCTTGGAGGATTTCTGAGAGATATCCTGACTGTAGATGGTACACCTGTTCTCCCCGATGGTATGGGCAAGAGCCATGAGCAGCGTGCCGGAGCCAGCGGAAGGGTCGCAGCAGGTGACACCTCGAAGGTCCTTATTGTTCCCCACAAGGAGCCGTGCCATGATGAGGGCAATGCTGCGAGGGGTATAATACTCGGCATACTTGCCGCCTCCGTCCTTGTTGTAGTCCTTAATCAGATACTCGAACATCGTGGAGAAGAAGTCGTACTTCATGGCGAACATCTCCTCAAAGTTGGTCTTCGGGTCTGCGATGAAACGCATGAGGGAGATGGCGAACTCATCCCTCTGTGTCGAATCCGGAATGAATACCGTGATAGGCTCAAAGATGGTGAGCTTGGTTTTGTTCACCGTGGCCATCGAGAAGATGTCGGCATTGATATCGGCAATCTCCACCATCGTGCTGTCGAACAGATTCGAGAAATCGCCCTGCTGCTGTGCGTTGTAGAGGTGATGGATGGTGTGCCGGGGCATCAGATGAGGCGTCCCGTCCGGCAGGTATGAGAACAAGTCCTCGCACTCGTCATCCGTGAACTTGTCATATTCAGCATCCCATTTTTCGGCCTTGGAGAGCCTTTCCCCATAGATGGGAGCCCGTTTCACCTCATACCCGAACTTATCATTGAAGTATTTGTACAGGAATACCTGAATGATGATTTTGTATTCGTTGCCGTCATTGCCGAGACCGAAGTTTCCGCAGGTCTGCTTGAGCCCGTCAATGAGTTGTTTGGTGGCCTGTTCTATCTGTATCTGTTCCATGTTTTATGCTCCTGCCCTGAATCCCAGTTCCGCATAGCGGCCAAGGTATTCGTCTGCAATGTGTTTTCTGATATATTTCCTGTCTTCCAAAGTGGATTCAATCCCAAGTTGGTACATCTTTTGGCTCACGGAGGCAAGCACCTGCTGATTGAACGAGCTCTCGTTGGCCAATATGTTGATGTTGAGGTATATCAAGGCATCAATGGAGGCTTTCACCTTGGACAGTTCCTCCGCTATCACCCGCTCGCTGGAAGAGATAAGCGGTTTCCGGGGAGGAGTTCCGGAGGCTCTCTTTTCATTCTCTTCCATGATTCGCTTATGGATACGGACGAATTTCTCGTCATCCGCATATTTCCTTTTCAGCATGTTGTTCCTGCGGTTGATTTCCCGGATTTTCCGCATCACGTCATCCATGTATCCAATGTCGGCCTTGACTGCAGCCACATCGTCACGGGTAAATCCTTTCTTGCGGAAATAGGCACGAAAATCCTCTGCCAGAGATATATACTTATCCTCCTGCTTGTCGAAACAGGCATCAAATTCCCGTTTCACATCGTGGTACCGTTCCATCAGGTCGTTATAGACAATCTCCAGCTCCTCCTTGCCTTTGTAATTGAATTTGAACTCCAGAGCCGAAATCGCTTCATTGATGATGCCGGAAACCTCTGCCGTGTGGTCGGTGTTCTCCATCAGGTTCACACGGTCAATCCGATGATTGACCTCGGACAGCAGGATGGGGAGACCGTTTATGGCGAGCGTCTTGAACTTAGCCTTGAGTTTCTCATCTCCAAAACTGCGGACTTGATTGGACATCGCCTTGGCATTCTCCAGACCTTTCCGGAGTTCATAGAGGACTTGTCTGTCACCGATTTCATCCAGCTGCTTGCGGAATTCCTCGGCATTGTCGGTGTCGAAACGCCAAAGCAAATCCTTAATCTCGTTCAT
Source organism: Bacteroidales bacterium (assembly GCA_017476575.1). Lineage (GTDB taxonomy): Bacteria > Bacteroidota > Bacteroidia > Bacteroidales > UBA932 > Cryptobacteroides. The sequence continues at coordinate 25,228 of JAFUZO010000039.1, read as the reverse complement.
GGCCACAATGATTTCGTCATTGTTTATCATGAGCGTATCGCCAGCCGGAGTGGGGACATCGATATCCGGGATGTCCTCCGTTGTCCGGTTCAACTCCCGGAGATACTCGTTGTTCGTCTCGATGAAATTATTCTTGATGTTCGCAAAATCAACGATGTACCCGAATTGGAACTGTTTGTACGGGCGATTGACCCTTGTGAGAGCCTGTAGAAGATTGTGCCCGTCCAGTTTCCTGCACAGGTATAACTTCTTGAGCCGGGAGGCATCGAATCCGGTCAGCAGCATGTTATTGACAATCAGGAAATCGATGGTCTCCTTTTTCTTGAATTCGTCTATGAGAATCTTCCGGGTCTCCTTGTCACCTTCATCGTGCAGGATAAGCTCGGCTCGCATCGGCTTTTCGCCCGGCTTCGGATTCTCCGGAGCGAACCTTTCGTTGAAGAGGGCGAGCATGGCACGAGCCTGTGGATTCGTCTCGCATACAATCATCCCGGCCACCTTGGGCGCATCCTGCTGGATGCGGAACTTGGTGAGGTCGTGTATGATATAATCCAACAGCGCATTGAGGTAGTTGTCGGATTCGATAATCTTGTTGTGGTCAATGTCAGACTTCTTGACTTGAACCTCTTTGGTGAGGCGGTCGAGGATATTCTCAATCTGCTCCTTGTATTCCGTCTCTATGTCCTCACGCATCAGGCGCAGCGTATAGCCGTCCGCAATGGATTTGTCGTAGTAGTAGGTGTCAATGTAGTCGCCAAACACCTTCCAAGAGGCACGTTCCTCTTTCAGCAGCGGAGTTCCGGTCAGGGCAATCTTGATGCTGTCCCGGTCTGCGTCAAGGAGATTCGCAAGGAAACTGCCTTTGGGATTATATCCCCTGTGCGCCTCATCGATGAAGAAAATGCGTACCAGCTTCGTGCTGTATGCCTCCGGCAAATCAATCTTCCGGTGGTCTTCCTCAAATTTCTGGATATTGACAACCATTATCTCCGGTTTGCCCCCGGCATTGGAGACAACCGTATTGGTCGAAAAATCGCTCATCAGCTCTTCCCGGCTGTTGGCCGTGCGGACGATGAGCCCACGGGCGGCAAATTCCCCGGCAGCCTGTTCCAAGAGGTCGAGGCGGTCAACGATGAAATAAAACTTGACGGTTGTGTCCCGCTTGGCATAGTAATCCGTGAGATTGCGGACATTGTAATACGCCAAGGCCGTCTTGCCGCTTCCCTGCGTGTGCCAGATGATGCCGGACTTGACACCTGCGGACAACTTTTTCCTTATAGCAAGAGAGGCGAATAGCTGCTGATACCGCATGATGTGCTTCTCAAGACGGGTAACCTTCTCTCCGCTCTCAAGTTCTTCCACCTTATCGACATAGGCAATACCATAGCGGAGGAGATACAGGAACCTCTCCTTGGAGAGCAGGGAGGTTAGAATCCGGTTGGTGGGGGTGTTGTATCCGAGGTTTGTCTGGTACTCTGAAGAGCCCTTGATGGGGAGACAGTTACGGTGGGTCAGAACCAGTTTTTCGTCTTCCTCTGTCAGCTTGTCATTCCCATTCTTTATGCAATTGAGCAGCAGTTCATTGTCGGCCTCCCGGAAGACATTGAAGAATACCTTGTCACGGGATGTAGTCGCATAGAATGCACCTTGGATGGGGACAATCCTTTCGTGATCGTACTCTTGGTTGTTGGAGAAGACCATCAACTGGGTCACGTTGATGAACTTGCGGAACCGCTTGTTTTTCATTCGGGTCTCGATGCGGTCTTTCTCCGCAAGGATGCCCTCGGCATTATTGGGCTTCTTGACTTCCACGAATGCGAGGGGCAGTCCGTTGACAAAACAGGTGATGTCAGGACGGAAACTGTCTCCACTCTCCGAGTCCTCGCAGGTGAATTCGGTGGTGACGTGCCATTCGTTATTGTCGGGATTTTCAAAGTCTATCAGTTTGATTCCGCTGTTGGCGGAGAGCCGATCGTAGAATTCCCGGCCAAGGTCGTCATTGCCGAGGATACGGACAATGCCAAGGTACTCGTTTGTGGCTTCTGCATCCGTCAGTGCAGGATTGATGCGCTTGATGCTGCGAAGGAACACCTCCGTCAAAATATTGGTGTCTGCATTGTACTCCGCATCCTTGATTCCTGCCAGATATTTATATCCAAGGCGTACAAGGTGCAGAGCAGCAGGTACTTGCACACGAGTGTTCTCGTTGAATTTGCCTTCGGCCATAAAGTTGCTGATGTTTGCTTTCAACCCGGATAAATCCACAGAGGCACAATTTCCCCTCTGTTCCGTCCGACCACTGGCCAGCATACTCACTCGCCTACTGATCTCTGCGGAATTACCTCAATTTACAAAGGTACGATTTTTTAGCGGACTTCCTCTGTAAACCGAAGTGTTTTGTTGAGGTTGCTCTGATTTTTGCCGTGCCGGTGCTGTCGTTATCGAAGTTTGCTACCTGCAAGTCTGGAGGCAAGCGACCTCAGACGGAGGATTAACTCTTGCAGCGACTATCCGGAATTTTCGGATAGTTCAACGGGAAGGCTCACGGAAGGTTCCTCTCCAAGATACCCATCATACCATGCACCCCGGCCTCTCCCGAGACCGGGGTGGCATCATCAGAAATGGGGATGCTACGCCTTGCAGAACTTGATGGAGTCGATGGCCATCAGCAGGGCGATGACAAACATCAGCGGCATGACCAGCAGTTGCGCGGGGGTGAATCCCGTGAACAGTTCGGACATGTGGAAGAGGGTGAACACCGCCATCAGGCAGGCGAGCACGGCCTGGATGACCCGGGCTGTCTTCCCCTTGCCATAGACCGTCAGCAGGATGCCGGCGACCGGGACCAGATAGGTCAGGCAGGCCATGAAGGCGATCATGCCGGCCGGGGCTGGCGGGTCCATCGACGCGATGCTCTCGCCCCAGAAGGCCGGCATCAGTTCCAACATCGAATGCGACAGGAAGCCCACGACCGTGAGCACCCAGAAGAGGATGATTCTTTGTTTCTTTTCCATAGTCAGAAGGTTTTGGTTTCCGGGAGGTAAAGTTACACCGCCCTTCCCTGCGTGTCAATCGCTAAAAATCGGGATGCGGAAGGCCGTTTTGTACGGATGGGAAAAATGTCGTACCTTCGCGGGTTGAAATGAAGAAAAAGATGCTGTATATCATTCTCCTGCTCGTGGTGGCGGCCCTGGCCGCCGCGGGTTGCGCCACGCTCCGGTCCGTCGGCCGTACCCCGAGGGGCGCCCGCCTGGAGCGGGTCAAGCAGTCGCCGCACTATGTCGACGGACACTTCCGCAACACCAGCGAAACGCCGCAGATGACCGGGGACCGGGGCTTCTTCCCAGCCTTGTGGGAATTCCTGTTCGACAACCGCCCGGACCTCAAACCCAAGGAGGCCGTCCCCACCGTCAAGACCAACCTCAACGCCTTCGGGCGCGACGAGGAAGTCGTGGTCTGGCTCGGACATTCCTCCGTGTTCATCCAGACCGGCGGACGGCGCTTCCTGTTCGACCCGGTCCTGACCTGCAAGTTCCCGACGAGCCTTTTCATGCGCCCGTTCAAGGGCGCCGCCATCTACACGCCGGACGACATCCCCGAGGTAGACTGCCTCGTCGTCACCCATGACCACTGGGACCATCTGGACTATGCCACCATCCGCGCCCTGCGGAGCAAGGTGGGCATGGTGGTCTGCTCGCTGGGCATCGGGGAGAATTTCGCCTACTGGGGCTACCCGGAGGCGATGATCCACGACGTCGAGTGGGGTGAGGACGTCGCGGTGGGCGACATCACCCTGCACTGCCTGCCTGCCCGCCATTTCAGCGGCCGCCTGTCCGGGTCCGGCAAGACGTTCTGGGGCTCCTACCTCATCGACGGCCCGGTGCGGCGGATCTTCGTCTCGGGCGACGGCGGGTACGACACCCATTTCGCCGACATCGGGCGGCAGTTCCCCGGCATCGACCTCGCCATCATGGAGAACGGCCAGTACGACCCCGACTGGAAATACATCCACACGACACCCGACCTCCTGCCCCAGGCCATCGACGACCTAGGCCCGAAGCGGGTGATGAGTTACCACAACGCCAAGTTCGCCCTGGCGAACCACCCCTGGACCGAGCCGATGGAACTCCTCCTGAACGCTTCCGAAGGCCGGTCCTGGGAACTCCTGACCCCGAAGATCGGCCAGGAAGTCCTGCTTGACACCCACCCGTCGTTCACGCCCTGGTGGCGGGACGGCCGCTAAACCATCCTCCCCATGAACAACGACAAGACCAGGGAAGTCTGGGTCGACTGGCTCCGGGTCACGGCCTGCTTCCTCGTGATGATGACGCACAGCGCCGAACCCTTCTACCTGGGCGGCGAAGGCTCGCTGATCCTGACCCGGTCCGACGCCCTTTGGGTCTCCATCCTCAATGTGGTTCCGAGGGCCTGCGTGGCGCTGTTCGTCGTGGCCTCCAGCTACCTCCAGTTCCCGCTCCACTATTCCACCGGGGAATTCTTCCGGCGGCGGGCGGGGCGGATCCTCATCCCCTTCGCCTTCTGGTCCGTGGTCTACGCCCTCGTCTGGGGCAGCCCGGTCCAGAACTTCAAGGACCTGCTGCTCAACTTCAACTACGCGGCCGGGCACCTGTGGTTCGTCTACATGCTCGTGGGGGTGTACCTGCTGATGCCGCTGCTGTCGCCCTGGGCGGAGAAGGTCGGCAAGCGGGAGTTGCAGGTGTACCTGGCCTTCTGCCTGTTCACGACGGTGATCCCCTTCATCCGGCAATGGGCCGGCGGCCCGGCACCCGTCATCTACGGCCCTTCCGGCATCCCGAACGCGGCCAAATATCCGCTGTGGGGTGAGGCCAGTTGGAACACCTACGGCCTGTTCTACTACCTGAGCGGGTTCATCGGCTACCTGCTGCTCGGCCTGTACTTCCGCCGGTTCGTAGGAGATCAGTCCTGGAAGAAGACGCTCGGGCTCGCCGCCCCCCTGTTCCTGGTCGGTGCCGGCATCTGCACCGCCGGGTTCCTCACCCGGGTCCAGGCCGATGCGGCGGGCGTCTTCCCGGTGGAAGGGCCCGTCGGACTGGCCGCCCTCTGGGAAGGTCCCTGGCTCAACGACACCTTCGGCGTCGCGCTGATGACGGTGGCCTGGCTCCTCCTGTTCCGGAAAATCAAGACCCCCGGCCGGTTCTACGGCGCGGTGCTGCTGCCCCTCTCCAAGGCCAGTTACGGGATGTACCTGAGCCACATGCTGGTGCTGGGCCTCCTCTCGGACTGGCTGCGCTCCGCCCTCGGCATCGGCACCGAAGGACTCCTGGGCGTCTGGACGACCCCGGTGCAGATTCTTGCCACCGCTCTCCTGTCCTTCTCCCTGACAGGTCTTCTGTGCATCCTTGTCCAGAAGGTTCCCCGCCTCGGAAAATGGATCATCGGATGACGGACTCCGGACACAGGGCCGCACACTATGAAGGGATTTTCATCGGCAAACGGTTGGAATTCTGAAAAATAATCGTACCTTTGCAGTCCCGAAAGAAAAAGGAGGTGTAAAAGCATGATTATCGTTCCGATCAAGGAAGGCGAAAATATCGAAAGAGCCCTGAAGAAATTCAAGCGCAAGTTCGAAAAGACGGGTACCATCCGCGAACTCCGCGCCCGCAAGAACTTCGAGAAGCCGTCCGTCAAGAAGCGTATCGCCCACCAGAAGGCGGTCTACGTCCAGCATCTCCGTCTCCAGGAGGAGCAGTAAGCGTTACACTGATTCCCATAAAAAGAGGCTGACCTCAAGTCAAATTGACTTTTAGGCCAGCCTCTTCCAATTTTCAGGATGTCCTAGAACATATAGGCCACTCCGATGGAGAAGACACTGAAGCCCTTCGAACTGTTGCTCATGTCGGCCAATTTCCGCATACTCAAGTCATAACCAAGGCGGACTTGGAATGCATCGGAGAGTTCGACACCGGCCACGGCACCGATTCCGTAGTCCAGACGGTTCGCCTTGCCGCCGAGCACCTCTGCGGCATCATCCCCCCAGAAACCGACGTTGTCGTCATCCGTCGCAAGTTTTCCGGAAACACCGACACCACCGTACAGCCCCACTTCGGCAAAGACAGAGACCGCCTCCAGCAGGTCGTAGCGATAGCCCATGTTCACCGGCAGCACCAGATAGCCCGGGTTGCAGTGGAGTCCGTACAGGTTATCCCATTTGACACCTTTCTGGGAGAACTTGAGGCCCGTTCCGATGTAAAGTTTCTCGGACAGTCCGTAGTTCATGAGGATGCCGAGGTTGAACCCGGTCGCCGGGGAATGGTCCAGGTCCAGGTTCGCGGTGCTGATGTTCAAACCGCCCGTGACACCGAAACGGGTTTCGCCCGGTTCCTGGGCAGAGAGGGTTGCAGACGTGGCCAGCGCGGCAAGGGCGCAGACAAAAAGGAATTTGTGTTTCATGATAAATTAAGTTTTAAAATGATGGATTTCATTTGACAAGCCAGGTGACGTGGTAATCGCTGGAAGTCTGGTGGGAGCCATAGGCGACGCCGATCTGGCGCATGGCGTCGATACGCTGGCTCTCCAGGGAGACGGAGTCGTCATACTGCTTCATCTCGAAGGCCCAGTCCTCGCGGACCTTTGCCTTGATTTCCCGGTACAGGGACTCCGCCGCCGGATAGCAGGCGGCATCGGGATAGATGCGCTCCAGATACTGTCCCGCCTTCCCGGCGCCGGAAGCATTTTGTTCCGCCATCCAGGCCGACCGGGCCTTGGCCAGGTTCTTCTCCCCCTCGTAGTCGACGTAGGAAGCGAAGATGTCCAACGCGACGGGGACCATCTTCCGGTAGGCGGAAGACGCCTCGGCAGGGATGGAGGACAGTTCGAAGAATGCCTTCCCGTACTGGCGCCCCGCCGCCAGCAGCCTGGCCCTCTCAAGGATCACGTCGCATTCCTGTTCATAATAGTCGACAATCTTCTTCCGCCCCGTTTCAACGAACTGCCGTATCTGGCGGTTCGCAGGCTTGATGGAGCGGACAGCCTGAAGGAGCACCTTCTCCTCCGACCGGGCCACCGACTTCTGCGGAACGGTTGTCGAAGCGAAGACCTTCCGGTCATAGTTGTCGACCAGATAAAATGTGATGTCCAGCGTCTCGGCCCACTGCTGCGGAGGACCGGGCAGGATATCCTTGGTCGCAGGGACGATAGACGCAGTGACGGCGAAACGGCTTGTGAGGAACGTCCTCTTCGGGAAGGGCCAACGCCATGGCCCTGTTTGAAAGTCAATTGAGCAAATAAATTCGCGCCCATCTCGAAAAAAGCATTACATTCGTAGAAATTTCGTAGAAGACTCGTAGAAATTGATAAAACATATTCGCGATGGAGTACCTTACAAGAGAAGAGCTCATTGCTAAAATACAGGACATTGAATGGGATGACTTCGAGGCCAAGGCATCCAAGACACAACTTCCCTCCGATGTATGGCCCTTTTCCAACACCTCCGGCGGATGGATTCTGTGCGGTGTTGCCCAGCACGGCAAAAAGTTCGAGATTGAAGGCGTCGAGAACGGCCAGAAGATTGAATCCGACTTCAATACCACCCTTCGCAATGGCAAGTTCAACCAGGTGCTTGTCACGCAGAACCGGAAATTCGTGATTGACGGGAAGATGGTCATCGGCTTCTATGTCCCCTCCTCAAACCTCAAGCCCATCTGGTTCAATTCGCCCAAGAATACGTTCATCCGCGTCGGCTCAACCGACCAGCGCGCCACGGACCTTGAAATCATGGCGTTGTATCACACGACCAGTCCTTCGGCATCAAGTCAGACCAGACCATTGAAGACGCCAGTTTTGAAGACATCAACCAGAATTCGCTCGACACCTACCGCCGCTGCATCCGTTATGACAATCCGACTTTCCCTGCTGCCAACGCGACGGACGAGGAGTTCTGCTATGAGGCAGGTATCATGTCACGCAAGACCGGCCTGCTTACGTATGCGGGGCTGGTGATGCTGGGCAAGCGATCTTCCATCCGGGAGCATCTTCCGGCCTTCTGGGTGGACTACATTGAAATTCCCGGCATTTCCTACGACAATGCCTCGCAGCCCTACACCTTCAGGATGCAGGAGCAGGAGAACATCTGGGAATACTACAACGCCATCCTGCAGCGGCTCCGTCTTTACTGCGACAATCCGATGTATTTTACGCCCAGCGGCGCATCCCCGGAAGATGAGTCCCAACTCTATGCCCTGAAAGAAGGTCTTGTGAACTTTCTGGCGCACTCTGACCTGTTCAGCCCCATGCACCCCACCATCCGCGTGTACTTTGACCGCATCGAGTTCCAGAATCCGGGAGGCTTCCACGTGAGTTTAGAGAAAGCCATGAACGAAATTGTATCACAGCCCCGGAATCCCATCCTCATCAAGCTGTTCCGCTTCGCAAAACTGGGCGAGAATGCGGGTTACGGCATCCGGCGCATGAAGAAATGGACGGCCCTCACCGGCGGCAACGTGGACTTCAAGTCCGAACTCACGCATACCACAGTGACCTACTGGAGGACAGAGAAATCCGGATTCAAGCACAACTCCTTGGCAAGTTCTACGAAGGATTCTATGCAGAATTCTACGAAACTTTCTACGCAAAAGCGCCGTGAGAGAGTGTTTGAGATGATTCAGGCCGATAACTATATCTCCGCAAAGAGCATTGCCGAGGCACTGGATGTCTCTGAACGCACGGTGCAGAACGACATCAGCAAACTGAAGGAGGAAAAGCGCCTGGACCGGGAGGGCAGTGACCGTGGTGGCCGTTACATCATCCTGAAATAGGCCGACAGTATTTTCGTGCTGAATACATAGCGATTGTAATGCTTTGTTGTCCGCTTCGGCGTACTTGCCTTGCGAAATGTGAATCAGTTGACCAGTCTTGCAGGGTCCGGGGTTTTTTCTTAAATTTGGCCCCATGAAAGCGAAACGGCTTGTGAGGAACGTCCTCTTCGGGATAGCGGGCATCCTCGTCGTCATATCCATCGCCCTCCAGGTCGTCCTCAACTCGAAGGTCCTGACCCGGGTCGTCAATGGCATCGCCGCCGAATACGTTGACGGAGACCTCTCCTTCTCGAAGGTCCGCGCCTCGGTCTTCCGCAGTTTCCCCTGCCTGGGCGTCACCCTCGACGAGGTGGCCCTCACCTATCCGCACGGGAAGTTCGCGGCCTACGACAGCCTCTATGCGGAGAGCGGCCGGTTCTCCCTCCTCCAGGCCGGACGCCACGCCCAGACCGACACCCTGGCCTCGTTCCGCTCCCTGCACCTGTCCCTGAACTACCTCAGCCTTCTCCGCGGCGAATACGACATCCGGAACGCCGCCCTGGAGAAGCCCCGCATCTTCGCCCACTACTACGACAGCACGGCCGCCAACTGGAACATCCTCCCGCTCGGCGGCAGCGAGACGCCTGAAGACACGGCCGCGACAGCCCTGCCCGCTATCGCCGTCCACAAGGTCAGCCTCACCGGACGGCCCCTCGTCGTGTTCACCGACCCGAAGGACACGCTCTTCGGCCTGTTCACGATGAAACGGCTGGTCCTTGACGGCAAGGTCCGCACCCGGGACCTCGGCGCCGCCCGGGGCCGCCTGGACATCGACAGCGTCTTCCTGTCGGGCCGCCTGCCGGCCGACACCGTCGCCCTCGGGCTCAACCACCTCGGACTCACCGGGAAGGATCGCCGGATCGCCCTGGACGCCGATGCCAAGGCCTTCCTCGCCACGAACGCCTTCGGCCGCATGGGCATCCCGATCCACCTGGATGCGGCCGCCGAAGTGCCCCGGCGGCAAGGCGACACCCAGGAAATCCGCGTGGAGAGCCTGGGCCTGCGCGTCGCCACCGTCGACCTCCAGGGCAACGGACAGGCCGTCCTCTACCCCGACAGGACCTATGTCAAGGCCGATGCCGCCATCGACCGCTGCGCCATCGGCGAACTCATGGCCTCCTTCGAAGACAACTTCCCCTTCCTCAAGGATTACCGGACCGATGCCACCCTGTCAGCCGCCGTCCACTGCGAAGGCGACTGGACCGAAGACGGTTTCCCGACGGTCGATGCCGTCCTCCAGGTTCCGGACGCCGACCTCTACGGCGCCCGCATCGCCCTCGACGGAACGGGGAAGGACCTCCTCGGCGCCGACCCCGCCTTCACGCTGAAAGGCACGCTGGACGCCGACCTCCAGCGGATCACCGACACGTTCACCCGGGAAATGGGCATCGCCGGCACCGGACGCCTCTCCGCCCGGATCGACGCCGCCGCCCGCCTGTCCCACCTTGACATGGTCCACATCGGCAACGCCGACATCGACTGCACCCTCTCAGGCGACAACCTTTCCATCATCGACAGTCCCGACTCCGTCCGGGCCTATATCCGCAAGGCCGATGTCCGGCTCATGACCACCGGCAACCGGATCGACCGCAACCTCCGCCAGGGCGCCCGCATCCTGGGGCTCACGGCCGACATCGATACGGTTGACGTCACGTACCAAGAGGATATCTTCCTGCGCGGCGGCGGGCTCCGGCTCCTCCTGCAGAACTCCGCCGACATCCTCAAGGGCGGAGAGGAACTGACCCCGCTCATGGGCGTCCTCCAGGTCGCCAACCTGTCGATGAAGGACAACGAAGACCTCTCCGTCCACCTCCGGGACAACCAGGAGACCTTCCGCATCTCCCCGCCGACCCGGGAACTCAAGACGCCGAAACTCGATTTCACCGGCGACATCGGGCGGCTCCGCCTCCGCCAGGGGGCCGATGCCGTCATGCTCCGGAACGTCTCCCTGGGCGTCTCCGCCAACAAGCACCTCGCCTCCGGGGAAGGACGCGCCCGCCGCAAGCATTACCTGGATTCCCTCCAGCGGGCCTATCCGGGCGTCCCCCGCGACTCCCTGCTCGCGCGGATGCGGGCCTCCCGCCAGGCACCCGCCTGGCTGCAGGAGCAGGATTTCGCCAAGAACGACATCGACATCAGCCTCTCCCAGGCTATGGCGCAGTATGTGCGCGACTGGGACGTCGCCGGCAGCGTGTCGCTGGAACGAGGCCGCCTCGTCACCCCGGCCTTCCCGCTGCAGAACCGCATCTCCGACGTCAAGGGCTCCTTCACCAACGACCGCATCGACCTGGAGAACCTCACCCTCCGGTCCGGCCGGTCCGACCTCTCTGCGAAGGCCAGCATCAGCGGCCTCCGGCGGGCCCTCATCCGCCGGGGCATCATCACCCTGGACGCCCAACTCACCTCGGAGTTCATCGATGCCGACGAACTCATGCGGGCTTACGCCTATTCCACGACCTACAACCCGCAGCCGGACATCGCCGCGGCCGACGACGACCAGTTGGAAGCGGCCGTCGCGACCGCCGAACTGCCGGACAGCACCGGATCCACCCTCCTGGTCATCCCGGCCAACGTCGTCGCCAACCTCTCCCTGGAGGCGAGCCGCATCCGGTACGACAGCCTGCTCGTGACCTGGGCCGCCGCCGACATCGCCATGAAGCAGCGCACCCTCCAGGTGACCAACGCCCTCGCCGCCTCGAACATGGGCGACATCTACTTCGAGGGCTTCTACTCCACCCGCTCCAAGAAGGACATCAAGGCCGGCTTCGACCTCAACCTCGTCGACATCACCGCCGAGAAGGTCATCACCCTCTTCCCCGCCGTCGACACCATCATGCCGATGCTCAAGACCTTCGCCGGCGACCTCGACTGCGAACTGGCGGCCACCTCCGACCTGGACACCTGCATGAACCTGGTGCACCCCTCCCTGGACGGCATCATGAAGATTTCCGGCAAGGACCTCACGCTGACCAACGAGAGCGCGGAGTTCAAGAAGATCGCCCGCACCCTGATGTTCCGCAACAAGAAGAAGGCCACCATCGACAAGATGTCTGTCACCGGCATGATCCGGGACAACACCCTCGAAGTGTTCCCCTTCGTGCTGGACGTGGACCGCTACCTGCTCGCCGCCAGCGGCATCCAGCACCTGGACGAGTCGTTCCGGTACCACCTCTCGGTCATCAAGTCGCCGCTGCTGGTGAAGTTCGGCATCAACCTCTGGGGCAAGGACTTCGACCATGTCAAGTTCGGCCTCGGGAAGGCCCGTTACCGCAGCGCCAACGTCCCGGTCTTCACCAAGCAGCTGGACACGGTCCAGTACAGCCTCCTCGCCTCCATCCACAACATCTTCGACCTCGGCGTCGAGAAGGCCATCGCCGAGAACAACGCCCAGCGCTATATCCAGGACCAGATGCAGGCCGTGGCCTTCTCGCAGGACATCGACACGACCGGCGCCCCCTCCCCCGTCCTGGACTCCCTGCGGCAGGTGCAGGCGCTCTACGAGAGCGTCGAAGAGAGTGTGGAGAGCCGCCGCGAGGCCCTGAAGAAGGAAGTGGTCACCCTGGCCGAGAAGGCCGCCGCCAAACGGAGGGAGGATGAATAGCCAGGATTACATCGAGGTCGCCATCCGGCTCGACCCGTTCAGCGAGGACGCCGCCGACATCCTCATGGCAGGCCTGTCGGAACTCCCCTACGACTCCTTCGTGACGGAAGCGCCCTTCCTCAAAGCCTATATCCAGCGGGAGGACTACCGCCCGTCGGACCTGAAGGTCATCCTCAGCGGGTGCCCGGAAGCGGCCGGCTTCTCGGCGGTGCTCGTCCCCGCCCGGAACTGGAACCAGGCCTGGGAGGACACCTTCGAACCGGTCGTCGTCGACGGGACGGTCACCATCAAGGCCTCGTTCAACACCGGCGTCCCCCGTACCCGCTTCAACATCTGGATCGACCCGAAGATGGCCTTCGGGACCGGTTCGCACCATACGACCTACCTGATGATGCAGCAGATGCTCGCCATCGGGCCCGCCATCCGGGGCCATGTGGTCCTGGACATGGGATGCGGCACGGCCATCCTCGGCATCCTCGCCGCCAAGATGGGTGCCCGGAAGGTCTTCGCCGTCGACATCGACGCCGTCGCCGCCCGCTCCGCCTGGGGCAACGCCCGGTGGAACCGCGTCGGACGGCGGGTCGAGACCGCCTGCGGCGACGCCTCCCTCCTCCAGATGGGCTCCTACGACGTCATCCTCGCCAACATCCACCGCAATGTCATCCTCCAGGACCTCCCCACCTATGAGCGCTCCCTGCGGCGCGGCGGCCACCTCCTCGTGAGCGGCTTCTTCGAGGCCGACATCCCCGCCGTCCGCTCCGCTGCCGAATCCCTCGGCCTTACCGTCACCGGCCGCTTCCTCCGCGAAGGCTGGGCCTGCGTGACCCTCCGGAAATTCTGACGCACCGGTTGAGTGCACCGCCCCGTTTTTCCGTATATATTGTTGATGACCGGGGAAATGATAGAATCGCAGGCCTTCGAGCAACTTTTCCATACCTATTATGGAAAGGTGTACAGTTATGCGCTCCGGGTCACCGGCCTCAAATGGCTGTCGGAAGAAATCACCCAGACCGTCTTCTACAAGGTCTGGCTGCATAAGGCGGACCTGTTCGGCGAACGGAAACGTCCGGACGGCAACATCGGCGGCTACATCTTCATGATCACGCGGAACGAGGTGGCGGAATACTACCGTTCCCGGAAAGACCTGCTGGCTTTCCGGGAGCAGTTCGCCGTGTCGGTCTGCGCGGAGGTGGAGGCGACGGCGCACCTGGATTACGCCGAATGCGTGCGCATCGTGGACGAAGTCGTGAACGCCATGCCCCGCCAGCGCCGGACCGTGTTCGTCCTGAGCCGCTACAAGGAACTCTCCAACCAGGAAATCGCCCGGCTCCTCAGCCTGTCGAAACGCACCGTCGAACGGCATATCAGTCTCGCCCTCGCCTCCCTGAGGCGGGAACTGGCCACCTATATCGCATAATCAATCTGTTGTCACCATGAAACGCAACCTTCTTTTCCTGCTCACAGCATTCCTCGTCCTGACCTCCCATTCCTGCAAGAAGGAAGGCACGGCGGAACAAGCCGCGCTGAACCTGGGAACCCGCTTCATGCGGGAGGAGCCCGTCACCGTCAGCGTATCCGGACTCGGCACCAAGGCCGACATGACGGTCGACTTCGGCGACGGGACCGTGGAGACCGCCCGCTCCGGCGAGACGGTGACGCACCGGTACACGTCCGTCTCGGACGGCAAGGGCTACATTGACTATGCCGTGAAAGTGCAGGCCGGGACCCGGGAATTCGAGAAGACCATCCGGGTGTACGACCTGCTCTGCATCACCTCCCTGATGCAACGGCTCCAGGACGACCCCAAGCGGATCCTCAACCTGACCCACCGGTGCAACACGACCGACCTCGGCATCCCCGAGAACTCCATCTCCGCCCTGAACGCCTGCATCGCGGGCGGCATCGACGCCGTCGAGATCGACACGCATGTCACCGCGGACGGCGTGGTCGTCATCTCGCACGACGAGACCATCAACCGGTGCACCGACGGGACCGGGAAGATCACGGAGATGACCTATGCCGAAATCCAGCAGTACAACCTGCTGGACCGCAACGGCCGGGTCACCACCGAGAAGATACCCACCCTGGAGGAGATGCTGCTCGCCGGACGGGGCCGGATCTATTACGACCTCGACTATTCGCCCCGCTCCGCCTCGACCGAGCAGGTGATGTCGGTCGTCTCCTCCCTCGGCATGATGGAGCAGTGCTGGTTCTATTGCAACTCGGTCGCCAAGATTGACGAGTGCATCGCCTTCAGCCCCAAGACCCAGGTCTATGCGTGGGTGTCCAACGCCGCCGCACTGGCCCGCCACGACGGACTCTACTTCACACAGTCCTCCTACAACCCCGCCGGCGGCAGCACCTCGGCGGCCCAGGTGGCCTCGGCCGAGGCGCTCGGCACCCTCACCTCGGTCATCACCCTCGACAACGTGCCCGAGGACCGCGTGGAGGCCCGGCATCTGGATGAACTGCTGGGCCTCTACCCCAACGTCAAGATGATCATGAACAACGTGGGCGATGCGATGAAGACCGCCCTCCAGGAACGGGGATACAATGAATAACATCGAACAGTTGCAACAGGACAAGGCGCTCTGGAACGAACCCTCCCTGGAGGTTTCGGAGGAAGACCTGGCCGCCGGATTCGACGACTTCTCCCGGCGCATCGGCCGGGAGACGCACCGGACCCAGGTCCGGCGGGGCTTCAGCCTGGCCGGAGTCGCCGCAGCCTGCCTCCTGGCGGGCCTGTCCGCAGGCCTCTTCCTGCGCCCCGCAGCCCCGGAAGCCGCCGAGACGGCCTGGTCGGAATGCGTCACCGAATACGGAAGCCGCGACACGGTGGCCTTGCCGGACGGAAGCCGCGTCATCCTCAACTCCGGCTCCCGGATCTTCTACCCCTCCGCCTTCCCCGGCGGACAGCGGACCGTGTTCTTCTCGGGCGAGGGTTTCTTCGATATCGCCCGGGACACCCCGCATCCCTTCCTGGTCCGCTCCGGCGAGACCCTCGTCACCGTCACCGGTACCCGGTTCAACTTCCAGTCCTACCTGGAGGATGCCACCCAGACCCTTTCCCTGCTGGACGGGACGGTCGAGGTCCGTTTCCGCGAGGACGGCAGCGGCGTCCACCTGACGCCCGGCCACACGGCCTGTTACGACAAGCAGACCGGCGAAGTCAGCCTCTTCGAGTCGGGCGGCCTGGAAGGCCACCTCTGGACGGAAGGGGAATTCGATGCCTATCACAAGTCCTTCTCCCAGATCGCCCACGAACTGGAGCGGCGCTTCGGCGTGCGGATCATCTTCCGCAACCACGCCGTGGAGGACAAGGTCTTCTACGCCGGATTCGTCAACAACGAGTCCGTCGACGAAATCCTGGAAGCCCTCAACTTCGAGCAGCAATTCAAGATCGAACGAATCGAAAACAACATTTATATCCTATGAGACAGTTGAAGACAGGACTCATGCTCCTTGTGGCCGTCCTGGCACTCGTCCGGGGGACGGCGGCATCCGCGCTGACCCCTCCGCCCCATATCTCGATGCACCGGGAGGACATCGCCATCGAAAGCGTCCTCGGGCTCCTCAAGAGCGAATACGGCGTGTCCTTCGTGCTGAACGCCGAGGGCATCGACCTCTCCCGCAAAGTCTCGGTCCATGCCGACAGCGAGCCGCTGGAGACCTTCGTCAAGAACCTGTTCCAGCCGCAGGCGGTCAACGTGAAGGTCATCGGCTCGACCGTCACCGTGACGGCCGCCGTCACCCGCCCCGTCAAGGGCGTGTTCAAGGGCTCCGTACTGGACCCGGAGGGCAACCCGGTCATCGGGGCGGCCCTCCTGTCCGCCGACGGGAAGGTCGGCATCACGACCGACCTGGACGGCAACTTCTCGGTGGAGGCACCCGGCGAAAGCCTGCCCGTCACCGTGACCGCGATGGGCTACCAGGCCCTGGAATACGTGCTCCACAGCGGCCGGACCGAGAAAATCTACCTCCAGGACGAGACGACCATCCTCGACGAGGTCGTCGTCATCGGCTACGGCACCCTCAGCAAGAAGGAGATGACCTCCGCCATCTCGCACCTCGGCGAGAAGGACTTCAACCACGTGTCCTCGCTGGATGCGTCCATGCTCCTGCAGGGCAAGGTGTCGAGCGTCAGCATCTCCAACACGGCGCTGGCCGACCCGAACAACTACGGCAGCATCCAGATCCGCGGCGTCTCCTCGCGCAACGCCGGGATGGACCCGCTGATCGTGGTGGACGGCGTGCCGGGCGGCGACCTGACCAACATCAACCCGGCCGACATCCAGTCCTTCGACGTGCTGAAGGACGGCGCCGCCTCCGCCATCTACGGGACCCGCGCCTCGAACGGCGTCATCCTCATCAACCTCAAGAAAGGGACGAAGGACGGCCGGGTCCACACCTCGTATTCGGCCACCGTCACCGTCAACCAGCCCAAGCGGGAACTGGACATCATGGACGCCGCGCAGTACCGCGCCTACCGCTGCGTGACGAATCCCCTCGCCGACCTGGGCGGCAGCACCGACTGGTTCGATGCGGCCACGCGGACCGGGTTCTCGCACATGCACACGGTCTCGCTGTCGGGCGGCGACGAACGGACCTCCTACCGGGCCACCGTGGACTACCGCAACGCCAACGGCATCGACCTGCGGTCCGACCGCCGCGAATACAGCACCCGGGCGAACATCAACCACACGACCAAGGGCGGCCTCTTCACCTTCTCCGCCTCGGTGGCCCCGCGCATGATCCACCGCAACACCGACGCCGGGGTCATGAACCGCATCCTGATCAACAACCCGACCATCCCGGTCTATGACGACCGCGAGGCCGACGGCTACTACCGGGTCCCGGCCGGTTCGGAGAGCAGCAACATCGTGGAGACGATGAAGATGGTGGAGGGCAGTTCCGACATCAAACTGCTGGACTGGAACGCCTCGGCCCAGGCCAACCTGCTCCCGCTGCTCTTCCCGGCCCGTCCGGACATGAGCCTGACCTCCAAGGCGACCTTCTCGCAATATGCCGTCGACAAGTTCAACGGCGGCTGGTCCCCGTCCGTCTACGGGCCCAACATCAACAGCGGCACCACCGGCAGCGCCTCCCGGAGTTACAGCAACAGCCGCACGGACAACTTCGAGTGGGTGACCAACTTCTCGGCCCGCTTCCGGGAGCACCAGGTCCGGGTCATGGCGGGATACAGTTACATGTACGGCGTCAACGCCGCCTTCTCGGCCTCCAACTCGAACTTCGACACCGACGTGACCACCTACAACTCCATCGGGTCCGGCGCCGAGGCCGCCAAGGACGGCATCGTGGGCATGAGCAGTTCCAAGAGCGACCACAAACTCATCGGCTTCTTCGCCCGGGTCAACTACGACTGGAAACAGCGCTACATCCTCTCGGCCTCCTTCCGCCACGAAGGGTCCTCCCGCTTCGGCATCAACCACAAGTGGGGCAACTTCCCGGCCGTGTCCGCCGGCTGGCGCATCAGCGACGAGCCCTTCATGAAGCGCATCTCCTGGATCGACGACCTCAAGTTCAGGTACGACTTCGGCATCACCGGCAACGAGGACATCGGCAACTACCACTCCCTGTCCAGTTACCGCGCCTTCGGCTATTTCCAGTATGAAGGCACGCGCTTCCATGTCTGGGGGCCGAGCGCCAACACCAACACCGAACTCCGCTGGGAGAAAGGCTACAACCAGAACATCGGCCTGGACTTTTCCCTGTTCAGGTACCGGCTGAACGGTTCGCTCAACTACTATATCCGCCGCCAGGTGGACCTGCTGGGCGACTACGCCGTCTCGGTGCCGCCCAACCTGTTCGACACCATCTACGCCAACGTGGGCACGCTCCGTAACACCGGTCTCGAGGTGGACATCACGTTCAACGCCGTCCGCAAGCGGGATTTCAACTGGGACATCACCCTGGTGGGCGCGACCAACGACAACCGGTTCATCAGTTTCTCCAACGATGTCTACACCGGCGAGAGTTACTACTACACCTGCCTGATGGCCAACCCGAACAACCCGGGCTACCTGCAGCGGATCGAGGAAGGCAAGCGGATCGGCAACTACTTCACCTACCGTTATGCGGGCGTCGACAACAACGGCGACTGGCTCATCTACGACAAGAAGGGCAACGTGATTCCCATCGCGGAAGGGACGACCGAGGACAAGGCGGTGACCGGCAACGGCCTCCCCGTGTTCACCGGTTCGCTCTCGACCAGCATCGTCTGGAAGAACCTGGACGTCAACCTGAGCCTGCGCGGTGCCGCCGGGTTCGAACTCTTCAACGTGCACGACTTCTACTTCGGCCTCCAGAGTTCGACCTACAACCAACTCACGAGCGCCTGGGCCAAGAACGCGCACGTCACCACCGGCAAGAACATCATCACCGACTACTTCATCGAGCCGGGCTCCTACCTGAAAATCGACAACGTGACCGTGGGCTACACCTTCCCGGTGAACCGGCGGTTCCTCGACAAGGTGCGCATCTTCGCGACGGGTAACAACCTCTTCACCTTCACCCGCTTCACAGGCATCGACCCGTCCAACTACGAGTACAACGGCCTGACCCCGGGCACCTTCGGCGGGGCCTACACCTACTATCCCTCCGTGTTCCAGTTCATCTTCGGGGCACAGGTCAACTTCTAACGCATGCCAGGTATGAAAACAGGAAAATACATCTGCCTCTGCGCCGCCCTGCTCCTGCTGGGTGCGGCCGCCTGCACGAACCTCGACGAGAAGGTCTACAGTTCGGTGATGTCCGAGAACTACTACCAGAACAAGGACGACATCATCCGCGCCGTGTTCCGCCCGTTCGAGCATGTCTACTGCATGACCTATGCCCGGGCCCGGCGGGGCGAGATAGTGTCCGACCAGGTCATCACCCCGACCCGCGGCTCCTGGTGGTACGATGCGGGCAAATGGGAGAAATACCACCGCCACCAGTACGACGACATCTCGGCCTCGACCGACTGGACCGGCGGCTGGACCGACTGGTATACCGGAATCGGACAGTGCAACCTCGTGCTGGACGACCTCGGGCGGCTGGATCCGGCGGACTTCGGCCTGTCCCGCGAGGAGTTCGACGCCTTTGTCGCCCAACTCCGCTGCATGCGGGCCTACTGCTACTTCCAACTCATCGACTTTTACGGCGACTGTATCCTGACGACCACTGCCGACGCCGCCGAGAACGAGAAACCCGAGAACCGGACCCGCCGTCCCCGGAAGGAAGTCTTCCAGTTCGTCGAGTCGGAATTCAAGGACTTCTGCCTCCAGAATCTTCCGATGAAGGTCGGCAGCAACGGCCCGGGCATCCACCAGGGCGAATTCACCAAGGGTGCCGCGGCCGCGATGCTCGTGAAACTCTACCTCAATGCCGAGCAGTGGACCGGGACCCCGATGTACGAGGAATGTATCGCCATGGCCCGGCGCATCACCGGCGGCGAGTTCGGTTCCTACACCCTCGCCGAGAACTGGTGGGAGCCTTTCGACTGGGACAACGAGAACTGCAACGAGGTCATCTTCGGCTTCCCGGCCTCGTACGGGACGACCTCCTGGCACATGCAGAACTCCTCCCGGACCTATTACGGCCGGACCCTCCCCTACGGCTGCGAACAATACCTGGACATCGCCGGCAACGGCGCCCGCAACCCGCAATTCGCCCTGTCGCCGAGTTTCGACAACGAATCCCCGCGCCAGGAACTCCCCTATCGGCTCGGCAAGGTGACCCGCCTGTTCGAGAAGTACCCGGGCGACCTCCGGTACAAGCAGTACAAGAACCTCACCAACAACTCGCGCGAGGGCATGTTCTTCCTCGAAGGGAAGATTCCCAACAAGTCCACCTCGACCGGCTGGGCCCGCAACCCGGACAACCAGTACGACCTCTATCTCCGCGACCAGGTGGGCCTCTTCCTCCGGACGGCGGAGGCCGGCACCATCGCCGCGGGGTATGACAAGACCTCCACGATGGGCAACGGCGACTTCAACTCCGGCCTCTATGCCGTGAAATACCCGTTCTATTCCTACACGGGCGGCTACTACATCGAGTCCGACTACACCGACATCCGCCTCGCGGAGGTGATCTACTCCGAGGCGGAGGCCCTGCTGCGGCTCGGCGACGCCACCGAGGCCGGGAGACTCCTGAACAGCGTCCGCAAGCGCAACTATGCCGAATGGACCGCAGGCATCGCCTACGAGCCGGAAGGCATCGTCCAACTCGACCTGGACGAGATGCTCGACGAGTGGGGACGCGAGTTCCTGGAGGAGAGCCACCGCCGGACCGACCTGATCCGCTTCGGCCGCTTCCAGGAGGCTTGGTGGGACAAGCCCGCCGATGCGGACAAGCACTACGAACTCTTCCCGTTGTCCGACGAAGCCCTCTTCCAGAACCCCTACCTGACCCAGAACCCGGGTTATGAGGATCCCCGTTAATCTGCCATGACTATGAAAAAGATATCCATCCTTCTCGCTTCGATGCTGCTCGCCGCAGCATGCCAACCCCAGTGGGACATGGTGCCGCCACCCGGCTCCGGGAGCGCCGATGAACTCGGGCCCGAGGCCTGGGAGCACAGCGACGAAATCTACTTCGTCTCCCTGTACGGCGACGGGGACATGGACGGCTCCACCTGGGAGAACGCCCTGGACCTCGGCGCCTTCCGGGACCTGATGAACGACAACACCGACCTCTCCCGCGTGACCTTCTATGTCGCCGAGGGCAAGTACCTGATGGGCGATGCGCCCGGATACGGGCTGGCTATCGCCAAGTCCGTCGGCCTCGTGAAAGGCGGATTCAGCCGCCTGAGCACCGGCGACGACATCAGCAAGTGCCATCCGGAGGCGTACCCGACCGTGTTCAGCGGCGACGTCAACGGCAATGGCACGGCCGACGAAGGGGACTGCACCCTCATCAAGGTCACCTCCGGCACCTGCACCTTCGAGAACATCACCTTCCAGGGCGGCTACATCAACGAGACCTACATGAACGCCGACAAGGCCCAGGCGGCCGGCATCGCCATCAATGGCAATGCTGCCTCCTGCATCTTCAATGCGGTCCGCTGCCGCTTCGAGGACATCCGGAGCACCGTGACGACTGCCACCTATGCGGGCGGCGCCGCCATCCGCATCAACGGAGGGCAGGCCCGGGTGCGCGACTGTTCCTTCACCGGCAACGCCGGGGTCAGCCGGGGCGGGGCCGTCCGGCTCTGCGACAAGAACAGCATCCTGCTGTGCGACCGCTGCTATTTCGGCGGCAACACCCTGTCCGATGTCTGGGGAACGGGCCTCCAACTCTCCTACGGCCACCTGTGCATGAACAACTGCACGGTCTATGACAACACCGGCAACGGCGGCCAGGTCAACGGCGGCGGCTCGTTCTTCATCGCCTCCTCGACCATCGTGGGCAACGACGGCGACCGGAACAACTGCGTCGTCCGTCTCGAAACCTCGGCCGGCGACCAGGCCTACTTCATCAACAACCTGATATTCAGCCTCGGAACCAGCGCGAGTTTCGTCAAGAACAAGAGCAACGACCAGATTGTCTCCAAGGGATACAACCTCTACCAGAGCGAGAGCAACGGCAGTTACGGCTCCATGATCTCCGCCACGGATACCCAACTTGCCACCCGCCCCGCCGGGACGGTGGAAGACGGTGTGTTCGTCTGGGATCCCGCCCAGGTGAGCGTGCCGTCCCGGGCCACGGCCGAGTGGATCCTCGAAGCGCTCGGCGGCTATGCCCCGGCCGGTTCCCCGGTCGCCAACCTCGGAAGCGTCTTCCAGGAATGGGTCGGCGCGTCCGGGTTCAGCGTCGACCAGCGCGGGATGGCCCGCGATGCCGACGGCTTCGTGCCCGGTGCCTATGAGCCCGTGGCCCCCGCCAGCGGCGCCTCCATGGCCGTCACGGCCCGCGTCGCCCAGGCCAGCACCAAGGCCGGAGCGACGGGCGACAACCTCTCCGCCTTCCAACTGATCGTGCACAATGCGGCCAACGCAGCATTCGACTACAACGTCACCCTGCAGCGGCAGGGCGCCCTCTGGACACCGGCCGACGGATCCGACCTGTACTGGGACGACGCCCTGTCCCCGGTGACGGTCGTCGCCTTCGCCCCGGCGGCCTCCGGCTGGACGTGGAACGGCCGGTCCGATTTCTCCGTCCGGACCGACCAGCGCAGCGAGACCGCGCTCATCGCCTCCGACCTCGTGCTCACCCAGAAGACCGTCGATCCGCAGCAAGACCTCGTGGACGGGAAGATGGCCCTGGTGCTGGACCACCTGCTGAGCAAACTGAGCATCCAGGTCCGGGCGGACGGGACCCTCCTGTCACCCTCCGCCATCGGCAACCTGACGGTCCACGGGACCGCTCCCCGGGCCGTCATCGACCTCACGGCCGCCACGCCCGCCGTCACGGCGGCCGGTGACCCCGCCGACATCATGCTCCTGGCGGCAGACACCGCCCACGAAGGCATCGTGGTCCCCCAGATCGTCGCCGACGGCCTCAAGGTGACCTTCACCTATGACGGGAAACTGTATACCTGGGAGGCTCCCGGTGCCGTTTCCTTTGACAGCGGGAAGCAATATTCCCTGGAAGTAACCCTCGCCCGATAACCGTATGAGACGCAACCGAACCACCGCCATCCTCGCCCTCGGACTCGTCCTCGCCGCCTGCGAGAAAGACAAGCCGATGGCCGACTATGCAGCCGACCCGATGGCCATCCGCATCCACCCCTATATCACCGCCGCCTACACCAGGTCCGCCCCGACCGGCGACCAGACCGCCTTCCAGCCGGGTGACCAGATCGCCCTCTCCTGCGAGGACGGCAGCATGGTGTTCACCCTGACCGGTACGGACACCTGGCAGCCGGCCGACAAGAACTACCTGGTCTGGTATCCGTCGTACATGCCCGACTACTACGGCGTCTACCCCGTCGCGACCGGGGTCACCGCCGGGAACTTCCAGGTGCCCTCCAGCCAGAACAAATTGGAGAAACTCGCCGCCTGCGACTACATGGTCGCCACCGTGACCGCCCCGTCCTACACCGGTTCCCAGGTCATGGAACTCCCGATGGAGCGGAAGATGGCCAAGGTGGTCGTCACCCTCACGGGCATCGCCGACGACAGCCGTGTCCAGGGCCTCCGCATCAACTCCTACCGGGGCTATGAGGCCGGACAGGTCGTCACCGGCAGCCTGGTCGCCATCTCGCCGTACGCCGAGATTCCGGAAGGCGGGAAACCGGGCGGCAACGGCACCGTCTACACGGCCCTCGTCGTGCCCGGACCGGCCGCCGACGAGACCTTCCTGTCCCTGTCGTATGGCGGGAAGTCCGTCACCCTCAACGGAATCCCCGCCCTGCAGGCCGGCAAAGCCTATACCTACACCCTGGACATCGAGGGCGGCAAGATCCACCTCGGCGACCCGGTCGTCGGCGACTGGGAGGACGGCACGATTCCCGGCGGCGAGGCGCAGCCCGAACGGCCGCCCTATGCCGACGGATACTTCATCAGCGTGGCCGGTTCCGGCGACAAGAGCGGCAACGATGCGGACAACACGATGGACCTGGCCGCCTTCCGGGCGCTGGTCGCGACCGTCGTCATCGACACCGACGACCCCTCGACCCAGGCCGCATCCGACGCCAACGCCACCCTGCTGGACGGGCAGACCTTCCATTTCACCGGGGGCACCTATCCCCTCTCCACCGACACCGGCGGCCTCAAAATCGAATACAGCGGCTACGCCAAGCAGGTATCCCTGACCTTCGAGGGCGACGAGAACGTCATCTTCACCGGCGAGAAGGTCCGGCGGATCCTGACCCTCGGCAACCAGGTCCACCTGACCGTCAAGGGTTGCACCTTCCAGGATGGATCCTCCAACGAGGCCGGCGCCGGCATCCATGTCGCGGCCGGTGCGAACGGCGATGCCTCCCTCACCCTCCAGGGTACCCGCTTCGACAACAACATCGCCTCCATCGACGACAAGCGCTCCGGCGGCGCCCTGCGCTGCTCCAAGGGGACCATCGACGCCGAAGGATGCGTGTTCACGGAAAGCAACTATGCCCAGAACGGCGGGTCCGTCTATACCGACAACGCCAATTCAAAGGTCCACTTCACCGGGTGCACCTTCCAGAGCCACGCCTACAACACCGGCGGTGCGGCCAACAACTCCGGCGGCACGCAGACCTACACCGACTGCGACTTCACCGGCTGCTACACCGAAACCGGCTGGGGCGGTGCCATCCATGCCAATGCGGCGGATGCCGTCGTGACCGTGGACCGCTGCCGCTTCACCGCCTGCCGCGGCATGACCGCCGAACTCGCCAAGACGACGACCAGCAAGGCGACCGGCATCATCTCCGTCCAGACCGCCGATGTCACCATCAACGCCAGCCGCTTCGAGGGCTGCGAAGGCATATCCGGGGCCGTCATCTTCCTCCAGGACAACGATGGTATCCTCAAGTGCACCGACACTGTCTTCAAGGACAACATCGGGCGCTCCCGCGGCATCATCCAGACCAACGGCAAGGGCATCGCCTTCTTCGACGGCTGCACCTTCACCGGCAACAGGATGACGACCAATGCCTGGGGCCTGATCCTCCACGGCGGCAACCCCTCCGCCTGCGGCTTCAACAACTGCACCTTCTACGGCAACACCCGCGACCAGAGCGGCGGAAACGGCGTCGGACTCAACAACGACGGTTCCATCCTCCTCACCAACTCCACCTACATCGGCAACGACGACCTGGTCGCGGTCCGAAACACCAATGCCACCAATGCGATGGTGCTCCTGGAGAACG
>JAFUZO010000038.1 GCA_017476575.1 Bacteroidales bacterium | reverse complement strand
GCTCTGGGTGGCACTCCGGTACGGGAGGACGGTCACGTCGGCGGCAGAGAAGAACTTGCCGACCTCGGCGTCCTTGACGTATTCCGGGAACACATGGATTCGGTCCCGGCCGGGTATGCCGTCGATCTGGGCCCGGTACTTGTCGAAGGATCCGTAAGGTTCTCCTGCGATGATGAGCTGGTAGTCCTCCGGTAGGTCCCGGAAGGCATCCAGGAGGATGTCGAGTCCCTTGTAGTCCCGGATGAGTCCGAAAAAAAGGAGGTTCTTCATGCCGGGCTGCAATCCGAGCCGGTCTTCGGCATCCTTCCGGTCCATCTTTTCCCCGAAATGGGAATAGAGTGGATGGGGGAGGAGGACGTAGCGGGCGTCCGGCACCAGGTACAACAGGTCGTCTGTGACGCTGCCGGACATCGTGACGAAGCCGTCGCAGCCCTTGAGGAAGTAGCGGGTGAGCGGCTTGTCGAACCAGTGGGCCTCATGCGGGATGACATTGTCCAGCACGGGGACGACCTTGCACCGGTCCCCGGCATGGCGGGCGACCCATCCGAGGGAAGGGGCGAACCAGGACATCCAGTATTTCATGACAAGAAGGTCGGCCCCCCAGTCCCGGACAGCCCGTGCGGTCCGGACATAAGTATGAGGTGCGACCGTGTCCAGGATCGATTCTGTCTCCACCGGCACGGCCGCATCGTCTGGAGTTACATACTGCGTCTTTCCCGGAAAGAGGAGGTCGGGATACTGCCTCTTGAAATTGAAGGCCTTGACATCGTGCGACCGGCTCAGGCTGCCGTACAGGCTGGCGTTGAACTGGGCGATACCTCCACGGTAGGGATAGAAACTGGACAGTATGGCAATCTTCATGGACTATTTGCTCTCGGCCTTGGTCTTGACGTAGGCCTCGTTGAGGCCTTTGAGCAGTTCGTCAGTGATGTCCAGGGACGGGTCGCCGGTCACGACCGGGGCCGGCAGGATGTCGCCGGAAGTGGTGAGGATGAGGGCATACTGCTTTTCGGCGTTGTAAGCCTGCACATACTCGTTGATGGCATCCATGATCTGGTTCAGCATGACCTGCTGTTCCTCGGCCATCTCGTTCTGCTTGGTGACGACATACTGCTGGTACTGCTGCTGTTGCTGCTGGAGCTTCTGCTGCTGGGCTTCGGCGACGGAGCGGGTCAGCAGTCCCTTCTCGATCTTCTGCTGGAAGTCGTTGACGTCCTTCTGGAGCTTGTTCTCGCGGCGGGTGATCTCGGACTGGATGCCGCTGACCTTCGTCTCCACGACGGAACGGAGGTCGTTGGCCATGTCGTAGTCGGCCATGATCTTGTCGATGTTGAAGAACACGATGCTGCCGGCGACGGCGGTGCTGTCGGACTTGGCCTGGGCTTCAGGGGTGTTGCCGGAGGTCTGGTTGCAGCCGGCGAGGGTCAGGGCGGCGAGGACGCCGAAGAGGAGGAATGACTTTTTCATGTATCGGTATTATTGCTTTTGTTCCAGTCAAGAATGCAAAAATAACTATTTTTTGCGGATTTGCGAAAGGTACGACTGAATTGTTTGTTCCAGACCCATGTAGAGGGCATCGCAGATGAGGGCGTGGCCGATGGAGACTTCATCGGTCCAGGGAATCGTGTGGATGAACCAGGCAAGGTTCTCCAGCGAGAGGTCGTGCCCGGCGTTGAGTCCGAGCCCGCAGCTCCGGGCTGCCTTGGCGGTCTCGATGTAGCGGGCGATGGCGATGTCCCGGTCCAGGGGATACTCTGCAGCATAGTCGGCCGTGTAGAGTTCCACCCGGTCGGCCCCGCAGGCGGCGGCCCCTTCCGCCATGTCCGGGTCCGGGTCGATGAAGATGGAGGTGCGGATGCCGTGCGCCTTGAACTCCGCACAGACCTCGGTGAGGAACGCCTTGTTTTTCAGGGTGTCCCATCCGGCATTCGAGGTGATGGCGTCGTGGGCGTCCGGGACGAGGGTTACCTGGTTGGGGACCACCTCGTCGACGAGGTCCACGAACGAGGGGATCGGATTCCCCTCGATGTTGAATTCCGTCTTCACCAGCGGGCGGATGGTCCTTACGTCGTCGTAACGGATATGCCGCTGGTCCGGCCGGGGATGGACGGTGATGCCTTCCGCCCCGAACCGCTCGCAGTCGAGGGCGGCCTTGGCGACGTCGGGCAGGCTGCCGCCGCGGGCGTTCCGGAGGGTGGCGATCTTGTTGATGTTTACGCTCAGTCGGGTCATATTCCAATCTATTGATGGACAAAAATAATGAAAATTGTAAATATTGTGTTAATTTTGACGGCTGAAATGAAAAGAGAGTAACAACACATAATCCATCACGCTGATGAAAATAGGTTTTTTCATCTTGAAGGACGTACTCCGGGAGGACCCGCGGGTGCAGTCGCTCTTCTCCGAACTGGAGGGTGCATCCTACGAGTTGTATGAGATCCGGTCCAAGGCGGACATCCGCCCGGAGACCGACCTGGTGCTCAGCGTCGGCGGCGACGGAACCTTCCTTTCCTGCGCCCAGACTGTCTCCGATGTCGGCCTCCCGATCCTCGGCGTCAATTTCGGCCGCCTCGGCTTCCTGTCCGAGAACCGTCCCGAGTCGGTCCTGGAGGCCTTGATGCAGGGCGATTTCTCGGTGGAATACCGTACGATGCTCAATGCCACACTCAAAGGGAAGAACGCCCGTCGGCAGATCGGCCTGCTTCCCTACGCAGTCAACGAGGTCACCATCCACCGGAAGGGTGTGAACGTGCTGGGTATCAATGTCTCCATTGATGGAGATACGCTCCCGACCTATTGGGCGGACGGACTGATCGTCGCGACAAGTTCCGGCTCCACGGCCTATTCATTGAGCGTCGGCGGTCCGATCTGCATGCCGGATACGAAGGTCCTCATCATCGCCCCGATTTCCCCGCATAACCTCAACGTCCGGCCGTTGGTCGTGCCGGATACGGCGAGGGTTACGATTTCCCTCATCTCCCGCGAGGACACCGTGGTCATGACGATGGACAACAAGACGATGGAGATCGAGCGGGACTGGACCGTCGAGGTCGCCATGGCACAGTTTTCGCTCAAGCGTATCCGGCTCGCCAAGTCGGAGTTCGTCAATGCTCTTACGTCCAGGCTGTTCTGGGGCGAGGACATGAGAAACAACAGCTAACGCATGGAAAGACGCATCCCCAAGCATGTGTCCATCATCATGGACGGTAACGGCCGCTGGGCGCAGGCCCGGGGCAAGGAACGGGTCTACGGCCATTTCGAGGGCGTGGAGAGTGTCCGCGCCTGTACCGAGGCGGCGGTGGAGGAGGGGGTGGAATACCTGTCCCTCTATGCATTTTCCGAGGAGAACTGGAACCGTCCGGCCGCCGAGGTGGAGACGTTGATGGGGTTGATGATGAAGTCCATCGAGAACGAGTACGAGACCTTGATGCGGAACCGGGTCCGCTTCGTCGTGCTGGGCAACCGGGAACGGCTGGGGGCCGCCTTGAATGCGTCCATCGACACCCTGATGGAGCAGACGGCCGGCAACGACCGCATGACCCTGGTCGTGTTCCTGAGTTACAGCGGGAAGTGGGACATCCTGCAGGCCATGAAGAAGGCGGCCGCCGAACTGGGGGCGGAAGGGGTACAGCGCCTCGGTATCGCCGATGTCGACCGCTATCTTGTGACGGCCGGCATCCCGGACCCGGACCTGCTGATCCGCACTTCCGGCGAGCAGCGTATCTCCAACTACCTGCTCTGGCAATGCGCCTACACCGAGTTCGTGTTCACCGACATCCTTTGGCCGGACTTCCGGAAGGAGGCCTTCCGGGCGGCCTTGGACGAGTACGCCCGCCGCGACCGGCGGTATGGAAAAGTGAAATAAAACTCGTATATTTGCAAGTTAAACGATTTTTCAGATGAAGTTGAGACGGATAGGCTGCATCATCGCACTGGCCATGACGGGGACGGCCCTGTATGGACAGTCCGGAAGGGGCGCCATTGAGATAGACTACGGTGCGCCGCAGAAATATATCGTCGGCGGCGTCGGCGTGGAAGGCAACCATTATTATGGGGAGAACCAGGTCATCCAGCTGACCGGCCTGCAGAGAGGCATGGAACTGACCGTCCCGGGCGACGACGTGTCCAACATCGTCAAGCGCCTGGTGGCCCAGAAGCGGTTCGAGGACGTCGCCTTCGTGGTCGATTCGCTGAGTGCGGGCCGCGACACCGCCTGGTTCAAGGTTGTCGTCAAGGAATTCCCGCGCGTCTCCCGCTGGACCTTCTCCGGGGTCAAGAGCGGCGAGCGCAAGGACCTGCAGGAGCGGCTGAACCTCCGCCCGGGCCGGGAATACTCCGACTACGTGAAGAACACCTCCGTCGACATCATCAAGCGGTATTACAAGGAGAAGGGCTTCCTCCTCTGCGAGGTGGACACCCAGGTCGAGAAGGACACCGTCATCCGCAGCGCCATCCGTGTCAACTTCGACGTCAAGAAGGGCAACAAGGTCCGCATCAAGGACATCAACTTCTTCGGCAACGACGACGTGTCCGACCGGAAACTCGCCAAGTCCATGAAGGAGACCCACTCCAGCAAGTGGTACAACCTGTTCAAGTCCAAGAAATTCAAGGAGAAGGAATACCAGACCGACCGCAAGACGGTCCTGGAGGCCTTCAACGAAGCCGGCTACCGCGACGCCCGCCTGGTGCGCGACTCTGTCTATTATATCAACGAGAAGCGCCTGGGCATCGACATGGTGTTCGACCAGGGACACAAGTACTACTTCCGCGACATCACCTGGACCGGCAACTCCGTCTATCCCTCCGAGGTGCTGAACGATATCCTGCAGATCCGGAAGGGCGACGTCTATGACGTGGTGACGATGGAGAAGCGGCTTCGCGGCGGTGGCAAGCAGACGGACTATGACATCTCCAAGCTCTACCGGGACAACGGCTATCTCTTCTTCAATGTCACCCCGGTCGAGGTCAACATCCAGAACGACTCGGTCGATGTCGAGATGCGCATCGCCGAAGGCAAGCCCGCCCGGCTGAACGACATCGTCATCAACGGCAACGACCTCACTAACGAGAAGGTGGTCCGCCGCCAGGTGATGACCCGTCCGGGCTACCTGTTCAGCCAGTCCGATTTCGAGCGGTCCATCCGCGAGATCGCCTCCCTCGGCCAGTTCGATGCCGAGGCCATCATGGGCGCGGGCGGCTACTCCATCATCCCGAACCAGCTCAACAACACGGTCGACATCGTCTACAACGTGACGGAGAAGCCCTCCTCCCAGCTGGAACTGTCCGGCGGCTGGGGCGGCAACACTTTCGTCGCCACGGCCGGCGTGAGTTTCAACAACTTCTCGTCCCGCCGGATCCTGGACAAGAGCGCCTGGCGCCCGGTCCCGCTCGGCGACGCTCAGAATCTCGCCTTCCGTTTCCAGACCAACGGACGGTATTACACCTCTCTCAGCGCCAGTTTCATGGAGCCGTGGCTCTTCGGCAAGAAGCCGACCTCGCTGAGCCTGTCGGGCTACTACTCCCGGATGACGGACTCGTACCTGGCCATCGGCATCCTCTCCACGGACAAGATGTTCGAGGTGTTCGGCTTCAATGCCGGTATCGGCAACCGTCTGAAGTGGCCGGACAACTACTTCGTCCTGTACAACAGCCTCAGCTGGCAGACCTACCGGCTGACCAACTGGACCAACAGCTATTTCGCTTTCAACGACGGTGTCTCCCACAACCTGAGCTACACCCTCTCGCTGACCCGCAACTCCACCGACCAGCAGATCTATCCGCGCCAGGGCTCCGAGTTCTCCGCGTCCCTCCAGCTGACCCCGCCTTATTCCTTGCTGCGCCGCCACAGCTACGATGCCGACGGCAACCGGATCAAGGTCGACAGCTGGCGTGATGTCAACTACGACAACTGGTCCTCGGCCCAGCGCTACAAGTGGATCGAGTACCACAAGTGGAAGTTCGGCGGCACCGTCTACACCAAACTCATCGGCGACCTCGTCCTGATGTCCCGCGCCCAGTTCGGTTTCCTGGGCTATTACAACCGGAACTGGGGCTATTCCCCGTTCGAGAACTTCCAGGTAGGTGGCGACGGCATGTCCGGCTACATGACCTACGGGGCCGAGATCGTCTCCCTGCGCGGTTACGAGGACTACTCCCTGACGCCGATGAAGGTCACGGCCTACAGCCAGAACTACGCCAGTTACGCCGGCAACCTCTACGACAAGTACACGGTGGAACTCCGCTACCCGGTCATCCTCCAGCCGCAGTCTACGATTTTTGTGCTCGGCTTCCTGGAGGGCGGCAACTGCTGGGCGGATATCAAGGAATTCAACCCGTTCAAGATCAAGCGTTCAGCCGGTGTCGGCGTCCGGGTCTTCCTTCCGATGATCGGCCTGCTGGGCGTCGACTGGGGCTACGGCTTCGACGATGCTGTCAACGGCAAGAGCCAGTTCCACTTCGTCATCGGACAACAATTCTGAGTCTTGCCTGCCCGATTTGTCATCTCAAACCTGTTTATTTTGTCATTTCGAAGCCTGTCGAGAAATTTAAAAACAATTGATGATATGAAAAAAGTTTTCATCGTGGCCCTTGCGGCCCTCATGACCCTCTCCGCTTCTGCCCAGAAGCTTGCCCGTGTCAACTTCACCGAGCTGGTCCAGCTCATGCCGGAGGCCGATGCCGCCCGCGAGCAGATCAATGCGATGCAGAACGAGGCGCAGGAGACCTATGCCAGCATGATGGAGGAGTTCCAGACCAAGTATTCGCAGTACCAGCAGAAGTCCGCTTCCTGGACCGCTGCCATCAAGGAGGCGAAGGAGAAGGAGCTGGGCGATATCCAGCAGCGTATCCAGGAGTTCCAGCAGTCCATCAGCCAGGAACTCCAGCAGCAGCAGAACCAGCTCATGGCTCCGCTTTATGACAAGGCCCAGGAGGCCGTGAAGAAGCTGGCCAAGGCCCAGGGTATCACGGCTGTCTTCGACCAGTCCTCCGCCCTCTATTTCGACGAGTCCTCGGTCCTCGATCTCACCTCTGCCGCCCGGAAGGAACTGGGTATCGCCGAAGGCCGCACCCTCGAGCAGCTCCAGCAGGAACTTGCCGCCCAGGCCCAGACCGCCCAGCAGTAGACAGATCTTACCGCCCCCGGGTGAGGCCCCTGTATTCGGAGGGCCTCATCCCGGTACGGCGCCGGAAAGCCGTAAAGAAGTAGTCCTGGTTCTCGTAGCCGAGTTCCAGGGCGATTTCTTTGATGGAGACTGAACTGTTGGTCAGCATCTCCTTGGCCCGGTTGATGCGGATTTCCTGGATATACTGTCCGGGCGGAAAACCGGTGTATTCCTTGAAGACTTTGCGGAATTTGGAATAGCTCATCGCCAGCCGGCCGGCCACTTCTTCCGGTGTGATGGTCATGATATTCTCGGAAATGATGATGCGTGCCTTCATGACGGTGTCATCGACCTTGGCCGAAGCGAAATTGTGGTTGCGGTCGTAGAAGATGGCGAGGGACAGCAATCTTCCGACAATCCCGCATAGCACCTGCTGGTAGCTGGCTTCTTTGGCATAGGCGAATTCGAGGGCGCAGCGGTACTGCTCTGCCAGATCCTCCCGGAGGCCGACGTGGAAGACCGGGCGGTCTGCAGAGATGAATCCCTCCTGCTTCCAATGGTCGATGATCTGTCCCTGGAAGCCGATCCAGTATTCGTCCCACCCTGTGCGGGAATCCGGCTGATAGGAATGCCATTGGTCCGGGAACAGCAGGAACATATCTCCTTCCTTGACGGGGATTTTCTCGTTGCAGACCGTCGCGGCCGACCGGAAAGCTCCTGCCCCTTTCGTGATATACAGGAGCTGGTATTCGTTCAAAATCCTTCCCCGGCGCGTGTCGAACAGATAGCGCGTCGGATGCTGATGCGGCGGGTAAGACTCTCCCGGTTGTATGCTTTGGTATCCGACGGAGTTCACGGTCATTCCCCATTTGATGTCGTGCTGATTGGATACCAGGTAGCGCAGGTGCTGATCTTCCATAACGCTCTTATTTTGGCTTGTCCAAAGTTAGGCAAAGTTTTCATACTTACGAAGAACTTTGCCATTTTTCAGGAACATTTACCGGTTTCTAATGATGTGTAAAAAACAACCTGCCTCAGTTTGGAACGTGCTGCCCACGGCATATGAGTGGGAGGGGCCCGGCCGTCAGGCCGGGAGGGACGAGGACCCGAAGGGGCCGAAGGTGGAAAACTGAGGCAGGTTATTTTTTTAAAGAGGGGCAGACAAAAAAAGAGTTCCAGTTGGACGGCGACGGTGGAAATAGTATTCAAAGTGATCAAAAAACTTTGATTTTTGACCGGAAAGGATCGATCGCCCGTTTTTTTTGTAATATTGCACATCAATGGTAAATCACATCACGGATCGAAGCCGTGGAAGGAAAAATCTTTATTTTTTAACATAGTATTGGTCGATGAAACGAAGAAAAATCCTTAATGCGGCCGGTGGTTCTATAGCGGGCCCCGCCAGCCAAGCCTCTTTCCTTGAATCTTGTGCGCGGGGAGGGAATACAGACTGTCTCTCAAAAACATCGGTAGAATTACTTACAAGGCACTTGGAGCGATGGCAACCCACTTTCGCCCCCGATACCATCGGAAATCCTTATGCCCTGAAAGCGGCTGCCGGACGCCGGGTTGTCATCGACGGCGGAGGGGAAAACAACGGGATGTTGTCAAACTGCGGAACGAGATCAACTCTCAAGGGAACAACCAGGTCGACGCTTGGCGGCTTTCCCATCTCTGCATCGGCCCCTTCCGTTGTCAGTCTCATGAAAAGTCTCCGGAATTTGATGTTTGCGGTCGCTACGGTGCTCGCCGGCGCGGCCTGTTCCTCCGAAAAGGACCGGCCCGCCGGTGTGCGCACCGATGCGATGGATAGTGCGGCTTGGGAAGTCTCGCAGTGGATTTCCGCCGCTGACGCACCTGTTGTGACGGGAGCGGTGAGGGCCGGTAGCAATAACCGTGCGGCTGATGGCGCCAGTTGGTTCGTGGCTACCGTGGAGAACGCCCGGAAGGTGCGGAGCGCTAAATGGATGACCACCGGCCTCGGCGTGTATGAGCTTTATGTGAACGGTCAACCCATCGGCGAGGATGCCCTGAAGCCCGGTTTTACCCATTATGGGAAAACCAAGTATGCCTATACCTACGATGTCACCGATGTCTTCCACCGTAAGGCCGGTGCAGTGAACACCCTCTCCGCCCAGGTAACTCCCGGCTGGTGGGGAGACAAGATCACAACTCCGGAGAACCATGAGGGCATGATCGGGAAGAAATGTGCCTTCCGTGCCGTGTTGGAGCTGACCTATGAGGATGGTACGACGGAATGGTCCGGCACGGATACCAGGCACTGGAAAGCCGGTATCGCCGGCCCGGTGAAGCATGCTGCCATCTTCGACGGAGAAACATATGATGCCCGGGAACGCCCCGGCTTCGAGACACCGGAAAAGCTCTCCACTCCTGAAATCAATACGGAGTTTGCCGGAGAAATCCTGCCTACTGCCGGAGCAGAAATCTGCTATCGGAAAGATCTGGCATTGAGTCCGGTCAAGACTTATGTCTGGAAAGGAATCGAAGGCGCAGAGGAAGGTGCTTTCGGCAAGGTCGTGATTGACCGGGAATATCCCTCCGGAAAGGACATGAGCCTTTCTCCCGGTGAAACTTTGGTGGTGGACTTCGGTCAGAATGCCGCCGCCGTGCCGTCCTTTGTGTTCAAGGCCGCTGAAGGCACGATGCTGACCTGTCTTCCCGGAGAATTGCTGAACGACGGGAACGGTGCGGAGAGCCGCGGCATGGACGGCCCTGAGGGCAGCGTGCACCGCACGAACCTCCGTATTCCGGACAGCGGCATGCGCCTGGAGTACACCTTCGGCCCGGGAAAAGGATGGGTGGCATACTATCCGCATGGCACCTTCTTCGGTTACCGCTACCTCTCTATCACCGCGAGTGGCGCCGTCACCATCCGGAGCCTGGCCTCCATCCCTGTCACCTCCATTACCCGGGAGATGGAAACCGGTACCATCACTACGGGAGATGAAAGGGTCAATAAACTCATTTCCAATACTTTGTGGGGCCAGCGTTCGAACTATCTCTCCGTCCCGACCGACTGCCCGCAGCGCAATGAGCGCCTCGGTTGGACGGCTGACACCCAAGTCTTTACCGAAACCGGTACTTTCTTTGCCAATACCAAGGCCTTCCTCCACAAATGGATGCGTGACATGCGCGACAGCCAGTCTCCTGAAGGCGGTTTCCCCGGTGTGGCTCCGACGGCACAGTACGGCGAGAGCATGATGCGTCTCGGCTGGGCGGACGCCGGCATCATTGTCCCTTGGACGGTATGGAAGCAGTTCGGCGACACCGATATCATTGACGAAAACTGGGAGGCGATGGACCGTTTCATGCAACACGTCCATGATACCAGGTACGATCATGTGGCCCTCCGCGCTGAAAACCACGACTACCAGTGGGCGGATTGGCTCAGTTATGAGCCGCTGGAGTCCCATGGCCGCGGAGCACTCATAAGAGATGCTTCCGGAAAGTGGACGCCGCTCCCCGAAGCGGTGGAATACTGGAGTTTCTTAGGTGCTTCCTATTGGGCCCTCGATGCCCGGATGATGCGGGATATGGCGGCGGCTTCGAACCGGGACACGGCGGAATACGAGGAAATGTTGGCAGAGGCCCGAGACTATCTGGCCAGCCGGTTCCTGCATTCCGACGGAACGTTTCATGTTCCCATCCTGAACACCATGCAGACCCCTGCGCTCTTCGCCCTGAAGAACCGGCTTGTGGAAGGCGAGGCCAAGGAGGCGATGACCGCCCGCCTGCGGGAGAACTTCGCCGCACATGACGGCTGTCTCCAGACCGGCTTCTTGGGAACCTCCATCTTGATGGAGACCCTGACGGAAAACGGGATGGCGGACATCGCTTGGGACCTCCTCTTCCAGCGGAAGAACCCCAGCTGGCTCTATTCCGTCGACAATGGCGCCACCACCATCTGGGAACGTTGGAACAGCTATACACTGGAGTCCGGCATGGGGCCGAAGGGCATGAACAGCTTCAACCATTACGCCTACGGTTGTGTATGTCAATGGATCTGGGAAACGGCTGCCGGCATCGCTGCAGACCCGGCGGCACCAGGTTTCCGGCATATCATCATGAAACCGGTTCCCGACAAACGCCTGGGGTCCCTTTCAGCGGAGTATCGTTCGGCCGCCGGCGTTATCCGGAGTGCCTGGAAGTATGACGAAGGAGGCTGGGTATGGAAATTCACGATTCCCGAGGGTGCCACGGCCAGCGTGACGCTGCCGGGTGAAAGCCAGAGCCAGGAATACGGCGCCGGACAATACGAAATCCGTCGATA
This sequence comes from Bacteroidales bacterium, assembly GCA_017476575.1. GTDB lineage: Bacteria > Bacteroidota > Bacteroidia > Bacteroidales > UBA932 > Cryptobacteroides. Next base: position 66,247 of record JAFUZO010000038.1, on the reverse strand, counting down.
AGGATGATGAAGCATTTTATCGCGGTGGATTTCGGTGCCACCAGCGGGCGCGTCATGCTGGCCTCGCTGGGAGGGCAGGGTTTCGCCCTCGAGACCCTGCACCGTTTTCCGACACCGCTTCTGGAGAAGGATGGACGTTATCATTGGGACCTGGAGCAGATGTGCGACTCGGTGGTGGAGGGGCTCCGTGTGGCAGGGGAACGTGGGGTAAGTGTGACGTCCATCGGCATTGACACATGGGGCGTGGATTTTGCCCGCTTCGATGCCGACGGCGCGCTGGTGGACCAGCCGCGCTCCTATCGGGATCCTTACACGGCCGGCGTTCCGGACCGGTTTTTTGCGGAAATGCCGCGCGAAGCCCTCTTCCGGCGCACCGGCATCCAGATCATGGATTTCAATTCGGTCTTCCAGTTCTATGCGCAGAAAGGACAATATCCGGCAACGGAATATGTCCTTTTCCTGCCGGATGCCATCGGCTATTTATTGACAGGGGAGAAGGTGACGGAGAAGACCATCCTGTCGACGGCCTCGTTGACCCGGGCGGGGACCGCCCGGCTCGATCCGGAGGTGTGCGCCCTTGCCGGGGTCGCGCCGGAGATGTTCGGCCGTATCGTAGAACCCGGGTACCGGCTCGGTGTGCTGAAGCCGGAGATGGCCGGAAGGACCGGCCTCGGACCGGTCCCGGTCATTACTGTCGCCGGACACGACACCGCTTCGGCCATTGTCGCCGTCCCGGCCGCCGATCCGCACTTTGCCTACCTCTCCAGCGGAACCTGGAGCCTGATGGGCATTGAAACGAAGGGCGCGATTGTCGATGAAGACTCTTCGCGGCTGAATTTCACCAATGAAGGAGGCGTCGAAGGCACCACCCGTTTCCTGAAAAATATTACCGGCATGTGGCTTCTGGAGCAGTGTCGCAGGGTTTGGAAGGAGGAGGGTAAGGACTACAGTTATGAAACCCTGGTGGAAATGGCCCGTGCCGAAGCGGCCTTCCAGGGGCGCATCGATCCCGACGATCCGCGCTTTGCCCATCCGGGCGACATGGTCGCCGAAATCACTGCGGCCCTGGGTCAGTATGTCACTGATGCCCAGATGGTGAGCTGCATCTACCATTCCCTGGCCGGACGCTACCGCGATGTCCTGGCAATGCTGCAAGGCTTCGCCCCCTTCCGGATCGACCAACTCCATATCATCGGCGGCGGCTCTGCCAATGCCCTTTTGAACCAATGGACGGCCGATGCCATCGGCCTTCCCGTCGTCGCCGGGCCCGTCGAGGCTACGGCCATCGGCAATGTCATGGTCCAGGCCAAGGCGGCCGGCCTGCTCTCCGACCGGTGGGACATCCGTCGCCTTATTGCCAAGACCTTCCCGGTCGAAACCTTCATGCCCCGAAAGTAAAATTGACATACCATGAAAGAAGCACAAATCCTGAAAGCCTACGAGATAGCCCGGGAACGTTATGCCGCCCTCGGTGTCGATACCGACCAGGCTGTCGCCCGATTGGAAAAACAACAGATTTCCCTCCACTGCTGGCAGACTGACGATGTGGTGGGTTTCGAGCGCAATGACGCCCTCTCCGGCGGTATCCAGACCACCGGCAACTATCCCGGCCGTGCCCGGAACATAGACGAAGTCCGAGCCGACCTCGAGTTCGTGAAGACCCTCCTCGCCGGTCATCACCGCGTGAACCTCCATGAAATCTACGGCGACTTCGGCGGCTGGTCCGTCGACCGCGACCAGGTCGGCCCGGAGCACTTCCAAAGCTGGATCGAATGGGCCCGTGCCAATGGTTTCAAACTCGACTTCAACTCCACGTCCTTCTCGCATCCGAAGAGCGGCGACCTCTCCCTGAGCAATCCCGACCCTGCCATCCGCGGATTCTGGATCGAGCACACCAAGCGTTGCCGCCGCATCGCCGATGCGATGGGGAAGGCCCAGGGCGACCCTTGCATTATGAACATCTGGGTCCACGACGGGTCCAAGGATCTCACCGTCAACCGCAGGCGCTACCGCGAGATCCTTGCCGCCTCCCTCGACGAAATCCTCGCCGAAGACCTGCCCGGCATGAAATCCTGCGTGGAGGCCAAGCTCTTCGGTATCGGCCTTGAGAGCTATACTGTCGGCTCCATGGATTTCTACGAAGGCTATTGCGCTACCCGCAACGTGATGTACACCCTCGATACCGGCCACTATGAGCAGACCGAGAATGTGGCTGACAAAGTCGCATCGCTCCTTCTCTATGTTCCCGAATTGATGCTCCACGTGAGCCGCCCTGTCCGTTGGGATTCCGACCACGTGACCATCATGAACGACCAGACCCAGGACCTCTTCAAGGAGCTCGTCCGTGCCGATGGCCTCGACCGCGCCCATGTCGGTCTCGACTATTTCGATGCCTCGATCAACCGCATCGGCGCCTATATCATCGGTACCCGCGCCACCCAGAAGTGCATCCTTTCCGCCCTCCTTGAACCTCTCGCCAGACTCCGTGACTACGAGGCTGAAGGCCGGGGCTTCCAGCGTCTGGCCCTCCTCGAGGAAGCCAAGACCCTGCCCTTCGGTGCCGTCTTCGACTACTTCAACTACAAGAACGGCGTTCCTGTCGGTGAAGAATTCATCCCCGTCATCGAACGATACGAAAGAGACGTAACCTCCAAGCGATGAATGGAAGGAAGGTAGTATGGAACTGATACTTGGTTTACTGATCATCGCCGTCGGCGCCTTCTGCCAAAGCAGCAGCTACGTTCCCATCAACAAGGTCAGATCCTGGAGCTGGGAGAGCTACTGGATGGTCCAGGGCGTGTTCGCCTGGCTGGTGTTCCCGCTGCTTGGCGCCCTCCTGGCCGTTCCCGCCGGAGAGAGCCTGACGGGGATGTATGCGGCCCATCCCAGGGAGAGTCTTCTCACCGTCTTCTCCGGCATCCTGTGGGGTGTCGGCGGCCTCACCTTCGGCCTCAGTATGCGTTATCTCGGCGTCGCCCTCGGCCAAAGCATCGCCCTCGGCACCTGCTCCGCCCTCGGCGCTGTCCTCGGCCCCGTCTTTACCGGCCATGCCGCCGACCTCACCCGTTCCGTCATTATCGGCGTGGTCGTGACCCTCGTCGGTATTGCCGTCATCGGCATTGCCGGCGGCATGAAATCCACCGCTCTTCCGGAAGAAGAGAAAAGGAAGGCCGTCAAAGACTTCAACTTCGGCAAAGGTATCGCTGTGGCCCTGCTTGCCGGCTTCATGAGTGCCTGCTTCAATATCGGCCTCAGTTTCGGAGCCCTCCTCACATGGACAGCGACCCGACCTGTCTTCGCCACCCTGCCCGCCACCCTCCTTGTGACCTTCGGCGGCTTCCTGACCAACGCCTGCTATTGCTTCTTCCAGAACAGCAGGAACAAGACCTGGGGAGATTACAGGCAAGGCTCCCTCTGGGGCCATAACCTCCTGTTCTGTGCTCTTGCCGGCCTTCTCTGGTACAGCCAGTTCTTCGGCCTCAGCCTCGGCAAAGGCTTCTTGGCCGGCTATCCGGTCCTGATTACCTTCAGCTGGTGTATCCTCATGTCTCTCAACGTCGTCTTCTCCAACGTCTGGGGCATCCTCCTCCAAGAATGGAAAGGCGTCTCCCGCAAAACCGTCACTGTTTTGCTGATAGGCATCATTGTGTTGATAATCAGCACATTCCTACCTCAAATAATCTAGCGGAAGAGGGCCGGGGGCCGATACCCCGGCTCCCGCCGATCCTGACCTTTTGGAACGGAAAAAAACAATATGGGTATCTTAGACAACAGACCGGCCTTGAAGGCCGGAATCGACAGAATCGCCGAAGTAGCCGGCTATCTTTGGGAAAAAGGCTGGGCCGAACGGAATGGAGGAAACATCACCGTGAACATCACGGAGCATGTGGACGATGTGATGAGGTCCTTACCGGCCCTCGGCGCTCCTCGCCCTATCGGAAAGGTCCTTCCCCGCCTGGAAGGATGCTGGTTCTACTGCAAAGGCACACAAAAACGGATGCGGGACCTTGCCCGGGCCCCTATGGCAAACGGTTCCATCATCCGCATCCTGCCCGGTGCGGCAAGCTATGAAATCGTTGCCGACGCCCTGGTTGCGCCGACTTCCGAGTTGCCGTCCCATCTGGCCGTCCACGACTATCTCCTCGCGAAGGGGTCGCCGTACCGTGCGTCACTCCATACGCATCCCATCGAACTGGTGGCCCTGACCCACAGCCGAAGATGGTTGGAGAAAGATGTGGCCACACGGATGCTCTGGTCCATGATTCCTGAAACCAAGGCCTTCTGTCCGCGGGGTCTCGGAATGGTTCCATACCTGCTTCCTTCCAGTGTGGAACTGGCCGATGCCACCATCCGTGCCATCGATGGGGATTATGATGTCGTGATGTGGGAGAAGCATGGCGTCTTTGCCGTGGATGTGGATATCATGTCCGCTTTCGACCAGGTAGATGTTCTGAATAAGGCAGCACAGATCTACATCGCTGCCCGTAGCATGGGCTTCGAGCCGGAAGGGATGTCGGAGGCCCAGATGCAGGAAATCTCCGCGGTTTTCGGCCTTCCGAAGCAGGGGCTGTTTTGAAAGGACGGGCATTTTTATTTATACAGGGATTTTTGAGAAGATTTTTCTGAGCTGGCAGGAGGACGGCAGGCGCTGTCCCGAGGTTTCAGGAAAATATTCCCAAAAGACCGTTGGGAGCAGTTTTCGTGAAATAAATAGATGGTTATAATGAAAAGACTTTTGGTCGGCTGCCTGCTGATTGCCTTGTCTGCTTGTACATCCAGGAAAGCGGACTATTATGTGTGTGCCTATGTCTGGCCTTCCTGCCACGACGACTCCCTGGCACATCAGTGGCTGTGGCCTGATGGAGAGGGGGAGTGGGAGGTCATCCGCAAAGGCAGTCCCCGTTTCGAGGGGCATTACCAACCCCGTCGACCGTTGTGGGGCTATGAACGGGACGATGATCCCGAAGTGGTGGAAAAATGGATCCGTACGGCGCTCAAGTACGGGGTGAATACCTTCATCTACGATTGGTACTGGTTCAAGGCCCCTGGCGGATACAGCGGCCCCTTCCTGGAAGGGGCGTTGGACAACGGTTTCCTGAAAGCTCCGTCCAACCGCAAGATGAACTTCTACCTGATGTATGCCAACCACGATGTGAAGTACAGCTATTGGAATTGCCACCGCTGGGAAGGGGCCGATTCCCTGTTGTTCAATCCGCGCATCGGAATGGAAGATTGGAAGAAAGTCGTACACCGTGTCATCACACACTATTTCCATCTTCCGAACTATGTGAAGATCGACGGCTGTCCGGTGTTCGCGATGTTCAATGCCGACAATTTCAGGCAGGGCTTCTCCAGTGAGGAGGAGGCGGAGGAAGCCATGGACTATTTCCGTGCCGAAGTGCGTAAAGCCGGCTTCCCGGGACTGCATCTGCAATTGACTCCCGGCGGAGGGAGCGATCCCTCCGAGCGGGCCCGGTCCAAAATGAACGGCAACATCCGTCTGCTGGGTATCAACAGTATCGCCTTCTATAATATGGGCGGCTTCAATTGCGACTATCTCATCCATGCGGAGATGGCTGCCCGCATCCGCGACCGGGTGGATACGCTATATGGTATCCCGCTTTTCCCCACGGTCTCTGTCGGCTGGGATGATACGCCTCGTTTCCCGACGAAGGGGGCGGCAGATGTGACCCGGTTCCACCAGACGCCCCAAGCGTTTGCTGCCGGTCTCAAGGCCGCCAAGGATTATGCTGATGGCCATCGTGCCACACAACCGCCGTTCATCATGATCAATGCATGGAACGAGTGGGTGGAAGGCAGTTATCTGCTGCCAGACCGTCTTCACGGATACGGCTATCTGGAGGCGGTCCGGGATGTGCTGCAGGGAAAATATGACCAGTAGTACCCGGGACAGAGGGCATATCTTATCTGCATGGCAGGTCCCGGTATGGTCGGCTGCTATCGTGCACGGCCCGGTCCGGCCTCTCCTCCCGCCCTTTCGGGCGACGCCGAGAAATCTCTTGATTTTTATTGGGAATTCTCTTTTTATTCTTTACATTTGTGAGAAAAAAAGGAGAATTCCTGATTTTTTATAATAGTAACACTAAACGACTGATTCTATCATGAGAACACAAGACATCATGGCCCGTCTCCAGGCCAAGTACCCGGGGGAGAAAGAGTACCTGCAGGCCGTACAGGAAGTCCTGGAGTCCATCGAGGACGTCTACAATCAGCATCCCGAATTCGAAAAGGCGAAGATTGTGGAAAGAATCGTCGAACCCGACCGTATCTTCACCTTCCGTGTCACCTGGATCGACGACCGGGGCGAAGTGCAGACCAATACCGGCTACCGGATCCAGTTCAACAGCGCCATCGGTCCCTATAAGGGCGGTCTCCGCTTCCACAAGGCCGTGACCCCGTCGATGCTGAAGTTCCTCGGTTTCGAGCAGACCTTCAAGAACGCGCTCACCACCCTTCCGATGGGCGGAGCCAAGGGCGGTTCCGACTTCGACCCTGTGGGCAAGACCAACGACGAGATCATGCGCTTCTGCCAGGCTTTCATGCTGGAACTCTGGAACTGCATCGGTCCCGACCAGGACATCCCGGCTGGTGACGTGGGCGTCGGCGGCCGGGAGATCGGCTACCTCTACGGGATGTACAAGAAACTGGCCCGCCAGTACAACACCGGCGTCCTGACCGGCAAGGGAAGCACCTGGGGAGGTTCGATCCTCCGTCCGGAAGCCACCGGTTTCGGGGCCTTGTATTTCACCCAGCACCTGCTGGAGAAGGCCGGCAAGGACATCAAGGGCAAGAAGGTCGCCCTCTCGGGCTTCGGAAATGTCGCGTGGGGGGCTGCCACGAAAGCCCGTGAACTCGGGGCCCAGGTCGTCGCCATCTCCGGCCCTGACGGTGTCTGCGAGATTCCGGACGGCATTACGCCCGAGATGATCGACTATATGCTGGACATGCGTGCCTCGAACCGCAACAAGGTCGAGGACATGGCCGTGAAGTTCCCGGGCCTCGCCCGCTTCATCCCGGGCAAGAAGGCTTGGAGCGTCCCGTGTGATATCGCCCTCCCGTGCGCTTTCCAGAACGAACTCTCCGAGGACGATGCCAGGGAACTCAAGGCGAATGGTTGCTGGTGCTGCTGCGAAGTGTCCAACATGGGCTGCCAGCCGGGTGCCATCCACTTCTTCCAGCATAATGGTATCCTCTTCGCCCCCGGCAAGGCGGTCAATGCCGGCGGCGTGGCTACTTCCGGCCTTGAAATGACCCAGAATGCCGAGCATATCTCCTGGGATGCTTCCGAGGTGGATGCCAAGCTCCATTTCATCATGAAGAGCATCCATGAGCAGTGCGTCAAGTTCGGCACCCGGCCGGACGGCAGTGTCGATTACGTGAAAGGTGCCAACATCGCCGGCTTCATGAAGGTCGCCACCGCCATGCTTGAGCAGGGCACAATCTGAATCCTCCCCCCTATCGGGTCTATCGAGGGATGTCCGGATTTCCGGGCATCCCTTATTTTGGACGGGAAAATGCCCTCTTTTCCGTCCTCATCGTCATTTCAGATCCGTTTGGTCGGGAAAAGGGCGTTTTTTCTGCCAGAATGTCCTGAAAATGCTTACCTTTGCACACACTCAATTCCGAAAGAGATGAAAACAGGATTTGAAAAACGGTTGGCGGACTGCGTGGCCCAGCTTACGGGCTCGGTCGTGAAAGGCGTGACGGTGGACGGCGGACTGGTGGCCGTGGAACTGGTTCCCGAGCGGGGGACCGGAAGCATCCCCCTGGCCGAACTGCCCGAGGTGCTGAAGGTGGGCGAGGTGGATGTCGTCAAGGGAACGGTCACCCTGATCGGCCAGCTGGATGCCGTGAAAGACTATGTCCAGTCTTGGAATATGGATACTGACGATCCCCGCATCCGCCGGTTCGTCGCCCAGCTGAGGCGCGATACCCGCTGCGAAGTCACCCATCCCGAATTCCGCAACGGGGAATTCCTCTACGAACTCACCGTCCCCACCTTGGACTTCACCGCTCCCGACTACGTCTATATCGAGGGGGTCGACTTCCGCTCCCGCATCCTTTATTGCTATACGTTCATGGAAGACATGAACCGGGTCCTGGAGACAGCCGCTCCCGACCCGGTTCCGTTCACGTTCCAGCCTTCCGCCGGAAAACTGAAGAACTGACAGACTCTATTTCTCGAACTCGAAGCGGAGGTCGGCGGGGATTCCTTCGAGACGGATGTTGCGGAGGTCTCCCTTGAAGGCATCGGTCCGGGTGCCATACTGCTGCTCGAGTGTGGCGGCGGACTCGTAGTCACCGGTGGCCTGGATGGTCAGGACCTCTCCGGCGAGGAGGGTGACGACTTCCTGGGCCCGGGCGTAGTCGATGACATACTTGCCGCTCTCGTTGCGGGAGATGGCGCCGTTCTCGGCCAGGTAGTTGTAGATGATGATGTTGGCACGGCCCAGGGCGCTACCTTCCCCGAAACGCTCGGAGCGGACGAGGCTGGCGATGTATGTGGTGAGGGCGTCCTCCTTGGTGACGATACCGCTGAGCTTGTGGGTGTCGATGAGGTTGCAGGCCAGGTAAAGTCCGACGATATTGCCCTTGATCTCCTCGATGGTGAGGGCCTCGTTGCCGAGGGCCTGGGTGACCGTCCCGCAGCCGTTCACCGTCTCCTTGACACCGAGGCCGTGGGCGACCTCGCGGAAGGCGATGTTCCAGAAGAAGGCGTCGTCGTTGAGGTGGGCGGCCTGGTCGGGGGTGATCAGCAGGTTGCCGATCGGGAATACGATACGGTTGAACTTCTCCTTCATGATGTTGTTCAGGAGGACGGTCCGGGTGCCCTTCTCGGCCTGGACGCGCTCGTCGTAGGGGAGGTTGACGGCGATAACCTTGATGCCGGCGTTGTAGTTGCCCGCATAGTAGAGGGCGTCGTAGGCGTAGATGTCGGACTCCGTGCCGGGGATGAAGGTCTTGTAGGCCGGGTCGCATGGCAGGGAAGCCTGGAGCTCGGGGAGCATGGAAGTCAGCCGGTCGATCTCTTCCGTTTTCTTGAGCTCCTTCAAGAGGACGAAGGCTCCGTAGGAAGCCTTGCGGCCGTAGAGCTGGTCGTCCTCGGTCTCGTTCGGGCCGATGATGAGGTCCATCTTGGAGTCGGTCATGTCCAGCCAGGCGAGGTCGCTCTCGAAATAGTCGTCGGTACGGAGGGCTTCGATCTTCTTCAAGAGATATGCGCGCACGCTCGGCTTGATGGTCAGGTCGGCGGCACTCTGGAGGAAGGAACAGATCTTCTGGATGTTCTCCGCATATTCCTCATGGAAGGGTACGACCTGGAGATTGCCGTCCGCATCCCGTCCGATGAGGGTGTAGGGGCTGTCCTTGGCCGGGTCGGAGAGGGCCTCGAACTCGGAGGCCGTCATGTCGGCCGGATAGAACCCGGCACCGGCGGGACGCTCGCCATAGCCTTCCACGAAGGGTTTTCCGTCGATCCGGTCCCAGGGGCCGTAGTTGATCTGGGCGTATTCCTTTGCGGCCGGGTCGGAGAGGGTCTCGGCGAAGCCCGTCGTCCCGACCATCTGTTTCCAATAGATCTGGTCAGCCTCGTCGGCGGCCCAGCGGTAGAGGCGGAGCACTTCCTTGCCGTTGTCGGTGATACCGGAGAGGTCCGGGGCGGTGATTTTCACGACGGCATACTCGTCCACCTTCTTCTGGAGGTCGGACTTGGCAGTCTTGTCACACGCGGCGAAGGCGGCGGGGGCAAGGAGGGCGATGATGATGGCTCTTTTCATGGCGGGTTGATTTCAATCTGTTCCGTTTTTCGGGCTGCAAATTTACACATTTATCGCTTAAAGTCAATTGGAATTACACAAATAATGACTAAATTTGCGGGCCAAAATGGATAGTAACAACAGAACATGATAATGGCTACCAACAAACTGAACCTGAAGTATTGTGTGTTCCTGCCCATCGTGCTTGCCATCACAATCATCCTCTGGGCGATGCCCATCCAGTGGTACGGCATCGAAGCCCTCACCGTCGTCCAGCAGCGGGTCATCGCGCTCTTCGTCTTCGCGGCTCTGATGTGGATTTTCGAGATCATCCCGAACTGGACCACTTCGCTCCTGGTCATTGTCATATCCCTGCTGACCGTCTCCGACAAGGGACTCGGATTCTTCTGTAATCCGCAGTATGGCCAGCTGGTGGGCTTCAAGAGCATCATGGCTTCGTTCGCCGACCCGGTGGTCATGCTTTTCATGGGCGGTTTCGTCCTCGCCATCATGGCTGAGAAATACGGCCTGGATGTCACCATGGGACGCGCCCTGCTGAGCCTGTTCGGAACCAAGCCGAAAATCGTGCTGTTGGGCTTCCTGATCGTGATCTCCATCTTCTCCATGTTCATGTCGAACACCGCTACGGCCGCCATGATGCTGGCCTTCCTGGCTCCGGTACTCGCGACGCTTCCCTCTGACGACAAGGGAAAGATCGGCCTGGCCCTTTCCATCCCGGTGGCGGCCAACCTCGGCGGTATCGGCACCCCGATCGGTACGCCGCCCAACGCGACGGCCGTCCGTTTCCTGGCCGAGGCAAATGCCGAGATCTCTTTCATGGACTGGATGATCCACATGATCCCCTATGTCGCGGTGATGATTTTCGTGGCCTGGCTGCTCCTGCAGTTCTTCTTCCCCTTCAAGACCCAGAAACTCGTGCTAGAAATCCCTGAGAACAAGAAGGAGAAGAGCTGGAAGTCCACGGTGGTATGGATTACTTTCGTCGGTACCATCCTCTTGTGGATGACCGAGAGTATCACCAAGATCAACTCCAACATCGTCGCCCTCATCCCGCTCGGCGTCCTTACCGCCTGCGGCATCTTCACCAAGGATGATATCAAGGAAATCAACTGGAGCGTGCTGTGGCTCGTGGCCGGCGGTTTTGCCCTCGGGACCTGCCTGCAGGGTACGGGCCTCGCCAAGGTGCTCATCAACGCCATCCCGTTCGGCAGCATGTCCGTGGTGCTGGTGCTTGTGATCGCCGGCCTGGTGTGCTATTTCCTGTCAAACTTCATCTCCAATTCCGCCACGGCTGCCCTGCTCATCCCGATCCTCATCGTGGTCGCTGAAGGCATGGCCGACCCGGCGGCTGCCAACAATGCCCAGTTCCTGGCCCTCGGCGGCACCCAGGCCATGATCGTGTTCATCGCGGTCTGCGCCTCCATCGCCATGCTCTTCCCGATCTCCACCCCTCCGAACGCCATCGCCGCCTCCACGGGCCTCGTGGAGACCAAGGACATGGCCAGGGTCGGGATCATCATCGGTGCCGTGGGATTCCTCCTCGGTTTCTTCTGGCTGACGAAACTGTTCCCGTTCGCATAATATCATGAAAAAGTATATCATCATCCCGATGGCTGCGCTCCTGGTCGGTAGCGCAGCTTTTGCGCAGGAGGAAACCCCTGCGAATTTCAAACTCTACGGTTTCATCCGTAACTATACCGTCGTCGACTCCCGCGAGGTGAACGGCGGTACCGGCGACCTTTTTTTCTATATGCCGAAGGACGAGAACCCGAACGCTCTTGGTGACGACCTGAACGACGGCTGGAACTGGAAGTCCCTTGCTTTGACGACGCGTCTGGGTGTCAATGTCTCCGGCTACCGCTTCGGCGAAACGAAGGTGTCCGGAGCCGTCGAGGCCGACTTCTACAGCCTCAACGGCACCACGTCTGCCTCCACCATCGCCCAGCTCCGTCTCCGCCAGGCATATGTCGCTCTCGGCTGGGATCTCCGCGACGGGGATAAGCTGACGGTGAATGTCGGCCAGACCTGGCATCCGATGGCCGCAGACATGCCGCATATCACGAACCTCGAGACCGGAGCTCCGTTCAATCCGTTCAACCGCAGCCCGCAGGTCATGGCCCACTATACGACCGGCGCCTGGACCTTCACGGGCGGGATGCTCTACCTGAGCCAGTACCTTCCGGTTGACGCACAGGCTTCCGCCAATACGTCGACGAAGTCCGTCAATCCTTACAAGTACGGCCTTCCTGAACTGTACCTTGGTGCCGCCTGGAAGAACGCATCCTGGTATGTGAAGGCCGGTGTGGATGTGCTGGATACGAAACCCATGCGTCTTGACGGCGAAGTGAAGGCCAAGGGCCTGATGACGGCCGTATCCCCCTTCGTTTTCGCCCAGTATACCTCCCGCGACAAGATGTTCCAGCTGCGGGCCAAGAGCATCCTGGCGCAGAGCGGCGAGCACATGAACCTCCTGTCCGGCTACGGTGTGTCTTCCTACGATACCGCCAAGCATAAGTATGAGTACACCCCGATGCAGGATTGGGCCTCCTTCGTCTCCGCCTCCTACGGCAAGAAGTGGCAGGTGCTCGGCATGCTCGGCTACATGAAGCAGCTCGGCACGACAAAAGAAGTCTTTGACGGCCGGCTCTGGCTGAACACTGCTGCCGATACCAAGATCCAGCAGGCGGTGCGCGTCACCCCGACCCTCGCCTATAACCTCGGCAAGCTGACCCTCTCGCTCGAATACGATTGCACCGCCGCCGAGTTCGGCCGCGGCGAACGTGATGCCCACGGCCTCTTCTCCGACAGCAAGTGGATCCTGAACCACCGCATCGAGCAGATGGTGAAATTCACCTTCTGACATGAAGGTGTTGAAATTCGGCGGGACGTCGGTAGGAACGTCCGACCGCATCCGCCACGTGGCGCAATTGATCCGGGAGGCCGGCCGTAACGTGGTGGTACTCTCCGCCATGTCGGGGACGACCAACACGCTGTCCGAGGTGGCAGATTACCTGCACAACCGGAACCGCGACGGTGCGAAGGATACCATCAAGCTGCTGGAGGACAAATACTTGAAGATTGCTGCGGAACTCTTCTCCGACCCTTCTTCCCGGGCGGAGGCCGAAAATGGCATCCGCGAGACCTTCTCTTCCCTTCTGTCCCTTACCAGGGAGCTCTTCGGGCCTGTCCAGGAGCGTATCGTCCTGGCGCAGGGAGAACTCTTGTCCACCCGCCTGATGGAATTATACCTGAAAGAGACCGGGGTGGATGTGCTGCTGCTGCCCGCATTGTCTTTCATGAAGCTGGACGCCCAGGGAGAACCGGACCTGGATTATATCCGGGAGCACCTGCTGCCGATGATGGAGCGTAAGGCCGACGTCTATCTTACGCAGGGGTATATCTGCCGCAATGCCGACAACGAGGTGGACAATCTCCAGCGGGGCGGGAGCGACTATACCGCCTCACTCATCGGAGCGGCTCTCACGGCCGAGGAAATCCAGATCTGGACCGATATCGACGGGATGCACAACAACGATCCGCGCATCGTGGAGCACACGGCTGCAGTGCGGCACCTTCACTTCGAGGAGGCGGCGGAACTGGCCTATTTCGGGGCGAAGATCCTGCATCCGACCTGCATCCAGCCGGCCAAACATGCCAATATTCCGGTCCGGCTGCTCAACACCCTGGAGCCACAGGCCCCGGGCACACTGATCGACAACAATCCCGAGCCTGGTACCATCAAGGCCGTGGCGGCCAAGGATAATATCACCGCCATCAAGATCAAGAGTTCCCGGATGCTCCTTGCCCACGGTTTCCTGCGCAAGGTGTTCGAGATCTTTGAAAGTTACCGGACGCCTATCGACATGATCTGCACTTCGGAAGTCGGTGTTTCCCTGACGGTAGACCAGACCCGCTACCTCAGCGAGATCGTCCATGAACTCAAGCACTACGGCACGGTGACAGTGGACCTGGACATGTGCATCGTCTGCGTCGTCGGGGATATGGACTGGGAGAATGTCGGTTTCGAGTCCCGCGTGCTGGCGGCCATGAAGGACATCCCCGTGCGTATGGTGGGGTATGGCGGCAGCAACTACAACATTTCCCTGTTGGTCCGGAGCGAGGACAAGGTCCGCGCCTTGCAGGGCCTCAGCCGTCATCTGTTCCAGGAATGTTGAAAGGTCGTTACCCCCTGGACCGGTTCTCCGGCTTGCGGACCCCTTTCTATTATTACGATACCGGTTTGCTGGCCGAGACCTTGGAGGCCGTTGGCGCCGCCATCGCAGACCGGCCGTCGTGGAAGGTCCACTATGCCGTGAAAGCCAACCACAACCCCCGGCTGCTAGCCCAGGTCGCCCGGGCCGGGTTCGGGGCTGATTGTGTGAGTGGCGGAGAAATCCAGGCGGCCCTCGCCGCCGGGTTCCATGCTCCGGATATCGTCTATGCCGGTGTCGGTAAGGCAGACTGGGAAATCGACCTGGCGCTGGAGGCCGGTATCGGGCGTTTCAACGTAGAATCCGCCGCCGAACTGCGTGTGATTGCGGAACGGGCAGCGACCAAGGGACTTACGGTACCGGTGAGCCTCCGGGTCAACCCGGACATCGGCGCCCATACGCTTTCGGGTATCACGACCGGGCTGGCGGAAAACAAGTTCGGCATCTACCACCGCGACGTGGAGGCGGTAATCCGGGAGGCGCTCGCCCTTCCGTCCGTGCATTTCGAGGGGCTCCATTTCCATATCGGCTCCCAGATCCTGGACCTTTCCGATTTCGCCGCGCTCTGCAACCGGATCAACGACCTGGTCTCCCGGCTGGAACGTCTCCGCATCCCCGTGGGCGATATCAATGTGGGCGGCGGCCTGGGCATCGAGTACGAGCATCCGAACCATCTTCCCGTCGCGGATTTCAAGGCCTACTTCGCGGTGTTCAAGCGGCTGCTCCAAGGGCGGCGTCCGCTCCATTTCGAATTGGGACGGAGCATCGTGGCACCCTGCGGGACGCTTATCACCCGGGTCTTGTATGTCAAGGAAGGCGTCTCCCGGGAATTCGCCATTGTGGATGCCGGAATGAACGATCTGGTCCGGCCGGCCCTCTACCATGCCTTCCACCGCATCGAGAACCTTTCTTCCGACGGTCCGGAGCGGACGTATGATGTCGTGGGGCCCGTCTGTGAGAGTTCGGATGTGTTCGGAAAGGGCGTGGTCCTCAACGAATGCCATCGGGGAGATTTCATCGCGATCCGTTCGGCAGGAGCCTACGGTGAATCCATGGCGTCGCAGTATAACTGCCGCCCGCTGCCCGCCTCTGTCTTCGATGTCGATCGGGACTGATGGGTTTCCCGGATTTTTTCGTATCTTTGTCTTCTTGACTAATAACACAGATTCATCATGGGAGCATTCCACGCATACGACATCCGCGGTATCTACGGCACCGACTGGGACCGCGACATTGCTTATAAAGTCGGTTATTTCATCCCGAGGCTGCTGAAGGCCGGGAAGGTCCTGGTCGGACGCGACTGCCGCATCTCCTCCGACGAGATCCATGACGCCGTCGTCCAAGGCATTACCGATGCCGGTGCCGACGTCTATGACATCGGCCTCAGTTCGACCCCGATGGTCTACTTCGGAACGGCCAACTATGAATTCGACGCCTCTGTCCAGATCACGGCCTCGCATAACCCGGCCGAGTACAACGGCATGAAGGTATCCACTACCGGCGCCCAGGCCGTCGGCTTCGATGCCGGCCTGGGGCAGATCAAGGCCTGGATCGACGAAGGGGTTCCGACACCGGTCGCCGCAGTCAAGGGGCGGGTCTTCCAGAAGGACATCCTGCCGGATTATCTCGCTTTCATGAAGCGGTTCTCCAAGGACCTTTCTTCGCTTACCATCGCGATGGACCTGTCCAACGGCATGGCGAACCTCTTTGCCAAGGAGATTTTCGGCGAAGGGGGGAATATCCACTTTCTCTTCGACACGCTGGACGGCCGTTTCCCCAACCATGAGCCGAATCCGCTGATCGAGAAGAACGTCCTCCCGCTCGAAGCCCTTGTCCGCAAGGAGGGTGCCGACGTCGGCGTCATCTACGACGGCGATGCGGACCGCGTGATGTTCGTCGACGAGAAGGGCGCCTTCATCTCTCCGGACCTCATAATCGCCCTCATGGGCCGCTACTTCGTGGGAGAACGCGGTGAGAAAGGCATCGTCCTGCAGGACATCCGTTCCTCCAAGGCGGTGGGGGAATACCTGGCTCCGATGGGCTGCGAGATGCGCACTTGGAAGGTGGGACGCGCCTTCGCCGCCGCCCGCCTCCGCGAAATCGACGGTGTCTGGGGCGGGGAACTGGCGGGACACTATTATTTCCGCGATTTTTTCTACAGTGACAGCGGTCTTCTGGCATCGATGATCGTGCTGGGCATCGTCGCCGGCCTCAAGAAGGAGGGAAAGACCCTCAGCCAGGCCATCGCCGGCATCGTCCGCTACAAGAATTCCGGCGAGATCAACTTCCGTGTCGAGGACAAGAAGGGAGCCATGGATGCCGTCAAGGACCATTTCACGGCCCAGGAACAGGCTACAGCCTTCATGGACTTCGACGGCTACCGCGTTGAATTCCCTGACTGGTGGTTCAACATCCGTCCGTCCAATACCGAGCCTTATCTCCGCTTTATCTGCGAAGCTACGTCGGAGGAGCTCCTGAAAGAGAAGATAGCCGGGACCGAGGAGATTCTCGCCGTCCGTTTCGGAGCCAAACGCCAGTAGCATGGACCGGAAATCCCTTATCTTCCTCCTGGCTGGTCTCGCCAGCCTTTCCCTGCAGGCACAGGACCATGAAGCGGACTCGCTCCGGCATGCCTTCGGGCGACAGCACGTGCGGTCCTCGCGTGGTACTGCCACCCCTTACGCAGACACTCTCGACACGGGCAATCCCGAAGTCAAGGTACTCTTGTTCAGCAACGGTACCTACCGGTATGTCAAGGACCCGAAGGCTGTGGCCGACGAGAAGATCTTTACGGAGAATTGGGATACGCGCAGTGTCAACCCGTACCATGACAACGATCCGCTTCCGGACCGGTTCACGCTCTGGATCGTCGATACGCTCGATTCCTATTGCTGCCCGAACCAGACCGCTCCGTCCTCCAAGTTCGGCTACCGGCACGGCCGCCGGCACCAGGGCATCGACCTGCCTTACCCTACAGGCACTCCGGTCTATGCCGCCTTTGACGGCAAGGTCCGGGTATCCGACTATGTCGGTGGCTACGGCAACCTTGTCGTCATCCGTCATGCCAACGGCCTGGAGACCTTCTACGGCCACATGTCCCGCCGCGATGTGCAGCCGGGTGACTGGGTGAATGCCGGCGACGTGATCGGCCTCGGCGGTTCCACCGGACGTTCCACCGGCCCGCACCTGCATTTCGAAACGCGCTACAAGGGTTATGCCTTCGACCCGGCCTGGCTGATCGACTTCCAGACCGGCACCCTTCGGCACCGCCTGCTGCGCCTCCGCAGCTGGTATTTCAATCCCAACAGCCGCTATGTCCAGACCATCGATGACGAGGACGAGATCTTCCGCACCGATGAAGAGGACCGTCTCCTGGCAGAAGAGCAGGCCAGGAAGGAGGCTGCTGCCCGCGCCGCTGCCGAACGGGCTGCCATCAAGTACCATACTGTCCGCTCGGGTGACACTTTGTCCGGCATCGCGAAGAAATACCACACGACCGTAGGTGCCCTCTGCCGTCTCAACGGTATCAAGCAGACCACGACCCTCCAGATCGGGCGCCGCCTCCGGGTCCGGTAGGCCTTATTCGGCACTTATCCGGCTGACTGCCAGTCATCAATAGCTTTTCGCGTGCAAGGATAATTGCACCCGAAGACGTGTAAGTGATTGTGCTGCAACGTGGCAGGTGCTGCGAAAAGGGGATGGGGCCAACCAAAAAGTAGATTCTTCGGCAGGTGAACCTGCCTCGGAATGACATGAGGTTGTCATTCTGAACAAAGTGAAGAATCTTATCGGTCTCTATTTGAGTTTCGAGTTGTAATGGGGATGGACCTTGCCCTTGGCGATATTGTTGAGTTTCCCGGCGATCATCTTCTTGCGGATGGGAGGAACGTTGTCGACGAACAGGTTGCCGTCCAGGTGCGAGAGTTCGTGCTGGATCATCCGGCAGGCGAACTTGTCGAAGTTTTCCGTAACTTTCTCGAAGTGCTCGTTGTAGTATTCGACGGTGATCCGGGCGGGCCGGACGACGTCGCAGTAGATGTTCGGGATGCTCAGGCAACCTTCTTGATAGGTCGTCTTTTCGTCGCTCTCCCAGGTGACGACCGGGTTGATGAACACCCGCCTGAAGCCTTTGAGATAGTCGTACATGTCGGAGACGACATCGCCATCCACAATGACGACCCTGAGGCTCACCCCGATCTGGGGGGCGGCCAACCCGCATCCGTCGGCGTGGGCGAGGGTGTCCTTGAGGTCCTGGACGAGCGCGGTCAGCTCCTCCTTCTTGCCGAGGTCGGCTTCCTCCGCCTTCTTGCGGAGCACCTCGGATCCGTACAGGTAAATCGGTTGGATCATCGTTTCTTTCTGGTTATGTTGCGGGACAGGCTGTCCGGAACGGCATCGGGGGCTCCTGAAAAAGTTGCGCCCGACATCCGGTCCAGGTAGCCCTGGAGGATGATGGCGGCGCTGATGCGGTCTACGGACTTTTTGTCGCGCCGGTCCTTCGCCTTCATCCCGCCGTCGATCATGAACCGGTGGGCGAGGACGGAGGTGAACCGTTCGTCTTCCAGGCTGACAGGAATGTCCGGGAAGGCTTTCGCAAGGACCTTGAGGAAGGTATCGACGTCGGCCTGCGCCTGGGCGGGCGAACCGTCCAGGTTGACCGGATATCCTACGATAAAACGGGAGATTGTCTCTTTTTCGGCGTACTTTTTGAGATAATCTATTATCTTTGTAGAATCGACCGTATCAAGGGCGGAAGCGAAGATACCCAGCGGGTCGCTCGCGGCGAGGCCGGTGCGTCTGCGTCCGTAGTCTATTCCGATGAGTCTGTCCATTGATGCAAAGTTACGAATATTTTTTGGACCGTATATGGCAACGGACAACAATAAGGCCGGAAAGACCCGGAAATATCGCTTTTCCCTGATCGACGCGGCCACCCACGAGCGGCTGTGGACCTATTCATTCAGCCGCACCGGCATCGTCATCGCGGGGATTTCGGCGGTGGTCTTGCTGGTCACCGGCATTTTCTGCCTTGTCGCCTTCACCCCGATGAGAACCTTCATCCCCGGCTATCCGGATGCGCATTCGAAGCGTCAGGCTGTCCAGAACGTCCTGCGCATCGACTCCCTGGAAACCCGTATCCTCCAGTGGGAACTGTACACGGAGAATCTGCGGAAGGTCGTTGCTGGCGAGCCTCCCATCCGGCTGGACAGCCTGATCCTGCAGCGGCAGGCCGCAGTAGAGCGGGGAGGAGACCCTGCCTTCCTGGCCGGACGGGATTCCCTGCTCCGGGCGGAAGTGGCAGGGGAGGAACAGTTCGGCGTGTCCGGGACGCCGCGGACTCTGCCGATCGAGGCCGTCTCCTTCTTCACGCCTCTCAAAGGCGTGGTTTCACAGGGGTTCGACCGTGCCCTGCACCCTTATATAGATATTACAGCACCGGCCAATTCGGTCGTGATGGCAGTGCTGGACGGGGCCGTCGTCTTTTCGGGCTGGGACGATGCCGCCGGCTATACCGTCGCCGTGCAGCATGCTGGGGATATCCTGTCTATCTACAAACACAACCAGAAACTGCTCCACGGCATCGGGGACCGGGTCAAGGCCGGTACTCCGATCGCCCTCGTGGGCAATTCCGGCTCGTTGACGACAGGAGACCATCTCCATTTTGAACTCTGGTACAAGGGCGAGGCGGTGGATCCGGCCCAGTATATCAATTTTTAGGAACGCTGGATGGAAAAGAAGAAACGGATTGCCATCCTGGGCTCGACCGGCTCGATCGGCCGACAGACCCTCGACGTGGTGAGGCAGCATCCTGACCGGTTCGAAGTGGAACTGGTCACGGCCAACAACAATGCAGCCCTCGTGGCAGAGCAGGTTCGGGAGTTCGGGATACCGCAGGTAGTCATCTGCAACCCGGACAAGTATACGGACGTGAAGGGCGCCTTGTCGGATACAGCAGCCGAGGTCCATGCGGGCATCCAGGCCGCATGCGACCTCGTGACCGGAGACCGGGTGGACATCGTCGTCGCCTCGATGGTCGGATTCAGCGGCCTCAGACCGACCCTTGCCGCCATCCAGGCAGGCAAGGACATCGCCCTGGCCAACAAGGAGACCCTGGTCGCTGCCGGTTCCCTCGTGATGGGCGCGGCCCTGCGGTACGGTGTCCGCATCCTGCCGGTCGATTCCGAGCATTCCGCCATCTTCCAATGCCTCCAGGGAGCAGGGGACAACCGCCCCCGGCTCCTCCATCTGACGGCTTCCGGCGGCCCGTTCCGCACCTGGGACCGCGACGCTGTCGCCGCCGCTACCAAGGATATGGCCCTGAAACATCCCAACTGGAGCATGGGCGCCAAGATCACGATCGACTCAGCGACCATGATGAACAAAGGCTTCGAGGTCATCGAGGCAAAATGGCTCTTCGACACCGCCCCGGAGCGCATCCATGTCGTCGTGCATCCTGAATCCGTGATCCATTCGATGGTCGAGTTCGAGGACGGGGCTGTCATCGCCCAGCTGGGCTGTCCGGACATGCGCGGACCGATCCAGCTGGCCCTTTCCTGGCCGCAGCGGCTCCCCCTTGACAACCGGAAACTGGATTTCAGCGTCCTCGGCAGCCTGACCTTCTATGAACCGGACCGGGAAAAGTTCCCCTGCCTGCAGCTCGCCTTCGACGCCGTCGGCCGCGGCGGGAATGTCCCGTGTGCCCTCAACGCGGCCAATGAAGCTGCCGTGGCTGCGTATCTCCGTGACCGGATCGGCTTCTATGACATCGCCTCCGTCTGTGCGGAAGTCGCCTCCGGCGTGGATTTTGTGGCGGAACCGTCCTTGGACGACATCTTCGCCACCCATGAACGGGCGTACGCCCATGCCCAAGAATTGATATGGCAGTACTGTTGAAAATCCTCCAGGTCATCCTGGCCCTGTCCGTGCTTATCCTTATCCATGAGTGCGGCCACTTCACTTTTGCCAAGATCTTCCATATCCGGGTGGACAAGTTCTTCTTGTTCTTCGATGCCGGCGGGGTGAAGCTGTTTTCCACGAAGTCGGGATGGTTCGTCCGGCTCTGTCCCAAGGCAGCACGATGGGAGACGGAATACGGCATCGGCTGGCTGCCCCTCGGCGGCTATTGCAAGATTGCCGGCATGATCGACGAATCGTTGGACATGGAGACCCTGCGGCAGGAACCCCAGCCATGGGAGTTCCGGACCCGCCCGGCTTGGCAGCGCCTCTTGGTGATGGCCGGCGGGGTGCTCTACAACTTCATCCTGGCAGCCCTGCTGTACATCGTCCTGCTCGGTATCTGGGGGGAGGACTATCTCCGCAACGAGGGCAATGCCGTCTATGTCAACGACCTTGCCTACGAGATGGGTTTCCGTACGGGCGACCGGATCCTGCGCTTCGACGACTATGTCCCCGATGATTTCTCCATGCTCCAGGTAGACCTGGCCCGCCGGGATGTCCATAAGGCCACTGTCCTGCGCGGGGCGGACACCCTTGACATCTACATCGACCAGAGCCGCATCGGCGAGGTGCTGGAGACGCCGGGCATGTTCGACCTCGCCGTGCCGTTCATCATCGACACGGTCCTCGCAGAGTCGCCGAACGCCGGTCTGCTCCGGAACGGGGACCGGGTGCTCTCGGTGGCCGGGCAGCCGGTCACGTATCTGCAGGACAGCCGTCCGCTCCTGACGGAGCATGCCGGCCGCAGTGTCCCGGTAGAGGTCCTGCGTGGGGCCGATTCCCTCTCGTTGTCCGTCCGGGTCGACACTCTCGGCCGGATCGGTGTCATGACCGTCTTCCCCGGTTACGAGCACCGCAGTTATGGCGTCCTCGCTGCCATTCCGGCCGGGATCCGGCTGATGGGCGGCACGGTGGGCGGCTACCTGCGGGATCTCCGGCTGGTGGCGACTCCGCGGACCGAGGCGTACAAGTCCGTGGGCAGTTTCATCGCCATCGGCCAGGTCTTCCCGAGTTCCTGGAACTGGTATCAGTTCCTCTATATCCTGGCCCTTCTCTCCATCATGCTCGGGGTGATGAACCTCCTGCCGATACCGGCGCTGGACGGTGGGCACATCGTGTTCTGCCTCTACGAGATGGTGACGGGCCGCAAGCCGGGCGACCGGTTCATCCTGGCGGCGCAGATGGTGGGCATGGTCCTGCTGCTCCTCCTGATGGTCCTCGCCTTTGGCAACGACATCGCAAGATTAATCCGATAGAAGATATGAAACCGTTATCCAAGGCATTCGCCTTCCTGGCTCTCGCCGCCATTGTCGCAGGCTGCGGCCACCAGAAGAAAGGCACCCTGCTTCCGAACGTCAGCGGGAAGGCGGGGGAGATCGTGGTCGTCATCGACAAGGACAATTGGGAGGGCAATATCGGCAACGCCCTCCGCGAGATGCTGGCCGGTGACTGCCCGTATCTCGCCCAGCGGGAACCGCTGTTCACCCTGGCCAACGTGCCGCCGGGCAGTTTCACCAACCTGTTCAAGATCCACCGCAATATCATTATCCTGAACATCAATCCGCAGAACCAGACGGCCGGGATGGTCTACCGGAAAGACCAGTGGGCCCGCCCGCAATCGGTGGCGCAGATCAATGCCTACGACGAGGAAGGGGCTCTGGACATCCTCGCCGACGCCGGGGAGAAACTGCCGGAGTTCTTCGAACAGTCCGAGCGGGACCGTATCGTCGCCAATGCGGCCCTGTACGAGGAGACGTCGATGCGGCCGGCCGTAGAAAAGCTCACAGGCGGCATCATGTACTTCCCGTCCGGTTACAAGTTGCGCAAGTCGACCGCTACCTTCCTCTGGGTCGCCGACGAGAAACAGTATAGCAACCAGACTGTCCTCATCTACCGCTATCCAGCCCTGCCGGAGGGAAACTTCACCGTGGAGAACATCATCGAGGTCCGGAACCGGATCATGCAGGAGAATGTCCCCGGCATGTTCGACGGGACTTACATGACGACATCCACCGCCGTCCAGCCGACCGTCCGTTCGCTCCGCTACCACGGCATCGATTTCGTGGAGACACGGGGCTTCTGGGAGGTCGAAGGCGACTTCATGGGTGGTCCATTCGTTTCCCACTCCTTCTACAGTCAGGACGGGCGCGACATCATTGTCCTGGAGGCCTTTGTCTATGCCCCGAAGTATGACAAGCGTCAGTACCTCCGTCAGGTGGAGTCGCTGCTCTATTCCTTCGAATGGAAAGAACCCGGCAAAAAATGAAAAATAATTTTGCCGGGTCAAAAAAAATCCATACCTTTGCATTCCCCTACGGAAACCGGTAGGGTTTGACAAGTCTGGTGGGTTCGTATAACGGTTAGTACTCGGGATTTTCATTCCCGCAATAGGAGTTCGATTCTCCTACCCACTACCAAATATAAAAAGTAAGACAATGGCAAACACAAAATCTGCACAGAAAGCCGTACGCCAGAGCGAAAGGCACAGATTGCATACCAAGTACTATGCAAAGACGACGCGGAACGCGATCCGCGACCTCCGCAACACCACCGACAAGAAGGCCGCCGAAGAGAATGCTCCGAAGGTCTACGCCATGATCGACAAGCTTGCAAAGATCGGTGTCATCCACAAGAACAAGGCTGCCAACCTCAAGAGCGGTCTCGCCGTCTACATCAACAAACTCGCCTAAGTTTGACATCCAGCCGACCCGGCTCTACAGGGTACATCGAGATGTAGCGCAGTTGGCTAGCGCACCACGTTCGGGACGTGGGGGTCGTCCGTTCGAGTCGGATCATCTCGACAGCAGGCCAGGGGGTTTCTCCCGGCCTGTTTCTGTATACCGGGCGATATGTCCGGAAAAATCACTATCTTTACCGTCCTGATGGACGCGAATGAAATCAAGACCGATATTCTCCTCCTCAGAAGCGGAGACACAGAAGCCTACCGGCGTCTGTATGACCACTATTGGGCCAAGGTCCTGCATTTCGCTGCCCTCTATCTGAAGGACGGCTATGAGCAGGAGGAAACCGTCCAGCAGGTCTTCATCCGGCTGTGGGAGATGCGTGGACGTCTTGACCCGGAGCTGGGACTGGACGGCCTCCTGTTCATCCTCACCCGGAACTTCATCTTCAACCGGGCCCATCGTTCCCTCAATGAAGAGGCTGTGAAAGAGGCTCTCCGGCGGGAGGCCGAGGTGACGGACGACGGAACCTTCCCGGAAGCCGAAGACCTGCGCCGCTACGTGGACCGGCTTGTCAGTGCCCTTCCACCCCGGCAGCGGGAAGCTTTCCTCCTGAGCCGGGAGGAGGGCCTTACCTATGCAGAAATCGCTACCCGCATGCGCATCTCCGAAAAGGGTGTCGAGCGGAACATCCACCTCGCTCTCAAGTTTTTGAAGACGCATCTCCCCCTTTTCCTCTTTTTTGTTGCCGGTTGATGTAGGGGTACGGGGTTGCTGGCGGTATTTATATCAGTAACCACGTAACACGATGTCTTTGTTTTCCTATACCTACCGCCAGTGGACGTCGCTCCCGACCGAGGGGGATGCCGTCCGGAAAGAGCGTATCTGGCACTCCATCGACCGGGAAAGGAACCGCGCCCGGCGCCGCCATCTCCTGTTCCGGGGCCTGGTGACCACCGTCTCCATGGCCGCCTGCCTCCTCGTCGGCATCTGGGCGGGGACCCGCCTGCAACGCAAGGCGGCCGCGCCCGTGCCGGACAACCAGTACGTCTGGGTCGTTGCCGACAACGGCGCCCAGTTGCTGCCCGACGGCTCCCGGGTCTGGATGGACGGGGGAAGCCGCCTCCGCTACAGCGACCGGTTCAGCGAGGACCGGCAGGTCTGGCTGGACGGCAGCGCCAGTTTCGAGGTGGTCCGCCAGGAGGATGCCGCCCGTTTCGTCGTCAACCTCCCGGAGGGCTATGTCGAGGTCCACGGGACCAGTTTCTCCGTCCGGCAGGACCTGCCCGGGACCGTCGCGGTCGCGCTGTACGAGGGTGCGGTGGATTTCGTGACGGAGCAGGAGCGGGTCTCGCTCGAACCGCTGCAGCAACTGGTGTGCAGCGGCGGCCAGGTCGAGGTCACCCCCTTCTTCGACCATGCCCGGTGGTCCTCCGGCCGCTTCAAACTGGAGAACATGCCGCTCCGGGAGGTGCTGGCCTTCGTGCACTGGAAATACGGCGTGGACATCACCCTGCCCCGGCGCTTCGACGACGGCGGGGCGAAGGTGACCGGCATCATCGGCCATGACGAGAGCCTCGAATCCGTCCTGGACAAGGTCGGCTACGTGTTCGGCCTCCGCTACCGCCGCGATGGACAGACCTATCAATTGTACCTATAAACCATCCCATCCATGAACCGTTTCCTTACTACGGTCCTGACCCTGCTGCTGGCGGCATCGGTCTGGTGTCCGGCCCAGGTCGCTGTCAAAGGACGCGCCCTGACCCTGGAACAGGCCATCCGGCAGATCGAAGGGGCGACGGACTACACGTTCTTCTACAATGCCGACGACCTCTCCGGTGCGGCGGTCCGCAACATGGACTACAGCGGCACCCTTTCCGAGGTCCTGTCCGCCCTGTTCCGCGAGACTGGTATCGACTACCGGATCCAGGGCAAGGAAATCATCCTGAAAAAGGGTGACGCCCCGTCCGCCACCCCGGCGAAACCGGCCCGGCGGACCGTCCGCGGCACCGTCACCGACGCTGCCGCCGGCCAGCCCGTCATCGGGGCCGGCGTCTTCGTCCAGGGCACCCAGACCGGCGCCTTCACGGACGTCGACGGCCGCTACACGGTGGAAGTCGCCCCGGACGGCATCCTCGAGTTCAGTTACCTCGGCTACCGGACCGTCTCTGTGCCCGTCGGCAGCCGCACCGTCCTCGACGTCGCCATGGAACCCGAACTGAACCTCCTGGATGCCGTCGTCATGATGGGCTACTCCAGCGCCAAGAAGACCGAACTCTCCAGTTCCGTCGTCACCGTCCAGGGCGAGACCCTGCGCGATGTGGCCACGCCGGACGTCGGCAACATGCTCCAGGGCAAGGTCGCGGGCGTGCTGGTCTACAACGCCTCCGGACAACCCGGCGAGGCGGCCCAGATCCGGGTCCGCGGCACCGGCTCCATCACCGCCAACGCCGCCCCGCTCTATGTGGTGGACGGCATCCCGGGCGGATCCTTCAACCCGAACGACGTCGAGACCCTGACCGTCCTCAAGGATGCCGGGGCCACCGCCATTTATGGGTCCGATGCGGCGGGCGGGGTCATCGTTGTCACGACGAAGAAGGCTACCCCCGGCCAGAAGACCGCGGTCGAGTTCAAGGCCCAGGCCGGTGTCAAGCAGGCCCTCAGCGGGCGTTTCCGTCCCATGAATTCCGAAGAACTCTACGACCTGAGCAAGTCCATCTATCCAAAGGCTATCTTTAACATCCTGTATCCGAAGACCCTGCTCGACCAGGACTTCAGCTGGATGGACGAGGCCTTCCGGCTCGGCTCGACGCAGGACTACTACGCTTCCGTGGCCGGCAGTTCGGACAATGCCACCTATTTCGTCAGCCTGGACCATTACCGGGAGAAGGGCACCCTCATCAACACGGATTTCGCCCGCACGACCGGCCGTGTGAACCTCGGCCTGAAACTTTCGAAGGCGGTGGACATGAACCTCCGGCTCCATTTCAACGACGAGAACAACCAGGGGACGTCGAGTTATGTCACCCTCGAATCGGCCTACCGGATGTCGCCGTGGGACAATCCGTACGATGTGAACACCGGCGAATACCTGATGGTGTCGAGCGGCACCCGTTCCGACAACGGCCAGCCGTGGTATTCCCACGACAAGATCAACATCTTCCATAACGAACTCTACAACTCCTCCAAGTCCAATGGCCACGGCCTGACGGCGGACCTGCAACTGCTCTGGCGCATCACCGACCACCTCAGTTTCACGACGACCAACCGCTACGGGACCTCCGCCTCCACCTGGAAACTGGTCATCGACCCGCGGACGGCCAGTGCCTCGTATCCGGACGGCGTGATTCAGAAGAATGTCGTCACCGGTCGCAGTTTCTCCACCTCCAACCTGCTCAAATACACGGAGACTTTCGCGGAGGACCACCATGTCACGGCCATGCTCGGCCAGGAATGGGGCCTGTGGAAGAACGACTACACCTGGGCGGAAGGCGTCGGGATGAAGAGCGGCCTGACCGTCCTGAATGCGGCCTCCCCGAACAGTGTGGGCGGCTATTGGGTCGAAGGGGAGGGCTGGTCCCTCTTCGGACAGGCCCAATACAGTTACAAGGAGAAGTACATCGCCACCGCCTCTCTCCGGGCCGATGCCAATTCGGTGTTCGCCCCCAAGCAGCGGATCGGTTATTTTCCGTCCGTCTCGGCCGCGTGGCTGGCCACCGGCGAGGAATTCATGAAGGACTTCCCCGCCATCACCTTCCTGAAACTGCGTGCCAGTTACGGTGAGACCGGCAACTCCGGCATCGACCCGTATTCCTACCTTTCCACCTATGCCGCCGAGAGTGCCGTCCAGTACCAGGGCGTCGTGGGCATGTATCCGGAAAAGCAGGAGAACCCCTACCTCCATTGGGAGGTCGCCCGGATGACCAACCTCGGTCTGGACCTGAATGTCAAGGACTTCCTGGAGGTCAACCTGGACTTTTACCAGATCCTCAACGACGACCTGCTGCTCGATGTGCCGACGGCCCCTTCCACCGGCTTCTCCAGCATCACCAAGAACATGGGCGCCATCCGGAACCGGGGCGTCGAGGTGGCCGTCAACTCCACGAACATCCGGAAGCGGGCTTTCACCTGGACGACCGGCTTCAACATCGGCTTCAACCGGAACACTGTCCTGACGCTTCCGGACGGCGAGGACATCATCCAGACCGTCGGCAGCAACAGCGCCCGGCAGATCATCCGCGAGGGTGAATCCCTGTATTCCTGGTACATGCCTAAGTGGATGGGCGTCAATCCTGAAAACGGCGATCCTCAATGGGAGCATCTTATCAAGGATGCAGAAGGCAACGTGACCGGAACGGAACTCACCAACGTCTTCGACCCCGACAACGATTCGCAGATTGTGGGCTGCGCTTCCCCGCTGTTCAGCGGCGGCCTGGTGAACACGTTCACCTACGGGCCTTTCAGCCTGGCGGTCAACTTCAACTACGTGGTCGGCAACAAGATCTTCAACTACACCCGCGTAACCATGGATACGGACGGCCACTATACCGACTACAACCAGATGTCCATCGACAACGGGCTCGGCTGGAGCCGCTGGGAGCAGCCGGGCGACATCGCCACGCACCCGAAGGCCGTGTCCGGCGGCAACCACAACGCCGACGGCATCAGTTCGCGCTACCTGGAGAACGGCAGTTTCCTGCGCCTGAAGAACGTCACGCTGGGTTACGACCTGCCGAAGGCCGTCTGTCGGCGCATCCACCTGCAGGGCGCCAAGGTCTTCATCTCCGGCGACAACCTCTACACCTACACCCGTTTCTCCGGTATGGACCCGGAGGTCCGGCTGGAAAGCACGATGTATGAATTGGCGGGCATGTACTCCATGAACTATCCCGTCGGCCGGGCGGTCACCCTGGGCATCAACCTTAAATTCTGACAACGATGAAGAAGATACTCTATATGCTGGGCGCCCTGCTTGCGGCGGTCTCCTGCAACCTCGACAAGTTCCCGTCCGATGCCCTCTCGTCCGAATCGATGAAGGACCCGTCCAACTCGACCGTCGTCACGGACGGCACCTATGCCATGTTCAAGGCCATCCTGATGTACGACGGCATGGTCTATTCGGCCAACTCCTATGTCCGCCACTACTTCCAGATGGCGGAGTTCCGGGGCGACAACATCACCCTGTGCGGCTACACGACCGACCCGCTGAACTCCGCAATCATCTACAAGGATGTGTCCACGGAGGGCAACACCGGCTATTTCTGGTGGATCGCCTACAAGATCCTGTTCAGCGCCAACGCGATGATCGACGCCATCCCGGAGGACGGGGATGCTGTGTCGCGCCATATCCTGGGTGAGAACTACTTCATCCGGGCCGTGGTCCACCTCCACCTCCTCCAGATCTATTCCTTCCCGTATTCCCACGGCCGGGACAACCTCGGCGTGGTCCTGCGCACCTCCACGGACTGCTCCGAGACCCACCGCTCCACGGTCGGCGAATGCTACGACCAGGTCGAGGCGGACCTGAAGAAGGCGGCGGAACTGATGAAGGGAGGAAGCCGCCGCGGCAACAACGGCTATGCCAGTTACGAGGCGGCGATGGGCATCCTGTCGCGCGTCTATCTCTACGAGGAACGCTGGCAGGACTGCATCGACGTGGTGGACGAGGTGCTGGCCGGCGCCGACCCGGCTTCCAAACTGGACCCGGACTACGAGAACCTGTTCTGGAAGTCCAAGACCTCCAAGGAAGTGCTCTGGTGCGTGGCGATGATTCCGTCCGACTGGACCGACCAGAAGGGTTCGATGGGCTCCATGTTCTATTCCTACAGCAGCGAGACCGGTACGACGGCCGGTCCGGGCGCCGGCGGATGGGGCGAGATCTACTATTCACAGCCGCTCATCGACCTGTTCAACCGCTATCCGCAGGACCTCCGCTACCGGACGATGGCCGAGCCCTACCAGCACAATGCCGACCGGAAGATGGTCTACTGGCCGATCGCCGACGCGAGCACCGATTACCGTTCCATGTGGTCGGACACCGCCCCGACGCGGAGCGCGGACGGCGCGTATGTCTGCAAGGGCCCGGACGGCGGCTCCTATACCGTCAAGACCCGCATCGTCAACACCTACCCGGAGACCTACATCACCTACGGCGGCGAGGACATCAAGGTCAGCGTGTCCGACCAGTGCTATCTCAACCGGACCTTCCCGACCATCTACATGAAGAAGTTCGCCAACATGGACGGCGGGGTCAACGTGCTCAATTCCCCGATCGTCATCCGCTGGGCCGAGGTCATCCTGAACCGTGCCGAGGCCTATGCCCACCTGGGCAACACGGCGGGCGCCCTCCAGGACGTGAAGGTCATCCGGGAACGGGCCGGACTCACCGGCGAGGCGGAGATGACGGCGGCCAACATGGCGGAGCGGGGCTACGACGACATCGTGGACCTCGTGCTCGACGAGCGCCGGATGGAACTCTGCTTCGAGGGACACCGTCCGATGGACCAGTTCCGCAACAAGAAGTCGCTGGACCGCCGGTACGGCGGCTGCCAGCCGTGGGGTGTCATCGCCCCCGATGACAAGCGGATTCCCTACCAGATTCCCTACGGCGAGGTGTCCGTGAGTCACATCCCGCAGAACGAACGATAAAGTGTACCATCTGAATCAATAACAAAAACATCAACCCATTAACCACCATTTACATGAAGCGTAATTTTTCATTTCTCGCAGCCGCGGTCATGATGACCGCCGCGGTCTCGTTCCTTGCCTGCAGCAAGAGTGACGACAACAAGAAGAAAGGAGACGATGACGAGGGCGATGACACCGAGTTCGCCATCACCATCGACGGCAAGTTCGACGACTGGGCAAAGGCCAATGCGGTGACTGCCACCCTCGACGCCGCCAATGTCGGCTGGGCACAGCCCGACAACCAGCGGGTCGATGCCTTGAAGACCCTGAAGGTCACGGCGGACGGCACCTACATCTATGTGTATGTGGAGGTCGACATGTCCGTAGAATACCAGGGCGGTGTCAACTGGGACGGCTCCACGCTGGGCAAGGCCGCGGCGGGCCCGATCGACATCTATTTCGATGCGGACGCCAACACGGCGACCGGCGGCATCAACTGGTGCTGGGAAGAACCGGCCGGCTGGGAGTATTTCTTCGAGTCCGCGACCATCTTCGGCGACCAGCCGGGCGACCTCTCCGACGGTGCGCTCTTCCAGTTCACCGGTGCTGACGGAACGGACATCTGGGCCGTCAACCCTCCGGCCCGCGAGGACGTGACCCGCGACGGTCTCTTCAAGGGCGCCGGCGTCCGCGAAGGCAACATCATCAAGTATGAGATCAGTTTCGTCCGTGCCTTCATGCCGAAGATCACCGGCAACAAGATCAACATCGGTGTCATCGTCCAGAGTTCGAACTGGACGCTGGTGGGCCTGCTCCCGACTGCCAAGCAGACGGCCGGCGAGTCCCTCGCCAAGACGGCCCTCCTGTCCGTCGACCTTCCTGCCCTCGACTAAATCTTTTCCCGGGGGAGGCCGGCACCTCCCCCTTTTTTCCTGAATCTCATGCAGACCAAGTTCCCTTCCTTCGTGGCGATGCTTCTCCTGGCGGCGGCCTGTACGGCCCCGCAGACGGTCATCCCCCTTTCCGACGGCGAGCGGGTCTGGGGTTGCCGGATCAAGGATGGCAGCGCCATGCCCTTCCCGGACGGATTCTCCGCCGACGGTGCGGACAATGCCGAAAACCAGGTCAATCCGTTGCTGCTGACGAGCGAGGGACGGTATGTCTGGAGCGAGACCCCCTTCCGCTTCCGCATCGACGGCCGCCGGATTGTCATCGACGGTACGGCGGTGGTGACGGAGAAACCGGCCTCGGACCTGGCCGGTGCTTTTCGGGCGGCCTCGGAACGCTTCTTCCCCGCCGACGGCACCCTGCCTCCGGCGGAGTTCTACCGGATGCCGCAGTACAATACCTGGATCGAACTCATGTACGACCAGAACCAGGAAGGGGTGCTGCAATATGCCCGGGGCATCCTCGACCACGGCCTTCCGCCGGGCATCCTGATGATCGACGATACCTGGCAGGCGGATTACGGCCGCTGGGAGTTCGAACCGGGCCGCTTCCCGGACCCCAAGGCGATGGTCGACGCCCTGCACGGGATGGGCTTCAAGGTCATGCTGTGGGTCTGCCCCTTCGTCAGCATGGACCAGTACCTCGTCTGCCGGGACATCATGTCGTTCAAGGGCTTCCTCCTGTCCGGCGCACCGACCTGGGCGGAGGCGTCCGATCCGTATCCGGTCCGCTGGTGGAACGGGACGTCCGCCGTGCTGGACTTCTCCAACGCCGAGTCCGTCGCCTGGTTTGACCGCCAGTTGCAGCGGCTGATGGACGACTACGGCATCGACGGGTTCAAGTTCGATGCCGCCGATTTCGGCTTCTATCCTTCCGATGCCCTGGCCTGTGGCGGGGATGTCCCCGGCTATGAACAGTGCTCCCGCTTCGTGGAACTGGCCCGGAAGTATCCCTACAACGAACTCCGGGCAGGCTGGCGGCATGCCGGTGAGGCGGTGGTCCAGCGCCTTCACGACAAGGAGCATTCCTGGGCCGACCTCGGCAAACTCATTCCGGAGATGCTGGCGGAAGGGCTGATGGGCTACGCTTTCTCCTGCCCCGACATGGTCGGCGGAGGCAGTTTCCAGACCTTCCTCGACGGGGAGACCGACCCGGACCTCGTCGTCCGGTCCGCCCAGGTCCATGCCCTCATGCCGATGATGCAGTTCTCCCTGGCCCCCTGGCGGGTGCTGGACGCGGCGC
Organism: Bacteroidales bacterium; assembly: GCA_017476575.1. Lineage (GTDB taxonomy): Bacteria > Bacteroidota > Bacteroidia > Bacteroidales > UBA932 > Cryptobacteroides. Next base: position 33,784 of record JAFUZO010000038.1, on the reverse strand, counting down.
ACTACCAGGCCGTCCTGAAGGCGGTCTCGGTGCGGGAGTCGCTGATGGATGTCATCGAAGCGCTCTATCTCCATGCGGCGGAGACGGGAGATCCCGTCGTCCGTCCGCTTGAATATGTGTTCCCGCACCAGGGATTTGCTACCGTGACCGACCAGTTCATGCTCGGAGACAGCATCCTGGTCGCCCCGATGCTCACCCCCGGCACCACCCGGACCGTCCTTCTCCCGGAAGGAACCTGGTGTTCCGACGACGGCGTCATCTATGAAGGCGGAAGCCATGACATCACCGTTCCCCTGGACCGGCTGCCTTATTTTAAAAAACAATAAGTCCTGAAAATCGTAGACGGTATCCGGCCATAATCTTTTGAATGATGATAAAAAGAATCAGTTGGGTTATGATGATGTTGCTGGCCCTTGCCTGCAACAGGACAGAGGCGGTTTCATCGGAAGAAAAAGTGGACATTGTTCCCGGAAAGGAGGTCACTTCCAGTTATTTCATCGATGGATATGCCCAAATAGAAGGACTCGTCCCGATTGCCGACGGTCTACGGAGTGTATCTCCATATCATTTTCTCTGTTTCAAGGGTATCCCGAAGTATCTGTCAGTAGAAGAGGCTGCTTCCCTGCGTGACGAGATTGGAGACAACTCCGGGCATTTTCTCAAACAGGAAAATCCTTCTTTGTATGATGCCCTTGTCAATCCCTTCAACCTGATTGAGATTGTCAGTTCGTCCGATTTCAATGAAATTCCTGCGGGAGCATCTTTGAATGAAAAAACGTGGATAGTGGCAAGCCGGGCGTTACCGGTTATTGACGGAAAGGGAAACTATAAATTCGACATTACCTCCGTTCCACAGGACCTCAGTATGTTCCGTAAATATTTGAATACGGAATTCTATCCGGTTTGCAAGAGGGTTTCAGATGTTGCGCCGGAAGATTTGTACCTGATTTGGCCCCATGAAATCCTGCTGGTTTTTATTGAGACACCAGCCATCCCCGAACATATTTTTACCGTGACACTCCATGATGGAGAAAGGACCTATTCAATGGAAGTGTCAGGGACTTTCAATGAACCATGAAAAAGTTTTTGCTTCTATTCTGTGCCGCTGTGCTGGCGGCCTGCGGCAAGACGCCGACGGAGGAGCCGTCCGTGGATACTCCTTTCCGGTACGATGTTTCCTACGTGGAGGACACGGATAACTTCTGCAACCCCGAACGCGGCCTCTACGTTCCCAATATCTTCTATTTCCGGAACGGAAGGGTCCCGTCTCCCAGCACGCCGGCCGCCCTCCGCAACATCCGGCGCTCCGGCAAGACCTTCAGTTATTCGGAGTTCTATATCATGGAGTTTGTGGACAAGGACCTCAGCGAGGAGGCCTTGCAATCCATCCGGAGCACGCTGGAGGCCCATCGCACGGCCGGTGTGAAGACCATCGTCCGGTTCGCGTATTCGGACGGCTATGCCGAGAGCGATCATCCCTGGGATGCGACCTTGGTCCAGACCCTCCGGCACGTCGAACAACTCAAGCCGCTCTTCCAAGAATATGCGGATATCATCTACGTCGTCCAATATGGTTTCGTGGGCTCCTGGGGTGAGGGCTATTATACCGACAACTACGGGATGAACCCGAGGACGGATGAGGATTACAAGCCCCGGCGCGCCTTGATGGCAGCCTTGCTGGATGCGGTCCCGGTCTCCCGGCAGGTGGCCGTCCGCTATGCCGGCTACAAGCGGGGCATCCTCGGCACCACCCTCGCGGACACGATCACGGCGGCGACCGCCTTCGGTCCGGGGGACATCGCGCGTGTGGCCGCCTTCAACGACTGTTTCGTGTCCAGTTCCGACGACGTGGGGACGTACAAGTCCAGTGCCGACCGGGAGATGTGGGCGGCCGAGACGAACTATGTCTCGATGGGCGGCGAGACCTGCGATGCGCCGACGGCCTACTGCAACTGTCTGAGCACGTATGAGAACTTGGAGAAGTACCATTGGACCTATCTCAACGAAGCCTACAACAAGAAGACGCACAATGTCTGGGCCTCCGAGGGCTGCTACGACGACATCGTGAAGCGGCTGGGCTACCGGTTCGTGCTGCTGGGTGCCGCGTTCGACGGGGATTTCCGCGCCGGTGCGTCCTGGACCCTCCGGCTCCATTTCAAGAACGTCGGCTTCGCTTCCCTGATCAACCGGCGGCCGCTCGTCTGGGTGCTCTCCAATGCAGCCGACCCTTCGGAGCGTTACGAGATCGTCTCGCCGAAGGACCCCCGGGAATGGAAGGGCGGACATACGTATGAGTATGCCGAGACCCTCTCCCTGCCCGCCGGCCTGAAGGCCGGACAGACCTACCGGGTGTCGCTCTGGATGCCGGACGAGGCGGAGACGCTGCACGACGACCCTGAATTCGCCGTCCGGCTCGCCAACGAGGGAGTGTGGGACGAGGCGACGGGGCTGAACGTGCTTGCAACCTTTACGGCACGATGAACCGGCGGCTGGCTTCGCTGGACATCCTGCGGGGGGCGGACCTCTGGCTGCTGCTGTTCTTTGGACCGGTGGCGGCCGCTCTGGTGGAGGTCTGTCCCGGCCTGACCGGCTTGCAGCACCAGATCGAGCATGTCCCCTGGCACGGTTTCGTGCTGTGGGACATCATTATGCCGCTCTTCCTGTTCATGTCCGGCATCACGATTCCCTTCTCGATGGGGAAGTACCGCGACGGTCTGCGTCCGGACCGGGCGTTCTACCTGAAACTGCTGCGACGCTTCTGTCTCCTGTTCTTCCTCGGCTGGGTCGTGCAGGGCAACCTGCTGGCTTTCGACTGGAAACAGTTCCATCCGTTCGCCAACACCCTGCAGGCGATCGCCGTGGGGTACGTGGTGGCGGCGCTGCTGTTCATCCATTTCGACTGGCGCGCCCAGGCCGCCTTCTGCGCTGGTTTCTTCGCCTTGTACGCGCTGGCCTTCGTCCTGTCCGGCAGCATGGACCTCGACCCGCAGGGGAATATCGCCATGCTGGTCGACAAGGCCGTCCTGGGCTCCCACCGGGACGGGGTGACCTGGAAGGCGGATGGTTCATGGCGCTATGACGGGGAATACCAGTACACCTGGATCCTTTCCAGCCTCAATTTCGCAGTGACGGTGATGCTGGGGTGCTTTGCCGGGGAAATCCTGCGGAACGGCCGCCGTCCGGAGGCCCGGGCCGGGTTCCTGGCGCTGTCCGGTGCCGTCCTCGTGCTGGCCGGCCTGGCACTGGACCCGCTGTTCCCCATCGTGAAAAAAATCTGGAGCAGTTCCATGACCCTGTTCTCGGGCGGCCTCTGTTTCCTGCTCATTGCCTTGACGTATTACCTTGTGGATGTACACGGCTGGCATCGCGGCTTGGATTGGCTCAAGTACTATGGCATGAACTCCATCGCTGCGTACTGCATAGGCGAGGTCGTCGACTTCTCTTCCGTCTCCGCCTCCCTTCTGCACGGGTTCAGCGGATGGGCCGGGTATCCCGTCCTCATCGTCTTCGGCAATGTCACAATCCTTTTTTTCATCCTCCGTCTTCTCTATCGTCGCGGCATTTTCCTGAAGGTGTAGCGGCATTTGTGCCCATGAAAGGAGACTTACACCTCGGAAGCGTTGCTTTTGAGCGATAATTGTCTTATCTTTGCATCAATCTGATGGCTGAGAAGGGAAAGGGAGGTAGTGATAGAAACCCAGTTACGGGGACCCAGAGGAACTTCGCGGGGCTGGACCGTGAAGAGCGGCATGGCCGGGGGCAGCAGTAGATTCCAGAGCTGCCATTCCGCATGCGGGCGCCTTTTCCCAGAGCCGCAGCATCCGGGATTTATACGTAACACCGCATCGGAAGTGCCGGTGCGGGGACATGTTTCATCAAATCCTGTATGCTATGGGAGTACACACGTACACGTATGGTTGGCCGGAGGATAGTCATTCCGGCTGTTTGGAAGAACCGCGCATCGCCCATCCCCTTTATGGGACGTGCCAGCGCTATGCCGACATCATGATCGACTCAGCGTTCAAAATGGTCTTCGGTTCGGCGGCGAACATGGATATCATGATTGCGTTACTGGAGTGCCTGATTCCGGACAAGAAGATTGCCAGGCTGGAATTCCACGACAAAGAGATTCCGGGTTTCTTCGTCATCGAGAAGAAGACCATCTTCGACCTGTATTGCAAGACCCCGGAGGGGGAGACATTCGTCGTGGAGATGCAGTTGAGCGGCGAGACGTATTTCACAGAGCGCGCGCTGTTCTACGCGACGTATCCGTTGCGGGAGCAGTTGATCACGCCGTTGGAAGAGCGGAAGAGCCTGCGACGGGGCCGCAAGAAACAGATCCGGAATTACCATTTGAACCCGGTGTACATGGTCAGCATCCTGAACTTCACGCTTCCGCATGAGGATGTGTCCTGCCTGCGCGAGGGGCTGGTCAGTTCCTATTCGCTGCGGAGCGATGAGGGGAATGAACAGATGACAGATGCGCTCCACTTCATCTACTTGGAACTGGGGCGGCTGCCCTACGGGGTGACGGAGATGGGGAGATGCCGCACGCTGCTGGAGAAATTGGCCTTCGCCTTGAAGTATATCAGTTTTCTGGAGGACAGGCCATTGGAGTTCAGCGAGGAGTTTTTCCGCCGTCTGTTCCATGCGGCGGAACTGGCCAACATGACGAAAGATGAACGGGAAAATTATGACCATGATATGACAACGTACATTGATGAGGTGGCAAGGATCGACTATGCCATGGAGCGAGGCGAACGGCTCGGTCTGGAAAAAGGTGAACGGCTCGGCCTGGAAAAAGGCGAACAGATCGGTCTGGAAAAAGGCGAACAGATCGGTCTGGAAAAGGGGATACTGTTGGGACGGGAGAAGATGAAAGAAGAATGGGTCCGGAGGATGGTAGAGGCAGGTATTTCTCCCGAAGTCATCGCACGGGTGATGGAAGAAGGGTGAAGAAATGAAAAGCCCCGCATCACAGTGCGGGGCTTGGATGCTCCTCAAGTAGGACTTGAACCTACGACCCTCTGATTAACAGTCAGATGCTCTAACCAACTGAGCTATTGAGGAATTTTTGCCTTCTGGCAGCCGATTCGTTTATCGGGAATGCAAAGGTAGTCCTTTTTTCCGAACCAGCCAAACTTTTTTCAACTTTTTTCGTCATTTTTTCACTATCTTTGCGTCCGGAATCAGAAACTGCCCCTGACGATGGATATCGATCTGTTAGCCAAGATGGTCAAGGAGATGATCCTGGACAATGATGCCGTAACCCTGCCGGGTGTCGGCTCTTTTGTGGCGGACTTGGTACCGTCCGCCTTTTCGGACAAGGGGTATACCATCCATCCTCCTTACCGGCGGTTGTATTTTTCTCCGAAGCAGGGGAGCGATACGCTGTTGGTGGATCTGTATGCCCGTTCCAACGACGTGGACCGGAGCACGGCGGAACGGATTGTCGGAGATTTTCTTTCGGAGATGAAAGAAGTGCTCAAGGTCCGGAAGACAATTATGTTCCCGGGATTGGGGCGCTTGCGGGCGACACGGGAGAACCACTTCTTCTTCGTCGCGGACGAGGATTTGGACATCTATCCGGGTGGTTTCGGTCTGGAACCGGTCTCGCTCAAGACGCATGTAGAGACATCGGACGAGGTGGCTTCTGCCGTCGCTGGCCTGGCGGAACTGGTGGAGATGTCGGAGGAAGGAGATTTCTCGGCTCCGCTAGAAATGACAGAGGGTGGGGCTTCGGCCGTCGTGACGAAGGAGAAAGATCAGATTGTTATGACAAAGGAGGAAGATCCGGTCGTCGTGGAAGGGAAGGATGCTCCGGTTGCCGCGGCGGAAGAGGAGGCTTTGGTGGAAAAGGTGGAGGAACCGGTTGTTGCGGCAGAGGAAGGAAGGCCCGCTCTCCCCGGGCATGACGAGGAGGTGGAAGCCCGGAAGGGGAGGAAGATATGGCTTGTTGTGCTGGGAATATTGCTGGGTGTGGTCGTGCTGGCGATTGTAATTTGGGCGGTGCTCGGGCGTGTGGCTCCGGAAATGGTCGACCGTCTTCTGTATTCCGCCGATGAACTTGAAATTCTCCGTTATTAATGCTATTTTTGCACCGCTGAACGAAAAGTTAGTAGTGCAACATGAGTGAAGTTCGCAAGGACAGCTATAAGTTCTGTCAAGATATTTGTATACCCTGTTATGAGACGGATGCCGCCTTCTATCTGAAGCCTGCCGCCTTCATGGACATGGCTCAGGAAATCGCCTACTGGGCTGCACAGATGCTGGGTTTCGGCTATGACGACCTCCATGTCCACCACGTAGCCTGGGTGCTTTCCCGGATGCATTTCCATTTCGAGAATCCGCCGAAGTGGCGGGACGAGGTCATCCTCAAGACCTGGCACAAGGGCGCGGGCGGCCTGTTCTATCTCCGTGATTTCGAACTCCTCTCTCCGCAAGGAGAACCACTGGTGACCTGCACCAGTTCCTGGGTTGTCATCGACGAGCGGACCCGCCATTTCGTCCGCCCGGATGAGATGCAGCATCTGCTGCATATCGACGGGACGGTGGATGATGCCATCGTGGAACCGGCCCCGAAGGTCGTCCTGCCGCGGGACGGAGAGGGGGAACCTTGCGGAGAGCACGTCGTCGCCTATTCCGACATCGACATCCTCGGCCATACCAACAATGCCCGCTATGTCGTCTGGGCGATGGATGCCGTCGATTATGAGACCGTATCGTCGCACCGCGTCAAGGATGTGTACATCAATTTCAACAGGGAAACCACCCCGGGTGAGACGGTCCACCTCTTCCGCCTGCGCCGGGAGGAGGAAGGGAACCTTGCCTGTTATGTGGAAGGTCGGGTCGATGGCAAGTCAGCCTTCTGCGTCAAAATTGTCTATTGACCTATGAATGAATTGTTTTTCGGAACGGGAATCGCCCATTCCATCCTGCTGCTGGCTTTTGTGATCGGCTCCGGCCTGTATCTGGGCCGTTTCAAGGTGAAGGGCATCTCTCTCGGATCGACCTGGATTCTGTTCGTCGGCATTCTCGTCAGCCACTTCGGCTTCCAGGCCGATCCCGGAATCCTCCACTTCGTCAAAGAGTTCGGCCTGATCCTGTTCGTCTTCTCGATCGGCCTCCAGGTCGGACCGGGTTTCTTCCACAGTTTCAAGCACGGCGGCGTGGCCATGAACCTCCTGGCTGTCATGAACATCCTGTTGGCGGTAGCCATCACCTGGGGACTCTCCGCCGCGACCGGCGAGAGCCTTCCGACGCTGGTAGGCGTCATGTCGGGAGCCGTGACCAATACTCCGGGTCTCGGCGCTGCCCAGCAGACCTACATCGATGTTTCTACAGCCGGCGGCATGGGTGCAGCGGCGGCTTCCTTGGAGGCCTCCAACCTGGCCTCGGGCTATGCCGTGGCCTATCCGGTCGGCGTGCTGGGGGTCATTCTCGTCATCATCCTTTTCAAAGGCCTCTTCAAGATCGACCCGAAACAGGAACTGAAACAGTTGGAGGCGGAGGAGGACAATTCCGCCCAGGCCCGCCGCATGCATGTGGCTGTGGAGAATCCGGCCATCTTCGGCAAGAAACTCTACGATGTCCTCCACGAGTTCGGCGGCGATTTCGTGGTATCCCGGATTATGAAGGGTGACGATATCCTCTTCCCGACGGGAGACACCGTCCTGGACGAGGGCGACAAGCTGCTTGTTGTCACCTGCCAGAACGATGTGGACAAGATCCGCATCCTCTTCGGCCAGGAGGTCCCTCTGCATGTGCAGGACTGGGTCGAGAAGGACCACCACCTTGTGACCCGGCGCATCACCGTCACCAAGTCCTCCCTGACCGGCAAGAAACTGAAGGACCTGCATTTCCGCGGGGCCTACGGGGTCAGCGTGACCCGCGTCATCCGGGCCGGCGTTGAACTGGTCGCCCGTCCCGACCTGTTCCTCCAGATGGGAGACGGGTTGTTCTGTGTCGGTCCTGAGGACAACATTGCCCGGGTGGCGGAGAAGGTCGGCAACGCCAGCGCCGCCCTCAACAAGCCGAACCTCGTGCCCATCTTCCTTGGCATCGTCGTCGGTATCATCTTCGGATCGCTGCCGCTCCGTTTCCCCGGTGTCCCGCAGGCCATCAAACTCGGTCTGGCCGGCGGCCCGCTCATCATCGCCATCCTGCTCGGCCACTTCGGCCCCCGGTACAAGATTACGACTTACACTACGGCCAGCGCCAATCTGATGATCCGCGAGATCGGCATCTCACTCTTCCTGGCGGCGGTGGGTCTCGGGGCCGGCGAGAACTTTGTCAGCTCCATCGTCGGCGGTGGCTACTGGTGGATCCTGTACGGCGCACTGATCACCCTGGTTCCGTTGAGCGTCACCTTCATCGTGGCCCGGCTGTCCTGTCATCTGAATTTCTACCAGATCCTCGGCCTGCTGTCCGGCTCCTGCACCAATCCGCCAGTGCTTGCCTTCGCACAAGGAATGTACGGAAGTGATTATACATCTGTTAATTACGCGACGGTTTACCCGCTTTCGATGTTCATGCGGGTGCTGGTTGCCCAAGTACTTATCCTGATTGCCCTCGCATAGCCTATGTTCGAACTGGTCTACCCTGCAGATCCTGCCCCGCTCTTTCCCCGCCCTTCTGCCGACCGTCCTGGTCCGGCACCTTCCGATGCCGCAGAAATGCTGCCCCTCGTGGAGCCCAGCGGCCTGGTCTATGGACAAGCGGCCCGGGCTTGGTGCCACAGCGGATCGAAGGTCCTGCATCCGGTCGTACACCTGCATATCATCGACCGGGAGGGCCGCATCTACCTGCAGAAGCGCGCGGATGACAAAGACCTCCTTCCCGGCTACTGGGATACAGCCGTCGGCGGGCATGTGACCTACGGCGAGACGGCCCAGGAGGCCCTTTATCGCGAAGCATCCGAAGAGATCGGGCTCACCGCCTTCCATCCGGCCTACCTGGGCTTTTACGCCTGGGAGACCGACCGGGACAACGAGCTGGTCGTCATGTTTGCGGCGGTCGGCCATTTCGACTTGCATCCCAATGAGACAGAAGTATCCGAAGGCCGCTGGTGGACCCCGGATGAAATCGAGGCGGCGACGGGTATGGATGTGCTCACCCCGAATTTCGAGTCCGAATTTGCACGGATCCGGACCCGGCTGGAAGCCCTGCTATGAGGCCGCGGATACTCATAGCAGGGCTCCTTCTTGCCCTCGCGGGATGCGGGGAGCGGGACCGGTATGTCCAGGTGTCGGGTTATGCCCAGGGCGGCGTGTACAGCGTGAAAGTCAACCTCAAAGGGGTGCGGGTTGCTCCCGCCACAGTGCGGGACAGTGTGGAAGCCATCCTGATGCATGTCGACACGACTTTGTCGGGCTATAACAAGGGTTCCCAACTCTCCCGGTTCAACGCCGGGGAGGCCATCCGGCCGGATGCCCTGTTCCTGGACATGTACCGTATGGCATACCAATGGTACAAACGTTCGGGCGGCGTGCTGGATTTCGCGGCGGGACCATTGTTCGACGCTTGGGGTTTCGGGTTCAAGAAGGGGTCCCTGCCTTCGGAGGAAGAGGTGCAGGCGCTGCTGGCGGGATGCGGGATGGGCCGTCTGCCGCACGAACTGCCGGTTGACGGCGGGCGGCTGGATCCCGCGGACCTGGGTTTTCCCCGGCTCAACTACAACGCCATTGCCCAGGGCTACACGTGCGATCTGATTGCCAGGTATCTCTATGGCATCGGCGCCAGGGACATGCTCGTAGACATCGGCGAAATCTGGTGCGACGGCTTCAACCCGGACGGCCGCCCTTGGTCGGTCGGTGTGGACCGCCCCTTCGACGGTAACGATACGCCGGGTGCGGACCTCGACGGCATCTGGGACAATGCCGGAGCCCCCTGCGGCATCGTCACCTCCGGAAACTACCGCAAGTTCTATGTCCAGGACGGCCGGAAATATGCCCATTCCATCGATCCGCGGTCCGGTTATCCGGTGCAGCATAACCTCCTCAGTGCCACTGTCGTGTCTTCGGCCGGGGCAGCAGATGCGGATGCCCTTGCGACCTGGTGCATGGTTGTCGGATTGACGGAGGCACAGGCGCTTCTTGCAGGTGATCCTGCCTTGGAGGGGTATCTGATTTACACGGCGGAAGACGGTACCATGTCCGAATGGGCTACGCCTGGCTTCACATTGTCGAAATAATCTCCAATACCCATAGGAGCATGTTGCAGAGGCGGTCGGTGAGGCCGCAGGCCCATCCTGTCGCCAAGGTGAACAGGGCGCAGGCCATGATGGAAGTCGTGAGCGGGATGGCGAGGAGGTTTGTCAGGAGGAACCAGGGCGGGAACGTCCGGAAACGGTACCAGGCCAGCGGGCCTGTGAAGACTTGGCAGGAAAGGGATAGTGCTGCCGTGCGCCAGATCCAGCGGACCGGGTTAGGGCGGCGGCCTTCGGGATACCAGTCCCGTAGGCGGGGATACAACAGGAAGATACCGGCCATGGCGAGATAGGAGAGCTGGAATCCGGTGCTGCGGATGGCCGATGGACAGAGGACCAGCTGGACCAGAAGGGCAAGGCTGAGAACCTGGAGAGAAGAAGCCCGCCGGTTGAGCAGTCTCTGGATTTCGTTGATGGTGATGAACAGGAAGGCGCGGACGATGGAAGGGGAGGCGCCGGTCATAAGGGCATAGAAGCCGGCGAGGAGGATGGTGCATTCCGAACGGATGCGTCGCGTCGCGGGGGTCCGCCCGAAGATCCAGGTCGATCGGTCCAGCAGCATGTAGAGGATACCGATATGAAGACCGGAGAGGGCGAGCAGATGGGAGGCGCCGCTATTGCGGAAAACCTGCACGGTTTCGCGGTCGAGTCCGCCCCGGTCACCGGTGACGAGGGCTTTCAGGAGTGGTGCGGTCCGGGGAGAGGCAAAAGGCAGCCGGTCGATGCGCTCCCTCAAGGCGGCGACGGCCGTTTCCGCCCAAGGGAGGGATGGCAGGATGGCTGCGTCGTTGAGGGCGCAGAACATGCCGCACAACAGGAAGGCGCTGAGAATGCCGGGCCAATGCTCCCGGCCGATGGCAAGGCAGGCTGCGATGCCCAGGAGAAGGCCGCCGGGCGCAAGGACTCCGGAGCCTCTGATGAGCGTACCTATCGCTACCCCGGCGCCGAAAAGGAAGGAGACGGTCTCGATGTTTCTTGTTCCAACCATTCTTATGTGTGGATTTTTTATTAACTTTGCGGGAATCAACCTGAAATGATATTAAAACCTACCATATGATTATTCTGGTCATCAATTGCGGCAGCTCCTCCATCAAGTATCAGTTGCTGGACATGAGTAGCGACGATGTGTTCTGTATCATCGCCAAAGGTATTGCGGAGAAGATCGGCCTTCCGGCGGGTGTCCTCCAGTATGCCCCGACCGGCAAGGAGAAGATCGTGCGCGACCTCCCCATCCCGGACCACAAAGTGGGCATGAAACTCATCCTCGAGGCCTTGACCGATCCCGAGACCGGTGTGCTGCAGTCTTTGGAGGATATCGAGGCGGTCGGCCATCGCATCGTCCAGGGGGGCGACTTCTTTTCCGGATCCGCCCTTGTCAATGACGATGTGCTCGAGAAGATTGCTTTCTGCAGTGACTTCGCGCCGCTCCACAATCCGGCCCATCTGCTCGGCATCCATGCCATCCAGCATGTCCTGCCGACCGTGCCGCAGGTCGTGACGTTCGACACGGCCTTCCACCAGACGATGCCTTCCTACGCCTATATGTACGGCCTTCCGTACGAATATTATGACAAGTTCCGCGTCCGCCGTTACGGGGCACACGGCACCTCCCACCAGTTCGTGGCCGGCGTCGGTGCCAAGCTGGCCGGGCTGGACATCAAGTCGTCCAAGATCATCACCTGCCACCTCGGGGCCGGCAGTTCCGTTTGCGCCATCCAGAACGGCAAGTGTGTGGACACATCCATGGGCTTCTCCCCGCTGGAAGGTATGATCATGGGCACCCGGGTCGGCAACATCGATGCCAATGCCGTCATCTACCTGGAAAAGAAACTGGGCGTGACCCCGGACGAGATGTCCACCATCCTCAACCGGAAGTCCGGTTTCCTGGGAGTCTCCGAATATTCCTCCGATGCCCGCGAACTTGACGAACGTGCGAACAGCGGCGACCCGAAAGCGAAACTGGCCCTCAAGAAGTTCACCTACGATATCATCAAGAACGTCGGCTCCTATGTGGCCGCGATGAACGGGGTCGACCTCATCGTCTTCACCGGCGGTATCGGTGAGCACAACAGCCGCCTGCGCCGACGTGTGCTGGAGAACTTCTCCTACCTGGGTCTCAAGGTCGACTACGAGGCCAATGTCGCCTGGGAGGAGAACGCCATCATCACCACGGAGGATTCGAAGGTGAAGGCCGCCCTCATCTGCACCAACGAGGAACTGGTTATTGCGCGGGATACGATGCATCTGGTACTGGAAAATCAAGACTGATCATGATAAAGACATTCAACGATCTCTTCGCCGAGCTCAAGGCGAAGAACATCTGCAAGAAGATGGTGGCAGCCTGGGCTGTCGACGAGCATACCATCGAGGCGGCGTCGCTCGCCTCCGACCAGGGATTCGTGAAAGTGACCCTCGTGGGCGATGCCGACTTGATTTCCAAGGTGTGCGAGGAGAGGGACATCGATATCAAGAAGTTCGAGATCCTGGACATCAAGGATGAACTTAAGGCCGTTGCGACGGCAGTCCACCTGGTCCACGATGGTGACGGGGACATCCTCATGAAGGGCCTTTGCTCGACGGACAAGTTCCTCCGCGCCATCCTTAACAAGGAGACCGGCCTGCTGCCTCCGAAGGGCGTCCTTTCGCATGTGGGTGTGATCGAGAATCCGAACTACCACAAGCTTATCTTCCTCTCCGACATGGCTGTGATTCCGCTTCCGGACTTCCGTCAGAAGGTCAAACTGGCAAACTATCTGGTTTCCACCGCCCGTTCGTTCGGTATCGAAAAGCCGAAGATTGCCTTCGTCGCCGCCTCCGAGCAGATGCTGGATTCCATGCCGGCCTGTATCGAGGCCGCCCAGCTGGCCAAGATGTGCGACCGTGGCCAGATCGGGGGGTGCATCGGGGACGGTCCGCTGGCCCTGGATGTCGCCATCGATGAGGAGTCGGTCCGCATCAAGAAGCTGGTCAGCCCCGTTGGCGGGGACGCCGACTGCCTCTTGTTCCCGAATATCGAGTCCGGCAACGTCTTCTGGAAGACGAACTCTAAACTCTGCAAGGGCGTCCGCCAGGCCGGCTTCCTGGTGGGTACCAAGGTTCCTTGCGTCCTGGCCTCCCGCGCCGATTCCGTCGATGTGAAACTCAATTCCATTGCCTCGGCTGCCATGTCCGTGAAATAATTCCATGCCGTTTCGATGCTCCGGTCCTCTCCGGCCCGGTGTTTTCCTTCAAGAGGCTGTATTCCTTGGAAAAGTCTTAGAATACAGCCTCTTTTTCCATGCCGAAGATACGGGATGGGAACGGAACTTCAAAATCAAACGTTTACGCTGTTCTTAAACGTTTGATCCCTCGTCAAACGGCTCGTTGTTATCGTCTTGGACGACAATACTTTGCCCCGACAGGGTGGTTCGGTAAAATTTTTTGATAAAAATTGCATCCGGTGTGCAAGGCAGGTCCGGAATGCACACCGGGGCGGGATGGGGATGCAGGAGAAGGGCGCTATTCGCTCTCGTCGGGGACGAGGGCGTTCTTGTCGTAGCGGTGGATGCGGACCGTGCCTTCGAGGATGTGGTAGCCGTTTTCGGCGAGGGAGTCCAGTTCGTTCTCGCCGGCATAGACCTCGACGGGGGCGATGAAGGCAGTACGGCGTCGGATGTCCCCGACAATCCGGCTGTCATGGGCGATACCGCCGGTGAGGAGGATGATATCGACCTGTCCGTCCACTGTCGCGGCCAGCGATGCGACGTATTTGGCGACGTTGAGGCTGAAGGCCTTGAGCCAGGTGCTGCAGGCTTCGTCCCCGGCCGCGGCACGCTGTTCCAGTTCCCGGAGGTCGTTGGTTCCGAAAAATGCCACGGCACCACCCTGCCCGAGAACCTTCTTTTTGACTTGGGCCTCGTCCAGGCCACTCCGGAAGCACATCTCGATCAGCGGAAAAGCCGGGCAGGAGCCGGCGCGTTCGGGCGTGAAAGGTCCGTCGCCGCCAAGGCCGTTGTTCGTGTCGATGACCTGTCCGTTGCGGTGGAGGGTGACCGTGATGCCGCCGCCCATATGGGCGACGATGGCCGTGACGTCATTGGTGGTATGACCGTGGTCGCGGAGATATTTGCGGACCGTGGCCCGGGAGTTCAACGCATGGAGGAAGGCCCGGCGCGGAAACTCGGGAAGGCCTCCGATGCGGCATTCCGGCAGCATCTCGTCGGCCATGGGCGGGTCGGCGATGTAGGCCCGGCAGGCCGTGGCCTCGATGCCATGCTCATGCCGGTACTCGTTGACCATGTCGGCGATATCGTCGGCGATGACGGCACTCAGGTTGCAGGCATGGATGCCGTCCCGGCAGGTCAGCAGCACGTCCCGCATATCCCGGTTCACCCGGTAGACGCCTGTGATGACCGGGGAGAACAGCCCGCCCCGCGCCATGACGATGTCGATGGCATCAAGTCCGATCCCCTCCTGCTCCAGGAAATCCATGATGGCATCGCGCCGCAGATGGTCCTGGTCCATGACATGGCTGAAGCGTCCGGTTTCCTCGGCCGAATGCTCCAGCGATTGGGTGAAAAGGGTTTTCCCGTCTTTGTAATATCCGATCTTGGTCGAAGTCGACCCCGTGTTGATGGCAAGTACACGTCCTTTCATACGTCCACTCTTGATTTGTTATCAGTCCGTTCAATAACAAAAGTAGACTTTTGTCCCGGACCTGCCATGGAACGGGGGCGAATACCGGAAAAATGTGGCGAAACAGGCGCGCTCTGGGGTGAATGTCTTTGAGTCGGCCTTATACGACTCTTACAAGAACCGGTTGGCGAAGGCGACATACTGCTGCCAGTCGTACAGCTGCATGTCGTGTTTCCCGTTGCGGATATGGTGGCCCATCCGGCCCTGCACTTTGGGAACTTCGATCTCCGGCATTTCCAGGGAGGAGAAACCGTCATAGCCCAGGAGCCGGTAGACAGGGGTGGCGTGGACCAGGGAGAGGTATTCGCCGTAGGGATCGGCCCACAGGTCCTCGCTGGCGCTGGCCACGTAGACGGGACGGGGGGCGATGAGGGCGATGAGTTCGTGCTGGTCGAAGGGAAGGGATGCCTCGTTGTCGGAATAGCGCTTATAATTGTCGCAGAACCAGTACGGGAAGACCCGGTTGAGGCGGCTGAGCGTCTCGCCGAAGGCCCGGCGGGAAAGGGCCGCCCCGCTGCATCCCGAATCATTCGCGATCACAAGGGCGAAGCGCTCGTCGACCGCTCCGGCCCACAGGGCCGTCTTGCCGAGCCGGGAATGTCCGTGCACCGCCACCCGGGCCGCATCCACGTCCGGATCCGCCGCCAGATAGTCGAGGGCCCGCGACAGCCCCCATGCCCAGGCGGAGACCGCACCCCAGGAATCCGCCCGGGGCTTGCCCTGGTCGTACACCGTGCGGATACCGAAATCGTAACTGTCCCGCTCGTCAGGCTCGATATCGTCCATGAAGACCGTGCAGCAGGCATATCCCTGCGAAAGGATATACTCGTAGGGCCAGCGCCGGGTCTGTTCTCCCCGCTCCATCCGCTTGTAGTAGGGGCCATAATGCAGGACCTGCAGGCTGTCCGGCAGGGATACCTCCTCCAAGGACGTCGTGCCGTGGTTGTTGCAGACGTTCAGGCCCAGGAAGGCCGGGGCAGGGCTTTTCCCCGCATGGGGTACGAACAGGAGCAGGACCATGTAATGTTCCCCGGACGGTTCGAGCAGGACCTTCACTTCCTTCATTGTGGCGAGGCCGCCGAGGGCGTCCGGCACTACCTTCAACAGCTCATACCGCAACCGGGGGGCCGCCGGCTCCCGGCCGAACATCTCCGCCCGGAAGGTCTCCAGCAGTTCCGCCCTGCGTTTCTTCCATTGCCGGGCTTTGCGGACCGGCTTCCCGTTGTCGAACACCAGGGGATCAGGCAGGGTGTAGGCGGGTACCTTGGACTCGTCGTAGTTCGCTCCGTCTGCAAAGGCAGGCAGGAGGGTCGCCAGGGACAACAGCCCTGCCAGGAACATCTTCACCATCTTGCGTTCTGCGTCAAATTGCTGTTCACCCCCAGCTGCTCCGCGCTGATCGGGGCCCAGATCTTGTGTGGCTCCCAGTTTTCACGGACTGCGGTGATGCCGTTCTTGGCGTTGGCCGTGAACTCCCGCCCCGGGAGGATGTCAGTTCCGAGAGGAAGGTTCAGGAGCGCGTCGTCGATGCGGCCGAACCGGATCAGGTCGTATTTGCGGGACATCTCGAAGCAAAGCTCACGCTCACGGGACTCCAGGATCTCTTCGACGAAATCGGTCCTCCCATATGTCGTCATCAGCCTGTCGCAGAGGTCTTCGTCCCCTTGGGCGGCTCGCAGGACCACGGGACGGAGGTACTTCCTCGCCTCGGCCGCATCCCCGCTGACAAAGTATTCCGCTTCCGCCGCCATCAGGTAGACATCGGCCAGCCGCATCAGCGGATACGAGATGCAGTGCTGGCTGTTGGCATGCGCCATCGCGCCCTTCTTGACCAGACGGTATTTCCCGGCACACGGACCGCTGTAGTAGGGATTGTACGTCTGCGTATCGCTGTTGTACCATTCCTTGTAGGCTGACGAGGTGCTGCGATAGAAGGGGATGGGATAGTCGTAGCCGTCTATCGTTTCGTAAGTCATGGTCTTGCCGCTGTTCACGGACATGGCGGAGGTGAAATTATGGTCGCGCCGCGGGTCTTCCTTGTCGTACATAAGGAATATCTTGGGCACTGCCATACAGGCGCCGCCGTACACCTCGGGAGTATAGCTCGAGCCGGAGGGGGCTGCCAGGCGGGAAGACGCAGGCCAGTCGCCGGAGCCCGGGTTGATGGCGATATCGGAAAGGAACAGGCACTCTTTATACTGGTCGGCCTTGGTCGTTTCGCGGAACAGGTTCGAATAGTTGTCGATGAGGATATAGGGACTGTTCTCGATCACATCCTTGCAGGCCTCAAGGGCCCGGCGGTTCATCGCGTCGGCATCCACCCATGAAAAATCGTTGAGCGGCTGTTCGCCGAGGAAGGCCCGGCCGACGTCGTTGCGCTTGCAGGCCGCAAGATAATTGCAGATCCGGGCGATGTAGGCTGCGGCGGTGTACCGGTTGGCGGAAGAAGTGGTCAGTACGCCCTTCTCGGACAGGTTGTCGTAGGCGTACTGCAAGTCGTCGAGGATACAGGCATAGACCCGTTCCAACGGCATCCGGGGTTCCTTGCCCAGCGAAGGATAGTCCACGACAGGAACGGCTCCGTACACCCAGGCCAGATGATAGTAGTAGAAGGCCCTGAGGAAACGCGCCTCTGCCGCGTATTGCACCTTCTGCTCCTCGGTCTCCAGCCGTCCGATGTTGTCGAGCAGTTCGTTGCAACGGTAGATGCCGTGGTAGAAGGCGGTCCAGAACTGTTTGAGCCCGGCGTCGGACTCAAGGAAGTTGGCCTGGCCCATATAATAGGGTACCGTCCCGGTCTTGGCGGTGACGATCTCGTCGGAAGGGCAGCCCATGATCCATTGCAGCCCCTGCGAATAGGTGCCGTAGGAATAGTTGTTGCCCGACAAGTCCAGTTTTTTTGTATTGATGACCTCATAGCAGCCGGTGAGCGCCAGCTTGAACTGGGATTCCCGGGTGTAAAAGTTCTCGGGACTGGTGGTCGAATAGGGCTTCCTGTCGAGGAAGGAGGCCTTCTCGCAGGAAAGGAAGCCGAACGGCAGGAGCAGGGCTGCCAGCAGGATGTTTTTCCTCATAGCCGATCAGAAATTAGCGGTGAAACCGAGGGTGACGGTCCTGGCGCGGGGATAGGTCATCCGGTCCCACGACGGGAACAGTGCCCGGTCGGAGGTGACGGCGGGATCCACGCCCGAATACCGGGTGAACGTGTACAGGTTGTCGACGGTGGCCGTGAGTTTCAGCCCGCCCAGGTGCGCCTTGCTGCACAGGCTGGCGGGGACGACCCACGACAGGGCGAGCGTCTTGAGACGCAGGTAACCGGCATCCTCGACATAATAACTGGAGAACCAGCCGTTGGTCGGGTTGACCAGACGGGCGAAGCTGTTGCTCTGGTTCTCGGGGGACCAGGCTCCGTAGAAGGACTCCCGGGTCACGTTCGTGCGGTACACCCCGAGGTTGGCGCCCGGCTCGGTGATGGCCCTGAATTCGTTGAAGATGTCGTTGCCGAAGGACCCTTGCAGGAATACGTACAGTTCGAAGCCTTTGAAGGAGAAGGAATTGGCCAGTCCCGCCGAGAACAGGGGGTACGGCCGCCCGATGACGGTCCGGTCCTCGGAGGTGACGGAGTTGTCGCCATCCAGGTCCTTGTACTTGCGGTCGCCGGGCTTGGTGGTCACGTTGGCGATGTGCACCACGTCGTCCTTGAGGGTGTAGCTGTAGTCGTTATAGTTGAGCGAGGTGATCTCACCATAGTCGGTCACTTCCCGGTCGCCCTTCATGATGACGAAGTCGTCGAACTGGTACACGCCGTCGGCGACATAGCCGTACATCACGCCGATGGGCTCTCCCACGATGAGCCGGGTGATGTTGTCAGTCATCCGGCCAGCGATGCCCACCTCGCGGAACGGAAGGTTCTCGCCGATGTCCCGCACCTTGTTCCGGTTGAGGTCGAACGTGATGTCGGTCGCCCAGACGAAATCTCCGTGGACGATGTTCTTCGTGGAGAGAGAGATCTCGATACCCTT
Source organism: Bacteroidales bacterium (assembly GCA_017476575.1). Classification (GTDB taxonomy): domain Bacteria; phylum Bacteroidota; class Bacteroidia; order Bacteroidales; family UBA932; genus Cryptobacteroides. The sequence continues at coordinate 14,881 of JAFUZO010000038.1, read as the reverse complement.
GTTCTCCACCCGGCCGATATTGTCCCACATCCGGGCAAATCCGCTCTGGGATGACAGGGTCGACTGGTAGAGCATGTTGCGGGTGTCTTTGTAGTAGACGTCCGCCGTCAGGCTCACCCGCCCCTTCCATGCCTCGAAGTCGAGGCCGAGATCATATTGCCAGGTGGTCTCCCATTTGAGATGCGGATTGCCCGAACTGACCGAACTCACACCCAGGATCTCCTGGCCTCCCTGGGAATAGTAGTTGACATCCATCTGGGCCAGGTTGGAATACATTGTGATCCGGTCGTTCCCCGAGGCGCCCACAGAGCCACGCAGCATCAGGTTCCCCAACCATTTCTGCCGCTTGAGGAAAGGCTCCTTGCTGGGCTTCCAGCCGACGGAGAGCGAGGGGAACCAGCCGGTCCGCGACCCTTCGCTGAACCGGGACGAGGCGTCGGCCCGGCAGTTGAGGGTCAGGTAGTAGCGCGAGCGGTAGTTGTAGTTGACCCGCCCGAACGCGGACATCTTGCTGTAGGTGTAATAGTTCTGCTCCGGCGCCTTCTGCACGCCGCCCTTGGCAATATTGTAGAATCCTGAGGATTCGTCGTCGAAATTGTAGGCGGACATCTTGACCGCGTCGAAGATGTAGTCGCTGAGTTCGGCACCCGCGAGTGCTTCGAAGTTGTGGCGGTGGTTCCAGCTGTGCTTGTACCGCAGGGTGGCCGTCGCCACGTAGGAGGCCGTGTTCTGGTACCGCAGGTTGAGGACTCCCTGCTTCTGGAAACCCCAGCGGCTCTTGCTGGTGAAGAACTCCTTGAGGTTGGCGTCGCTCACCGTTCCGCTGGCCTGCGCCCGGAAGGTCAGGTCGGGGACGATCTTCCAGTCGGCGTAGACGTTGCCCGTCACGCGCTGGGCGAGGGTGTTCCGCGTGGTCTCCTTCGTGATGAACTCCTTGAGGGTCGTGTAGCCCAGGGTGTAGAACGACTCGTCGTGTTCGGTGATGCGCGGGATCGGGCGTTCCCGGTAGGCGAGCTGCACGATGCCGTCGGTGGTGAAGCCGGAGCCGCCGCCCGTGGAGGTCATCGCCCCGTCACCGACATTGCGGGAATAATGGGCCATGGCCCCGACCTGGAGCCGGGCGTTTACCGGATGGTCCACCTTGACCCGGGCGGAATACCGTTTGTAAGAGTTGCCGATGATGAGGCCCTGCTGGTCGGTGTAGCCGCCGCCGGCCAGGACCTTGGTCCCTTTGCCGATGTTGCCGCGGACCGTGAGGTTGTAACTCCGGGTGGGCGCCGTGCGGTAGATTTCGTCCTACCAGTTATGCCAGGTCTCGCCGGTCACGTCGATCGGGGCGTCGTTCACCCCGTCGCCGTCGGTGTCCCGGCCATAGTCCTCGAAACCGCCGTAGTCGCGCCGCCAGAAGCGGTAGTCGACCCATTCCTGCCCGTCGAGCATGTCGATGCGCTTCTGGACCGAGGCCAGGTTCAGGGAGGCGTCGAGGGTGACGATGGTCTTGCCGCCGGCGGACAGGCCGCTCTTGGTGGTGATGAGGATGACGCCGTTGGAGCCGCGGGCCCCGTAGATGGCCACGGCGGACGCATCCTTGAGCACTTCGATGGAGGCGATGTCGTTGGGGTTGAGGAAGGCGAGCGGGTCGGTGCCGGTGTTGTCGAACTCCGATCCCGTGCTGCTCTCGGCGTCGATGTCCATCTGGATGCCGTCCACGACGATGAGCGGGGAGTTGGAGGCGTTGACGGAGTTGCTGCCCCGCACGCGGATCTGGTAGCCGGACCCCGGCTCGCCGGACTGCGAACCGATGCTCAGGCCGGCCACACGGCCTTCGAGGGCGCCGAACAGGTTGGACGAGGCTGTCCGCTTGATTTCGTCGGGCTTCACGGAGGCGATGGAACCGGTGAGTTCCTTGCGGGACTGGGTGCCGTATCCGATGACCACGGCGTCGCGGATTTCCTCGGCGTCCGGGGTCATGCGGATGTCCAGGACCGCGCCCTTGCCCGGGGCGACCTCATAGTCCAACAGGCCGTAACAACTGATGACGAGGGTCTTGCCCGGCCGGGCCTCGATGGCGAAACGGCCTTGGGCGTCGCTCGTCGTGTAGGGCTTGTCCAGCCCCTTGTAGCGGATGACCGCTCCGGCCACGGCGGCGCCGGTGTCGTCGGTGACCACGCCGGTCACCTGCTGCGCGGACACGGCCTGGGCCAGCAGGAGGGCGGCCAGGACGACTACGAAATAACGCATCCAATGTTTGTTCATCTCACGAATTTTATTCAAAGTCAAGTTCTCCCGGCAGGGTGCCGAGGTCGTAGAGGGCGCCTGGTTCCAGGACGGGCCAGGCCTTCTGGACCGGGACCCAGGGGCAGGTCCGGCCGTCTGCGTCGGTCAGGAGCAGGCTGAAGCCGGGGTAGTTCTTGGCATCGTCGTCGCTGTACCGCGGGCGGATGGCCACATAATACGTGCCCGGCTGGAGGGTCTGTCCGAAGGCGTCGGACACGTCGACCTGGCGGGACGACCCCTTGAAGCCTTCGCGGACCTCCGCATCCCGGAGATTGTAGTTCACCTTGCCGGCGATGGTGGGGGCGGGCTCGTCCGCGGCGGTGGAGCGGGTTCCCTTGATGACGACTTTCCGGAGCCGGTAGGATGCCCCTGCGGGGACCGTGAACCGGAGGTAGGTGCCGACCTGGCGGAACCGGGCGGGGGCTTTCCGGGAGGGCCGGGCCGCGAGCCACAGCACTTCGGGGTCGGCATAGCGGGCGATGCCGTCTTTCACGGCCAGGCGGACGACGCGCTGGCGGGGCTTGATGACGGTCTGGAACTGCAGCGTGCCGGTCTCCTTGCCGGAAGGGTTCCACGACAGGACGGCGCCGGCGGGGTACACGGCACAGACGGCCTTGGCGGCCAGGGGCAGGTCTCCTTCGAACCGGGCGGCCGTCCCGCCTTCTTCGGTACGGGCTTCGAGGCCGGGGGCTTCCCGGTCCCCGGACAGGGGCGACACGCTCACGGCGTCGTCGGGGGCCCAGCCGGTCTTGAGGCCTTCGGCGGCCAGGGGGCACGACGGGTCGATGACGGCCGTGAACGCCCCTTCCTGTGCACCGGCACCCAGGCCGATACACAGGAAGGCGGTCATGAAAGCGACGCTGCGCATGGTTCAGTTAGGAAAATCTTCCTTTTTTGTCGGAAGTGTACCGAGGTCATAAATGGTTCCAGCCTTTGTCGTGATGGACGTAACTTTCTTTGAGTAAAGGGTATTTTCGCTCGTATTGGTAAATGTGATGGTGACATCGCTGGCTGTAGCGACAGGACGGAAAGCCAGATAATAGGTGCCGGCAACCAGGACTTTGCTGTTTGCTTCCGTCCCCTGCAGCATGGTGCTCTTTGTGCTCGAGGTGGTTTCATTGGACCAAGTCATTACACCTGATACGCTTTTACACAAGACGTTGATTGTTCCGGCCAGGGCAACGGTGCTTTCTATTTTCACTTTTTTCAACTTATAGTCGGTGCTTTCTGGAACGACAAATTTCAGATAAGATAGCAGCGGAGTGAACTTGATGGATGTCGGATCGGTCGAGTATCCCCCGAGCCAGAAAGTCTTGGGGTCCATATAGACACCAGTCGTTATTTCGGAAGGCGACTGGGTGGACGGAAGGTCTGCGGCAATCTTGTTCAGAGAGGAAGCCTGGCTGCTATTGCCCGGATTCCATTTGCCTGTTCTGAGCGCACTGACCGGATAGAAGGCGCAGTATTTTCCGTTGGTGAGTGTCTCTGGGAAGGTGCCGGTGAAGGTGGCGGATGCACCGCCGGCTTCCGTCGTGAAGATGGCGCCTGCGGCTTCCGTTGCACTTTGGGGAGACAGGGTAATCTGGTCGTTCGCATCCCAGTAACCCTTGAGCCCTTCGAGGTGGGCCTTGGTCTGGTCGTCGATGGTGGCGGTGATGGTGTCAAGCCCTTCCGCGGCGGGTTCCTTGGCGGGTTCGGCCTTCTGGCAGCCGGTCAGCGCCAGCATGGCGATGGCGGGGATGAGTATCTTTTTCATGGTCAGAAGATTTTCAGGGTTGAATCATCCTCCTCGAAGTCCTGGATGTCTGCGGAGGGGCTGGGAGTGGAGGCGTTGAGGATTTCGGATGTCCCCAGCAAGGCAATCAACCGGCAATCCGGGCTGGCGTATGCCGCTTGTGGTTTCAAAGTTTGTTTTTCCATGATAAGTGTTTTTAAGATGATTTTCGTTATTGGAAGATTACTTCCGCATGGGCGGTCCGGATGCCGGCCTCTTCACAGGAGTGCATCCGCTTGCCCTGTACGTAGAGTCCGTCGATGACCAGGTTTTCGATGCGGTGGTCTTCGTCGGCGCCCTCGATGCGGGAGCCTTTCTCCATCGGGTACAGGACGTGGATGTCGCGGAAGAGGATGTTGCGGATATGGCCGGGTACCCAGTTCACTGCATACGCCTTCTTGCTGTACGGGTTCTGGAACATCATCAGCGCAAGGGTCCAGTTGTCCGTCTCCTCCAGGTAGATATCCTCGTAGGTGATGTCCTCGATGGTCCCGCAGGAGGCATGGTGGATGCCGATATCGGCACTCCGCACGAGGGTCGGGTTGTCCCGCTTGTGGATGGCGTACATGCGCCTGTAGGTCACGTTCCGGATGTCGCCGGTCGTCTCGTAGCCGATCTCGAAAGAATTGCCGCCCATGTTGTTCCAGCTGATGCAGTCCTCGTAGTGGATATCCTCGGCCGGGCCGTCCTCTGTCGTCTTGATGCAATAGGTGTCGTCGTGGCAGTAGGTGAAGCAGCGGCGCACTTCGGCATGGCTGGAACTGATCAGGTTGAGGGCGTCGTTCTCAAGGCCTTTGCGCTGCCTAGGATTGCGGGTCGCCACCACCTTGTAGTTGTCGATGTGCAGGTTCCGGCTGCCGTAGATGCGCGTCGTATGGCCGGCGCTGTTGAGCAGGGTGATGCCTTCCACGTCCACGCCGTCGCAGTCCGTGATCCGGAACGCAACGCCGTCGGTGCCGCGCGCGTCCAGGATGCCGGCGCCCTTCACCCGGACCTGCCGCGAGCCTTCGAGGCGGAGGTTGCCCATCAACCAGGCCCCGCCTTCCAGGTACAGCGTCTGCCCCGGTTCCAGGTTCAGGTTCCTGGCGTTGCACAGGGAACCAGCCTTGTAATACACCACGTCCTTGTCTTTCGGAGAAGGTTTGCAGGGGTCGATGGCGTTGGCGAAAAGGAACAGGGGCCGGGCCGTATCGCCGTCGAACTCCACCACGGCCCTGTCCTTCGGTGAAAGGGTGAGCGTCAGGGTCTGTCCGTCCCAAGCCTGGGAGAAATCGATGGAGAGGGGACGCACGGCGACCGAGTCTGCCGGGGCTCCCTGGAGCCGCACCTGGACCGTCACCGGGCCGTCGCAACCGAAGCAGCACACGTCGGGCTCTTCGGTCGTGAAGACGGTCTGCACTTCGCCGTCGACCTTCACTTCGAACCGTTCCGAGCGCGGCACGACGTCAGCATACCGGTAGGTCTCGACCCGGGCCGGGAGCGAGGCGGGCAGCAGCAGGAGTGCAGCCGGGAAGACAAGATGATATCGGGTTCTCATGACATGTTGCTCATTTGATGGTTACGTCTGCATATTGGACGGAGACAGCTCCGTCCTCGCAGGTATTCACCTGCGCCCCCAGTACATACATTCCGTCGATCTGGACTTGCCCTATCCGGTGGCTGTCGTCATAGCCGTGGATGCGGGAGCCGTAGGGCTGCTCTCCCAGGATATGCAGGTTGCGGACCTGGACGTTGCGGATATGCCCAGGCACGTAGGCGTCAACATCCTGGTTGCGGTCGAAAATCAGGAACATGAGGGCATATTTGTCCGTAGGCTCTTCCAGGTATACATTCTCGTAGCTGACATCGGAAACCGTAGCGGAGCCTCCGTTGTGGATGCCGATGTCGGCGCTGCGCAGGAGGTTGGTGTTGCCCCGCCTGTGGATGGAACGGATGTCCTTGTATGACACATCGTAGATGTCGCTGCTGACCTCGTAGCCGATTTCGAAGGCATTGCCGCCGTGTACGTTCCATGCGATGCAGTCTTCGTAATGGATGTCGTAGGCGGGGGACCCCGCGATGGACTTGAGGCAGAAGGCGTCGTCGTGGCAATAGGAGAAGCAGTGCCGGACCGAGGCCGTGTGCGAACTGAGGATGTTCAGGGCATCGTTTTCATGTCCGTTCACCCCGGAGGTGGTGTTGTATTCGGCGACCACCTTGTAGTTGTCGATATCGATGCCGCTGCATTCCTGGAAATGGGTCGTATGCGCAATCCGGTTGAGGGTGATGATACCGGACAGGCTCACGTTGCCGCAGGAGGTGATCCGCATCGGGACCCCGGCGGTCTCCCGGCTGTCGAAGACGCCGCAGCCGCGGATGGCGATGTCCTGCGCCGAGGTTGCCCGGATGTAGCCGGTCACCCAGGCCCCGCCTTCGATGTAGACGTTGCGGCCGGAGGAAAGGTCCAGCGTGCCGACATCGGACACGGTGCCCGCCTTGAATACGATTACGTCGTCGTCGTTGTCTGCCGGCTTCTCCTGGACCGGATTGGCGAACAGGAACAGCGGTTTGCCGGTGTCGCCGTCACATTCCACGACCACCCGGTCCTTCGGCGCCATCCGGAGCGTCAGGCGGGTGCCGTCCCAGGTCTCGGAGAAGTCCAGGGACTTGGGGCGCACGTCGACGCGCGTCACAGTCCGTCCGGGAAAGGAGATCTCGACGGTCACGGTCTGTGGACAGCCGAAGGCGCAGATGTCCGGTTCCGAGGTGGTGAACACCGTCTGTTCCCGGCCTTCCACGGAGACGGCGAACGTGGTGGAATGCGCGATGGAAGGGGCATAGACATAGGTCTCCACACCCTCGCCGTCCCCGGATGGGGGGTCGGCTTCCGTACCGAACAGGGTGTCGGGCAAGGTGCCGACGTCATAGATCTTCCCCATCTCCAGGGGGAAACCTCCCTGCGAGGACGTCACCGACGCTCCGGCGGTCTGGCCGGCCGTGTCGGTGAAGACGAAATCCAGCCTTGTGTATTGGGTGCTCTTGTGGATGGCCAGGTAGTAGATGCCCGGAGCGAGGGGCAGGCCCTCCCCCCGGACCAGCGTGGCAGAAGGGAGCGTCCCCTGGAACTCCTCGCCCCATTTCCCGCCGCTGTAGGAGAACCAGGTCGCCCCGGCCACCTTCGCGCCGTCGGCCGAGACCGAGATGCTCCGGAGGCTGTACCGGGCCGTGGGCGGGACGACGAAACGGAGATAGGTCCCCAGGGGTTGGAAGGGGATGTTGTCCTTGTCGTTGGACCACCCGCCGAGCCAGAGGACGTCCGGGTCGATATACACGCCGAGACCGTCCTGGAGGAACATCCGCTTCACGGTCTGGGTCGATTTGATGGTGGTCAGGAACCGGCACCGGCCCTTGTCGGAGTCGTTGGACTTGGGATTCCAGCACGTCACCGCGGCGGCCGGATAGGCGGCGCACCAGGTGCTGAGCCCTTCCGGCACGGATCCGGTGAAGACGGCATGCGTTCCCGAGTCGGAGGTCGTCAGCGTGCAGCCCGGCTTGTCGACGCGGACGGCCGACTGCGGCGAGAGGCTGATGGCGTCCCCGACATCCCAACGGCATTTGCGGCCGTCCTCGATGTGGACCTTGGTATCCAGGATGACGGCCCGGATGGAACCGGCCCCATCCGGCACCGGGGCCTCTTCCCGGCGGCAGGACGCCAGGGACAGGGCCGCAAGGGTTGCGAGGGAGATTCCGGTTATCAGTTTCATACAGCTTCGGTTTCGAGTGCAAAGTAAGTCATTGCATCTTCCACTCTCTGAAAGAAATGTTCACTTATGTAGCAATTTCAGACCTGCCCTGTTCCGAGGCATGGGTGGCGGCATATTCGGTCGGAGTCAGCCCGTAGGCCGCCTTGAAGCATTTGGTGAAGTAGGACGGGGAGGTGAATCCTACTGAATAGCATACTTCGTTGATGCGTCCCTCCCCTTGGGCGATGAGGCGGGCGGCGATGGAGAGCCGCTTGGTCCGGATGTAGTCGATGGGGGAGATGTTCAGCAGGCCGTTCATCTTTTTGTTCAGGGCGGTGTGGCTCATATACAGTTCGCTCTCGAGTTGGCGGACCGAGAAGGTGTCGTCGCCGATATGCTTCATGACCACGGCTTCGAGGTGGGCGAGGAAGGTGGAATCCTTCTCCTCGATGTTGAAGGCGGACAGGTCGGTACTTTCGGCCCCCGAGAGGCTGTAGATGGTCTTGAGCGACGAGCGCGAACGGAGGATGCCGGCCATGCAGGCCTTGAGGTAGTCGATGGTGAAGGGTTTTTCGATGTAGACCGCTGCCCCCACCTCCATGCACTTGATCTTGGTCTGTTCGGAGGAGATGGCCGAGATCATGACGACCGGGATATGCGAGGTCTCGAAGTCGGCGCAGATCCGGCGGCACAGTTCGATGCCGTTCATGGCACCGAGGCTGATGTCCGTCACGATGATGTCGATCCGGCGCTTGTCCACGATGTCCAGCGCGCTCTCCGCCGAGGAGGCGGGGACCACGTTGTACTCGTCCCCGACCTTGAGGGCCAGGTAGGAGAGCAGGTCGGCGTTGTCCTCGACCAGCAGGACGGTCTTGCCCGTGGCGCCGCCGTCCTCCGGGGCGGCCGGGGCCGCGAAGGGCTGCACGTCCTCTGGCAGGACCTCGTAGGGCAGCGTCAGCACGAACTCCGTCTCCGCCCGGTCGGCGAGTTCCAGGGTTCCGCCGGAGGCCTCGGCGAGGGTCCGGGCGAGGGCCAGCCCGATGCCGAAGTTCTGGCTGTAGGGGGCCTGGTCCTCGCCGAACTGGACGAACGGCTTGAAGATTTCCCGGCGCCGTCCGGCCGGGATGGGCGGCCCGTCGTTGCCGAACCGTACCTGCACGGCCCCGTCCTCCGTGCGCGCGAGGCGGACCGAGATGCGCGTCTCGGCATACTTCACGGCGTTGTGGAGCAGGTTGTCCACGATCTTGTTCAGTGCCTTTGGGTCGGCGGCGACCACGAGGGAGTCCAGCCCCTCGTGCGAGAAGGTCAGCGAGATGTTCCGGTTCTTGGCTGCATCGGCAAAATTCAGATAGATATAGTCCAGGCGCTCGACGAGGTCGATGTTGTGCTTGGAGACCGGGTAGCCGAACTCTTCCATCCGGATGAAGTCGAGCAGTTCCTTGACCAGGTTGTCCAGGTAGTCCGAACTGTTCTTGATGACGTTCAGTTCGTCCCGGGAGGCCTGGGGGACCTCGTCCATCGAAAGTAGGTTCCGCAGGGGCGTGTGGATGAGCATGAGCGGGGTCTTGATCTCATGAATGACGTTGGAGAAGAACGCGATCTTCTCCTTGGCCATCTCCTCTTCCTTGACCTGCTGGTAGGCTGCGAGGGCCCGCGCCTGTTTCCGGCGGTCCGAGCGGTAGATGGACAGGAGCAGCGCCAGCATGAGCCCGAGCACGGCCAGGGCGGTGAGCGCCACGCCGGCCGGGGACTGCCAGAACGGCGGGTCGACGATGAGAGTGATGGGCTTGTGCACGGAAATCCGCCGTCCAGATCCGCCCTCGGTGAACAGTTCCAGGGTGTAGGTCCCGTGGGGCAGGTCGGCGTAGCCGATTTCCCCGGAGGCGGTCACCTTCCCGGGCAGGGATTCCCGGCCGGAGAGTTGCGCGAACAGGTTGACCGGGGTGAACAGGTTGCGCGGGGTGGCCACGTAGAGGCTGAAGGAGTTGCGGCCCGGGGCCAGCCGGATGGTGTCGGCCGTGTTGACGTTGCAGGTTACCGGCGCCTTGGGGGACGGGACGACGGGGCCGGACGGGAGCACGAGGTCGGTGATGTCCGCTGTCACGTCGCCGTCGGTGCTGAGCGCGGCCGCCGGGTCGAAGACCACGAACCCGTTCACGGACGTGAAGAGGAACTTCCCGGAGGAGAGTTTCAGCGCGGGCTGCGAATAGGCGTCGTCGAGCAGGCCGTCCCGCACGTCCAGCCGCCGGACGGTGCCGGAGGCGGGGTTGAAACTCACGAGCCCGGCGTCGGAGGAGAGCCACAGGTTGCCCTTCGCGTCCGTCAGGGCGTAGTAGAACACGTCCGAGGGGAGCGCGGGGAGGGTGGAGCGGTCGTATTTCCGGAAGGCTTCCTCCTTGCGGTCGTAGCGGTAGAAGCCGGAGCCGAAACTCAGGGCCCACACCTCGTCGTCGTCGTTGACGATGACTGACGACATCATGTTGGGGAAGCCGTCGCCGTTCCAATGGCCCAGGAGACGGTCCTGGTGGCTGTCGTAGGCGTACAGGCCGTCGGAGTACGAGGCCATCCACACGACGCCGAAACTGTCCTCGGCGATGACGTCCACCGAGGCGCAGCCGATGTCCGTCTGGCGGAAGGTGTCGGCGGCGGGGTCGTACTCCATCATCCCGCCCGTGGTCCCGGCGAGCACCCGGCCGGAAATCAGCCGGCACAGGGACGTGACCCGGAAGTCGCCCTCGGCGAAACTGGGATAGTACCTCAGGAGGTCCCGGTCCGGGCTGTACCGGTAGACGCCCGTCCGGGAGCCCAGCCAAAGATGGTCCCCGTCCACGCAGATGGACGTCAGTCCCGGCAGGGCCTTGCTCCGGCCCCGGCGGACCACCGTCCCGGTGTCGGGCAGGTACTCCAGCAGGCCCAGTTTCTCGGAGGCGAGCCAGACGCGGTCCCGGCTGTCCTGGACGACGCCCTTGATGTTGCAGGAATGCAGGGGCTCGCCGTCCCCGGTGCGCCAGACCTTGGCGAACATGTCCTGTCGGACGGCGGCGCAGTCGAGGCCGCACCAGGTGGTCCCGACCCAGAGGTTGCCGCCGGAATCGACGATGGAGCAGGAGATGTCGTTGTCCGCCAGGGAGAAGCGGTCGCCGTCCCGGACGGTGACAAGCCGGCATTTCCCGTCCTTGAGGCTGTAGCGGTAGAGCCCCGCCGTGGTCGAGAGCCAGATGTTCTGGGCGGCATCGAGTTGGATGCTGCCGTACTTCTGGTCCTTGTCCGGCGGGAGCAGCGTGCGGACCCCGCCCCGGCGCAGGTCTACCTCGCACAGGCCGGACCGCTTGCCGGCGACGAAGACGAGGTCGTTGGACTTGGGGTGGACCACGATGCCGGCGATGTCGTCGCCGTGGAAGTACCCCTGCCGTTCCCCGAGGGCGAGCGGCTGCAGGCCGCCGGTCTGCCGGTCATAGAGGTAGAGGTCGTCGCAGTACAGCGACAGGAAGATATGGTCGTTGCGGTCGATGGCGAGCCGCATCGTCATCGTGCCTTCGGGGCGGCCCTCCAGGCGGTGCTCCCGGAGGATGCGCTCCTGCGGGAGGCAGGAGTAGAGGCAGCCGTTGCCCGCGCCCATCCACAGTTGCCCGGACGAGTCCGCGCCGATGCAGAAGATCCGCTCCTCGAAGCATCCGGCGCCGTCCGGGAGGGCCGGGCACAGGAAGCGGTCGCTGCCGTAGTCGTAGACGGCCACCCCGCGGCCGGTGCCCGCCCAGATGTTGCCCAGGTCGTCCTCCCACAGGCAATAGATATAATCGGAGGACGTCCCGAGTTCCTCCTTGTGGTAGACCTTGAAACGGGAGCCGTCGAAGCGGTTGAGGCCGTACCGGGTTCCTACCCAGACGTAGCCCCGGCTGTCCTGGAGCAGGCAGCGTACATCGTTGAACGACAGCCCGGAGGAGGAGGTGTCGAAGTGGTGGAACTGGTAGGACCGGTCCGCCCCGCCGAGGCTCCAGGCCCAGACTGTCGCGAGGAGGATGGATAACAAAATTCTTTTCATCTTGTAATAGGGCTGAGCAGGGGCAAATTTGATGAAATCCGTCCGCGCCGGATGAAAATTTCATACACAAATGTACCACTTTTCGGCTTCTTATACTCAAAGACCGGCTGTTATTTTATTTTTGCAGGAAAAACATCACCACGCTTTATGAGACTTTCTGCCATTGCCCCGGTCGTATTGTCGGTCCTCCTGTCTGCGGCCTGTGGCCATACCGAGTACCGGCTGGCCCACATCCCGCTGTCCGGTCTCCACAACGACCTGCATATCGGATGCGAGTGCCTGGACCGTGACTATGCGGACTGGGATTCATATAAGGATTATCTCGTTCCCTTGGGGATGCGGTTCATCCGGATCCAGGGTGGCTGGGCCAAGACCGAGAGGGAGAAGGGAACCTATGACTTCGGATGGCTCGACCATATCATCGACGACGCTGTGGCGATGGGATTGGAACCCTGGTTGCAGACTTCTTACGGCAATCCCGTCTACGAGGGAGGCGGGACCCCCTATCTTGCCGGTGGCTGGCCGGTATCGGAAGAAGCGGTACAGGCCTGGGACCGCTGGGTGGAAGAAATGGCCGTGCGCTATCATGGAAAGGTCCATTTCTGGGAAATCTGGAACGAGCCCGAACTGTTCCTGGAACCGGAGCCCTACATCGGTGCCACCGAGTTCGCCCCGCGCCGGCCGGGCGGCTTCGAGGAACTGGTCGACCTCCAGACCCGCACCGCACGGATCATCAAGCGGCACGACCCTGAGGCCAGCATCGCCGCGCTCTCCCTGGCGCGGCTCGATCCGGCCTTCCTGGACGAGGTGCTGTGCGCGTTCGAGGCTGACGGGAGCGATTCGCTTTTCGACTGGGTCACCTACCACGGCTACCGGTACCGTCCCGAGGATATGTATAACGATGTGGATGCCCTCAAAGTCGTTTTGGAGGCCCATACCGGACGGATCCGCCTGTGGCAGGGCGAGACGGGGGCCCCTTCCCGGGGCCATGCCGGGGGCGCGCTGAGCGACTATGACTGGAGCGAGACCTCCCAGGCCAAGTGGGACCTGCGGCGCATCCTCTCGGACCACGGGAGGGGCATTCGCACCGGAGTGTTCTGCATCTCGGACATGAACAACGGCGCCAACGACTACGTCAAGAAGAAGAACAGCAAGGGCATCCTCGAGACCGACGGGCACAACCAGGTGGTCCGTGCCAAGGAGGCCTGGTATGCCCTGGGTAACCTCACTACCGTGTATGAATATCTCGATACGGCGTTGGTGGCGGATGGAGTCGGGACGCCCGAGGGCCTTTCGTGCAGCCGCTACCGGTTCCAGGACCGGGAAACCGGCATCGACAGCATCGTCCTCTGGGAGGACGGCGGCATCCCCGGAGACGATGTGGATCCGGTGGAATACGACGTCACGGTACCCATGAAGTACCGTCATCCTGTCTGTCTCGATATCAGGACCGGTGTCATCCGCCCTTTGCAGGCGGACGGGTCTGTGCTCCACGGCGTTCCTGTCTATGACAGCCCTGTGCTGATTACTGAACGGTGTCTGTTGCCTGTCGAGTGATGGATAGAAGGGATTTCATCAGGAAGGCTTCGCTGGGTGCCGGTACGACCCTGGTTGCCCCGCATCTCCTGGTGCAGGCGGCCGCAGTCCCCTCCGGAGGGCATATCCTGGAACCGGCACGGGAGATTCCCGTCGTCGCCTCAGCCTCGGTCGTGGTCGTCGGGGGTGGGCCCGCCGGATTCGCCGCTGCCCTCGCCGCCGCCCGGGAAGGGGCCGACGTCCTGCTGGTCGAGCGGCTGTATTTTCTCGGCGGCCTGTTCACCGGCTGCGGGGTCACGCCCATCATCGACATGTACCATCCCGCGGGAGATGGACGCACCCAGGCCGTAGCTGGCGTTGCGGAAGAACTCTGCAACCGCTTGGAGGCCCTCGGGATGTTGATTGTCCATAAGGGGGTCCACCCCAAGACCGACCCGGAAGCCGCCAAGTATGTCATGGAAACCCTGCTGTGTGAGGCGGGGGTCCGGGTGCTTTATGGCACCCAGGTCGCGCAAGTCCAGTGTTCGGCGGGTCGGATTGAGGCGGTTGTCGTGGAGGGCAAGGGCGGTCGGGCGGCAATCCGGACTTCCTTCGTCATCGACTGCAGCGGTGACGGCGACGTCCTGTCCTGGACCGACGACCCTTTCACTGTCTACAAAGATGATATCGGGGCAATGTGGCGGATCGGCAATGCCGAGGCCTCCGCACAGGGATCGCTGACGCCGGTGAAGGGCGTGCGGACCCTGCACATGACCGGACTGAGGGAGCAGGACGGGCTGGATATGTTCAACCTCTCACAGGCACAGATAGCCATCCGTAAGCAGATCTGGGAGATGACGGCAGCGCTCAAGGGCCAGGAAGGATGTACCGACCTGTATCTGGTCGACACTCCGTCCCTCGTCGGGGTGCGGGTCACCCGCGTGTTGGACAGCGTGTGCAATGTGTCCCTGGCGGGGGCGATGGAGGGGCGGACCTACCCCGATGTCGTGGGCATCGCCGGGGCTTTCACCGACATCGACTATGGCGGCCGCCGGGTCGGCATCCGGGAGCGGAAGATGTGGCAGGTCCCGTATTCCTCCCTCACGCCCCGGAAGACGCAGAACCTCCTCGTGGCGGGCCGCTGTTTCGGCTTCGAACGGGGCTTGACCTATGATGCGCGGGAAATCGGGACCTGTCTCTTGACAGGCCAGGCTGCCGGTGTGGCCGCCGCCCTGGCCCTGGATACCCGCACCTCCTGCCGCGACCTCGATATCCCGGCCCTCCAGCGCCGTCTCCGCCGTCAGCACGCTGCCCTCTGACTCATCCGTTCTCATCGGGGACGAGGGCGTTCTTGTCGTAGCGGTGGATATCCGCGACAATGGGTTTGTCATGGGCGATGCCGCCGGTCAGATTTAGAAGCTGTTTAAATTTTATTGACGAAAAGATTTATGAGGATATTTTTAGGCATTTTGTTGACAGGATGAGGGAGTGTAGCGGTGGCTACATGACCGAAGAATGGCGACAAAATGGCAAAAAAAGATCATAAAGATT
>JAFUZO010000037.1 GCA_017476575.1 Bacteroidales bacterium | reverse complement strand
GTGGCCTTGAATCATCCCCGGTTCGACAAAATCAAAGTGTCAAACACGGGAAGATAGTGATTTTCTTCCGAATTTTCATTATTTTTTTTGCATCTATCGCAAAATGAAGTGATGTGCAAAAATAACCTGCTTCAACGCTCCTGTCGCTTCGCGACCCCGGGGCCCCCGGAAATCTGTGATTTTTGGGGTGGCTCTATTCCGGGCAAATGTCGCTTTTGAAGCAGGCTATTTTTTTCCGGTTTCGAAAGGCATCGGGCCGATAAAATTGACCGAATCGACCAGCACCCGGGTGGAATCCTGCTCTACGACACCGTAACTGTTGAAAGGCCGCATGATGATGGAATTGCGGGCCATCTCGTCGGAACGCATGCCATAGCCCTGCATGTAACCGGAAGGCGAATACATCTTGATGTAGCAGTCGGTATAGATTTCTTGGTTCTTCCGGTCCCAATAGATGGTGTCGGTCTCCATGGTCTCCTGCTTGATGATGTTGCGGATGACGACATGGCCGAAAGCCGACCATTGTTCGGCATCTGTCACCTTCGACTTGTCATGCCGGGCCTCCCGCGACACGATGGTCGTCTCCAGGGACCCGTCTTCGGCATACCCATACACGGAAAGTCCCTGCGGAAACAGGTCGTACGAGCAGGTATCCTTGTCGTAGACCTCCATCACCGGGGCCTCTACGCGCATCTTGAGACGCCCGTTCTCGGTCTGCACGAAGAACATGCTGTCGACCGTCTGGAGCGGAGTCTCGTCCAGGTCCAGCCGGTCGGCTACCGAGAGCCTTCCCTTGCACGAATAGACGACGAAAGCAACCGCCAGGGCGGTTGCCGTCGTTCTGAATATGGTTCCAAGCCGGACCACTATCTGCTTACGCGGACGGAAGTGGTGGTGGACATGCCGCCGCAGGAGACCGTATAGGACTGACCTGCACCGAGGTCATACATGAAAATCTCGCTGGCTTCCGGATAGTACCGGCTCACGTTTGCAATCGAGGAGTTGGCGTCGTCCGCAAGGGAAGCGTCAGCCGCCTTGGCCTTCTGGAAGTAGTCGGTAGCCGCCCAGTAGCGGGCGTACTTGTCTACATCGCCGCCGCAGGTGGCGGAAGCCCAGAGATTGCCCATGATCATGTAGGCCTTGCCGGCGTAACCATAGTCGAGACGGACCGCCTTGCCGGCGTTCTCGAAGGCACGGGCACGCATGCCGTTGGCATAGCAGAAACGGGCCAGTTCATAGTAATACTGGGCGTCGGTAGCCTCGTCGGACTCCTCGGATGCGATGGCCTCTTCGAGATAGCGGGCGGCATCGGCGACATTGCCGCGGGCGGCGTTGAGCTTGTACAGGCCGTATGCGCTACGATAGGAAGGATCCAATTTGTACATCTGGGTTACAGCCTTGAAATACAAGTCGTTAGCAGCGCAGTCTTCCGCACCGTTCATGAGTTTCACGATGTTGGAGACAACAGTGATGTTCTCCGGATCAGCCTCGAAGCGCGGGGTGAAGATGGCGATCAGGTTCTCGCAGGAGGCGACCTTGCTGTCGGCGAAGATGCTCTCGATGGTGGCTTTCGTCTTGGCGTTGTCCTCCGCCTCGGCATCGCTTCTGGCACCGGCACCGGCGATAGCGGCGGACACGATGTCGTAGGTGCCGATGACCTGGTCGGCCTCCATCTTGCCTTCGCGGTAGAGGTTGATGGCCGCCTGGAGATCGTTCACAAGGATACCGCCCTTGGTCGCACTGCCGAGTTCGTCGATGATGGCGGAGAGGTTGTCATACAGGTACTGCGCATCTTCGCTGCGGAAGTTGATCATGTACTGTCCCTTGTTGTTGAGGATGGTGGCCTTCTGGTCCACGCCCTTGGGGGTACGCGGATAGTACTGGAGACGCTGGTCCTGCAGGGTGAGCAGGGTGTCCACAAGGGCCTTGAAATAGGCCGGGTTCTTCCGGTTCTTGTTGATCTCACGGTTGATAAGGGTGGAACCATGGACGAACAGGTTCTGCGATGCAGTAGCAGGGCAGATGGAATATGCCTTCCTCCAGTTGGGAAGGGCGGAATCGAAATTCTTCTGCTTGTAATACTCCTGATAGTAGGAGAGATACTTGATGCACTCCGCGCTGTCGGCACCATACTTTCCCTGGGCAGATGCATTCTGTCCTGCAAAAATTGCCGTCACGGCAAGCAAGATGAGCGTTAATCTTTTCATATCTTTACAGTTTGTATTTCCTTATCTACCAAAAACCGTGCTGGACTATTCATACCGTGGTTTCTGGAACCAGATATCGAAGATGTTGAAACCGATGTTGAAACCGATGTAGTCCTCCTTCACGATGGCACCGCCGAAGCCGCGCTGCCCCAGATCGAGGCCGACCGTCAGACCATTGTAGCCGCGGAACACAGGAAGGGTCATGCCGAGGGTAAGGCCGACCGTATTCACAGGTTTTCCGTCCACCTGGTAGTAGGATTGGTCGAAATAAATCCCGGCCCGGTAGGTGCACCGCTTGAGGAAATAGCGGATATCGTTGCGGTTGGGGGTGATTTCGAAGCCCGCCTTCACGGACTGGGCGACCGATCCGGAGAAGGAAGAGATGCCGTTGTTGCGGAAGCCGGCCGTCGCATCCAGGTTGCAGCCTTTCCAGTCGGAGCGGAGGTAGTCCACCTCGAAGGACCAGACATCCCGGTTGCGGAAGGCGATGCCGACACCGAGTTCATCGCCGAAATACACCTTGTCCCCGTAGAGTTTCCGCTGCCCGAGGTCCAGTTCGGAAATAGTGCTGTAGCGGCTGGCTTCCCCCCTCATGCGGGCCCGGAGCCGGTAGGTAGCACCGAAGGTGAGCGTCTTTCCGGAAGGGAGCGGCTGTTCGTACTGGGCACCGAACTTGACGGTATGGGCGACGACCTGGAGGGTGTCGCCGAGGGAATGGCTGCGGTAGCTGGCATCCCCGAAGGTCACGGAAGTCTCCTTGTTGAGGTTGCCGAAGAGCAGCTGATACTGTGCTCCCACGGAAAGCCGGTCCGTCAGCATGGCGGCACCGCCGGCGAACAGCTGGTTGATGCTGCCGCTGCCGGCCGAGGCATATGTCTGGGTGCCGGTATTCCCGTCGATCTTCCTGTACGACATCTTGTAGCCCGTATCGCTGAACGGTGTGATGCCGACCATGAAGGCGGTCCGGCGCCAGAGCGGGAACGAGATGACGAAGTTGTTGATGTTGAAGAGGGTATTGACATTGCGACGGTCGCCCTGGACGAACAGCGAGCCGCGGCCGGACAGGCCGAAATCGGCCATGAACGAAAGCGAATCGCGCGCCGTGACGGACGCCGGGTTCAGGATATTGACAAAACGTTTGTTGCGGGTGGCGATGCCCACCCCGCCCATCGTGGCGTTGTAGGCCGTCCCGGGTGTATGAAGGTCCCCCACCCCATAGATGGAATAGGGAGAGTATCCGCTGTAGGTGCCGTCACTCTGGGCGCTGAGGGAAAGTCCGGACAGGAGCAGTCCTGCGCAGAGGAATAACCTATTGACCAATCTTCTTGACATATTCGTCAGCCATTAATGCCAACCCCATCATCACGAGGTTACAAATTACAAAGATGGAACTTTTCATCCGTTTTGCAAAATAATTCGCATCGCCACCGGTAAATACGGCGATGTTTTCCGGATGGAGGTCCAGGTACCCCTCGATTTCAAATTTGATGCCTGAGACGACACCGCTCTCGATGGAGGAGGAGGCAGAAAGACCTACAGGTGCAGGATCTTCCGGGATGTTGACGAGCGGAAGCGCCCTTGCATACCGGTTGAGTGCCTTGAAACGGGTCCTGCAGCCCAGGGAGATGTTGCCGCCCCGGTATAACCCGTCTGCATCGATGAAATCCACCGTCAAGGTCGTTCCCATATCTACGACCGTACATCCCATCCCCTTGAACAGGTAACGGACAGCCAGGATGGAAGCGGCACGGTCATAGGAGATGTAGGAGGGAAGGGAATGGCTCAGCAACAGTTCCTCATGGTTACGGTCGAGCAGCAGGAGATGGCTGCATTCCTGCCGCAGCCGGTCGCCGTCGGGCTCCGACAACGGATAGACCGAGGAGACGACCATCACGACCGGCTTCTCGTGCCGGATCAGGGACAGGATGAAGTCCAGGGGTTTCTCGCCCTGATAGCGGAAAGTCTTGCCGAGTGTCATCCCGTCGGACCAGGCTGCCTTGACCGCAGTATTCCCTATTTCGACCAGCAGATTCGCCATAGTGTGCAAAGTTAACAAATGCTGTCCTTTTTTCAAAAGAACGCATCCCTATCGGTGGACCTTTTCCCTCGGAGTATGGTTTTCCCTGGTTAACTTTGCCCCAAGGGCTGTTGATTCAATGAGGGGGCGGACCCCCTCAAACTCCCTTGGGTCGCCTTCGGCTCCGATGATGGGAAAAACGGTTCATCAGTACGGTTTATTGCAGTCTTTTCAAAACGTCGAGGGCCTTTCCCATGCTGTCTACGCCGCGGGTAACGGTGCGCAGGCGTCCACCGTCCTGGTTGAACTTGTAGGAAGCAGGAGAGGCGTTGACCCGGTCCAGGATGTCGGCGAACCGGCGGGATTGATAGTAGGAGGACATCGGATTGGACACGAAGAACATAATCTGCATGCCGTTCTTGATGATGATCTTCTCGAAGCCGAGCCGGGCACCGAGGTTGCGTACCTTCACGACATTCAGAAGATTGTCCACCTCGACGGGGAGCGGGCCGAAGCGGTCTTCCAGCTGGCGGCCGAGGCGATCGATCTCGCGGTCGTCGTCCAAGGCGTCGAGCTGCTTGTAGAGGCGGATCTTCTCGGCGGTCACATCGATGTAGCTGTCCGGGATGAGGGCGGGCTGGTCGGTCTCGACGGTACAGTCCTCCACGAAGGACTCACGCACGTTGCGGCTGGTCAGACCGGTCTCCACGCCGAGCTCTTCCATGGCTTCGGAAAGAATCTTCTGGTAGGTCTCGTAGCCCATGTCGGTGATGAAGCCGCTCTGTTCGGCACCCAGCAGGTTGCCGGCACCACGGATATCAAGATCCTGCATGGCGATGTTGAAGCCGCTGCCGAGATCGGAAAACTCTTCGATGGCCTTGAGACGCCGGCGGGCATCGTCGGTGATGGACACCAGCGGCGGGACGACCAGGTAGCAGAAGGCCTTCTTGTTGGAACGGCCGACACGGCCGCGGAGCTGGTGGAGGTCGCTCAGACCGATGTTCTGGGCCTGGTTGATGATGATGGTGTTGGCATTGGGGATGTCCAGGCCGTTCTCGACGATGGTCGTGCACAGGAGCATGTCGTAGTCACCCCTCATGAATTCAAGCATCCGGTTCTCCAGCTCTTTGGACTCCATCTGGCCATGGGCCACGCAGATTTTCATGTCCGGGACCAGGCGGTGGAGGATGTCATGGATGGCCGGCAGCTCCTCGACGCGGTTGTGCAGGAAGAAAATCTGTCCGCCGCGGTTGAGCTCATAGCTCACGATGCCCTTGATTTCTTCTTCGTCGAAGAGGATGATTTCCGTCTGGATGGGAATCCGGTTGGGCGGCGGAGTGTTGATGATAGAAAGGTCGCGGGCTCCCAGGAGGGAGAACTGGAGCGTACGCGGAATCGGAGTGGCGGTGAGGGTCAGCGTGTCGACGGAGGCTTTCAGCTGGCGCAGTTTCTCCTTGGCGCCCACGCCGAACTTCTGTTCTTCGTCGATGACGAGAAGGCCCAAGTCCTTGAACTCGAAGGTGGCTCCCAGAACCTTATGCGTACCGATCAATATATCTATCTGACCGGATTTCAAGCGTTTCCGGATGTCGGAAAGTTCCTTGGCGGTGCGCAGGCGGCTTACGTAGTCCACCGTGCAGGGGAGTCCCCGGAGGCGGGACTTGAAGGTCTCGAAATGCTGCAGGGCAAGAATGGTGGTCGGCACGAGGACGGCAACCTGCTTGGAGTCGCAGACCGCCTTGAAGGCGGCCCGGATGGCGATTTCCGTCTTGC
This sequence comes from Bacteroidales bacterium, assembly GCA_017476575.1. Lineage (GTDB taxonomy): Bacteria > Bacteroidota > Bacteroidia > Bacteroidales > UBA932 > Cryptobacteroides. The sequence continues at coordinate 4,246 of JAFUZO010000037.1, read as the reverse complement.
CGAAGCCGACATCGCCGCACACGAGCCGGTCCATCGGGCAGGTATCCTCCATGTCCTGCTTGACCGCCTTGGTCGCCTTTTCCTGGTCGGGCGTGTCCTCGTACATGAAGGAGGACTCGAGCTCTTCCTGCAGGTAAGTGTCGGCCGAGAAGGCGTATCCCTGGGAGGCCCGCCGCCTGGCATAGAGCTGGATCAGTTCCTTGGCGATGTCTTTGACGCGGGACTTCGCCGTCGACTTCATCGTGGCCCAGGTCTTGGAACCGAGCTTGTTGATGCGGGGCGCTTCGCCTTCCTTGGAGCGGAACCGCGATATCTTGTGGAGGGAATGGACAGACACGAAAACGACGTCGCTGTCTTTGTACATCAGTTTCACGACCTCGTGCACCCGCCCATGGTCGTCCTTCATCTTCACCAGGCCGCCGAAGATGCCGACGCCGTGGTCGATATGGACAATGTAGTCGCCGATGTTGAAGGCGCTCAGATCATTGAGGGTCAGCTGCTCGGACTTGTCCACGGTCCGGCGGATGCGGACGCGGTGGAAGCGGTCGAAGATTTCGTGGTCGGTATAACAGCAGATGCGGTCCTCGTTGTCGATGAATCCCGCATGGATGTTCTTTCCCTTGACGAATTCCGGAAGCACGGCGTTCTCCTCCTGCATCATGATGGAACGGAGCCGCTCGATCTGGGCTTCCTTCTCGCCGTAGATGGAGACTTTATACCCGTTCTCGATGCGGTCGCGGATATCCGAAATCAGCAGGTCGAAGTCCTTGTTGAAGACAGGCTGGGGAGCGATGTTGAACTTGACCGGATCGGCGTCGCGGGCGTCGAGCGGGACTTCGAGGAACACATGGCGCATCTCCAGGAGGGCGGGGAAGAAGTCCTTTTCCCGATACATGTCGGAAGAATCCAGCCATACGGTCGTATGGGCCGGAAGGATGCTGACGAGGCCGACACCTTCGCCTGTATCGGAACTGCCTGCTGCAAGGTCGGGATAGATGTCGGCGTGGTCCACCGTCTCGATGGAGAGCTGGGTGTTGCAGTCGAAGGTATTGATCTTTTCTACTTCGCTGCCGAAGAACGAAAGGCGGTAGGGATGTTCAAGCGAATAAGAGAAAATGTCGACGACAGCGCCGCGGATGGCGAACTGGCCCGGTGCAGACACGAAATCGACCCGCTCGAAACGCTCGTCGAGAAGCCGGTCGCGGAGACCGTCGTAGGAGACCTTCTCGCCCGTACGGATGGTCAGGAGGGCATCGGAGAGCCGCTTTTCGTCAGGAATCCGTTCCTCCAACGCCTCGGGGTAGGTGACGATAAACAGTTTCTCATCTCCGGCGGAAAGGAGTTTTCCGATGGCCGCGGTCCGCTGGACTCCGAGGGAGGACTTGTAGTTGCTCCGTTCTACGCTCCGGCCGGAATCAGGCAGGAAGAACACGCAGTCTCCATCGACCAGGTTGTAGAGGTCGGCGCTGCAATACTCGGCGGCTTCCCGGTCGGGAAGGACGATAAGATGGGTGTCCTGCCGGACCACCTGGGCGATGACAGCCCACCGGGCAGACAGGAAAAGGCCGCTGCAGGATGTTTCCTTTGAAGAATTCACCTTGCGGCGGAGCGACTCTGTCGATTTCTGACTTATCAACATTTCGACCGTTTCCGATGTTGAAAACCTGTTCAAAACCCTGTGGAAAACATTGTTGACAACCCGGTCTTCCCGGCCCGTCCGCCCTTTCCACCTTCCATCCACACCTCCATCCACAGGTTTTCAACCGTTATTAACATAAGCAATCCAATGGCATTCAATCGGTTCCAATAGTTTATCAACATTTCAACCGATTCAATAAAACCATCATATTCTTAAAATAAAAAACTATATTTGTAACTGAATTAGACCGAACTGCCATGAGTGAATTCGACCCGCACAGTACAACCGAGCGCAAAGATAGTGAATTGGACGGAATTATCAGACCCCGGGAGCTCGATGATTTTACCGGACAGAAAGAAATCGTATCGAACCTGAATATTTATATCAAGGCGGCGAAGATGCGCGGAGAGGCACTGGACCATGTCCTGTTCCACGGACCTCCGGGTCTCGGGAAGACGACCCTCGCCCACATCATCGCGAACGAGATGGGGGTGAACATGAAGGTGACCTCCGGGCCGGTGCTGGACAAGCCGGGCGATCTGGCCGGACTGCTGACCTCGCTGGAGACGGGCGACGTACTGTTCATCGACGAGATCCACCGCCTGTCGCCGGAGGTGGAGGAATACCTTTATTCCGCGATGGAGGACTATGTCATCGACATCATGATCGACAAGGGACCGGGTGCGCGGAGCGTGCGGATTTCACTCAATCCGTTCACGCTGGTGGGGGCGACGACGCGGAGCGGTCTGCTGACGGCGCCGCTGCGGGAGCGGTTCGGCATCAACTGCGCGCTGGAATATTACGATACGGCCGACCTGAAGCGCATCGTGGTGCGCAGCGCGGCCATCCTCCAGATCGGCATCGACGACGATGCTGCCCTCGAAATCGCCTTGCGGAGCCGGGGGACGCCGCGGATCGCCAATGCCCTCCTCAAACGGGTACGGGATTTCGCGCAGGTCATCGGCAACGGCCGTATCGACCTGGAAATCGCGCGGTTCGCGCTCAACAAGCTGAAGATCGACAAGCGGGGACTGGATGCTATCGACAACAAGATCCTCCGGACGCTCATCACCTTGTTCAAGGGTGGTCCGGTCGGTGTGGGGACGTTGGCGACATCCATCAGTGAGGATACGGGGACGTTGGAGGAGGTCTACGAACCGTTCCTGATCAAGGAGGGGTTCATCATCCGGACCCAGCGTGGCCGTGTGGCGACAGAACTGGCCTACACCCACATGGGGATGGAAGACTGCCTGAACCAGCGCAAATACAATCCCGACGAGATCGGGTCGTTGTTTTAAGAGAGTGTGGATAGACCTTCCATCAGTTATGAAACCGGAAAAATAACCTGCTTCAAAAGCGACATTTGCCCGGAATAGAGCCACCCCAAAAATCACAGATTTCCGGGGCCTCGGGGTCGCGATGCGACAGGAGCGTTGAAGCTGGTTATTTTTTGCACATCACTATAATGGAAGTATTTGATAATAAATTGGTTGAAAATAAGGTGATGGAAGGTGGTATTTCTGGGAAGGGACCTTCCATCTTTTGTTTTATAAATAATTGAAATATAAGTGATTATGAAAGATAAGATGGAAGGTCCCGGACGCTGGTCAGGATGGCTGGCCTGCATGGCACTGGCGGTGCTGTGGGTGCTGCCGGTGGAGGCGTGCACGTCGGTAATCGTGAGCGGGAAGAAGAGGGCGGACGGACGGGCGGTGATGTTCAAGCACCGGGACAGCGATTGCCAGGAATGTGGCGTTGAACGGTTCCAGGGCGAGAAATATAGTCTGATCGGGCTGGTGAATGCGGACTGGCGGACCCGTCCTGCCGCGAAGGTGCCTGCCGGGACGCCGGAGGTGTGGGCCGGGATGAACAGTGCCGGTTTCTGTATCATGAACACGGCGACGTATGATCTGAAGAACGACCAGGTTCCTGCGGAGATGATGGACCGGGAAGGGGTGCTGATGTACCGGGCGCTGGAAGTCTGCGCGTCGCTCCAGGATTTCGAGTACTTCCTGGATACTCTTTCACGCCCCTACGGCGTCGAGGCGAACTTCGGCGTCATCGATGCCCAGGGCGGGGCGGCTTATTACGAGGTGGACAACTGGCACCGGGTCAAGTTCGATGTCGATGAGGAGCCGTCGGGATATAGGGTCGTGACGAATTTTACCCGGACCGGACGGGAGGAGGACCGCAAGGGGGTCGACCGCTACGAAAAGGCCTGCCGCATCCTGGCCCGGACCCATGTTCCGGTTGCGTCCTGGGACCATACTTTCTTCATCAAGCGGATCTCCCGTTCGGGACCTCCCATCCTCCGCGACATCACTTCCGCCGCCGTCGTCTTCGAAGACGGCACCATGTGGACCTGCCTCGGCAAGCCCGACCGCGTGCCCTGCCTGCCGTATACGTTGTAGGAAATAACCCGCCTCAGTTTTCCACCTTCGGCCCCTTCGGGTCCTCGTCCCTCCCGGCCTGACGGCCGGTCCCCTCCCACTCATATGCCGTGGGCGGCACGTTCCAAACTGAGACAGGTTATTTTTACTGGCTCCTTAGAAGCTGTTTAAATTTTATCAACTTCAATCTTTATGATCTATTTTTGCCATTTTGTCG
>JAFUZO010000036.1 GCA_017476575.1 Bacteroidales bacterium | reverse complement strand
GGGCCACGCCGACTATGTGAAGAACATGGTTACCGGTGCCGCCCAGATGGACGGTGCGATCCTCGTGGTCGCCTCCACCGACGGTCCGATGCCGCAGACCCGCGAGCACATCCTTCTCGCCCGCCAGGTCAACGTCCCGAAGATCCTCGTCTTCATGAACAAGGTCGACCTCGTCGATGATGAGGAAATGCTCGACCTCGTCGAGATGGAGATCCGCGACCTCCTCGCCTTCTACAACTTCGACGAAGACTGCCCGATCATCCGCGGCTCCGCCCTCGGCGCCCTCAACGGAGAAAAGGTGTGGGAAGACAAGGTCATGGAGCTCATGGATGCCGTCGATGAGTACATTCCGCTTCCGGAGCGCCTCGTCGACAAGCCGTTCCTGATGCCGATCGAGGATATCTTCTCCATCACCGGACGTGGCACCGTCGTCACCGGCCGTATCGAGGCAGGTACCATCCACGTCAACGACCCGGTCGAACTCGTCGGCTTCGGCGACGAACCGCGCAATTCCGTCGTCACCGGTGTCGAGATGTTCCGCAAGCTCCTCCCTCAGGGCGAGGCTGGTGACAACGTCGGTCTCCTCCTCCGTGGCGTGGACAAGAAGGAAGTGAAGCGTGGCGAGGTCGTTGCCAAGCCGGGTTCCATCACCCCGCACACCGAGTTCGTGGCCCAGATCTACGTCCTCAAGAAAGAGGAAGGCGGCCGCCACACTCCGTTCCACAACCACTATCGTCCGCAGTTCTTCATCCGCACCCTCGATGTGACCGGTGAGATCACCCTCCCTGCCGGTGTCGAGATGGTCATGCCGGGCGACAACGTCGAAATCACCGTGAAGCTCATCACTCCGGTCGCTATGAACGAAGGTCTCCAGTTCGCTATCCGCGAAGGTGGACGTACCGTCGGTGCCGGCCAGGTGATCCGCATCGTCGAGTAATTCCGGCGCATACACAACAGTGGGGCTGCCAGAGGGGGCCGTCCCACTCCCACAGGGGAATAGAACAAGGGTAGTTCAGCGGTCTCCAAAACCGTCGATGTGGGTTCGAATCCTGCTTCCCCTGCCATATCAAAGGTTACGATTTGGTAAATGTTTAACAGACCGCCGGATTCCCGCTTCCAATTTTCCGGTGTCCATTGAAGCAAAGATGAGAAAGTTCATTAACTATCTTAAGGAGTCCTATACGGAACTCACCAAGAAGGTGACGTGGCCGACCTGGAGCAAGCTGCAGAGCTCTGCGATCCTGGTGCTCGTGTCCACGCTGATCCTCGCCGTGGTGGTCTTCGTGATGGACTTTGCTTTCCAGCATCTGATGGAGTTTATTTACGCATTGTAATTTGATTTGTTTGTCTATGGCTGACAAGAAATGGTACGTCCTACGTACCGCGGGAACAAAAGAGAAGAAGGCCGCTGAATATCTTGTTAAGGAGATTGAAAGACACGCTGAACTCCAGGCAATGGTGGATCAGGTGCTCGTCCCTGTCAAGAAGGAGATCGTCACAAAGAACGGCAAGCGGAAGGAAGTCGAGAGACTTCTTTTCCCTGGCTACGTGCTGATCCATGCGGAACTCAACCCTGATCTCGAATATGTCATCCGTAACGGCATTCCGGGCATGTCCGGATTTCTCACCGAGAAGACCGGCAACGGTCCGACCGAGCGGATTCCGGTGCCGATCCGGGACGACGAGGCTCAACGGATCCTCGGTGTCCAGGACGAGAATGCCGTCAGTGCAGCCGAGACGGAAGTCAACTTCACCCTCGGAGAGTCCGTCAAGATTACCGATGGTCCGTTCAGCGGATTCAGCGGCACGATCGAGGACATCATCGAGGACAGGAGCAAGCTCAAGGTAGTCGTCGTGATCTTCGGGAGGAAGACCCTCCTCGAACTCAGCTTTACGCAAGTAACTAAAGAATAGTAATTTATCATGGCAAAAGAAGTAACCGGATTCATCAAGCTCCAAATCAAGGGCGGAGCTGCGAATCCTGCGCCCCCGGTAGGACCTGCTCTCGGTTCCAAGGGCCTCAACATCATGGACTTCTGCAAGCAGTTCAACGCCCGTACCCAGGACCAGGCCGGGAAGGTCCTTCCTGTGGTTATCACGGTGTTCAACGACAAGTCCTTCACCTTCGAGGTCAAGCAGCCGCCGGTGGCCGTTTCCCTCAAGGAAGCCGCCAAGATCCAGACCGGTTCCGGTGAACCGAACCGTAAGAAAGTGGCCTCTGTCACCTGGGACCAGGTGAAGGAGATTGCCCAGTCCAAAATGCCGGACCTCAACGCTTTCACGCTCAAGTCCGCGATGTCCATGGTGGCCGGAACGGCCCGCAGCATGGGTATCAAGGTGGAAGGCGAATTCCCGGAGAACCTTTAAATCCGCATGAATCATGAGCAAGTTAACCAAGAACCAGAAAGCCGTCCTTGCCAAGTTCGACAAGAACCAGGTCTACTCCCTCAATGAGGCATGCGCGCTCCTGAAGGAAATCACCTATACCCAGTTCGACGCCTCCGTCGAGATCACCACCAACCTCGGTGTCGATCCGCGCAAGGCCAACCAGATGATCCGTGGTGTCGTCACCCTTCCGAACGGAACCGGCAAGGTCACCCGTGTGCTCGTCCTCTGTACGCCTGACAAGGAGAACGAGGCGAAAGAAGCCGGTGCCGACTATGTCGGTCTTGACGAATACATCACCAAGATCAAAGAGGGTTGGACCGATGTGGACGTTATCATCTGTACTCCTTCCGTCATGGCGAAGGTCGGCCAGATCGGCCGTATCCTCGGTCCCCGCGGCCTCATGCCGAACCCGAAGACCGGTACCGTGACCATGGAGGTCGGCAACGCCGTCAAGGAAGTCAAGGCCGGTAAGATCGACTTCAAGGTCGACAAGACCGGTATCGTCCACGCAGCCATCGGCAAGGCCTCCTTCACGCCGGAGCAGATCGCCGAGAACGCCCGGACTTTCGTCTCCGCCGTCCTCAAGTTGAAGCCGCAGACGCTCAAGGGCACCTACCTCAAGAGTGCGACGATCTGCACCACGATGAGCCCGGCTGTCAAGTTGGATATCAAGGGACTCACCAGCGTTGAGTAATCAGAAGGAGGAAGAACTATGAAAAAGGAATTGAAAGCGCAGGTTATCGAGGCCATCAAGGCCAACATGGCTGAGTACCCCAACTTCTACATCACCGACATCGCCGGCCTCGACGCCCAGCAGACATCCCAGCTCCGTCGCGAGTGCTTCAACGAGGGCATCAAGCTCACTGTCGTGAAGAACACCCTTCTTCACAAGGTGATCAAGGATGCACAGAATGCCGAACTCGACCTGCTGGTCCCGACCCTTGAAGGCAACACCGCCATCATGTACACCGAGGCTCCCGCCGTTCCGGCGAAGCTCATCAAGAAGTACAACAAGGCAGGTTCCGAGAAGCCGGCCCTCAAAGGAGCCTATGTCCAGGAATGTGCCTTCGTCGGTGCCGACAAGCTCGAAGAGCTGATCAACATCAAGTCCCGCGAGGAACTCATCGGCGACATCGTGGCGATGCTCCAGGCTCCGGTCAAGAACGTCATCTCCGCCCTCCAGCATGCAGGCGGCCAGACCATCGCCGGCGTCATCAAGACCCTCGAAGAAAAAGAAAACAAATAATATCAACAATTTAAAATCAATACAACACTATGGCAGATGTTAAAGTTCTCGCAGAAGAGTTGGTTAACCTTACTGTGAAAGACGTCCAGGAACTCGCTAAGATCCTGAAGGAAGAATATGGTATCGAGCCCGCCGCTGCCGCTGTCGCAGTCGCCGCTCCGGCCGCCGCCGAGGCTGCTGCTCCTGCAGAGCAGACGGAGTTCGACGTGATCCTCACCAGCGCCGGTCAGGCCAAACTCCAGGTCATCAAGGCCGTCAAGGAGACTGCCGGTCTCGGCCTGAAGGAAGCGAAGGAGCTCGTCGACAAGGCCCCTGTCGCCGTCAAGGAGAAGGTCTCCAAGGCCGAGGCCGAGTCCCTCAAGGCTGCCCTCGAGGAAGCTGGTGCCGAGGTTGAGATCAAGTAACTCCGCCCGCTCCCGCACAGGGAACTCCTACAGGTTTAGAGCCCGAAGCAGGCTCTAAACCTTTTTTCCGTATTAAAATTTTTCTCTTACAACGAAAAGGCAGCACATGTCAAACAAGACTGACACCAAGCGTGTAAATTTCGCAACATCCAGGATTCTGGAGTATCCTGACCTTCTCGAGGTGCAGCTGAAGTCCTTCCGGGACTTCTTCCAGCTGGAGACGACGCCCGACAGCCGCCGCAACGAGGGCCTCTACCAGGTATTCCAGGAAATCTTTCCGATCGAGGATACGAGGAACAACTATGAGCTCCGGTTCATCGACTACTTCATCGACCCGCCTCAGTATTCGATCGAGGAGTGCCTGGAGCGGGGACTGACCTATAATGTCCCTCTGAAGGCAAAACTCCGCCTTTCCTGCACGGATCCGGAGCACGAGGACTTTGATACGAGGGTCCAGGACGTGTATCTGGGCAACATCCCGTACATGACTCCTGCCGGCACGTTCATCATCAATGGATCTGAGCGGATCATCGTTTCCCAGCTCCACCGCTCTCCGGGCGTCTTCTTCGACCAGAGCATGCATGCCAACGGTACCAAGCTCTATTCCGCCCGTATCATTCCGTTCAAGGGCTCCTGGATCGAGTTCGCCACCGACATCAACAACGTGATGTACGCCTACATCGACCGGAAGAAGAAGCTGCCTGTGACGACGCTTCTGCGGGCAATCGGCTACAACGGCGACAAGGATATCATCGACATCTTCGGACTCGCTGATGAAGTTGCCGCCGATCCCGCCGTCCTCAAGGAGAACGAAGGCCGCAAACTGGCTGCCAAGGTCCTGAAAACCTGGACCGAAGACTTCGAAGACGAGGATACCGGCGAGGTCATCCCGATCGAGCGTACCGTCGCCATCGTGGAGAGGGGGGAGATCCTTGATGACGAGACCATCGCCAAGATTGCGGACACCGATGTCAAGTCCATCCTCCTGCAGAAGGACGAGGCCAACTCTGCCGAGTATGCCATCATCTACAACACCCTCCAGAAGGACCCGACCAATACCGAGATCGAAGCGGTCAACTACATCTACAAGCAGCTCCGCAATTCGGAACCGCCGGATGAGTCCACTGCCCGTGACGTCATCGACAAGCTCTTCTTCTCCGAGAAGCGTTACGACCTGGGCAACGTGGGCCGTTACCGCCTCAACAAGAAGCTGAACCTTTCCACGGATCCAGGTGTCCGCGTGCTGACCAACACGGATATCATCGAGATCATCAAGTATCTCATCCAGCTGATCAACTCCAGGGCGACGGTAGACGACATCGACCACCTGTCCAACCGCCGTGTCCGTACGGTCGGCGAACAACTTGCCAACCAGTTCTCGGTGGGGCTCTCCCGCATGGCCCGCACCATCCGCGAGCGCATGAACGTCCGTGACAGCGAACAGTTCAACCCGATCGACCTGATCAACGCGAAGACCCTGTCCTCCGTGATCAACTCCTTCTTCGGCACGAGCCAGCTGTCCCAGTTCATGGACCAGACCAACCCGCTTGCTGAAATCACCCACAAGCGCCGTCTCAGTGCCCTCGGTCCCGGCGGTCTCTCCCGTGACCGTGCCGGTTTCGAGGTTCGCGACGTGCACTACACCCACTACGGCCGTCTGTGCCCGATCGAGTCTCCGGAAGGCCCGAACATCGGCCTGATTTCCTCCCTGTGCGTCTATGCCCGCATCAACGATCTCGGTTTCATCGAGACGCCGTACCGCGAGGTCTCCGGCGGCAAGGTGGACCTTTCCGACACCGGCTGGCACTACATGAGCGCGGAGGAGGAAGAGAACAAGCATGTCTCCCTTGCCAACGTGGAGATGTCCGAAGACGGCGAACTCCTCGGCGAGCGCATCCAGTGCCGTCTGGAAGCCGACTTCCCGCTGGTCGGGAAGGAAGAGGTCGACTACATGGACGTGGCCCCGAACCAGATGGCTTCCGTGGCTGCTTCCCTCATCCCGTTCCTCGAGCATGACGATGCCCACCGTGCCCTGATGGGCGCGAACATGATGCGTCAGGCCGTCCCGCTCCTTTCCCCGGAATCTCCGATCGTGGGTACCGGCCTCGAAGAGCGCGTCTGCATCGACTCCCGCACCCAGGTCATCGCCGACCGTAGCGGTGTGGTCACCTACGTGGATGCCAACGAGATCCACGTCAAGTACGACCGCACCGAGGACGAGAAATTCGTCAGCTTCGCTCCTGAGGAGACGGTCTACAAGCTTCCGATCTACCGCCGGACCAACCAGTCCACGACCATCCTTCTGAAGCCGATCGTCCGCAAGGGCGACGTGGTTACGAAGGGTCAGGTGCTCACCGAAGGCTATGCCACCCAGGACGGCGAGCTCGCCCTCGGCCGCAACCTCAAGGTCGCCTTCATGCCATGGAAGGGCTACAACTACGAGGACGCCATCGTGCTGTCTGAAGAAATGGTCAAGTGGGACATCCTCACCTCCATCCACGTCGACGAGTATCTCACCGAGGTGCGTGAGACCAAGCGCGGCATGGAAGAGCTCACCTCCGATATCCCGAATGTGAGCGAGGACGCCACCAAGGACCTCGACAAGGACGGTATCGTCCGCATCGGTGCCCATATCGAGCCGGGCGACATCATGATCGGCAAGATCACCCCGAAGGGCGAGAGCGATCCTTCTCCGGAAGAGAAACTTCTTAAGGCCATCTTCGGCGACAAGGCCGGCGACGTGAAGGATGCCTCCCTGAAGGCCAACCCGTCCCTGTCCGGCACCGTCATCAAGACCTCCCTCTATGCCAAGGTCGCCAAAGAAAGCGGCCGCAAGGGCGCCAAAACCGAGCAGAAGACCCGCATCGAGATCAAGCAGCAGGAATTCGAGAAGGCGGCGGAGAAACTCCGTGCCGGCTTCATCGAGAAGCTGTGGACCCTCGTCAGCGGCAAGAAGAGCGCCGGCGTGAGCGACCTGTACGGCGTCGAGATCTTCCCCAAGGGCAAGGAATTCACCCTCCAGGGACTCCGGGAAGCCGACTACATGAATATCAACTCCGCCAAGTGGACGAACGACGCCAAGACCGCCACCCTCGTCCGCGAGCTGATCAACAACTACTGCATCTCCTATAAGGAGGCCGAGACCCGCGCCAAGCGTGAGCTTGACAAGATCAAGGTCGGTGATGACCTTCCGAACGGTGTCATGCAGCTCGCGAAAGTCTACATCGCCAAGAAGCGCAAGATCACCGTCGGTGACAAGATGGCCGGCCGTCATGGCAACAAGGGTATCGTCGCCAAGATCGTCCGTCAGGAGGACATGCCGTTCCTTGAGGACGGAACCCCGGTGGACATCGTGCTCAACCCGCTCGGCGTGCCTTCCCGTATGAATCTCGGCCAGATCTACGAAACCGTGCTCGGATGGGCCGGTGCCGAACTCGGCCTGAAGTTCTCCACCCCGATCTTCGACGGTGCCTCCATCGAGGAGATCTGTGACTACACCGACAAGGCCGGCGTTCCGCGGTTCGGCAAGACGCGCCTGCGTGACGGCGGCTCCGGCGACTGGTTCGACCAGCCTGCGACGGTCGGTGTGATCTACATGATCAAGCTCGGCCACATGGTAGACGACAAGATGCACGCCCGTTCGATCGGACCGTACTCCCTCATCACCCAGCAGCCGCTCGGCGGTAAGGCCCAGTTCGGTGGACAGCGTTTCGGTGAGATGGAAGTCTGGGCCCTCGAGGCCTTCGGCGCCGCCAACGTGCTCCAGGAGATCCTGACTGTCAAGTCCGACGATGTCAACGGCCGCAGCAAGACGTACGAGGCCATCGTCAAGGGCGACCCGATGCCGACACCGGGCATTCCGGAGTCCCTGAACGTGCTCCTGCATGAACTCCGGGGCCTCGGCCTGAAGGTCACATTGGACTAATCACGGACCATTAGAAAGTAAAGTAATATGCCTGCATTCAACAATAAGGAAAACAAGGTCAAGAGCAACTTCTCCAAGATCTCGATCTCGCTGGCTTCTCCGGAGGACATCACTGAACGTTCCTGCGGGGAGGTCTTGAAGCCGGAAACCGTCAACTACCGGACCTACAAGCCGGAGCGGGACGGACTCTTCTGCGAGAAGATCTTCGGTCCGACCAAGGACTACGAGTGCTACTGCGGCAAGTACAAGCGGATCCGCTACCGCGGCATCGTCTGCGACCGCTGCGGCGTCGAGGTGACCGAGAAGAAGGTCCGCCGCGAACGGATGGGACACATCACCCTGACCGTTCCCGTGGCCCATATCTGGTACTTCAAGTCCGCTCCGAACAAGATCAGCGCCCTGCTTGGCGTGCCTGCGAAGAAACTCGAGTCCGTGATTTACTACGAGAAGTACATCGTCATCTCCCCGGGTGAGAGCGAGTACCAGAAACTCGACCTCCTCTCCGAGGACGAGTACCTGACCGTGGTGGACCGCTATCCGGACAACTACGCCCTTGCGGACGGCGACCCTTCGAAGTTCGTCGCCAAGATGGGCGCGGAGGGAATCTATGACCTCCTGAAGGAGATCGACGTGGACGCCCTCGGCAAGTCACTCCGCCAGCAGATGCGCACCGAGACCTCCCAGCAGCGCAAGACCGACCTCCTCAAGCGCCTCTCCGTCGTGAAGTGGTTCCAGGAGTCCAAGGATGTCAACCGTCCCGAATGGATGATCATGAAGGTCCTGCCGGTGACCCCGCCGGACCTCCGTCCGCTCGTCCCGCTCGACGGCGGCCGTTTCGCGACTTCCGACCTCAACGACCTTTACCGCCGGGTCATCATCCGCAACAACCGCCTCAAGAAACTCATCGAGATCAAGGCGCCGGAAGTGATCCTCCGCAACGAGAAGCGTATGCTCCAGGAGGCCGTCGACAGCCTCTTCGACAACTCCAAGAAGTCCTCCGCCGTCAAGAGCGAGTCCAACCGGGCCCTCAAGTCCCTGTCCGACTCCCTCAAGGGCAAGCAGGGACGCTTCCGCCAGAATCTCCTCGGCAAGCGTGTCGACTATTCCGCCCGTTCGGTCATCGTCGTCGGTCCGGAGCTCAACATGCATGAGTGCGGCCTGCCGAAGTTCATGGCCGCCGAGCTTTACAAGCCGTTCGTGATCCGCAAACTCATCGAGCGCGGCATCGTGAAGACGGTCAAGAGCGCGAAGAAGATCGTCGACCGCCGCGACCCGGTCATCTGGGACATCCTCGAGAATGTCATGAAGGGCCATCCGGTGCTCCTCAACCGTGCACCGACCCTGCACCGCCTCGGTATCCAGGCCTTCCAGCCGCGGATGATCGAAGGCAAGGCCATCCAGCTCCATCCGCTCGCCTGTACCGCCTTCAATGCGGACTTCGACGGTGACCAGATGGCCGTCCATCTGCCGCTGGGCAATGCCGCCATCATGGAGGCGCAGCTGCTGATGCTCGGTTCCCACAACATCCTCAACCCGGCCAACGGTTCCCCGATCACGGTGCCGTCCCAGGACATGGTCCTCGGTCTGTACTACATCACCAAGGTCCGTCCGGGCGCCAAGGGTTCCGGCCTGAAGTTCTACGGCCCGGAGGAGGTCATCATCGCCTACGACGGCAAGGTCGTCGACATGCATGCTCCGATCGAGGTGCGCCTCCTGAAGGACAAGCAGGACCCTTCCAAGGGCTACGAGATGGTCACCACCACCGCCGGGCGCGTCATTGTCAACCAGTTCGTGCCGGACGAGGTCCCTTACGTCAACGAGGTCCTCGGCAAGAAGGCCCTGCGCAGCGTCATCACCACGGTCATCAAGTCCACCGGTGTGACCCGTACTGCGAAGTTCCTCGACGACATCAAGAACCTTGGTTATGACCAGGCCTTCCGGGCCGGTATCTCCTTCAACCTCGGCGATGTCCTCATCCCGGGCGAGAAGGAAGGCCTCATCGAGAAGGGCTACAAGGAGGTGGAGAACATCAAGGCCAATTATGCGATGGGCTTCATCACCAACAACGAGCGCTACAACAAGGTCATCGACCTCTGGACCTCCATCGACAACCAGCTTACAGGCATCGTCAAGGACCAGATTTCCGCTGACCAGCAGGGCTTCAACCCGGTCTACATGATGCTCGACTCCGGAGCCCGCGGCTCGACCCAGCAGAGCAAGCAGCTCTGCGGCATGCGCGGCCTGATGGCCAAGCCGCAGAAGTCTGGAGCCGCCGGTGCCGAGATCATTGAGAACCCGATTGTGTCCAACCTGAAGGAGGGCATGACCGTGCTCGAGTACTTCATCTCCACGCACGGTGCCCGTAAGGGTCTGGCCGATACCGCCCTCAAGACGGCGGATGCCGGTTATCTGACACGGCGTCTGGTCGATGTTTCCCATGATGTCATCATCACCGAGGAAGACTGCGGTACCCTCCGCGGTCTTATCGCCACGGCCATCAAGAACAAGGACGAGGTCGTCGAATCCCTCGGCGAACGCATCCTGGGCCGTACTTCCGTGCATGATATCTTCAACCCGCTCACCGGCGAACTCATCATCTCCGCCGGCGAGGAGATCCGCGAGGACACCGCCGCCCTCATCGATTCCCTCCCGATCGAGCAGGTCGAAATCCGTTCGGTCCTCACCTGCGAATCCCGCCACGGCGTCTGTGCGAAGTGCTACGGCCGCAACCTGGCCACTTCCCGCATGGTCGAGAAGGGCGAAGTCGTCGGTGTCATCGCCGCCCAGTCCATTGGTGAACCGGGTACGCAGCTGACCCTCCGTACCTTCCACGTCGGTGGTACCGCATCCGGATCCGTGGCCGACTCCTCCATCGAGTCCAAGTACGAGGGCAAGCTCGCCTTCGAGGAACTCCGCACCATCGAGCGCGTCAACGAAGACGGTTCCGTGAACCAGATCGTCGTCAGCCGGATGGCCGAGCTCCGGATCCAGGACGAGCGCACCGGCATGACCTATTCCCAGTACGACATCCCGTACGGTTCCGTCCTCTACTTCAAGGATGGCGACACCGTCCATAAGGGAGACCTGATCTGCGAGTGGGATGCTTACAACGCGACGACCATCGTGGAAAGTGCCGGTACGATCCGCTTCGAGAACATGATCGAAGGTGTCACCTACCGTGAGGAGAGTGCCGACGAGTACTCCGGGAACACGGACAAGGTCATCATCGAAGGCCGCGACAAGACCAAGAACCCCGCCATGCTCATCGTCGACGGAAACGGCGTCACCCTCCGCCAGTACAACCTCCCGGTCGGTGCCCACATCATGTCGAGCGACGGCGACCCGGTCAAGGTCGGCGACGTGGTCATCAAGATCCCGCGCGCCATCGGCAAGGCCAGCGATATCACCGGCGGTCTGCCGCGTGTCACCGAACTTTTCGAGGCCCGCACCCCGTCCAACCCGGCCATCATCTCCGAAATCAACGGCGAAGTCGTCATGGGCAAGGTCAAGCGGGGCAAGCGCGAGATCATCGTCAAGAACCGCAGCGGCAAGGAATGCCGGTACGAGGTCCCGATGACCAAGCAGATTCTCGTTCAGGAGAACGACTATGTCAAGGCCGGCACCCGCCTCTCTGACGGCGGCACCTCTCCGACCGATATCCTCAATGTCCTCGGACCTGTCAAGGCCCAGGAGTACATCGTCAACGAGATCCAGGCCGTCTACCGTCTCCAGGGTGTGAAGATCAACGACAAGCACTTCGAGATCATCGTCCGCCAGATGATGCGGAAGGTCCAGATCAACGATCCGGGCGACACCGAATTCCTGCCGGAGGAACTGGTCGACAAGTGGGAGTTCATGGACACCAACGACGCCATCTTCGGCAAGTATTATGTCGAGGATGCGGGCGACAGCACCAAGTTCGAGGATGGCGAAATCATCGGCGCCCGTGAACTTCGTGGCGAGAACGCCTCGCTCGAGCGCCAGGGACTGAAGCTGGTGGTAGCCCGCCCAGCCAAGCCTGCGACGGCTTCCCAGGTGCTCCAGGGTATCACACGTGCGGCCCTCAAGACCGGCTCGTTCATCTCCGCCGCCTCCTTCCAGGAGACAACGAAGGTCCTCAGCGAAGCCGCCATCCGTGCTCGCGTCGACCACCTCGAAGGCCTCAAGGAGAACGTCATCTGCGGCCACCTCATCCCGGCCGGCACCGGCCTCCAGGAGTACCAGGACATCGTCGTGGGCTCCAAGGTCGAGTACGCCGACGCGATGAACGACCTGTAGTCCTTCCCTCAGGACCCGCTTCCCATCGCTTTCCCGTTTCTGCGGGAAAGCGATTTTTTATAGGGTATGGACGGGAAACGGGCGGAAATCCCGTCCAGACCGATTGGAAAGTGACGTTTGGACGGAAAGACGGCCCTTTTCCCGACGAAATGGAATGACCAGGTTTCGGATTCCGGTGTAGGGAATGGCCAGTTTTTTGTATAACTTTGCAGCAAATTCAAGATTACCATGAGAACGATGCGATTCCTTTCGATCGCGGTCATCGCCGCGATGGCATGGACGGGCTGCCAGAAGCATGACCCGCAGCCCCGTAATCCGGACAACACCGGGGGCCAGGGCGGACAGGGCGGCCAAGGCGGGCAGGAAACGACTCTGACGCTGAACGAGCGGACGGACTGGAAGGTCAACTACCTCGGCCGTGGTATTTACACGGCAGACGGGTCGGGGGACTGCATTGAGCGGTTCACATTCACCTATACCGGCAATGTCTACTTCATCGTCCGCTTCCTCACTCCGGAAGACCTGGCCGCCGTGTATGCAGGCAAGGTCGCGGACTTTTTCCAGGACCAGGTGACAGCCCTCGTGAATGCGAACGAGAAGTTCTACGAGGATATTGACAATGTCTTCGACGCTTCCCTGCGCGGCGAAGTCGATTTCGACATGCTCATCCATGGCGGCTACACCGGCTACCTGATCGAGGTCGGAAAGGACGGGAAGGCGACCGGTAACTATGCCAAGGCCTCCTTCACGGTGCTGGAAGAGGATCCGACCGAGGATTTCGCCCGCTGGTGTGGTGATTGGCATGTCGCAGACGGCTATGTCGGCTATGACATCAAGATTTCCGGGGCCGAGGCCAACTGGCTCTACTACATCGACGGCTGGGAGACCGGCCCGGCCGTGAGCGAGCAGATGAACATGGACCGCGACTGGATCTATGCCCGTTACCGCAACAAGGACAAGAACCTCTATTTCTACGGGCAGTACCTGATGTCCTACTACGAGGAGAGCCTGGGGACGGATGTGGACGAGATGTTCGTCGGTACCTATCTGACCTCCACTTCCGACAAGAACGGCGAGGTGGATGTCGAAGGGGCCGACGCCCGATACGACATCGCCCACACGGAAGGAAGCGGTGATGCCGTGACCATCGTCCCGGAATCGTTCACATTCGAAAACAACGGTTTCGAGGCGACCTACCATTCGATGCGTTATTCCCGCTTCTGCTACGACGAGCAGAACTGGGCGCACTACAACAACAGCGGCGTCCCGAGCCTGCCGCTCACCATGACACGCCTGCCCGGGACCAAGGCATCGGCGGCGCCTGTCGTCCGCAAGGCGACCAAGGCCACGGTCCGCCGCTACCAGCCGAAGCGGCATGTGGAACAGAAGGCGAAGGCGTTCAGACAGTAATTGAGCCGTTGACACGGTGGAGGAAACACTCCACCGTGTTTTCCATCAGGCAGGCGATGGTCATGGGACCGACACCGCCCGGGACCGGGGTGATGGCCGCGGCCTTGGAGGCACAGCTTTCGAAATCGACGTCGCCGCAGAGCCGGCCCGTCTGCGGATCGCGGTCCATGCCTACGTCGATGATGACAACCCCTTCCGAGACCATGTCGCCGGTGACCATCTTCGCCGCGCCGGCAGCCACGACGAGGATTTCCGCCTGGCGGGTGACCGAGGCGAGGTCCACGGTCCGGGTATGGCAGAGGGTCACGGTGGCGTTGGCGTCCAGGAGCATCTTGGCTACCGGAAGGCCGACGATGTTGCTCCGGCCGATGACGACGGCCCGTTTCCCTTTCGGATCGACACCGGTTGCCCGGAGCAGCTTCATGATGCCCTTCGGGGTGCACGGTTCCATGTGCGGGGTCTTCTGCCACAGCCCGGCGACGTTGAGGGGATGGAACCCGTCGACGTCCTTCTCCCGGGCGATGGTCTCGATGACGCGCGCCTCGGAGAGGGGGCGGGGGAGCGGCAGCTGCACAAGGATGCCGTCCACCGTATCGTCACCGTTGAGGCGGCGGATGAGGGAGAGCAGTTCTTCTTCCGGCGTGTCCTCGGGGAGGACGAGGGTCGTGTTGCGGATGCCGACCGCGTCGCAGGCCTTGGCCTTGTTGCGGACATAGACCACGCTGGCCGGGTCTTCGCCGACCCGGACGACCGTGAGATGCGGGACCCGGCCGTACCGGGCGGGGAAAGCGGCCACCTGCTCCGCGAGGGAGGCTTTCAAGGCCGCAGAAATCTGCTTTCCGTCGATGATCATGATGCAATGGATTGAATGATTCGCAAAGGTAGACATTTTTTTTGTAACTTAGCGGACCGAAACAAGCAGTATGACCATGAGACCTCTTTACCTGACGAATACGATGACCCGGCGGAAGGAACTGTTCGTTCCCATCCATGAGGGCCATGTGGGGATGTATGTGTGCGGACCGACCGTCTACGGCGACGCCCACCTCGGCCATGCCCGTCCGGGCGTGACCTACGACGTGCTGTTCCGCCTCCTGAAACACCTCGGCTACAAGGTGCGCTATGTCCGCAACATCACGGACGTGGGCCATCTGGAGCACGATGCCGACGAGGGCGAGGACAAGATTGCGAAGAAGGCCCGGCTGGAGGAACTGGAGCCGATGGAGGTCGTGCAGTACTACACGGAGCGCTACCACGAGGCGATGCGTCTGCTCAACGTGGAATCGCCGTCCATCGAGCCGCGGGCCTCGGGCCATATCATCGAACAGATCGAGACGGTGAAGAAGATTCTGGAGGCGGGCTATGCCTACGAGTCCAACGGCTCCGTCTATTTCGATGTGGAGAAGTACAACCGGGATTTCCATTACGGTGTGCTGTCCGGCCGGACGCTGGACGCGACCCTCGAAGGCACCCGCTTGCTCGACGGGCAGTCCGACAAGAAGGCACCCTACGACTTCGCCATCTGGAAGAGGGCGGAGCCGGAGCACATCATGCGCTGGCCGTCGCCCTGGGGCGAGGGCTTCCCGGGCTGGCACCTGGAGTGCTCGGTCATGGGGGAGAAGTACCTCGGCCGCGAGTTCGACATCCACGGCGGCGGCATGGACCTGATGTTTCCGCACCATGAATGCGAGATCGCCCAGAACGAGGCATCCCGCGGCACCCAAGGGGTCCACTACTGGGTCCACAACAACATGATCACCATCAACGGGCAGAAGATGGGCAAGTCCCTCGGCAACTTCATCACCCTGCCGGAACTCTTCTCCGGGCAGCATCCGACGTTGTCCCAGGCCTATACGCCGATGACCGTCCGCTTCTTCATCCTCCAGGCTCATTACCGCTCTACGCTGGATTTTTCCAACGAAGCCCTCCAGGCCGCCGAGAAGGGCTACAAGCGCCTCATGCAGGCCGCCCGCGCGTTGGTTATATCGGAAGGGGATACCCTTTCTGGAGCATTTGCCCGTACAGGGTCGCGAAGCGACGCGGAAGAAAGGGTCTCCCCTTCCGATGCGGTCCGGACGCTCGTGGACAACGTTTGGGAAGCCCTCTGCGACGACCTCAACACCCCTGTCGCCATCGCCCACCTGTTCGAGGCTGTGAAACTCATCAACGGCGGCCATCTCTCCGAGCCCGACCAGGCCGCCCTGCACCGCCTCTTCGACGAGGTCGTCACCGGTGTCCTCGGCCTCCGCGACGAAGAGGCCGCCGGTTCCTCCGGCAAGGCCGAAAAGGCCCTTGAAGGCGTCATGGACCTCGTCCTCGAGGACCGTCGCAAGGCCCGCGCCGCCAAGGACTGGGCCGAATCCGACCGCATCCGCGACCTCCTCGCCTCCTTCGGCATCACCGTCAAAGATACCAAGGACGGCGCCACCTGGACGTTGGAATAAACACCCCTTGCTTATGAAATTCATTTCCTGGAATGTGAACGGCCTCAGGGCTGTGGCGGGCAAAGGGTTCGCCGATACCTTCGCGGCCCTCGATGCCGACTTCTTCTGCCTGCAGGAGACCAAGATGCAGGCCGGCCAGCTCGACCTCGCGTTCCCTGGCTGGCAGTCCTATTGGAACTACGCCGACAAGAAGGGCTACTCCGGCACCGCCGTCTATACGAAGCACCAGCCCCTGTCCGTCCGCTACGGCATCGGCATCGACGAGCACGACCATGAAGGCCGCGTCATCACCCTTGAATATCCAAGGTTCTTCCTCGTCTGCGCCTATGTGCCCAATTCCCAGGACGGGCTGCGCCGCCTCGACTACCGCATGCGCTGGGAGGACGACATGCGCGCCTACCTGCGGGGGCTCGGCAAGCCGGTCGTCTTCTGCGGCGACCTCAACGTGGCCCACATGGAAATCGACATCAAGAACCCCGCCACCAACCGACGCAACGCCGGGTTCACCGACGAGGAACGCGCTAAGTTCGGCGACCTCCTCGCCGCCGGTTTCATCGACACCTGGCGCTTCCAGCATCCCGGCGAGGTGAAATACTCCTGGTGGTCCTACCGCTTCCACGCCCGCGAGAACAATGCCGGGTGGCGCATCGACTACTTCGTCGTCTCCGAAGCCCTCCGCGACCGCATCGTCTCCACCGACATCCACAACGAAATCTTCGGCTCCGACCATTGCCCCGTCGAACTCGTCCTCTCCGGCCTCGACGCGTGACGCCCGGCCGGGTCAGTAGCGGACACGGTTGAGGAAGAGGGCGTGGCCGGGGACGGATTCGCCTGCGTCGGAACGGGTGCCGGCGGCGATGAGGTCCGCGATCCACCCCGGCTCATGGCGGCCCCGTCCGACCTCGATGAGGGAGCCGACGACAGCCCGCACCATATTGCGGAGGAACCGGTCGGCGCTGATCCGGAAGTACCAATAGTCGGGGACCTCCCCGTCCGGGACGGCCGCATAGCCCATCACCGAGACATGCGAGGGCACGTAGGGGGCCCAGAAGGCTTCGGAGACGGTGCAGAGGGAGGTCTTGTTGTCGCCGCCGGTCTTCTCGAAGCAGGAGAACCCGTGCCGTCCCAGGAGGAAGGCGCACGCCTCGTTCATCGCCCCGAAGTCCAGTCCGGGATAGCCGCAGCGCCAGGAGAAGGCTTCGGCGAACGGGTCCTTCCGCCGGTGGAGGAAATACGTGTAGGAACGCTCCCGGGCGCTGAAACGGGCATGGAAATCGTCGGCCACGCAGGAGACGCCGTGGACCACCACGGAACACGGTAGCATGGCATTTAATTTGTAGCAAAAATCGGAATCCCCGAAGGGCAGGGGCCGGTCGAGTTCGAAGTGGGCGACATAGTTCACGGCGTTGACTCCGGAATCGGTCCGGCCGGCTCCCGTGACCGCCACACGGGTAGACAGGAGCCGCGAGAGGGTCTTTTCCAGACACTCCTGCACCGAAGGTGCGCCGGGCTGGACCTGCCATCCGCAGAATCCGGCCCCTACATAGGACAGAGACAGACAGTAACGCATAACTGGATACAAAAATAAGCAAAATATATGGAAAGCGTAAACATCAAGGAACTCAACGAGCGCATCCAGAAAGAGAGCGCCTTCGTGGACCTGCTGACCCTGGAGATGGGCAAGGTGATTGTGGGACAGAAACAACTGGTGGACAACCTCCTCATCGGCCTCCTCTCCGGTGGACACATCCTCCTCGAAGGTGTGCCGGGCCTTGCGAAGACCCTCGCTATCAACACCCTCTCCCAGGCCGTCGACGCCAAGTTCAACCGGATCCAGTTTACCCCGGACCTCCTGCCGGCCGACGTCATCGGCACCCTCATCTATTCCCAGAAGAAGGAGGATTTCGAGGTCCACAAGGGGCCCATCTTCGCGAACTTCGTGCTGGCCGATGAAATCAACCGTTCTCCGGCGAAGGTACAGAGCGCCCTCCTGGAGGCGATGCAGGAGCACCAGGTGACCATCGGCGAGAACACCTACCGCCTCCCTGAACCCTTCCTCGTGATGGCGACCCAGAACCCTATCGAGCAGGAAGGCACCTATCCGCTCCCGGAGGCCCAGGTCGACCGGTTCATGCTCAAGGTCGTCGTGAAGTACCCCGCCAAGGAGGAGGAGCGCCAGATCATCCGCATGAACAATGCCGGCACCTTCCCCAAGGCTTCCCCCGTCGTGAAGCCGGAAGACATCCTCCGCGCCCGCGAGGTGGTCCGCGACGTGTACATGGACGAGAAGATCGAGCGCTACATCGTGGACATCGTCTACGCCACCCGTACCCCGAAGGACTACGGCCTCGGGGACCTCGCTGACTTCATCTCCTACGGCGCCTCCCCGCGTGCCAGCATCTCGCTCTCGCTGGCTGCCAAAGCCTATGCCTTCATCAAGCGGCGCGGATACGTCATCCCCGAGGATGTGCGTGCCGTGTGCCCCGAAGTGCTCCGCCACCGCATCGGCTTGACCTACGAGGCCGAAGCCGAGAACGTCACCACCGAGGAAATCATCGAAAAGATCATCAACGCCGTCATCGTCCCGTAATGACACCCCAGGAACTCATCAAGCGCGTCCGCAAGATCGAGATCAAGACCAAGGCCTTGTCCCACCAGATCTTCGCCGGTGAATACCATTCCGCCTTCAAAGGCCGTGGAATGGCGTTCAGCGAGGTCCGGGAGTATCAGTACGGCGACGATGTCCGCAGCATGGACTGGAACGTCACCGCGCGGATGAGCGCCCCGTATGTGAAAGTGTTCGAGGACGAGCGCGAACTGACGGTGGTCCTCCTCATCGACATCAGCCGCTCCGGCCTGTTCGGGACGGCCGTCAAGACCAAGCGCGAGCAGGTCACGGAAATCGCCGCGACCCTGGCCTTCTCGGCCATGCTCAACAACGACAAGGTCGGCGCTGTGCTGTTCAGCGACCGGGTGGAGAAGTTCATCCCGCCGAAGAAGGGCCGCAGCCACCTCCTGCACATCATCCGCGAGATGATCGAGTACGAGCCCCGGCACGACGGTACCGACATCGGCGAGGCGCTGCGCTTCCTGACAAACGCCATCAAGCGCCGCTGCACCGCCTTCGTCCTGTCCGACATGCTCGATGTGAAGGCCGACGGCACCCCGAACTACGAGGAAGCCCTCAAGGTCGCCGTGAACCGCCACGACCTGTCCGTCATCCGCGTCTGGGACCCGCGCGAGCGGACCCTCCCGGCCGTGGGCCTCGTTCATGTCAAGGATTCGGAGACCGGCGCTTCCGCATGGATCAACACCTCGTCCCGGCGTACCCGCGCCGAGTACGCCCGGTGGTTCGGGACGGCTACGGAGGCCGCCGCCCGCGTGTTCAACCGTTACCAGGTCGACAGCGTCGACATCGCGACCGACCAGGATTATGTCAAGGGGCTGATGGCCCTGTTCCGCAAGCGATGAAAGTGAAAGCCCTCATACCCGCCTTCCTCCTCCTGGGCGGCGTCCTGTGCGCCCAGGAAGCCTGGCGCGACACGACCGCGGGCGGGACCGGCGGCCGGGTCATCCTCAAGGACGGATCGTTCGTCCGTCCGGTCACCCCGCGGGATTCCATCCTTGTGGCGGACCGCCTCCTGTACGGCTTCGAACTGGACAACGTGCCCGACAGCACGGTCCTCTCCTTCCCGGAAATCCAGAACCCGTTCATGCAGGACGTGCTCGCCCTGCCCTTCTGGCAGGTGGACACCCTGCATGTCCAGCAGGTCAAGGCGGCCAACACCCGCCTGCTGAAGATCCGGGCGCAGGTCGCCATCCAGCCCTTCGAGGAAGGCACCTACGAACTCCCGCCCCTGTTCGTCCAGCGCATCCATGCCGACGGCACCGTGGACACCCTCCAGTTCGCCCGGCAGACCATCGAGGTCAAGACCCTGCCCGTGGACACCGCGACCTTCGTCCCGCACGATCTCCGGGGACAGGTCGGCTACCGGCTGACCCTCGCCGAGGTCCTGCCCTGGGTCCTGGGGTTCTGGGCCCTCGTGCTCGTTGTGGCCGGGGTCGTCGCCTGGCTCCTGTCCCGGCGCCGCCGGGCGGCGGAGGCTGCCTTCCGGGAGCCGCCCCATATCACCGCCCTCCGCAAACTCGACAAGTGGCGCGGTGACAAGTTCTGGGCCCCCGACAAGCAGAAACAGTTCTACTCCGGCGTCACCGATGCCCTGCGGGAATACATCGCGGCCCGCTACGGGGTCGGCGCCATGGAGATGACCACCGCCGAGATCTTCCAGGACCTGCGCAAGACCGACGTCCCCGCCGACCTCTACGAGGAGATGAAGGACCTGTTCGAGCGCGCCGACTTCGTCAAGTTCGCGAAGTACATCGCCACGCCGGAGGACAACTCCACCGTGCTCCCGCAGGCCGTGCGCTTCGTGACCGCGACCTACGAGGCCGAGGTGGCCGAGGAGACGGCTGCCGAGGTACAGGAACCGGTTCCGGCCCCGGAACGCCGCGAAGAGAATGAAGAAGACTACATGCCGAAGTAAGCCATGTTTTTCGAATATCCCCATCTGCTCTCTCTGCTGGCCGTTCCGGTCCTTCTCCTGGCCCTCTACCTGTACCGGGAATTGAAGGACTCTCTGCCGCACATGCGCGTCTCGACCGTGATGCCCTGGAAGGCAGGCGGCCCGACCGTCCTCGGCATGGTCCGCCATCTTCCGGAGGCCCTCCGCCTCGCCGCCCTGAGCCTCATCATCATCGCCATCGCCCGTCCCCGTTCCTCTTCCCAGATGGAGCGGGTGGATACCGAAGGCATCGACATCGTCCTCGCCATCGACGTCTCGACCAGTATGCTGGCCCGCGACTTCACCCCCGACCGCCTCAGCGCCGCGAAGGATATCTCCATCGAATTCATCTCCCAGCGTCCGACGGACCGCATGGGCATCGTCGTCTTCGCGGGCGAGAGTTACACCCAGTGTCCGCTGACGACCGACCGGGCGACCCTCATCAACCTCATGAAGGAGGTGCAGACCGACCTCATCGAGGACGGAACCGCCATCGGCAACGGCCTGGCGACGGCCGTCGCCCGTATGAAGGATTCCGACGCCAAGAGCCGGGTGGTCATCCTCCTCACCGACGGGGTCAACAATTCCGGCGAAGTCAACCCCGAGATGGCTGCCGAAATCGCCAAGACCTACGGCATCCGTGTCTACACTATCGGCGTCGGTCGCCAGGGCGAGGCTCCCTATCCGGTCATGACCCCGTGGGGTCCGGACGTGCAGATGATGCAGGTCCAGATCGACGAGGCCCTCTTGAAGCAGATCGCCGTCGAGACCGGCGGCCAGTATTTCCGGGCTGACGACAACACCAAGCTGTCCGAGATCTACAGCGAGATCAACCGGATGGAGAAGACCCGCACGACTGTGGACAGTTTCCCGGTCTACAAGGATTTGTTTACGAACTATGCCGTGGCCGCCCTCCTGTGCCTCCTCCTGGAGGTGCTCATCCGGGCGCTGCTGCGAAGACTGCCGTGATATGTTGATCTTTGCCCAATATCGTTTTCTGTACCTCCTGTTCCTGATCCCGGTCATCCTGGTCGGGTACGGGGTGCTCCGCTCGCTCAGGACCCGCCGGATCCGGAAGATGGGCGACGAGGCCCTGGTCCGGGAACTGATGCCGTCCTGGTCCGGTTCCAAGGGCTGGGTGCGGACCGTCCTCTTCTGCCTGGCCTTCGGCGCCTTCGCCATCGGCCTGGCCCGGCCGCAGATCGGCGCCAAGCTCTCTGAACACAAGTCCAAGGGCGCGGAGATCGTCATCTGCCTGGATGTTTCCAACTCCATGCTGGCGGAAGACTATTCCCCCAACCGCCTGGAGCGGGCGAAACTCTCCATCTCCCGGCTTACCGACAAACTCCGGGACGACCGTATCGGCCTGATTCTTTTTGCGGGGACCTCCTTCGTCCAACTGCCGGTGACGACGGACTACGTGTCGGCCAAGATGTTCCTTGGCAGCATCGATACTGAATCGGTCCCGGTCCAGGGCACGGCGATGGGCGATGCCATCTATACCGCCATCCGCAGTTTCAGTGCCCAGAGCCAGAAGAGCCGTGTCATCGTGGTCATCTCCGACGGCGAGAACCATGAGGACGACCCCGTTGCCGCCGCCAAGGACGCCGCCGAGAACGGCATCCGGGTCTACACCATCGGTGTGGGATCTGCAGAAGGCCAGCCGATTCCTTTCAAGGGGGAGTTGATGAAGGACAAGGAAGGGAATATCGTTGTCACCAAGCTTGACGAGGACATGCTGCGCCGGGTGGCCAAGACCGGCAACGGGGCCTATATCCATGCCGGCAACGACGAGTTCGGACTCAATCCCATCATCGACGACATCCGCCGGATGGAGGACGAGGAATTCGGCAGCCTCGTGTTCGAAGAGTATGACGAACAGTATATGTATTTCTTCGCAATGGCGCTCGTGCTGTTCGTGGTCGAGATGCTGATCGGCGAGCGCGGCGCGAAGCGGAAATTGTTCAAGCGATGAAGAAGTTCTTGACCCTCATAGCCTTGCTGGCATCGGTCGCCGCCTTCGGGCAGGCCGACAGGCAGGACGTGCGCCGGGGCAACCGGCAGTTCCGGAAAGCCCGCTACGGCGACGCGGACATCAGCTACCGCCGTGCATTGAATGCAGACAGCACTTCGTTCGCCGCAGCCTATGACCTGGCTTCCAACCTCTACCGTCAGGACGATTATGACAACGCGGGGAGATATCTCCAGCAGGCGCAGCGCCATCTCGACGGCGTGACGCCGAAGCATCAGGACGGCTATGCTTTCCAGGCGTGCTTCAACGCCGGGGATGTCGCCCTGCAGAAGAAGGATTACAAGGCCGCCGTCGAGGCGTTCGTGCAGGCGCTCGTCATCCGGCCGGACGACCTGGAAGCCAAGGAAAATTACATCTATGCCCGCAAGATGCTGGAGAACCAGCCGCAGGGCGGGGACGGTCAGGACAACCAAGATCAGAATCAGGACCAGGACCAGAATCAGGACCAGAATCAGAATCAGAATCAAGATCAGGACCCGCAGCAAGATCAGCACCAGGACCGGCAGCCGCAGGAGCAGCCCTACGGCGGTTCGGAAATCTCCCCGCAGCAGGCCCAGCAGATGCTCCAGGCCATCCAGGCCAAGGAGAAGGAGACCCAGGACAAGGTGAACAAGGAGAAGGCCGCGGCCTTGAAGTCGCGCCAGAAGGATAAGAATTGGTAGCCGTATGAAAAAAGTGATATCGACCGTCATGGCGGTGCTCTTCGCCGCCCTGGGATGGGCCCAGTCGACCATCCGGGTGGAGGTGCACAACATCGTGGAACTCTCGGAGCGCTTCAACGTCGTGTTCATCGTCGAGGGCGAGGATGCCCCGAAGGACTTCCAGTGGAGCGCCGGAGACGACTTCACCCTCGTCTGGGGGCCGCAGAAAGGCTCTTCCACCAGTGTTTCCATGGTGAACGGCAAGGTGACGAAGTCCTCACAGGTTTCCTATACCTATATCCTCCAGGCCAAGAAGACAGGCTCCTTCCAGCTGGCTCCCGCGACGGCCCGGGTGAAGGGGGCCGAGATCCATTCCCGTGCCGTCGCCATCGAGGTGGTGGACAACGGGGCCAAGTCTGCCACTCCGCAGACTACGCCCGGAACCGCTTCCGGCTCGACCTCCCGTCCTGCCGAGGTCCCCTCGTCCGAGGACATCTTCATGCGTCTCTCCCTCAGCCGGACCTCCGTCGTGGTCGGAGAACCGGTGACCGCGACCTTGAAAATCTACCACCGGGCCAACCTGGTAGGCTTCGAGAACGCCAAATTCCCCTCGTTCAACGGTTTCTGGAGCCAGGAAATCGAGACGCCTTCCAATATCGAGTTCCAGCGTGAACGGGTCGGCGACCAGATCTACAATGCGGCCGTCCTCCGCAAGTGGGTCCTCATTCCGCAGAAAACCGGGGCGATGACGGTAGACCCTTCCGAAATCGTGTGCCTCGTAAACGTCCGCTCCCAGCGGCGGGGCGGCGGCTCCATCTTCGATGAATTCTTCGAGAACGACTATGTGACGACCCGCCGCCGGGTGACGACACCATCTGCCACCATCCAGGTGTCCCCGCTTCCGGCCGGGGCTCCCGCCACATTCGGCGGCGGGGTCGGTGACTTCACCGTCTCCGCCCGCCTGAGCCGGGATTCCCTCAAGGCCCATGATGCCGCCTCGCTCGTCGTGACGGTCACCGGCAAGGGCAATGTATCCCTCCTGGAGGCGCCGAAGGTCAGTTTCCCGCCGGACTTCGAGGTCTACGACGTCAAGGCGACAACCTCCACCGACAAGAGCGGGACCAGCGGTTCCAAGACCTTTGAATATCCTTTCATCCCGCGCAGCCCGGGTGACTTCACGCTCGCGCCGGTGCGCTATTCCTATTACAGCGTCTCCGGACACAAGTATGCGACGGCGGCGACGGATTCCCTGCGGCTGAAGGTGGAGCGGAGCGCTTCGTCCCCGGCTGCTGCCGACAGCGGATCGACCCTTGTGGTGGACCGCAAGGGCGTCAAGAATCTTGGCGAGGACATCCGCTTCATCCGCTCCAAAACCCGGCTCTCCGGTGATACCGCCTTCCTGGTCGGGCGTCCGCTGTACATGCTTCTCGTCCTGCTGCTCGTCGTGGCAGCCGGGGCGGTGTGGCTCTCGCTGCATCGGATTTCCGCCCGGCGGGCCGATGTCGCCGGCACTCGCAACCGCAAGGCGACCCGCCAGGCCCTCCGCCGCCTGAAACAGGCCGGAGATTATCTGCAGAAGAACCTCTATACGGCATTCTATGAGGAACTGCACCGCTCCCTGCTCGGCTTCATTTCCGACAAGTTGACGATGGACATGGCCGACCAGACCAAGGAGAACATCGCGGCGCGGCTGACCGCCCAAGGCGTCCCGGTGTCGGTGGCGGCCGACTTTACGGCCCTTCTGGACGACTGCGAGTTCGCCCGCTATGCGCCGGATGCAGGACACGAGGCCATGAATGCGCACTATGAGAAAGCCCTTTCCGTTATCACCGCCATCGATGCTTCTATGAAGAAACCTGTCTCTGTGCGGGGCGGCGCCGTCCTCCTTGCGCTGCTTCTTGTCCTGCCGATGGGTACCCGTGCGGCTGAAAACTATCCCGATTCCCTGTGGAGGTCCGGAGTTGAAGCCTACACGGCCGCCGACTGGAACGGCGCCATTGCCGACTGGGAGGAAATCCGCTCTGCCGGCCTCCAGTCACGGGAACTGTATTACAACCTCGGCAACGCTTATTTCAAGGCGGGGGAGACGGCCCGTGCCATCCTCTCGTATGAGCGCGCCCTCCGGCTCGACCCCTCCGATGCCGATGTCCGCTACAACCTGGATTTTGCCCGCTCCATGACCCAGGACAAGATCGACGAGGTGCCGGAATTTGTACTGAAGACGTGGGCCCGGAGCATCTGCTACTGGTTCGGCTCCGATGTCTGGGCGGTGTTGTCGCTGGTGCTGCTGGCGGTCGCCCTGGCTTGGGTCCTGCTGTTCCTGCTGGGCCGTTCGGAAGGAGCCCGCCGAGCCGGGTTCTTCACCGGTATTGCTGCCCTTCTGCTCGCACTCGGTGCATTCGGATTTGCCCGCTGGCAGCGCTCGGATGCCCTGCGGAGTGATGCGGCCATCGTCATGCGTCCCGTCTCCGCCGTCAAGAGTTCTCCGTCTGCCGATGCAGCCAAGGACCTTTTCATCCTGCACGAAGGCACCAAGGTCCGCATCCTCGACCAGGTCTCCGGCTACACCGACATCGAACTCTCCGACGGCCGCCAGGGCTGGATTTCCACGGCCGACCTGGAAGTGATTTAGGAACCGGAAAGATAACCGGCCTTTCCATCCATGATTCGAGGTCGATTCCGCGGACAGGTCGGGATTCCATCGAGACTTTCGAGATGGGGCGTTTTTTGTGGATGATAGCGGATTACTGGACGGTGGGGGAGACGAAGTGCCAGAGAATGACACCGACGGAGACGGAGACGTTGAGGGAGTGTTTGGTGCCGCTCTGGGGAATTTCCAGGGCGAAATCAGCGGCATCGACGACGCTCTGCTGCACCCCGGCGACCTCGTTGCCGAAGATGAGGGCGTAGCGGCGGTCCCTCTCGCGGCGGAAGTCCGGGAGTTGTACCGCATGGACCGTCTGTTCCACGGCCACGACCGTATAACCCTCCGTCTGGAGGCGTCTGACCACCTCCAAGGTATCGTCTGCATGTTCCCACGGCACCGCGTCCTCGGCCCCGAGGGCTGATTTGTGGATTTCGGCCGACGGCGGCACCGCCGAGATACCGCATAGATACACCTTATCTGCTTTGAAACAGTCTGCTGTCCGGAAGGCGGAACCTACGTTGTGTGCGCTGCGGATGTTGTCCAGGACGACCACGAGGCCACTTTCCGGCAAGGCCCGGTATTCCTCCGCCGACACCCGCCCCAGCTCGATGTTCAACAATTTTCGGTCTTTCATGCCGCAAATTTACGGCTTTCCGGGGAAAAAAGTTATATTTGTGCATCGAAACCATTTTGAAACACAAGAACAACGATATGAAACAGGACTTACAGGTCTTCGACCTCATCCGGAAAGAACAGGACAGGCAGTCCTCCGGCCTTGAACTCATCGCCTCTGAGAACTATGTCTCCGACCAGGTGCTGGAAGCCATGGGCTCGATCTGCACCAACAAGTACGCCGAGGGCTATCCCGGACGGCGCTACTACGGCGGCTGCGAAGTGGTGGACCAGATCGAACAGCTGGCCATCGACCGCCTTTGCCGCCTCTATGGTGCGGAATATGCCAACGTCCAGCCGCACTCCGGAGCCCAGGCCAACATGGCTGTCATCATGGCAGTCCTCCGTCCCGGTGACGTCTTCATGGGCCTGGACCTCTCCATGGGAGGCCACCTGACCCACGGCTCCCCGGTCAATGCATCCGGCATCCTCTACAAGCCGGTTCCCTACGGTCTTGACCCCGAAACCGGCCGCATTGACTACGACGAAATGGAGCGCAAGGCCCTCGAACATCGGCCGAAACTGATCATCGGCGGAGCCTCCGCCTATTCCCGCGAGTGGGACTACGAACGGATGCGCAAGATTGCGGATGAAGTGGGCGCCCTCCTGTGGATCGACATGGCCCATACGGCCGGCCTCATCGCTGCCGGGCTGCTGAAGAACCCGGTCCAATATGCCCATATCGTGACTTCGACCACCCACAAGACCCTCCGCGGCCCGCGCGGCGGCGTCATCCTCCTTGGCAAGGACTTCGACAACCCGTGGGGCATCACGACTCCGAAAGGTGTGGTGAAGAAGATGAGCGCCATCCTCGACTCCAGCGTCTTCCCGGGCATCCAAGGTGGTCCGTTGGAGCACGTCATCGCCGCCAAGGCCGTCGCCTTCTACGAGGCGGCCCAACCGGAATATGCCGAGTACCAGAAGCAGGTTGTCGCCAATGCCGCGACCATGTGTGACGAATTCATCCGTCGCGGCTACAAGGTTGTCTCCGGCGGTACTGACAACCACCTGATGCTCATCGACCTGCGCACCAAGTTCCCCGACCTTACCGGCCGACTGGCCGAGAAGGAACTGGGCCGCGCCGACATCACGGTCAACAAGAACATGGTCCCCTTCGACAGCCGCAGCGCCTTCGCGACGAGCGGCCTCCGCATCGGGACCCCCGCCATCACCTCCCGCGGCTTCGAGCAGAAGGACATGCTCTACATCGTCGAACTGATCGACACGGTCCTGACCTCGGCCGCCGCCCATGCCGAGGCGCTCACCGCCAAGGAACCGACCCCGGAGCAGCAGGCCGGACGGGAGGCCCACCAGGCCGTGCTCGACGACATCGTCCGCAAGGTCCACATGATGACCGCCGGGCGTCCGCTCAACCGCTATTGACGATGAAGGGACTGCCCTGGCTCCTGGTCCTCCTCGGGCTCGCGGCCTGTTCGGGAGAGAAGGCCGGTACGCAGGTCGCCCTGGCCGAGGAGACCCATACTTTCCCGGCGGAGGGCGGGACCTGGTTCCTCGGCATCGATGCGACCGGACCGTGGGTTGCCGTGTCCGATGCCGGCTGGCTGACCCTCGACGAGTGGGCCGGGACGGGCGGCACTGCGACCCTCGTCCTCCGGGCTGCCCGCAATCCGGATGAGGTGCAGCGTACGGGGCAACTGACTTTCAACGGGAACCGTGTCTTCACGGCCGTCCAGGCGGCGGCTTCCGGACAGGCCCCGGACCCTGATCCCGACCCGGAATTCACGACCTCCGTCACGACCCTCGCCGCCACCTCCGTCACGACGTCTTCCGTCGTGCTCCATGCCTCCTACACCGGCCTTTCCACCGAGAATGCCCCGCAGGATGTCGTTTTCCGGTGGGGGACTTCCGCCGATGCCCTGGTCCGGGAAGTGGGCGCCGCCGAA
Organism: Bacteroidales bacterium; assembly: GCA_017476575.1. Taxonomy (GTDB): domain Bacteria; phylum Bacteroidota; class Bacteroidia; order Bacteroidales; family UBA932; genus Cryptobacteroides. The sequence continues at coordinate 21,770 of JAFUZO010000036.1, read as the reverse complement.
TCCGTCCTGGATGCGTCCGGCACCTTCTCGGCGGCCCTGACCGGCCTGACGAGCCGCCAGACCATCTATTACCAGGCCTCCCTGGCGGCGTGGAATCCGGTCACCAGACAGTACCAGGGCGTCCGCGGCGCCGTCCTCAGCGTCACGACCCAGGGTGTCCAGCCCGCCACCGGCGCGCCCACCTGGGCCGAACTGCCCGCACTGGACTACACCCATTACACCGAAGGCGGCAACTACTACATCGACAACCGCGACCGCACCCTCTACTTCACCCACCATTGGACCGACGAGAAGACCCCCGCCTCCGGCGACCGTTACCAGCGCAACTACACCGCCTGCTGGAGCAGCGCGTACCATTGCCCCGTCTGGGTGGCGGCGCCGCGGCATGAATGGTATGAAGGGTCGACGGGCCGCCAGGCCTATTCCTTCAACCCGGACATGCCCCAATCGGTCCAGTACGGAGCGACCTCCGGCAGCGGCACCTACAACCGTGGCCACATGCTCGGCAGCGCGGAGCGCACCCGCAGCGTGGCCATCAACAGGCAGGTCTTCTACGTGACCAACATCGCCCCGCAGCACGCGACCTGGTTCAATACCGGTGGCGGCGGGTGGAATACCCTGGAGGACTGGGTGGACAAGCAGGTCTGCTCCGATACGCTCTATGTCGTCATCGGATGCTATTTCGACACGTTCACCGACGGCTATGGCAACACCTCCAGCCCCTCGACGACGACCTTCATGGGCACGTCCGATGTCCAGATCCCCACGATGATGTACTACCTGCTCCTGCGCACCAAGTCCGGCTCTTCCGGCAAGTCCGTCAAGGACTGCACCGCCTCTGAACTCCAGTGTGCCGCGTTCGTCCGCGCCCATGCCGCCGGCACGAAGGGCCAGAAAGTCACGTCCCGGGAGATGATGCCGGTCGCCGACCTGGAGAAGATCACCGGCTTCACCTACTTCCACAACGTGCCCGCCGCACCCAAGTCGACCTGTTCCGCCGCGGATTGGGGACTGTAAGCAGTGATACCGAAGACGAAGAAAGGGCTTGCCGATTCGGTAAGCCCTTTTCTATCAATGTGTTGTGAGTCTTACTTGCTCTGGGCGATTTCGGCCTGGGCCGCGGCGAGGCGGGCGATCGGGACGCGGAACGGGGAGCAGGAGACGTAGTTGATGCCGATGGTGTTGAAGAAGGCGATGGAGGCGGGGTCGCCGCCGTGCTCGCCGCAGATGCCGCACATCAGGTTCCCGCGGCGGCTGCGGCCCTTGTCCACGCCGATCTTCACCAGCTGGCCGACAGCCTTCTGGTCGATGGTCTGGAACGGGTCGGCGTCGAGGATCTTGTTGCCGAGATAGTCACCCATGAAGGTGCCGATGTCGTCGCGGCTGAAGCCGAACGTCATCTGGGTGAGGTCGTTGGTGCCGAAGGAGAAGAACTCGGCGGCACGGGCCATCCGGTCGGCGGTCAGGGCGGCACGCGGGATTTCGATCATGGTACCGAACTGGTACTCGAGGAACTGCTGGGTTTGGGCCTCGACCTCGGCCTTGATCTTGTCGCAGATGGCGCGCTGGAAGCTCAGCTCGCGGGCGGAGATGGTGACCGGGATCATGATCTCCGGCTTCGGGTTCAGTCCTTCCTTCTGGAGTTCGGCGGTGGCGGTGAAGATGGCGCGGTACTGGGTCTCGGCGATCAGCGGGAAGCTGACGTGGAGACGGACACCGCGGTGGCCCATCATCGGGTTGACCTCGTGGAGGGATTCGCCCCGCTTCTCGATTTCCTTGACGGAGACACCGAGCTCGGCAGCGATCTCCTTCTTCTTGTCCTCGCCCTTCGGCACGAACTCGTGGAGCGGCGGGTCGAGGAGGCGGAAGACGACCGGCTTGCCGTCCATCACGCGGAGGGTTTCCTTGACGGCGGCCTTCATGTACGGCTCCAGTTCGGCGAGGGCGGCCTTGCGCTCGTCATCGGTGTCGCAGAGGATCATCTTGCGGAGCTTGGAGAGCGGAGTCTCGGAGTTGCGGCCGTAGAACATGTGTTCGATCCGGAAGAGACCGATGCCTTCGGCGCCGAACTTGAGGGCGCGGGAGGCATCCTCGGGCGTGTCTGCGTTGGTGCGGACACCGAGTTTGCGGAACTTGTCGCAGAGGGCCATGAACTTGGCAAAGAGCGGGTTCTCGGAGGCGTCCATCGTGTCGATGGCGGTGCCGTAGACGAGGCCCTTGGCGCCGTTGAGGCTCAGGAAGTCACCTTCCTTGTAGGTCTTCTTGATGCCGGCGAAGGAGACAGTCTTGTCCTTGAAGTTGATCTTCATGGCGTCGCAGCCGACGATGCAGCACTTGCCCCAGCCGCGGGCTACGAGGGCTGCGTGGGAGGTCATGCCGCCGCGTTCGGTGAGGATGCCGACGGAGGCGTGCATGCCGTCGATGTCTTCCGGGGAGGTTTCCTCGCGGACAAGGATGCACTTGCGGCCGGCCTTGGCATATTCGATGGCTTCTTCGGAGGTGAAGACAATCTGGCCGACGGCACCGCCCGGGGAGGCCGGGAGACCCTGGGCCAGGACCTCGGCCTTCTTCTCGGAAGCCGGGTCGAGGATCGGGTGGAGGACTTCGTCAAGCTGGGCGGGGGAGACACGCATCACGGCGGTCTTCTCGTCGATCAGGCCTTCCTCGACCATGTCGACGGCCATCTGGATGGCAGCGAGGCCGGTCCGCTTGCCGATGCGGCACTGGAGCATCCAGAGTTTACCTTCCTGGATGGTGAACTCGATGTCTTGCATATCCTGGAAATGATCCTCGAGCGCCTTGCGGATGTCGTCGAGTTCTTTGTAGACCTCCGGCATGGCCGTTTCGAGGGAAGCGAGCTTCTTGTTCTTCTCGCTCTTGGTGGCCTCGTTCAGGGGGTTCGGGGTGCGGATACCGGCGACGACATCTTCGCCCTGGGCGTTGATGAGCCATTCACCGTAGAACTTGTTGTCACCGTTGGCCGGGTTGCGGGAGAAGGCGACGCCGGTGGCGGAGGTGTCGCCCATGTTGCCGAAGACCATGGACTGGACGTTGACGGCGGTGCCCCAATCGTCCGGAATATGCTCGATCTGGCGGTAACGGATGGCACGCTTGCCGTTCCAGGACTTGAACACGCCGCCGATGGATCCCCAGAGCTGGGCCTTCGCATCGTCCGGGAACTCGACGCCGAGAACCTTCTTGATACGGACCTTGAAGTCCTCGGCGAGCTGCTTGAGCTCGTCGGCGGTGATGTCGGTGTCGCTCTTGTAGCCCTTGGCGTCCTTGAGGTCCTGCATCATGCGGTCGAGCTGCTGGCGGATGCCCTCTCCATCAGCCGGTTCGATGCCCTCGGCCTTCTCCATGACCACGTCGGAGTACATCATGATGAGGCGGCGGTAGGCGTCATAGACGAAACGCGGATTCTGAGTCTTCTCGATGAGGCCCGGGATGGTCGCGGAGCAGAGGCCGATGTTCAGGATCGTATCCATCATGCCTGGCATGGAGCTGCGGGCGCCGGATCGGCAGCTCACGAGAAGCGGGTCCTTCGGATCGCCGAACTTCTTGCCCATTATCTTTTCAGTGGCTTCGAGGGCCGCTGCAACTTCCGCTTTGAGTTCCGGAGTGTAGCCGCCGCCGAGCCGGTAGTATTCGGTGCAGCACTCGGTCGTGATCGTGAACCCTGCGGGAACCGGCATGCCGAGGAGGTTCATTTCGGCCAAGTTTGCACCCTTGCCGCCGAGCAGTTCACGCATCTTGCCATCACCCTCAGCGGTCTTCCCTCCGAAGCGATAGACTCTTTTCTTGATTTCTTCCATGTGTAAGACTGTTAAATATTACGAATTTTCCTTTTTTTCACAAAAAACCGTACAAAGTTACAACATTTTCTTCACATTTCCTGCATTTTTCCGGATCGTCAGGCGCGTCACAGGAGCTTGGCAGCGAGGTCGGAGAGGGAGGAGCGTTCACCCTTGCGGAGGAAGACGTGCTGGAACAGGGCCTGGCCGTCCATCTTCTCACCGAGGAGGGTGAGGCCGTTGGACCACTGGTCGAGATAGGGCTGGTCGATCTGGAAGATGTCGCCCGTGAAGACCATCTTCGTGCCTTCTCCGGCGCGGGTGATGATGGTCTTGACCTCGTTGGGCGTGAGGTTCTGGGCCTCGTCCACGATGAAGTAGACCTTGCCGAGCGAACGGCCGCGGATATAGGCGAGCGGCAGGATGAGCAGTTTCTCCTCCTTGAGCAGCGACTCCACGCGGAGGGCCTGTTTGGACCCCGGCTTGAAGCAGCGCTTGATGACGTCGAGATTGTCCAGGAGCGGCTGGACGTAGGGGCTCATCTTGGACTTCTGGTCGCCCGGGAGGAAGCCGATGTCCTGGCCGCCGAGGACGACGGTCGGCCGGGAGAGGATGATCTGGTCGAAGTCCTTCTCCTGCTCCAGGGCGGCGGCGAGGGCCAGGAGGGTCTTGCCCGTCCCGGCGCCCCCTGTCAGGGACACGAGCTGGATGTCCGGATTGAGGCAGGCGTCGAGGGCGAACTTCTGCTCGTCGTTGCGCGGGCGGATGCCGTAGGCCTCCCGGGACTTGACGAGGACGACCTTCTTCCGCGCGGCGTCGTACCGGCCGCAGACGGTCGTCTCTCCGAGGGAAAACTTGTAGAGTTGGTTCGGCCGCGGCTCCTTCTGGGCGACGGTCTGCCAGTCGAGGGTGTTGTCCTGGCCGTAAGCCAGCTTCTGCACGGCTTCGGAGGCGATGTCCCGGATGATTTCGACCTCGCGCTCGAGCCCTTCCAGCGTGTCTTCCTCGACCCGGCCGCGCAGGTAGTCCTGGGCCGCCATACCGGCCGCCTTGGCCTTGAGGCGCAGGTTGATGTCTTTGGTCACCAGCGCCACGAAGCGCCCTGGATTCCGGTCCCGCACCCACATGGCGGTGGCGAGGATCCGGTGGTCCTGGATGTCATCCTTGAACAGGTCCTGGAATTCGGGTGCGAACGGATGGTTCGGTTCGATCTTGAGGTTCCCGAGCTTCTTTCCGAGCGGAACTCCCTCCGGTCCGAAGTCGCGGCGGTCGGTCAACTTGTTGATTTCGCGCATGAAGGCGCGAGCGTTGAAGGCGAGGGCATCGTTGCCCTTCTTGAACTTGTCCAGTTCTTCGATGACGGCGATGGGGATGACGAGGTCATTGTCCTGGAAATGCTTGATAGCCTGGTGGTCATGAAGGATGACGTTGGTGTCGAGAACGAAAATCTTGCTCATATATCGTGTTTAATCTTCTCCTTCACGGGTATTCAAAAGCGATTCCAGGATGCCCGGGAGTCCCGCATTTTCTCCCGAAAGGACAGAAATGATGCCGGAATCGGGAACCGGGTGGCCGAGCGGGAAGTAGGCGATGTCCTGGAGCAGCAGTTCCGCATCCACATAATCGTAGTCGCCGTCGGCAATTTGGATAATGGCCCCCGGCACCTCTCCGAAGAGGATGCGCACCGGAAGTTCACCTCCATAGGCCCGGCTGATGGCTCCGATGGAAATGGAAGCTCCGCAGGTTCCGGCCATCTTCTGCAGGGTGTGCAGGAGCCCCCCGTCCAGGACGGTTGCACCGGCTTTGACGATACCGTCCTCCACGAGTTCCCGCACGACCTCGTAACAGTCGATGAAATAGTCGGCGTCCCCGATGTCGAGGGCAGTGGTGGGACGGGTCCCGGTAGCAGCGGCAAGGAGGCTTCCTCCGAGACGGAAGTCGCAAGTATCGAAGGGAATGTATATCAGCCAGTCGGAGGCTTCGGAAAGGATGCCGGCCGGACAGCGGCGGCGCCTGGAAAGGCGGGGACAGGCCGTCTTGAACGGCTCCTGGATCAGGACTTCCTCCTCCTCCCCTTCCGTCTCTTCTCCTGTGACCGCCTTGAAACTGACGGCGCACGGACCGGTACCGGTCCGCACCTCGTGGAACTTGAGTCCGAGGGCATCTATATAGGTGCTGGCCGCCTCGACCGAGGCGTAGAAGGCGGCCATGCGGCCGATTTCTGTCCCGTCCCAATGCCAGCCGGCCTTCAGGTCCAGGTCGCCGAGCCGGAAATGCCCGCCCATCCAAAGGGCGTCGATGAGGGCCTGGGCGGCCTTCCCGCAGGTATAAGGGGCAGCAAAGGGAATGGGCAGGGACCGTTTCCCGTACCGGGCTACGGCGGCGGCATAGCGGTCGATATCCTCCTCCCGGTACTTGAACGCGTCCGGGGCCAGGTCGACCGTCTCGTCTGCGATGACATCCAAGGGACCTTCCGGGACGGGCGGAAGGGCGCCCTCCCGCGAACATTCCTGCAACAGGTCGGCCGGCGCCAAAGGTTGGGAGATGCCGTCGATGATGTACCCGCTGTAAAGAAATGAGGTTCTGTCAGCCATATCTCGCCTGAGAAGTTTTTTATCTGCCCAAAAGTAAGTATTTTTGCGTTGAAATCAAAAAATCGTTGCGATATGGCGTATTCGGAGTCCGCTTACGGAAGGCTGGTCGAGGAGATATTCAAACGGTTCCCCTCCGTGCAGAAGGCTGGATTTGGCGAGGCATACAAACCGGGACTGGACAGGATGGAAGCATTTGACGAGGCGCTGGGCCGTCCGGACCGCTCCTTCAAATCTATCCATGTCGCCGGAACCAACGGCAAGGGCTCCGTGTCCTCCATGCTTGCTTCCGTCCTTTCCGCCTCCGGACTCAAGGTCGGCCTCTATACCTCGCCCCACCTCGTGGACTTCCGCGAGCGCATGCGGGTGGTGGGGGACATGCTGGTTCCGAAGGAATATGCCTATGACTTCTTGACTACCTGGAAGCCGTATTTCGAGGAACACGACCTCTCCTTCTTCGAGATTACGACCGGGATGGCGCTGCGCTGGTTCGCCGACTGCAGGGTAGATGTCGCGGTCATCGAGGTCGGGCTCGGCGGCCGGCTGGATTCGACCAATATCATCCAGCCCGAGGTGAGCGTCATCACGACCATCGGCCTGGACCATTGCGCCTACCTGGGCGACACCCTTGCGGACATTGCCGCCGAGAAGGCCGGCATCATCAAGTCCGGCGTCCCCGTCGTCGTAGGGGAAAGCCAGGACGAGACCGATCCTGTCTTCGATGACGCCGCCTGGATGAACAGCCCTTTGACCTATGCCGACCGGGTACGGCCCTCGTTGTGGTTCAAGCGGCAGGAAATCCTGCGCAAGATGGATCTCCATGCCGATGTCCAGGAGAAGAACCTGCGCACCGCGCTCGCTACCGTGGACATCCTGAAGGAAATGCCCGGCTTCCGGGGGCTGGCCGACACGCAGGCCGTGGTCGACGCCCTGGTCCATACCGCTGCCCGGACCGGCCTTCACGGCCGCTGGGAGAAACTGTCCGACCTACCCTATGTCATCTGCGACATCGGCCACAACCCCCAGGCGCTGCACTACAATTTCAGCCAGCTCCGCCGCTATGTCTCGGAAGGGCGGTGCAGTTCCCTGATCATCGTCTACGGAGTCATGGCCGACAAGGACCTCGACGCCATCATCCCGCTCATGCCGGAAGAGGCGACCTACATCTTCACGACTCCTCAGACGCCCCGGGCCCTTCCGGCCGCCGAGATCCTGCGGCGCTATCAGGCGGCCGGCCGCAACCGGGCCTATACCGCCGACACCGTCCGCCAGGCAGTCCAGATGGCAATCCAACTTGCCCAGAACCTTTCGCAGCAGCTGAACCGGTCCGCTTCGGCATCGAAACCCGTTCCGCCCCTGATCTACATCGGCGGCTCCACCTTCGTTGTCAGCGAGGCCCTGCCCCTTTTCCGCTGATGGTATAATTGTTGAAGAGGCAAAGGAGCCGAAACCCCAATGGTATGAACAAGTATATGTGGACGGCAGCCTTGTCGGCCGTCATCGTCTTCCTTACAGCAGGTATGAAGCAGAACACCCTGAACCAGCCCGATGCCGACGGCCATGTGCTGACCGCCCTGTGGGCGCAGTACACCGCCGCCACGAAGGCCGACCGCCCCCAGAAGGAGGCCGAGATACTCGCGGACATCAAGGCGGAGGCGCAGCGGCAGCACCTTGCCGTGGACTTCTACGACGCGGCCGTGCAGTATGTCTACACGGTCCAGCGCCGGGACTGGAAGCAGCGGGGCGCACTCCGGGAGCAACTTTCCGCCGACGTGGCCGCGTTCGGCGAGCCCGTCGTGACCTACCTCTGGATGGGCGAGTTCGCCGGGAAGTCCACCGACGAGCGCTGGGCCTATGTCCAGGACCATGCCGACGCCTTCCGGGGCGTCCACCGCCCGTTCTACCGGACCGGCGAGATGGGCGGCGCCCTGAAGGACTTCATCGCCGATGACAAGGAGTATGTCCTCTGGGACCTGCTCGGCGACCGGCATTACACCTCGCTGGACGATGACGAGGTCTACCAGGCCCTCCGGGCGCACCTCGGCGACCGGTATCCCGATGCGGCCTGGCTGGAATACTACCGGGCGGTGCGCCTGGACGAGAAGGAGCAGCCGGCGGCCCTGGAAGCCCTGGCCGCCCGCTATGCCGGCCGGGGCCTCGCCTTCTGGCCGCGCCAGGACCTGCTCCAGGCGGAGTTCGCCGCCCTGGAGAAGGACAAGGCCTCTTCCGAGGCGTTCCAGGCCTTCTATGAAAAATGCCGACGGTTCGAGAAGGAGCGGGCGGCGCTCCAGGGCGACGAGGCCCGGGTGGCCCAGGGCTGCACCCTCGCGAAAAGCCTCATGGAGACGCTGACGGCATCGTCCCTCCTCGTCCGCATGGAACAGGGGAACGCCGCCGTCCTCCTACGCAACCTGGACAAGGCGGAAGTCACCCTCCGCAAGGCCGACGGCAAGGACGTGCTCCGCACCTGGACCGCCGTAGACCCGGTCCGGAGTTTCTATGTCATCGACACCGTCCGGATCGCCCTTCCGGAACTGCCCGACGGGGCGTATCTCGTCGAGGCTGTCAATGGAAAGCGCTCTGCGAGTGCAACTTATACGCAATACCGCCTGTCCCTGGCCGCCCGGCAGGATGCCCGCGGCCAGGCCGCCTATGTCGCCGACCACCTGACCGGCCGTCCCCTGGAACGGGCGACCCTGGTCCTGTGGAAGGGCGACACGCGGGTCCTCTCCGAAACCGTCACCCTCGACGGATTCACCGTGCTGCCGAAGAAGTTCCAGCAGGCCGTGGCCGCCTCGCCCCGGGTCTATTACGCCCTGTCCGCCGAGACCGGTTCCGGGACGGAACTCCGCAGCAGCGAACGGCTCAGCCTCTATCATACGACCGTCGACGCCGAGTCGGCTGCGGACGGACGCTACTGCAACCTCTACAAGGACCGCGGCGCCTACAACCCCGGCGACACCCTCCGGTTCAAGGCCGTCCTGTACAAGGGCGACCTCGTGGAGAAGGTCGCCGTCATGCCGGACACGCCGGTCCAGGTCGTGCTGACGGACGCCGAGGGGAAGGAGGTGGACCGCCTTTCCTTGAAAACCAACGCCTTCGGTTCCGCGTCCGGCTCGTTCGTCCTGCCGGTGGGGAAGCGCAACGGGTACTTCAGCCTGCGGGTCGTCTCCGGCAAGGTGGACCTCGCCTACGATTCCTTCCGGGTGGACGAGTTCGTCCTGCCGACCTTCACCCTCTCGTTCGACACCCGCGATGAACTCTACCTGCCGGGCGACCAGGTCCCGGTGAGCGGCCGTGTGACGAGTTACACCGGGCACAGCCTGACCGGTGCCACACTCACGGCCCAGGTGGAGCGCTACGGGACAGTCGTGCACGAAACCACCCTCACGCCTGCGCAGGACGGCGCTTTCTCCCTGTCCTTCCCGGCGGAGGAGAGCGGCTACTATACAGTCACGGTGCAGGTGAGCGACGCCACGGGCGAAACGCTCTCGTTCGACACCGCGCTCTTCATCAGCGACGCCATCCGGGTCGCGCTCGATGTCCGGGATGCCGCCGACGGCGAGTTCGTGACCCTCGACGAGCGGAATGTCTGGCGTCCCGTCTTCTACCGCCGCAACTGGCGCCCGTCGCCGTCCCAATACATCGTGACCGGGGACACGCTCCAGGCGGAGATGCGGGTGGATGACAGCAACGGCAACCGGGTGGATGTCCCGCTCGGGTGGCGACTGCTCGCCGAGGACGGTTCCGTCCTCCGCCAGGGGAAGGCCGCTTCGGGCGAGGTCGTGTCCATCGACCTGTCCGGCATCCCGTCCGGGCTCTTCACGCTCAAGGCGTCTGCCGCCGTGAAGGAAACCCAGGATGAGTCTGAATGCAAGGTGCTGAAAGTCAAGCCTTCCGATACGGTACTGGATGCTCCGCTGCGCCGGGTGTTCATCGCCGGCAAGACCGAGGTGGAGGACGGAGGGAAGATCCGCCTCCAGGTTGGCACGGCGGACGGGGCGGAGTGGGCCCTCGTGACCCTCTACGGTCGGTCCCGGGAGGTGCTGCTGACCCGGAAACTGAACCTGGAAGGCGTCCGCGGCAAGGCCGGTTCGCTCGCCACGGTCGAACTGGACTACCGGACGTCCTATCCCGACGCCGTGCGGCTCCAGGTGTTCTACTTCAAGCGGGGGCAGGCTGTCTCCTTCGAGCGGCAGTACACCCGCGTCCGGACCCGTCTGTCGTTGCCGTTGACATTCAGCCGTTTCACCGACAAGGCCTATCCGGGCTCCGCCTATACGTTCAGTGTCCGGACCGACCCGGGCGTAGAGGCCCTGGCCGCCGTCTATGACAAGAGCATCGGCGCCGTCGCGGGCAATGCCTGGCCGGTGGTGACGCTCCGCGACTTCTCGGTCCCGTCGGTGACGGTCAACTCGGTCTGCGGCCGGGTGAGCGGGCAGGATACGTATGCGGAGGAGGATGCCCTGATTGATGATGATTCTGTGGTGATGGCTTATGGGGTCTCCCGGGCGATGACGAAGTCCGCCGCCTCCGTCAACATGATGGCGATGGAGGATGCGGTCGCGGAGGAAGCGGCGCCCGAGATGGCCGCCGGGATGGAGGTCCCGGTCCGTTCGAAGTTCGAGAATGCGCTGACCTTCCAGCCGCACCTGGTGTCCGACGCCTCGGGCGCGCTGTCCTTCTCGTTCCGGACCTCCGACAAGTTGTCGACCTACTATGTGGCCCTCTATGCCCACGACAAGGCGATGCGGAACGCGTATCTGCGCCAGGAGATGGTGGTTTCCATCCCGGTCAAGGTCGCCGTCGTGGAGCCGCGCTACCTGTACGAGGGCGATACCTACGAACTGGCGGCCTCCGTCTCCAGCATCGCGGACGTCCCGGTCTCGGGGCAGTTGTACCTCTATGTCTATCCGTCCGCCGACTATGAAGGACAGGAACCGGTGGCGGTCCAGCGGGTGGCGGTATCGGTTCCGGCCGGCGGGGTGGTCTCGCACCGTTTCCCCGTGCAGGTTCCTTCCGGCTATGCTTCCGGCCCTGATGCGGCCCTCGGGTTCCGGGTCGCCTTCGTCGCGGACGACTTCTCCGACGCCCTCTTCCTGCCGGTACCGGTGTATCCGGCCGTGCAGACGCTCACCGAGGCCCATTCCGCTGTCCTCCGCTCCGGCATGGACCGGGAGACCTTGCTGGATGAACTCCGGGGGCGTTTCGTGAATGTTCCCGGCACGGAGGCCCGCCTGCGGGAGATTTCCCTCCTGGACCTCGTGCGGGATGCGATTCCTTCCAAGGTCGAACCGGCGGCCGCCGACGTGCTCTCCCTCTCCGAGGCCTGGTATGTCCGCCTCCTGGCCGGGAAGTGCGGGGCTTCTTCGGTTCCTTCGGGGACGGACGGTGATGATGCCCTCCTGGCCCGGATTCTCGCCTGCCGCAACGCCGACGGCGGTTTCGGCTGGTTCGAAGGCATGACCTCGTCTCCCGTCATCACGGCCGTCCTGCTCGAACGGTTCGCCAAACTCCGCGCCCGCGGCTTCGAGGTCCCCGACCTGGCCACCTCCGTGCAGTACCTCGACCGGCGCCAGTTCACGACCGAACTGCCCCTCTGGTGCGGCTGGGTGTCCGATGCCCAGTACATGTATGTCCGCTCGCTCTACCCGTGTGTGAAGTTCGACGTCAAACCTTCGGCCCAGGCGGAGAAGAGGCGCATGGCTGCCTTCCGGAAGGCGGCGAAGGACTATCTCGTCCCCTCTGCGAAGGAAGGCCGCGGCCTCCAGGGCCAGATCCTGGCCAAGGCCCGCCGGATCAAGACCCTCCTGCAACTGTCCGCCTCCTCCGACGGCATCGCCCTCGCCAAGGCCTGGGGCGTGACCGTGGCTGCGAAGTCCAAGATGGAAAAATCGCTCCGGGCCGATGTGACCTCGCTTCTGGAATATGCGGTCGAGCACCGTGACGGCGGCTGGTATTACCCCGACGCCGTGATGCCGTGGCGCGGCCTCCTCGAATCTGAGGCCTATGCCCATGCCCTCCTGTGCGACCTGCTGTGCGACCCCGCTGCCAGCGGCGGCCAGGACATCGCCGACGGCATCCGCCTGTGGCTCATGCTCCAGAAGGAAACCCAGCAATGGGACGCAGACCCCGCCTTCGTCGATGCCCTCACCTCGGTCCTTGACGGTTCCCCTGACGTGCTCTCGACCCGGATCCTCGCCCTGGATGCGACCTACTCCCATCCTTTCGACGGCATCCAGGCGGTCGGCAACGGCTTCACCATCGAGCGCCGCTTCTTCCGCGAGGTGACCGTGGAGAAGGTCTACGACGACCGCACCTCCGGGAAGAACGACCAGGTGACCGAACTGCAGGAAATCCTTCCGGGCACACCGATCCATGCGGGCGAGAAGATCATCGCCCAATACCGGATCTGGAACCAGGAGAACCGCAGTTTCGTGAAGGTCGATGCCTTCCGCGAGGCCACCTTGCGCCCCGTCGACCAACTGTCCGGCTACTCCGGCTGGGGAACGGTCCGCCCCCTGCGCCACGGCACGCTCTTCACTTTCGCCCCGCAAGGCTACCGCAACGTGAAGGCTGACCGAACGGAATACTACTTCGACATCTTCCCCGAAGAGAACACGACTCTCACCGAGGCCTTCTTCGTGACCCAGGCAGGCACCTTCACCGCCCCCGTCGTCACCATCGAATCCCTCTACGCCCCTCACTACCGCGCCAACGCCCCCTACACCGCCCCCCTCCCCGTCACCCCGTGACCCGGAGGGGTCCGGCCGTGTCCTGTCCGGTCTGGTCTGTTCCGTCCCCTGCTCCTTCCGTCGGTAGGGCCCGACCCCATCCTGTCCGTTCTGTCCCATCCTGCCCGTCCTGCCCATCCTGCCCATCCTGTCCGTCATGCCCGGCCCGACCGGGCATCTCTTCCATTCAGCAAGCGAAGCACTCAACTGTCTACCAGAGAGTCGCTTACGCGCCCTCGGGTGCAAATCCATTTGCACCCGAAACCCTGTAAAATCATGATGGTCAATCTGATAGGTGCTTCGCAGACTGTCCCGTCCTGCCCGGCAGGGCCCGGCCCCGTCATGCACAACATGTCCCGTATCCGTCCCGGCCACGGCAGATTCCGGCCACGTCCGGCCCTGTCAGGCACGTCAGGCCCGGCAAGGGGACGGCAGGAGGAGGGAGGCGAAGAAGAATCAGTTGGCGACTTCGCAGAGGAACTTGAGGCGGACGAGGCGGATTTCGCGCTCTTCGTAGTCGGAGCCGAGGGCATTGAGGGCATCTTCGAGGGAATCGGATCCGGCTTCCTCGCGGAACCAGTCGTAGATTTCGTCGACGACTTCCTCGTCGAGGGTGTCGTCGATGTAGTAGTTGAGATCCAGGCGCGTACCGGAGGCGACGATGGCCTCGATCTCGCCCAGGAGGTCGTCCATGTCCAGCCCCTTGGCGGCGGCGATGTCCTCCAGGCCCAGCTTCCGGTCGATGGACTGGATGATGTATACCTTGTTGCCGGACTTCGGGGCGACCGACTTCACGATGAAGTCGTCGGGGCGCTCGATCTCGTTCTCTGCGACATACCGGGCAATCAGGTCGACGAACGCCTTGCCGTACTTGCGGGCCTTGCCCTCGCCGACCCCCTGGCAGTTCTTGAGCTCATCGAGGGTGACGGGGTACAGGATGGACATGTCCTCCAGCGAAGGGTCCGAGAAGATGATCCACGGCTGGAGCCGGAGTTTGCGGGCCACGTCGCGGCGGAGGTCCTTCAGCATGGCCAGGAGGACCTGGTCGCCCCCGCCTCCTCCGCGCATGGCGGCGGTGTCCGCCTCGTCCTCGTCGTCGGTGCCGTCCGAGAAGGTGCGGTCCTCGACCAGCATCAGTTCGTGGGGATGGAGCAGGAACTCCAGGCCGGCGTCGGTCTCCCGGATCAGGCCGTAGTTTTCGATGTCCTTGTCCAGGAAGTGCAGGATGAGCCCTTGGTGGATGACAGCCGCCCAGAAGCGGGTGTCGTGGTCCTTGCCGGCGCCGAACAGTTCCAGGGAGTCATGCCGGTAGGACTTGATCATGGCGTTGCTCTCCCCGGCAAGGATGCAGGCGATGTGCTCGATCTTGAAGTGTTCGGGCAACGACTCGACGAGCTCGATGACCAGCGCCATCTCCCGCTGGCCGTCGAAGCGGGCCTTGGGATGGAGGCAGTTGTCGCAGCAGCCGCAGTTGTCCTGCGGGTAGTCCTCGCCGAAGTAGTTGAGCAGCAGTTTCCTGCGGCATTGGCTGGACTCGGCGTAGGCGACGGTCTCTCCGAGCAGTTGCTTGCCGATTTCCTGCTCAGCGACCGGCTTGCCCTGCATGAATTTCTCGAGTTTCTGGATGTCCTTGTAGCTGTAATAGGTAATGCAGAGGCCTTCCTGCCCGTCGCGTCCGGCCCGGCCGGTCTCCTGATAGTAGCCCTCGATGCTCTTGGGGATGTCGTAGTGGATGACGAAGCGCACGTCCGGCTTGTCGATGCCCATCCCGAAGGCGATGGTCGCGACGATGACGTCGATCTCCTCCATCAGGAACTTGTCCTGGTTCTCGGCGCGGGTCTTGGCGTCCAGCCCGGCGTGGTAGGGGAGGGCCTTGATGCCGTTGATGGCGAGGAGTTGTGCCAGTTCCTCCACCTTCTTGCGGCTGAGGCAGTAGATGATGCCCGACTTGCCGGGGTTCTGCCGGATGAAACGGATGATGTCCTTCTCCGGGTCGACCTTGTCCCGCACCTCGTAATAAAGGTTGGGCCGGTTGAAGGACGACTTGAAGACGGTGGCATCCTGGATGCGGAGGTTCTTGAGGATGTCGCTCTGGACCTTGGGCGTCGCGGTGGCGGTGAGGGCGATGACCGGGGCGGGCTGGATCTGGTCGATGATAGAGCGGATCTTGCGGTATTCCGGCCGGAAGTCATGGCCCCATTCGGAGATGCAGTGGGCCTCGTCGACGGCGTAAAAAGAAATCTTGACCTCCTGGAGCAGGGCGATGTTCTCTTCCTTGGTGAGGGATTCCGGCGCCACGTAGAGCAGTTTGGTCGCCCCTTTGAGCAGGTCTTCCCGGACCTCGGCAATCTGGGCACGGCTGAGGGATGAATTGAGGAAGTGTGCGATGCCGTCGTTCTCTTCCACAAACCCCCGGATGGCGTCCACCTGGTTCTTCATCAAGGCGATAAGCGGTGAGATGACGATGGCTGTCCCTTCCATCACAAGGGCGGGAAGCTGGTAGCACAAGGACTTGCCTCCGCCGGTCGGCATGAGTACGAATGCATTGTGCCCTTCGACCAGATGGGTGATGACGCGCTCCTGGTCGGCCTTGAAGGTGTCGAACCCGAAGAACTGTTTCAGTTTGGCTTGGAGAATAGAAGGTTCAATGGCCATAGTCCGGAAGATTTTGGTCCAATTTAAGAAAAAAAGAGTACATTTCAAAATAATTGACGCATTTTGGGAAAAATCCGCTAACTTTGCAGGATGTCGGACCGTGAGGCCCGGCACTTGTCCAAGCAGACACATTAAAACATTATGATAACGATGCGTTTTTCTAAGATTTTCGCCATTGCATCGGCTTCTGTGCTGATGGTGGCATGCGGCTCCGCCGCAGTGGAAGGCAGCAAGGAAGTCCGCGACCTCCTTCCCGCCAAGAGTGAGATCGACTCCGCCAGTTACCTGATCGGCGTGAACTTCGGTTCCTGGATCAAGGGCAACAACTTCGGGGAACTCAATTACAGCGAGATCATCCGCGGTATCAAGGACTGGCAGAAGGCCAAGGGCACCCCGCAGGACTCCACCTTCTTCGAGCAGTTCAAGGTCGATCCCAACGAGATGAACACTGTCCTGGACAACTTCATCCAGAAGAGAAGGGCCTACACGGGTGCGCTCAACAACGAGAAGGGTGAGAAGTACATCGAGAAGTTCCTCCAGGAAGAGGGTGCCGAGAAGACCGAGAGCGGCCTGGCCTACAAGATCATCGAGGCCGGCAGCGATGTGAAGCCGACCTCCGACAAGGATACCGTCTGGGTCAACTACAAGGGCACCCTGCTCGACGGCACTGTCTTCGACGAGAACGAGAACATCAACTTCCAGCTCAACCGTGTCATCAAGGGCTGGGGCGAGGGCCTCAAGCTCATCGGTGAAGGCGGCAAGGCCCAGCTTGTCATCCCCGGCGACCTCGCTTACGGCGAGTACGGCACCCGCGGCATCGACCCGAATTCTACCCTTGTCTTCGACGTGGAACTGATCAAGGTCGGCCCGTTCGTGGAGAAGGAAGAAGAGCCCGCCAAGAAGAAATAAGCCATGGCGCTCGAACTTGAAGGAACCCTCCGGCAGAAGCTGGCTGTCCAGTCCGGACAGTCCGCCCGCGGCGCCTGGGCCAAGCAGGAGTTCGTGCTGGAGTTCCCGGACGGCAACTATTCGTCCCAGGCCTGTTTCACGGCATGGGGCCAGGACAAGGTCCAGGAACTGGCCAAGTACCGGGAAGGCGACCGGGTGAAGGTCTCCTTCAACCTTAAGAGCCGTGAGTATAACGGCCGCTGGTACAACGACCTCCAGATGTGGAAGATCGCTCCGGCCATACCTCAGCAGACGGCTCCTGCTGCTCCTTCCTATCCGGCCCCGTCGGTCCCTCCGGCCGTCCCGCAGGCCCCGTCCCCGTCCCTTGCGGACATGCCGGCCGAATCCGGCGGCACGGACGACGACCTCCCGTTCTGACCCGGACGCCTCCGGAACCCTCACAGCCCGACGCCTCCCGCGCCGGGCTTTTTCGAGATGTATAAAAAATAACCTGCCTCGTTTTGGAACGTGCCGCCCACGGAACATGAGCAGGAGGGGTTGAGAGGCACCATCAGGTGCCCGGCCGGGCCCGGGACTTTGCAGGGCAACGTCGGAAAGGGCTTCAAGAACCCGGAGGGCCCGAGGGGGAAATGAGGCAGGTTATTTTTTACGGGTTCCCTTCGACCCGGGCCCGCCGGAGGGAGTGGAAAAATCTCGATATTCTTTCGTATATTTGCAAATTATACGAAACACGCAACGAACTATGCCTACATTCAGTTATACAGACAGGACCTGGACCCTCGTCAAGGATGCGCTCTTCATCTTCGTCGGCCTCGTGCTGATCGTGCGGACGCGCTTCTGGGGCGTCCTGATCGGCGCTGCCGCCGTCTGGTGGTACGGCCGTGACCTCTATTACCAGGTGAAGGCGGCCCGGAAAGAGAAGAAGGCCTGTGCCCCGGAGTCCCCTGCCCAGAAGCAGTCCGACCCGGACGGCAAGATCCAAGTGACGGACCTGTCCGGCGCCAAGGAAGTGGATTTCGAAAAGGAATGATACCCCAGGAAACGGTCAACCTGATTCTGGACACGGCCCGTATCGAGGACGTGATCGGCGACTTCGTCACGCTGAAGCGGCGGGGTGGCAGTTACGTCGCGTGCTGTCCGTTCCACAACGAGAAGACCCCCTCCTTCTACGTGACCCCCTCCAAGGGCATCTACAAGTGCTTCGGCTGCGGCAAGGCCGGATCGGCAGTCGGCTTCGGGATGGAATATGAGCACCTTTCCTACGTGGAGGCATTGAAGTATCTGGCCCGCAAGTACAACATCGAAGTGGTGGAAAAGGAGGAGTCGGCGGAGGAGATCGCTGCCCGCCAGCGCAACGAAAGCCTGCTCGCCGCTTCCGAATTCGCCTTCCGGTTCTACAAGGACCAGCTTGCTTCCGAAGAGGGCCGCACCATCGGCTATCCCTATTTCCGCTCCCGCGGCCTGCTGGACGAGACCATCACGAAATACGGGCTCGGCTGGGCGCCGAAATCCAAGACCGCCTTCACCGAAGCCGCCGTGAAGGAAGGCTACAAGGCGGAATACCTGACGGAGACCGGTCTCTGTTCCCAGTGGGACGACGGCTCGCTCCACGACCGCTTCTACGACCGCGTCATGTTCCCGATCCACTCCGTGAGCGGCCGCGTCATCGCTTTCGGCGGGCGGACCCTCCTCAAGGACAAGACCGTCGCGAAGTACGTCAACTCCAAGGAATCCGAGATCTACGTCAAGTCCAAGTCGCTCTACGGCATCTACTTCGCCAAGGCGGAGATGTCCCGGCAGGACAAATGCTACCTCGTGGAAGGCTACCTGGACGTGCTGTCGATGCACCAGCTCGGCATTACCAACGTCGTGGCCTCCAGCGGCACCTCCCTGACTACGGAGCAGATCCGTCTCATCAAGAAGTTCACCCAGAACGTGACCATCATGTACGACGGCGATCCGGCCGGCATCCATGCGGCGCTCCGCGGCATCAACATGATCCTCAAGGAAGGGATGAACGTGAAAGTGGTCTTGATCCCGGACGGCGACGACCCGGATTCCTATGCGCAGAAACACACCTTGGAGGAGGTCGAGACCTTCATCCGGGACCATGAGCAGGATTTCATCACGTTCAAGACGGACCTCCTGCTGGACGAGGCGGGGGACGACCCGCTCAAGCGGGCCAACCTCATCAACGACATCGCCGACACCATCGCCGACATCCCTGACGCCGTCAAGCGGTCGGTCTATGCCGACGCCTGCGCCCGCAAGTTCCAGATCGAGCCGGAGATCCTGCACGGCCGCATCCGGACGACCCGGGAGAAGACCGCCTCGGAGGAACGCACCCAGGAACAGCGCGAGGCGGCCCGCCGGCAGTACCGGGCGGAGGAGTCCGTCCCGGCGGAGGCGGCCCCTTCCCGCGAACCGGCCGTCCGGGTCCGGAACCCGCTGGAAGAGAACGCCGTCCTGGCCCCTTCCGAGCGCGAACTGCTCGGCTTCATCCTGGCCCACGGCTGCGACCCGCTCGCCTTCGAGTCCGATTCGGAATTCTATGATCCGGATGGTGCGCAGAATGTCGCGGAATTCATCGATGCGGCCCTCGGTGGAGACGGGGTTTCCTTCGCCAACATGGCCTACCGGCGGACTTATGAAGCCTATTTCGACCTCTACGATGCGGGCAAGTCGCAGGACCAGATTGTCAAGGAACTGTTGGACGGCCCCGACCGGACGGTAGCCGAGGTGACGGCGCAGCTCGTCGAAGAGAAATACCAGCTCACCGTGCAGAATTTCGCCAATGCGCTGACCACCACGGAATCTTGGCTGGTCAACTTCGTACCGAGGAGCATTCTGGCCTATCATGCCAAGCGGTTGGAATGCCGGTTGACGGATCTGCGGAAGGAACTCGCCGCAGCGACTCCGGACCGGCAGCTGGAGATCATGGCGCACATGGGGCGTCTCAATGAGATGAAAAAGAAGATCAATATCAAGTTGGGAAGACAAAAAAAACTATGAGCTACAAGAGAACTTTGGTGACCTGTGCGCTGCCTTATGCCAACGGTCCCGTCCATATCGGCCACCTGGCCGGTGCCTATATCCCCGGCGACATCTATGTGCGCTACCTGCGCATGCGGGGCGAGGATGTCGTGTTCATCTGCGGAAGCGACGAGCACGGGGTCCCGATCACCATCAAGGCCCGTGCGCAGGGCGTGACCCCGCAGGACATCGTGGACCGGTACCACCGGATCATGAAGGACGCGTTCACCGGCCTCGGCATCAACTTCGACATCTATTCCCGGACGACCTCCCGGGTCCATGACGAGAACGCCTCGGAGTTCTTCCGGAAACTCTACGACGAGGGCAAGTTCATCACCAAGGAGACGGAGCAGTACTACGACGAGGAGGCGAAGACCTTCCTCGCCGACCGCTACATCGTGGGAACCTGCCCCAAGTGCGGCAACCCGGGCGCGTTCGGCGAACAGTGCGAGAAGTGCGGGTCCACGCTCAGCCCGGAGGAACTCATCGACCCCCGCTCGGCCCTCAGCGGCAGCGCCCCGAAGAAGGTGAAGACCAAGCACTGGTACCTGCCGCTGGACCAGTACGAGCCGTGGCTGCGCGACTGGATCCTGGAGCGCCACAAAGAGTGGAAGACCAATGTCTACGGCCAGTGCAAGTCGTGGCTGGACGGAGGCCTGCAGCCGCGGGCGGTCTCGCGCGACCTCGACTGGGGCGTGCCGGTGCCCGTGGATGGCGCCGAGGGCAAGGTGCTCTACGTGTGGTTCGATGCGCCCATCGGCTATATCTCCAACACCAAGGAACTCCTCCCGCTCTCCTGGGAGAAATACTGGAAATCCGAAGACACCCGCCTCGTCCATTTCATCGGCAAGGACAACATCGTCTTCCACTGCATCGTGTTCCCGTCCATGCTCAAGGCCTACGGCTCCTACGTGCTGCCCGAGAACGTCCCCGCCAACGAGTTCCTGAACCTGGAGGGCGACAAGATCTCCACCTCCCGCAACTGGGCGGTCTGGGTCCATGAATACGAGGAGCAGTTCCCGGGCCAGGAGGACGTGCTCCGCTACGTGCTCACCGCCAACGCCCCCGAGACCAAGGACAACGACTTCACCTGGAAGGACTTCCAGCAGCGCAACAACTCCGAACTCGTGGCGGTCTTCGGGAATTTCGTCAACCGGGCCGTCGTGCTGACCCACAAGTATTTCGGCGGCGTGGTGCCGTCCGACCTGAAACCGGAGCCGGTCGATGCCGAGACGCTTGCCGCCATCGTCCCCTGCAAGGAGGCGCTGGAGAAGTACATCGAGACGTTCCATTTCCGCGAGGCGCTGAAGGAGGCCATGAACATGGCCCGCATCGGCAACAAGTACATCTCCGACATGGAGCCGTGGAAGGTGGCGAAGACCGATATGGACCGCACCGCCTCCATCCTGTACACCTGTCTCCAGATCTGCGCGGACCTCGCCATCGCCTTTGAGCCGTTTACGCCGTTCTCCGCCGAGAAGCTCCGCGGCATCCTCCGGGTCGGACTGGATGCCGGGTATGACCACCGTGCGGGCGAGGGCGTCGTTCCCGTCTCCGAATTCGGTGTCAAGGGCACCCCGGGCGAAAACTTCTACCGTCCCGGTGAAGGCAAGGCTCTCCACACCCGTCCCTCCGCCACCCCTGAGGAATCTCTCATCCTCACCTGGTCGATGCTCGGCGCAGCCGAACTGCTCCCCGCCGGCCATGCCCTTGGCGAACCCGTCCTCCTGTTCCAGAAGATAGAGGACAGCGTCATCGACGCCCAGGTCGCCCGCCTGGAAGCCATCAAGGCCGAACGGGAAGCTGCGGAGGCCGCCAAGGCCGCCGAAAAAGCGGCGAAACGAGTGGAGCCGCAGAAGCCGGAAGTGACCTTCGAGGCTTTCGGGGCCATGGACATCCGCACGGCCACCGTTCTCGCGGCCGAACGGGTCCCCAAGACCGACAAACTCCTCAAACTCCCCATTGACACCGGCATCGACACCCGGACCATCGTGTCCGGCATTGCGGAATATTACAGCCCCGAGGCCATGGTGGGCCGTCAGATCTGCATCCTG
>JAFUZO010000003.1 GCA_017476575.1 Bacteroidales bacterium | reverse complement strand
TCTCTCAAGTAATATATTGCGGTGGCTATGGCGGCGGGGTCCCACCTCTTCCCATTCCGAACAGAGCCGTTAAGCCCGCCATCGCCGATGGTACTGACCCACCAGTCGGGAGAGTAGGCAGCCGCCGTGCCTCGGGTTCCCTGGGCGTCCCTCGCAGGACGCCCGGGGAATCTTCGTTTATACCGTGTTATTTCCGTATTTTTTATAGAGGTCTTGTACCCATAGGGAGAGGTTGGTGTCGTGCGGGCCGAGCCCGACTTTTTTACGGATGGCGCTACTGGCATTGTAAAAGGTATTCCGATGCAGTTTGGATGGGATTTCCTTGCCTGCGAATCCCAGTGCGAACAGACAGCAGTAGCCGGTCTCCAGTTCCGACAGGCCTTTCTCTTCCAGGGTCAGGATGAATCGGGGATGATACATGCCAAACAAAAATCCGATGGTCCGGAGCATCTGTTTGCTGTCTTCCGTCATCCGGCGCAGTTCCGACGAATCGGACAACTCCTCCGGAAAATCGTTGGCAATATACGGCTTCAGGGCCGTCAGGCGGCTCTCCAATTTTCTGGAAAAGACTTCGTTCCGAGCCAGTTCCGAGTTCCTCACCTGGACCAGCAAGTCATATTCTTCCCGCAGTCCTGACAGCAGGGCCTCTTTCTGTCTCTTCCGACGGACCAGCCATCCCAATGCGACAACCAGCAAGGCCGCCAGGCAGGAAAGGGCGATGATCACTGCCCGGTCCTTATATCCGGCCAACAGATGCTGATACCGATCTTCCACCAACCGGATATCATTCTGGAATATCTGGAGAGACAGGGCCTCCATCCGGCTCGTATATTGGACATGGTCTTCATACGCCCTTTTATAATCTCCCAGCATTTCATGGGCCCACATCCTGAGGAGCCATAATGAGGTAAGACGTTGCGGAGGCAAGGTTGCCGCGGGCACCGTATCAAGAAAGGCAATGGCCTCTGCCGGCCGATGGCGGAACAGATAGTAACGGGCCCGACTGGTCCAATCCACAGATTCGGGATCATGACGGACGGCCTCGCAATAAAAGGCCCAATCGTCAGGGTAACGAAGGGAATCTTCAGGATGGCGGAAAACCAGGTCGGCCACCGACTTGGCCTTCCAACCCTTTAAATCCGGTTCGACGGGACCGATGAGAGGCAAGAGACTGTCCTTCTTGGCGTATTGCTGGTCGCCTTCATAAAAGTCGGCCAGCGAGAGGGACATCCTTTGATAGTTGGCCGTGTCATGCAAGCGGACAGCATAGCGGATGGCTTCGACAAAGGATTCTTCCGTTTTGTCCCTGATCAGTTCATACCAATAAATCCTTCCTTTTGCGGCGGCGATGCGAAGGAGATAGACAGAATCTACTTGATGGTTGAAGAGATGCGCGGCCTCCATGAAGGCTTTGATCGCCTCCGGATGATGCTGGCCATTTTCCAGGATGCGGGCGTAATAATAACGGGAAAGGAATTGTTCTCTTTTCCTGAAGGGCCCGCGATAAAACCGCAATGCAGGCTGGATGATTTCTACTGCCGTGGTGTCGATCCAGTTCTTATCCAAGGCCATGGCCAGATCCAAGGAATAACGCGCCTGCCTTCCGGGGGTATCGATGTCGGGGACATGGCTCTTTTGCAGCAGGATCAGTGCAGAGTCAGGCCGCTCTGCCATCAGAGATTCAACCCGGCTCAAAATCCCATCCAGATATGAGTCTGAGCACGCCATCGCAATAAAGGGGAGCAGGAGCAGGAAGGTCGTTCGTTTCTTCATTTCTTGTCAAATCCGAGGGAATGCAAACAAAGATAGCAGTTATTCCCCGAAAGGCATGAACTTTTTTGTACGAGCATAAACAAAAATTTCATAAAGGATTGATAATCAATATTGAATCATCCTGTTTTTGAAACTGATTCTTTGGGGATGAGACTTCTCCGGCGTAAATTTACAGCATGAATTACGGCTGTATGAAGCGTTTGTCTTACCTCCTTTTCCTCATGTATGTATGCGCGGGTTGTGTTGCAGACCAATCGTCCCCAAAGGATGAGTCGGCCCCGAATTCGCAAGGGGACGAGTTCCTTCTTCGAATCCCGATCAGTGGACAATCAACCCGATGCCAATGGGGGACTCTCCTGCAAAGTATTGTCTATGATACTGCGGCAGAGATGATGGTGTTGACCTTTGCTGAAGACCTGCAATATGCAGAGGTCAGGATTTTCCACGATACCGAACCAGAAACGATCCACCTTGTCGAGGGGACAGATAAGGCGGTCATCCCTCTTTCGAGAAAAGCGGGAGATTGGCAATTGCTGATTACATGTGGGGAGGAGGAGATACTTTCATATACTTTTACGTTGTAGGGGGCATGGATATAGGGATACGGATATGGGAAATCGTGCATGAAAGAGGTCTCTCGGTCCCGGAATTTGCAGAAGCAATTGCCTGCACCCGGGAGAATGCCTACAAGATTTTC
The DNA here is from genome assembly GCA_017476575.1 of Bacteroidales bacterium. Taxonomy (GTDB): domain Bacteria; phylum Bacteroidota; class Bacteroidia; order Bacteroidales; family UBA932; genus Cryptobacteroides. The sequence goes on along the minus strand of JAFUZO010000003.1, from coordinate 118,303 downwards.
AGGAAGTCCTCCCTCGACACCGCCCTGCTGATACGGATTTCGGAAGTCCTCCAACATGATTTTTTCAAAGATTTGAGCGACTGTATCCAAATTGGTTGCAGAAAAGCAAGGGAATGATATTTCTTTTCCCGATATTTGCCATCGAAGATATTCTTCAAGGCGAAAACCGAAAAGCCTGTAATAGAGTAGGAGGGAAAAACAGATCATTTTTATCAATCATGAAATCGTTAAACATCGAGGAACTACGCACCTGCAATTCAGGTTTTTCATTCCACTCTTCCGATAAAGAATGTCAGGGAGCATTAGAAAATATCTTTTGGGGGACGATCGGCATACTCGGGGGAGTAGGAACCGGATTGGTAGGCGCGCTCTCTTTTGCCGGCGGAGTGTGGTCATTTGCAAAGGGGACAGTCGGTATCCCTAACTATTGTGTATATGTATAAGGGCATTTGGATTGCACTCACGGTCATTTTATCACTTGCACTTATCGTAATCGTTATTCTGGATATGAGCGGGATGCATGCTTGGACCGAGGATGCCCTACACGTTTTCATCGTTGCGACGATATTGACAGGCGTTGTGGATCGTTTTCTCCGCTCAAAGAAACGCGAGTAGAAAGTTTCATTTCCCGTTTGTGTCCAGCCTGTCCGTCATAGGCCGGAATTAATTATCCAGACGGTATTTAGTTCTTTATTATTGTTGTATGGGGCTGCATGTTTCTTCTCGTCCTGATTGAAGGGGAGCAGGTTTTTATAGATGACCTGGACAATCTCTATGAGGAGAGTTATGTATGCATATTTTTACGAAGACGTTACTTGATGTTTTTCTTCTGAACTCAAACTTGACAGGTTGTTTAGATTAGGAAATAAGCAGGTCAGGACCTGAGTCCGGGGTAAGCAAGAGTATGACTCCCACGTCTTTATTATTAATAGCCTTGATTGGGAGTGCGGGGCACAATTAGGTTTTTATGAATACAATCAGTATTGATTACCTTTCTTATGTAGAAGGGGGAAAAGTAACTGTTGGCCAGGTGGCCGATGCTGCATGCGATCTTGTGACAGTTGGCTCAATTGCGTATGGGGCAGGTATACTTTTTAACTGGTGGAACCCTGTTGGCTGGGTAGATGCAGTTGGACTTCTCGGATCTGCGGCGTGTTTCATCTATGAAAAATCAAAATAAAAAACATGAAGCATTTTCTGTTAGTTGTTGAGTTCTTGCTTTTGGTCTCGATTGTTCTGGTAATTATAGATGTCATTACAAACAAGTATATAATTGCTTCGATTTTCTTGGTTACAGGAATAACAACATTCGTGATCTCCAGAAGAGCACGAGCGAAAAAGAACAAATGATAATTATTTTCGCCAGGAATCAGCAATCGCTAAAGCAAACCAAAATGCCTTCTATATGCTTCAGATGTTCCGGCCAGGTTGCTAATGGATCCCATCTCTAGTCTGGATGACATCAAACTTCTTGTTTTGGCGAGATCAAAGAAAAACAGTAGTGGGACATCGAATAACTGACGGGTTTTTAAATTCTCTTTTCCTGCTGTATGTGTGCCTGATGCTCATCATCACATTCCTGCAGCAGGAATTTATTCTTCTGCCCGAATTACAAAACTTTGACATAATAGGTGAGGAGGCCAGAGGCCAGTTGCTGGAACGGTACCAGAGGACGCGTTGGATTTCGTTCCTTTTGGTTCCGCTTGTATTGTTGTTAAGGTTATCGCTTGTCTCCTTGTGTTTATTCATCGGGAATTTTTTCTTTACGGATATGAGCGGGAAAAAGTTCAAGGATTGGTGGGGTGTTGCTATGGTTGCGCAAGCCGCGATGATGATTTACAGCATCGTTCTCTGCGTGGTCAATCTGGGGGTTGGTGCAGACAAGGCGATGGAACTGACAACGTACACGTCACTTTTGTTCTTGGGAGGGGAGAATATCGAGCCCTGGGTCCGGATGCCCTTGGCTGCGGTGAATGTCTTTGAGATTCTATACTGGATTATCATGGCCCTGCTGGTCGGAAGGTTGTGCGGAACAAGGCTTGGCAAGTCTTTCAAGTTCGTGATGTCCACCTATGGTGTCGGGTATCTGTTCTATATCGCCCTGCTGATGTTTCTGATGCTGTATCTGACATAGGATGAAACAACGAAATATTGCACGGATGGTCCTCTGCCTGCTGGCAGTGGCTGTGGGGAGTATGCTCTGCCGGGCGATTTCAAAACACAAATCGAAATACGGCGGAATACAACAATTCCCACAAATACAAGCCTTTACGATTTACGGTGATGCTTTAGATGTCATCGGGCACCTGAATCCTTCCAAGCGTACTGCGCTACTGTTTTTCCACCCGGAATGCGAATACTGCAGAAAGGAGGTGGAAGGAATATTGGCCAGGCATTCGGAATGCAGGGATGTCCAATGGCTGTTCATCACCATCGCCCCATCAGAAATCGTCGAGGAGTTTCTGATGGAGTATCCATTGGAAACAATCCCCGATGCCTATGTGCTGCGGGAAGACTGGCCCGATATCCATAAAGTGTTCGGCGTAAAGGGACCGCCAGCCCTTTTCATCTATGACGAGAATGGAAAACTGATGAAACGGCACATGGGTGCGACATCCATCAAAAACATTGTCCAGGAATTACAATGATTGATCGGAAAAGGATTGAAAAGAGTTTTGTGCACCAGCACGACATGACGGACTGTGGAGCGGCCTGTCTGCTGTCGTTGATACGTTATTATGGGGGAGAGTCGTCCATCTTGCACCTGCGGGAGATCAGCGGGACATCCAATACCGGGACAACGCTTCTGGGCCTGTATCAGGCGGCGGGGGCCATGGGATTCGAGGCACAGGGCGCAGAAGCCAACGGAATCCCGGATCTGATTGAACATGGAAAGCCCTGTATCCTGGCCGTTGTCATTGACAGGGTTTTGTCACATTTTGTCGTTTGTTTCGGCTATGAGAACGGCCGCTTCGTAATCAGTGATCCCGGAAAGGGCGTCAGGGAAATGACAGAGGATGAGTTGTCCGACATCTGGACGAGGAAGTGTCTCTTGCTTGAGCCCAATTCGCATTTCATCAAAAAAGAAACAGTTACGGGAAAGAAGAAGTCCTGGCTGCAGGATTTGCTCAAGGAGGATTATGGTCTTTTGGGTGCCAGCGTCGCCATCGGACTTGTCATTGCTGTCCTTGGGATGGTAATGGCCGTTTTTTCGCAGAGACTGGTCGATGATGTCCTGCCTTCCCATAACACCACGAAACTGGTTGCTGGAATTGTTCTGGTGCTGGTCCTGCTGCTGGCGAAGGTGGTAATCACCGCCCTCAGGAGCAAACTGCTCATCACCCAGAGCCGGAACTTCAACAACCGGATCATCCGTTTCTTTTTCGGGAAACTGTTACGGCTGCCCAAGGCATTTTTCGATACCCGGAAGACGGGCGACATGGTTGCCAGACTCAACGATACGCGCCGCATCCAGTCGGTCATCGGGACGATTGTCGGCGATACCATCATCAATGTCCTGGTGCTCATCGTATCCCTGGCATTCTTGTTTATCTATTCATGGCAAGTCGCCCTCATCTCGCTGCTCTGTATGCCGGTCTTTTACTGGATTGTGTCAAGGAGCAACCGGAAGGTTATCTCCCGACAGCGGGAGGTGACCTTGGGCCTTTCAGACGGGGAACGGGTGGAAATCTTGGACGGGTTGGCTCCTTCAGATGAAGTGATAACGAATTACTATGATTGAACTGCGTCGTATCAGAAAGTCGTACCAGACGAAATATGAAACCCTCCCGGTCTTGAAAGGAATAGATCTTGTCATCCGGGATGGAGAAATGATTTCCGTGATGGGCGCATCCGGCTCTGGAAAGACTACGCTGTTGAATATCCTGGGACTGCTGGACCGTTTTGACGAGGGCGACTACCTTGTCGACGGAGTGTCCGTGAAGGAATTTTCAGATGATAGGCTGGCCTTTCTCCGGAACAGGAAATTCGGTTTTGTCTTCCAATCGGCTCATTTGATTCCCCAGATGGACCTTCTTGACAATGTAATACTCCCATTGACCTATCGGCGGATGTCGGAAAAAGAGATGAAGGAGCGCGGACTGTCGTTACTGGAGAGATTCGGTCTGTCGGATTGGTATCGACACTATCCAGACGAGTTGTCCGGTGGGCAACGGCAACGGGTGGCCATCGCCCGGGCCATGATAACGGAACCGGGAATCCTTCTGGCCGATGAGCCGACCGGACAATTGGACTCTGTTTCAACGGACAGGGTCATGGATATTCTTTCAGGCATCAACAAGGAGTCTGGCACGACGCTCATTCTTGTTACGCATGAAAGGCGAGTTGCAGAGAAGGCCGGGAGGATAATCACTATCAAAGACGGAGAGATATGTACAGACGGATTTTCTGCATAGGGCTCTTTGCCCTGGTGGCCCTGGTCATGGAGGGGCATCCTCAAATCTGGACGCTGGAGGACTGTGTCCGGTATGCGATGGAGCACAACATCGATCTCCGGAAGCAGGCCTGTACCATCGACAGGGAAGGCCTTTCTGTGCAGGAGGAAAAATGGGCCTTCATCCCCCGGTTGTCTGCTTCCTCTTCCTATACGATGTCCACAGGGCGGGTCTTGGACCCCACCACTTATGAATTTGTCAAGACGGACTATACCCAGAACAACAGCACTTCGGTTTCCGGTGAGATGAGTCTGTTTGAAGGAGGGAGAAAAATACATCGGTTGGAACGGGCGCGATTGTCGTTGAAAACGGCCCTTCTGCAGGAGGAGTCACTTCGATACAATCTCCGGATTCAAATAGCCGGGGCTTACATGGAGATGCTTTGTGCCCGGGAGCAGCAGAAAGTGGCAGAAGAAACTGTTTCTCTGGTGGAAACCCAGTTGGAACGGACTCGGTCGTTATTGTCGGCCGGGAGCGTAGTGGAAACGGAGGTCCTGCAACTTCAGTCTCGGCGGGAGGCCGCCTTGGGAGATGCATTGTCAGCGGCCTATTCGTTGCGGATGGCCCGCCTGGCCCTTTGCGATCTCTTGGAATGGGAGGATGACGAATCTTTCGACATAGCGGAACCGGCCCCGGTCCTCCCACATAAGATAATCCGGGATATGGAGTCGGCCCTTGACGCGAATCCGGAGATCCGTTCCTCAGTCTTGGGCCAGGAAATGGCTGCATTGGATGAGAAGATTGCCCGGTCCGCCGCCAGCCCTCGACTTTCTTTATCCGCCGGGTTCGGAACGAGTTATTCCGATGCCCGGAAAAAGATGTTGCCACGCGAGGACGGAACGCTGAAATATGATGCCTATCCTTTTTGGGAGCAGTACACCGACAATGGCAGTGCCTTTGTGTCCCTTTCTCTCTCCATCCCCATCTTGGACGGGATGACCATCAAAAATGGAATCCGCCGGGCGGGGATTGCAAAGGGAGAGGCGCGTCTTCATGTGGAAGAGGTGCGGAAGCAGGTCCGCAAACAGTTGATACAGGCAGAAATGGACTATGAATTGGCACGGGCGCGATATGCCCATGCTCTGGAAGAAAGTGCCTTTGCGGAGGAAGTCTTCAAACAGACAGAGCGGAAATATGCACTTGGTTCGGCTGATTTCCTGGACTGGAATACAGCGGTCGTCGAATGGGCGAAGGCCCGCTATTCTTTGAATGAGGCGAAATGTTCAGTCCTTTTGCGTGAAGAAATCCTGAATTATTACTATCTTTAAACAATCAAATAAAAATGAAAGACATGAAACGGATTTTTACCCTTTGCACGGTGCTGCTGGTCGCGGCAACGGTGCTGTCTGCCCAGGAGACCTCCCGGAAGTATGGTGTCAAGTCCGGGACTGCGAAGGCTGTCACGGAGATGATGGGACAGAAGATCGAGTCGACGATGTATTTTGACGATTATGGGGCCTTGGAGGCCTCGAAGGCCGTGGCCGGCGGGATGGAAATCGTCACGGTCTCCCGCGACGGCAAGAGTTACATGGTCAATGCTGCGGCCCGCCAGGTCCAGGAGATCCCCGTCCAGAAAAGCATCAATTTCCTGGCCCTGACGCCGGAGGTCGTCGAGGAATACAAGATCAAGGAAATCGGCCGGGAGAAGGTGGCCGGCAAGGAATGTACGAAATATTCCGCAGAAGTCTCGCAGATGGGTCAGACGGCCCAGATGACGATCTGCGTTTGGGAAGGTTTCCCGATGAAGTCCGTCACGAGTTCGATGGGGATGCTGGTTTCCGTCGTCGTCACCGCATTCTCGGAAGGGGAGGTCGACGCCTCGCTCTTCGAGGTCCCGACCTTCTGACGCCTTCCCGGGCCGGGGCGAAGCCATCCTCCCGCCTGTTGGTAAAGTCAAAACATCTTGTTATCTTTGAGGAAAATATAAGACGAAATGAAAAGACAGATGTTGATGCTGGCACTCATCGGTGCCCTGCTGGCGGATGGCGCCGCCGCGAAAGTGAAACTCCCCCAACTCTTTGCGGACGGAATGGTCCTGCAGCAGCAGGCGGATGCGGCCCTCTGGGGCGAGGCCCGTCCCGGGGCCAAGGTCGTGATCGCCCCCTCGTGGACCAAGGCCAAGACCGTGGTGACGGCGGATGCCGACGGCCGCTGGAAGGCGACGGTGGCGACGCCGGCGGCGGGCGGGCCCTATGAACTGACCTTCAACGACGGCGAGAAACTGACCCTGAAGGACATCCTCATCGGCGAAGTCTGGCTGTGCTCCGGACAATCCAACATGGAGATGCCGGTGCGGGGCTTCTCCGCCCAGCCGGTCGAAGGCTCCACCGACGTGATCCTCGGCGCCCGTCCCGAAGTGGCGGTGCGCATGTGCCGGATCAAGCGCTCGCAGACCCTCCAGCCGCAGGACACCTGCGTGGCGACCTGGTTCAGGCATACTCCGGAAGGGGTGGCCGCAGCCAGCGCCACGGGCTATTTCTTCGCGAAATATCTCCATGACCATATCGACGTGCCGGTCGGCATCATCATGAGTGACTGGGGCGGTACACACATCCGCCAGTGGATGCCGCGCGAACTGGTCGCCCGGGTCGCCCCCGAGACCGACCTCGCCTTCCTGGACGGGGACACGGTCCCCAAGGCGGCCTCCTGCACCAACTACAACGGGATGCTCCATCCGCTGGCTCCCTACACCATCAAGGGCGTCCTGTGGTACCAGGGCGAGTCGGACCGCACGGTGCCCGACCGCTACCGCGTGTGGCAGAAGGCTTTCGTCGAGCAGCTCCGCACGATGTGGAACAACTCCGACCTGCCCTTCTACTATGTCCAGATCGCCCCGTACAGTTACGGCGATTCCGCCTCGCCGGAATCGGCCCTGTTCCGGGAGGCCCAGGACCGCAACCAGGATGAGATTTCCCACAGCGGCATGGTCGTCACGCTGGATCTGGGCAACGAGGGTTGTATCCATCCGGCGGCGAAGCGGCAGGTCGGCGAGCGGTTGGCTATGCTGGCCCTGGCCAAGGATTACGGATTCCCGTGCCCTATCGACATGGAGTCTCCCCGTTACAAGGGTGTCACCTTCGCGGACGGCAAGGCGGTTGTCGACTTCGAGGCGGGCCGCTTCGGCCTCGCCCCCCTGGGACAGGAACTTGCCGGGTTCGAGATTGCCGGGGCTGACCGGGTGTTCCATCCGGCCCATGCCCAGGTGGCCCGCAGCCGCCGGGGCGTGGAGGTCTGGTCCGAAGAGGTGCCGGAGCCGGTCGCTGTGCGGTATGCCTTCCACAATTATGTCGAGAAGGCTTCCCTGTTCAACAATGCCGGCCTGCCCGCTTCGTCGTTCCGTACAGATGACTGGTGATTTTGCGAATCTTATGGAAATTTGCTAAATTTGCCGCGCTTTTGCAAGCGACAACTTATTAATTCTATAATATCATGCAGATTATTTCCGTTTTCGGTAGGGAAATCCTCGATTCCCGCGGAAATCCTACCATTGAAGTTGAAGTGACCCTCGATTCCGGTTTCATCGGTGTCGCCGCCGTCCCGTCCGGTGCCTCCACCGGCGAGAACGAAGCCCTCGAACTCCGTGATGGCGACCCGAAGCGCTACGGCGGCAAGGGTGTCCTCAAGGCGGTCGAGAACGTCAACAAGGTCATCGCTCCGGCCATCGTCGGTATGGATGCCTCCCAGCAGCGGGCCATCGACAAGACCATGATCGAGCTCGACGGCACCCCGACCAAGTCCAAACTCGGCGCCAACGCCATCCTCGGCGTTTCCCTCGCCGTCGCCAAGGCTGCCGCCGCTGAACTCCAGATCCCGCTCTACCGCTATATCGGCGGCACGAACACCTATGTCCTCCCGGTCCCGATGATGAACATCATCAACGGCGGTGCCCACTCCGACGCCCCGATCGCCTTCCAGGAGTTCATGATCCGCCCGGTCGGCGCGGCTTCCGAGGCCGAGGCCGTCCGTATCGGCGCCGAGGTGTTCCATGCCCTCCAGAAGGTGCTCAAGGGCCGCGGCCTGTCTACCGCTGTCGGTGACGAAGGCGGCTTCGCCCCGAAACTCGACGGCATCGACGACGCCCTCGACTGTATCATGAAGGCCATCGAGAACGCCGGCTATGTCCCTGGAAAGGACGTGACCATCGCCATGGACTGCGCCGCCTCCGAGTTCTGCTTCAAGGAAGGTGACACCTTCTACTATGATTACAAGCAGCTCAAGGACGGCAAGAAGAAGGACCCGAACGGCAACAAGTTCACCTCCGAGGAGCAGATCGCCTATCTCGAACAGCTGAACACCAAGTACCCGATCGACTCCATCGAGGACGGCCTCAGCGAGGAAGACTGGGAAGGCTGGGTGAAGCTCACCGCCGCCATCGGCGACCGCTGCCAGCTCGTCGGCGACGACCTCTTCGTCACCAACGTCAAGTACCTGGAGAAGGGTATCAAGATGGGCGCCGGCAACTCCATCCTCATCAAGGTCAACCAGATCGGTTCCCTGACCGAGACCCTCGACGCCATCGAGATGGCCCACCGCCACGGCTACACCACCGTCACCTCCCACCGCAGCGGTGAGACCGAGGACACGACCATCGCCGACATCGCCGTCGCCACCAACAGCGGACAGATCAAGACCGGCTCGCTTAGCCGTACCGACCGTATCGCGAAGTACAACCGCCTCATGCGCATCGAGATCGAACTCGCCGATGCCGCCGCGGCCTACGGTTACAAGAAACTCCGCTAGTCTTCCGGCACATCCGATGAAGGTCGGCCCTTTGACGGGCCGGCCTTTTGCTTTTTCCGGGAGAAATGCGTATTTTCGTGGACATGAGAAGGAAGATGATACTCTGCGTCCTGGCCGTGGCCGGGACGTTCTCGGCGGAAGGACAGCCTTTCGCGGAAGGAAGTTTGCGCGATGTGCAGCCACAGGGTTGGTTGCGCAAGACGCTGACGCTGCAGCGTGATGGCCTGACCGGGCATCCCGAGGCGCTTTCCTACCCGTACAACACCTGCCTGTGGGACGGTGAGATCCCGCGCATGGGCACCCACGGAAGCGAATGGTGGCGGTATGAGCAGACGGCCTACTACACCGATGGCCTGCTCCGCCTCGGCTATGTGCTGGACGATGCAGCCCTCATCGAAAAGGGGGAGGCCGGGGTGCGGTACACGATCGCGCATCCGCAGGAGGACGGCCGCCTCGGGAATCCCAAGATCGAGTCGCAATGGCCGATGGCGGTTTTCTTCCGGGCGATGCAGGCTCAGTACGATGCGACCGGCGACCCGGCCATCCCGGAAGCCCTGCGCCGACATTACCATACCCTGAGCGTAGGACAACTCATCCAGGGACGGAACATCGTGAACGTCGAGGGGATGCTGTGGACGGCGGCCCGTACGGGCGACCGCTCCCTGGTGGAACGGGCCGACAGCGCCTACCGTTACCGGGAACTGTCGGGTGAACCTGCCGACCACAGGTTTTACGAGGTGAACCCTGACTTCCTGACGGATCCGAAGCCCTACTATGTCCACGGGGTGACGATGTGCGAGATGCTCAAACTGCCCATCCTCCTGTATGCCGCAACCGGCAATCCCTGGTACCGCGACCTTGCCGTGGCGAGCCTGGACCGCCTGGAGCGGGAAGACCTCCTGCCGGACGGAGTCATCACCAGCGCCGAGCATCTGCAGGGGCGTGGCATCATGAACAGCCATGAGACCTGCGATATCACGGACTTCACCTGGACTCTCGGCGCTTTCCTGGAGGTGACCGGCGATGCACGCTATGCCGACGGCATCGAGAAGGCGGTCTTCAATGCCGGGCTGGGTGCCGTGACCCCGGACTGGAAGGCTTTGCAATACTTCTCGTCCGTGAACCAGTTTCTTGCTACGGGCACCTCCAACCACAATCCGTTCAAATACGGATCGACCTGGATGGCCTACCGGCCCACCCACGAAACCGAGTGCTGCGCGGGCAACGTGCACCGGTTCCTGCCCAACTATGCGGCCCGGATGTGGCTGCGGGCGGAGGACGGCCCTGTGGCGGCCCTATACGGCCCGTCCCGCTTCCGGTACAGCGACACGGTCTCTCTGGTCGAGGAGACGGAATATCCTTATGACGAGACGGTTACTCTCCGCGTGGAGGCCCGCCGCAAGCAGCGCTTCACCCTCCGGCTCCGCATTCCGTCCTGGTGCGAGGGGGCGAAGATCCAGGTTAACGGCAAGCCGCTGAAGGTGGCCTTGGAGCCGGGAACTTTCTATCCCTTGAAACGGACGTTCCGGGACGGCGACCTCATCCAGATTGATTTTCCGATGCCCTTGAAGCGCCAGGAGGCGTTTGGCGGCGGGGTGTATTTCGAGCGGGGGCCGCTCCTGTACAGCTATGCCATTCCGACCTGCTGGGAACGCGACGACAAGGTCTACGCCAACATGAACGGCAAGTTCCCCGACCATCCGGACTTCCCGTGCTGGAGCCTGACGCCGGACGGTCCGTGGAACTTCGGTGTTCCGTCCGATGGCGTGGCGGAAATCGTGGATGGGCGGACGCTCCGTCTCCCGGTCCGTCCTGTCGCCTGGGATTTCGCCGTCGGCCGCGTCCTGCCGGAGGATGTCCGGTCGGACATTCCGGGTATGGGCAACAATTTTGTGGAACTGACCCCGGAGCAGAAGGCTGTACTATGGGCCATGAGCCCCGAAGAACGTGAACGCCGGAAGCAGGAACTCCTGGTGGAAAGGGGTATCGATGTCCCTCTCACGCCGGATCTTCCGCAGGAGGTCGTTCCTGTAGGGCCTCCGGAGTATATCACCCTGGTCCCTTACGGACACACCCAGCTCCGGCTCACCGTCTTCCCCGTCATCCCCTCCGCTCCGGCCCTGCCCTAGCCTGGGCGGGCTCTTCCGACCGGGTGTCGCCGGAGACCTTCCATCCATCCTTTTAAGAAACCGGAAAAAATAACCTGCTTCAAAAGCGACATTTGCCCGGAATAGAGCCACCCCAAAAATCACAGATTTCCGGGGGCCCCGGGGTCGCGAAGCGACAGGAGCGTTGAAGCAGGTTATTTTTTACACATCACAAGAAGGGTTTGATAATCAGGGGGTTTCTGGCCACTTGATGGAAGGTCCTGTGCGCCGGGCCTGGATCCAGGCGGCGATGGTGCGGGTGATGCGGTCGGCGGCGAAGGCGGGGTCGAGGGCGGTGGCAGGCGGAGTGCCCGGGGGCGTGACGGGGAGGATGGCGGCGAGGCCGAGGGCGTCCAAGCCGGGGGCCGGCTCGAAGGCTCCGCAGAGGGCGATGGCGGGAATTCCGTGCTTCCGGGCCCGTCCGGCGACTCCGGCGGGCACTTTCCCGAGGACCGTCTGGCGGTCGATGCGCCCTTCGCCCGTGATGACGAGGTCGGCGCCTTCCAGCCGCCGGTCGAAGTCCAGGGCGTCGAGGACGAGGTCGATGCCCCTGGCTAGCCGGGCGCCGCACAGGGCATGGAGGGTGCCGCCGATACCACCGGCCGCTCCGGCTCCCGGGAGGTCCCGGACAGAAATCCCCGTAACCCGTTCGAGGACGGCAGCGAAATGCTGCAGGCCTTCGTCGAGCCGCCGGACCGCATCGGCATCGGCTCCTTTCTGCGGCGCGAAGAGGGCTGCGGCTCCTTGCGGCCCGCAGAACGGGGCCGTGACGTCGCAGGCAAGGGAAAAGGAGGGAATATCTTGCGGGACTTGGATATCGACGATCCGGTGCAGGTGGGCACCGCAGCCCTCCACCGGCCTTCCTGCCGCATCGAGGAAACGGAAGCCGAGCGCTTCCAGCAGACCCGTCCCGGCGTCGTTGGTGGCCGTTCCGCCGAGTCCGAGCAGGATGTGGCCGGCACCCTGCCGGACGGCGTCGCGGACCAGTTCGCCGGTCCCGTAGGAGGATGTCGCCATCGGGTCCCGTTCCTCCGGGCGGAGCAGGGGGAGCCCGCTGGCCGCGGCCGTCTCCACGATGGCGAGCCCCTTTCCGGGAACCCGGGCATACGGGACGGTGACCGGCCGTCCGAGCGGATCCTGCACCCGGAGCCGGACCGGTTCTCCTCCCAGAGCCTCGACCAGCCCTTCCCCTCCGTCCGCCACGGCCAGGCAGACCGTCTCGCAGTCCGGCAGTTCACGCCGGATCCCTTCGGCGGCGGCCTGTGCCACCTCCCGGGATGTCAGGCATCCCTTGAACGAGTCCGATGCGATTACGATTTTCATACTTCCCGTAAAGATAGGTGTTTTCAGGGGCAAAACCATTCCTTCCTGCCTCCTTTTTTCCCTCCCGTGTGTGAGGCCGACCGTCCGTGCAGACTTACCTCCGGGGCGTTTTTTTGATCCCCTTGGCTGTCGAACGGTTTATATTTTACTTCTTTATGTTTATAAAAATTGTACTTTTATTTTCTTTTGGTCGGATATTTTAACCAAAAGTGAATAGGAGTATAGACGAGGCATGGATTTTTCTGTATATTCGCGGAAAATGACTATCTTTGCAAGATAGCAAACAAAAGAGTATGCCGAACAGTATAGGCCATATCGCCCAGGTCGTAGGACCGGTCGTAGACGTACATTTCAACATTGCCGCCAAGAATGAGGCGGTGGAACTCCCCCGGATCCATGATGCGCTGGAAGTGAGGCGCGCCGACGGACGGACCTTGGTCATCGAGGTGCAACAGCATATCGGCGAAGATACGGTACGTTGCGTCGCCATGGACTCTACGGATGGCCTGAGCCGGGGCATGGAGGCCGTGAATACGTTCCGTCCGATTGCCATGCCGGTGGGGGCGCAGATCCGCGGCCGGGTGATGAACGTCGTGGGGGAGGCTATCGACGGGATGGATGCCCTCGGGAAGGAGGATGCCCTCCCGATCCACCGTGAGCCCCCGAAATTCGAGAACCTGACGACCTCGCAGGAAGTGCTGTTCACGGGCATCAAGGTCATCGACCTGTTGGAGCCCTATCTCAAAGGCGGCAAGATCGGCCTGTTCGGTGGTGCCGGCGTGGGCAAGACCGTGCTCATCAAGGAACTCATCAACAACATCGCCAAGGCGTTGGGCGGTTTCTCCATCTTCGCCGGCGTAGGGGAACGGACCCGCGAGGGCAACGACCTGCTCCGCGAGATGATCGAGTCCGGCGTCATCAAGTACGGCGAGGCCTTCAACAAGGCCATGGAGGAAGGCCGGTGGGACCTTTCGCTGGTCGACCGGGCCGAACTGGAGAAATCGCAGGTCGCCATGGTCTTCGGGCAGATGAACGAACCGCCGGGCGCCCGTTCGAGCGTGGCTCTCAGCGGCCTCACCCTTGCCGAGTCGTTCCGCGATTCCGACAAGGGTGACGGTCCCAAGGACATCCTCTTTTTCATCGACAACATCTTCCGCTTCACCCAGGCAGGCTCCGAGGTGTCGGCCCTGCTCGGCCGGATGCCGTCCGCCGTGGGATACCAGCCGACCCTCGCCACTGAGATGGGCCAGATGCAGGAACGCATCACCTCCACCAAGGACGGCTCTATCACATCGGTGCAGGCGGTCTACGTGCCGGCCGACGACCTCACGGACCCGGCTCCGGCGACGACCTTCACCCATCTCGACGCCACGACGGTCCTCAGCCGCAAGATCACCGAACTGGGCATCTATCCTGCCGTAGACCCGCTTGAATCGACCTCCCGCATCCTGGATCCCAACATCGTAGGGGAGGACCATTACGAGACAGCCCAGCGGGTCAAGCAGATCCTCCAGCGTAACAAGGAACTCCAGGACATCATCGCCATCCTCGGCATGGATGAACTATCCGACGAGGACAAGCTGACGGTCAACCGGGCGCGGCGCGTGCAGCGGTTCCTGTCCCAGCCGTTCTCCGTGGCCGAGCAGTTTACAGGTGTGCCAGGTGTCATGGTGCCTATCGAGGATACTGTCAAGGGATTCAAGATGATCCTGGACGGTGAGGTGGACTACCTGCCGGAGCAGGCCTTCCTCAATGTGGGTACCATCGAGGATGCCATCGCCAAGGGCAAGGCGATCCTCGCGGCGGCGAAGGAATAGAGATTTCTCGACAGGTCCGGAATGACAAGGATGGAACCGATAGGACTGCATATCGTATCGCCCGAGAGGACGTTGGTGGAGGTGGAGGTGTCCAGCGTGGCACTGCCGGGCACTTTTGCGCCGTTCATGGTGCTCAAGGACCATGCCCCGCTGATTTCCTCGCTGGATGCCGGCGAGATCGTCTACGTGTCCGGAGGCACCGAGCAGCGGATCGCCATCCGGTCCGGCTTCGTCGAAGTGCGTGACAACCAGGTCAATGTGTGTGTGGAGGTATGAGGAGATGGTGGCTCATAGGACTCTCGGTGCTGGCGCTGGTGCTTTTCCCGGCGCCCGCCCGCGCTGAAACCGGCGGAGAGGACATCGACATCGCCGGCATCATCTTCGACCATATCGGCGACGGTTACGAGTGGCATATCACCGACTGGGGCGACCGGCGCATCGCGATTCCCCTGCCGGTCATCGTGCACTCATCGACCGGCTGGCATGTCTTCTCGTCGGAACGGCTTTCGCACGGTGGGACCTATGAAGGGCTGAAGATTGCCACGGAGGACCCCCACGAGGGGAAGATCGTGGAAGTGGCCACCGGGCAGCGCCCCTTCGACATCTCCATCACGAAGAATGTGCTTTCGTTGATGATGTCGGGCGCCCTGCTGCTGCTGATCGTCCTTCTGACCGCCCGCTGGTACCGTCGGCACGACGTCCTGCGGGAGGCCCCGACCGGCATCGCCGCCCTCATGGAGCCGCTGATCCTCATGATCCACGACATGGCCCGCGAGAACATCGGCGAAGCGGATTACCGCAAGTATTCGCCCTACCTGTGCATGGCCTTCCTGTTCATCCTGCTGAACAATTTCATGGGCATCATCCCGTTCTTCCCGGGCGGGGCCAACCTCACCGGCAATATCGCCGTCACCCTGGTGTTGGCCCTGTGCACCTTCTTCACGGTCAACCTGTTCGGCACCAAGCATTACTACAAGGATATCTTCGCCCCGGACGTGCCGGGGTTCCTGAAACCCATCATGCCGGTCATCGAGGTGTTCAGCGCCCTGATGAAGCCGGTGTCGCTGACCATCCGTCTGTTCGCCAACATGCTGGCGGGGCATATCATGATCCTGTGCATGGTCTGCATCATCTTCGTCATGGCGAAGTACGGTCCGCTGCTGCTGGGCTCGATGAGCGTGGTGTCGGTGCTGTTCGGCGTTTTCCTGGACGCACTGGAATGCCTCGTTGCCTTCATCCAGGCCTATGTGTTCACGATGCTTTCGTCGATCTATATCGGGTTGTCGAGGATGCAAGGAGATTGATCAACCATTAAAAATCATCAGATAATGTTACTCAGTACAATGATTCTCCAGGCAGCCGCAGGTGCTGCGCTCGGAAAGTTCGGAGCCGCCATCGGGGCCGGTATCGCGGCCCTCGCCGCCGCCATCGGCATCGGCAAGATCGGCAAGTCCACCATGGAGTCCATCGCCCGCCAGCCGGAAGCCTCCGGCAACCTCCGCACCTCCATGATCATCGCCGCCGGTATGGTCGAAGGGGCGGCCCTGTTCGCCATCATCGTCTGTCTGCTGGCCATCGTCATCAAGTAGGCCATGAACCTGATTACGCCTGACAGCGGCCTTCTGTTCTGGATGGTCATCATCTTCGGGCTGGTCTTCTTCCTGCTCGCGAAGTTCGGTTTCCCGGTCATCACCTCGATGGTCGAGAAGCGCAACCGCACCATCGAGCAGTCCCTGTCCGATGCCCGTGAGATCGAGACCCGCATGGCCGGGATGGTCCGGGAGCAGGAAAGGATGCTCGAAGAGGCGAAGAAGGAGCAGTCCGCCATCCTGAAGGAAGCGGCCGCGATGAAGGCCCGCATCGTCGCCGAAGCGGAGGTGAAGGCCCGGGAGGAAGCCGGCAAGATCCTGTCGGAAGCCCGCGCCCAGATCGCTGCCGAGAAGGAAAGCGCCCTCCGGGATGTCCGGAAGGAGGTGGCCCTGCTCTCGGTCAGCGTGGCCGAGAAGATCCTGCGCCGCGACCTGTCCGAAGAAAGCGCCCAGAAGGAATATGTCGACCGGCTGGTCGACGAGGCCGCCCGCCTGGAGGTGAAGTCATGAACACCAGCATCATCCGGACCCGATATGCACGTGCCTTGGTAAAGTATGTCCAGGAGACCGGCCATGGCGCCATCGTCTGTTCCCAAGCGGAACGGTTGGAGCATGCCCTGGCCGAAGTGCCCGACCTGGCCCGGATGACCGCTGCCCAGGATGTCGTGTCGGACCATGAGAAGAAGACGCTGCTGCGTACCGCCCTCGGCGAACCCATGGCCGACGAACTGGAGCGCTTCATCGAACTTCTCCTGCGCAACGGCCGCATCGGCCTTGCCCGCTTCATCTTCCGGGATTTTGTCGACATGTACCGCCGGACCATCGGCATCCGCAGGGCCCACCTGAGCATGGCGACGGAACCTTCCGATGCCTTCCTGCAGCGGATCCGGGCCCTCTTGAAGAGCCGCCTCGGCGACGACATCATCCTGGATGTGGACATCGAGCCGGACCTTATTTCGGGCTTCGTGTTCGACTTGGACGGCTACATGCTCGACAGCAGTGTCGCCCGCCAGCTGGAGCAGATCCGTCTCCAGTTCATAGAAAGAAACCGTAGAATCGTGTAACGATGGCAACAACTATCAAACCCAGTGAGATTTCAGAGGTGCTGCTCGGGCAGCTCCGCGACATGAAGGACGACCTCCGGTTCGAGGAAGTCGGCAAGGCGCTGCAGGTCAGCGACGGCGTGGTCCGCATCTATGGACTCGACCATGCCGAGGCCGGCGAACTGCTGGACTGCGGAAACGGGGTCATGGCGGTGGTCATGAACCTCGAACCCGACAACGTGGGCGCCGTGCTGATGGGCCCGACCGACCTGATCAAGGAAGGCATGGTGGTCCGCCGGACCGGCCGCATCGCCTCGATCGGTGTGAGTGACGCCCTCCTGGGGCGCGTCGTGGATCCGCTCGGCAATCCGCTGGACGGTCTCGGTACCATCGAGGGCGAAAAGGTGGACATGCCGCTGGAGCGCAAGGCTCCGGGCGTCATCTTCCGTCAGCCGGTCACGGAACCTCTCCAGACCGGTCTCAAGGCCATCGACGCCATGATCCCGATCGGCCGCGGCCAGCGCGAACTCATCATCGGCGACCGCCAGACCGGCAAGACGGCCATTGCCATCGACACCATCATCAACCAGCGGGAGAACTACCTCAAGGGCGACGCGGTCTACTGCATCTATGTGGCCATCGGTCAGAAAGGCAGCACCGTCGCCTCCATCGTCAAGACCCTTCGCGAGCGCGGCGCCATGGACTACACCATCGTCGTGGCCGCCACGGCGGCAGATCCGGCCGCCTTGCAGTATTACGCCCCGTTCGCGGGGGCTGCCATCGGCGAGTATTTCCGCGACACGGGCCGCCATGCCCTCGTGGTGTACGACGACCTGTCGAAGCAGGCGGTGGCCTACCGCGAGGTATCCCTGATCCTGCGCCGTCCTTCCGGCCGCGAGGCCTATCCGGGCGACATCTTCTATCTGCATTCCCGTCTGCTGGAGCGCGCCGCCAAGATCATCGGCCAAGAGGAAGTCGCCCGCCAGATGAACGACCTGCCGGAATCGCTGAAAGACAAAGTCAAAGGCGGTGGTTCGCTGACCGCCTTGCCGATTATCGAGACGCAGGCCGGCGATGTCTCCGCCTACATTCCGACCAACGTGATTTCCATCACCGACGGCCAGATCTACCTGGAGTCCGGCCTCTTCAACCAAGGTGTCCGTCCGGCCATCAACGTCGGCATTTCCGTCTCCCGGGTCGGCGGCAGTGCCCAGGTCAAGTCCATGAAGAAGGTCGCCGGGACCCTCAAGATTGACCAGGCCCAGTACAACGAATTGGAAGCCTTCTCCAAGTTCTCGTCCGACATGGACAAGGTCACCGAGATGGCCCTCGACAAGGGTCGTAAGAACAACCAGCTCCTGATCCAGCCGCAGTATAGCCCGATGGGCGTCGGCGAGCAGGTGGCCATCCTCTATTGCGGAACCCATGCCCTCATGCGTGACATCCCGGTTGCGAAGGTCCGCGACTTCCAGGAGGCCTTCCTGGACCGGATGCGCGCTTCGCACCGCGCCGATGTCCTCGACCCTCTCGCCGCCGGAAAGATGACCGACGAGATCGGCGCCGTCATCGAGCAGGAAGCCGCCGCCGTCGTCCTTTCGCTGAAGTAAGCCATGCCTTCCCTGAAAGAAATCAAAGGCCGTATCGCCTCCGTCCAAAGCACGCTGAAGATCACTTCGGCGATGAAACTTGTCGCCTCCGCCAAGTTGCGCAAGTCCCAGCAGGCCATCGAAGGAATGCGTCCCTATGAGCAGCAACTCCACGGCATCCTCTCCGACCTCCTGTCCATGGAGAAGGCGGATGCCGGCGACTACGCCCGGCAGACGGAGGTGAAGCGCGTCGCCGTCGTCGCCATCGCCTCCAACTCTTCGCTCTGCGGCGGCTTCAATATCAATGCGGTCCGCACGGTGGAAGCCCTGCTCCGGGATTATCCTGAAGCGGAAGTGGTTGTCTTCTCTCTCGGACGGAAGATGGCGGAGGCCATGAAGAAGGCAGGCTATCCATCCCCGGTCGATCTCAACGTCCTGGTCGAGCACCCTGCCTATGGTGCTGTGGCCAACCTCGCCGGTATCCTCATCGACGGCTTCCTGTCCGGTCGGTACGACCGGGTCGAGCTGGTCTACAACCACTTCGTCAGCACGGCCAAGCAGGTTCCGACCCGTGAAGTGTTCCTCCCGGTGGCCCCGCTGGCCGCCGCCGAGCCCGGCACGGAATCCGCCACCGACTTCATCGTCGAGCCCTCCGTCTCCGAACAACTCGCCCTCCTGCTGCCCCAGACCTTGAAATTCAAGCTGTACACGGCCCTTCTCGACAGCGTTGCCTCCGAGCAGGCGGCCCGCACCGTTGCCATGCAGACGGCTACCGACAACGGCAACGAACTCCTGCACGGACTGACCCTCCAGTACAACAAGTCCCGCCAGCAGAAGATCACCTCCGAAATCCTCGACCTCGCCGGCGGCGCCCTCCAGTAATCACGGACCCGGACAGAAGCCCCGCCGTGGATTTCACAATCGACGGCGGGGCAGTATCTTGTATCAATATTTATGTCTGGTTCTCTATATTGCCAACATCGTGCCAAACTTTTCGGAAGGCCATCAGAAATTTCTGTCGGGGTATTCCACTTTGACAATCAGAAGGCCGTAGAATGGACATTCGACGTCAAAGTGGTAGGTGGACGCGGGTGTTCCTCTGTTTCCGGGCCGCCGCGACCGTGCCCCGCGTGCTTTTCTTCTGTGACCATCCATTATCTCTTATGGAAGTGCGTGAGAATCAATCATAAGGCGTTCTTCCACAGACACTTCCGAAATGTTTGATGGAAGGTCTCGCGTGCTGGCCCGCCGGATCATTTCCCGCCCAGCAGGAGCATCCGTTTGATGACGGGGAAGAGCTTGTAGGGCATGTAGCGGAACTTGAGGTCGATCCAGGTCGGGGTCTTGACGACGGCCCGCTCGTGGCTGAAGGCGAGGAAGCTCCGCTCGGAGTGGTAGGAACCCATACCGGAGTTGCCGACTCCGCCGAACGGGATGTTGGCGTTGGCGATGTGCATGATGGTGTCGTTGATGCAGGCGCCGCCGGAAGTGGTCCGGCCGATGAGGTCCCAGGCATCCTCGGACTTGCCGAAATAGTAGAAAGCCAACGGCTTCTCGCGGCCGTTGACGAAGTCCTCGACCTCGGAGCGCTCCCGGAAGGTCAGGACCGGGAAGATGGGGCCGAAGATTTCCTCCTGCATGACCGGGGCGTCCGGAGAGACATGGTCCAGCAGGGTCGGTTCAATCCACAGGCGCTCGCGGTCGGAGCGGCCCCCGCAAAGCACCGTCCCGTCCTGGAGGTAGCCCGCGAGCCGGTCGAAGGCCGATCCCTTGACGATGCGCACATACTTGTCGGAGTGCTCGGTGCCGTCGGGATAGAGGCCGGCGAGCTCCTTCTTGAAGGCCTCGACGAAGGCATCCTTGATGTCCTCGTGCAGGAACAGGTAGTCCGGGGCGATGCAGGTCTGGCCGCTGTTGAGGCACTTGCCCCAGGCGATGCGGCGGGCGGCGACGGCGAGGTCGGCGTCCTTGTCCACGATGCAGGGACTCTTGCCGCCGAGTTCGAGGACCATCGGGGTGAGGTACTGCGCCTGGGCGGCCATGGCGATCTTGCCGAGGGACGGGCTGCCGGTGAGGAACACGAGATCGTAGCGGTGGCGGAACAGTTCCCCGTTCACCACCCGGTTGCCCTGGACCACGGCGACATAGTCCTCCTCGAAGGTGTCGGCGATGAAGGCCTCGATGACCTGGGAGATGGACGGGACGTAGGGTGACGGCTTCAGGATGGCGGTGCAGCCGGCGGCGATGGCGCCCACGAGCGGGTTCAGCAGCAGCTGGACCGGATAGTTCCACGGCGATACGATGAGGGTGCATCCGAGCGGCTCGCGTACGATGTAGCTGGAGGAAGGGAGGACGGTCAGCGGGGTGGGCCTGCGCTTGCGCCGGGACCATTTGCCGACCTTCCGGATGGCTTCGCCGATCTCGCCGTACACGAGGCCGATCTCGGTCATGAAGGCCTCCTCGTACGACTTGTGGAGGTCGGTCCACAGGGCCTCGCAAAGGGTTTTTTCCCATTTCTTGAGCCCCTGGTTGAACTGCTTGAGCTGGAAGCGTCTCCAGTCGATGTCGCGGGTCACGCCCGTCGCATAGAAAGCCCTCTGCCTGAGGACCAGTTCTTCGATTCTCTCGGGGGTGGTGTTTTCCAGTGCCATATTATTTCCTTCCGGTAAAATGGTCCATGACCGTGTACAGCCCGCAGACATCGCCGAAGAGGAAGTCGAACCACTTCACCGGGAAGATCCCCTGCATGAGGCGGATGAAATGCTGCGTGAAGGGGATGCCCTTGTAGATACGGTCCTTCTCGACGGCACGGAGGGTCTTGCGGGCGACGACCTCCGGATCCTGGATCTTGAAGAAGGAGCGGATGCCGTCGAACATGCCTGTGTTGATGAAATACGGGGCGATGGTGGTAACCCGGACCGCGCTCTTCTCCCGCTGGAGTTCGATGCGCAGCGAATCCGACCAGCCGATGGCTCCCCATTTCGACGAAGTGTAGAGCGCCATTTTCGGCAGGGCCAGCATACCGGCAGAGGAAGTGATGTTGCAGATGTGGCCGGTCCCGCGGGCCTTCATGTCCTTGATGAAACGCAGCGTGACGAACATGGCCCCCTTCGTGTTGATGTCGATAGTCCGGATGATGTCGGTGTCCGTCTGTTCGGCGAAGGTCTTGTTGTTGGTGATGATACCGGCACAGTTGATGAGGAGGTCGACATCTCCGCAGGCCGCCTTCGTGGCCGCGTAGGCCGCATCCACCGAGGCCGGCGAGGAGATGTCGGCCTTGTGGCCCCAGACCCGGCCGAGGACGGCGAATTCCCCGATGGTTGCGGCGACGGCCGCCTCGTTGATGTCCCAGA
Source organism: Bacteroidales bacterium (assembly GCA_017476575.1). Lineage (GTDB taxonomy): Bacteria > Bacteroidota > Bacteroidia > Bacteroidales > UBA932 > Cryptobacteroides. Next base: position 96,251 of record JAFUZO010000003.1, on the reverse strand, counting down.
TGACCAGCTGCGCGGCCCCTTTCTCCAGACACATGCGCCCCATGATCTTGCCGATTCCCGAGCATCCGCCCGTAATCAGCACCGTCTTTCCTTGGATCTTCATTGGCAATAGGTTTCAGTAGCTGCAAATTTACGCATTCTTCCCCGAACTTGTCCTTCCGTTCACCACGGCTGGCCGGTTTTCGCCACAAAGCAGAAGCTGACCGATAAGATTCTTCACTTTGTTCAGAATGACCGCCTCGTGTCATGCTGAGGCAGGTTCACCTGCCGAAGAATCTTCTTTTTGGTCTCGGAAGGTCATTCCATATAGCCGTACCGGAAGCCGGTCGGAGGGACGAGGGTCTCCTTGATGACGCGCGGGATGGTCCAGCGGATGAGGTTGAATTCGCCGCCGGCTTTGTCGTCGGTCCCGGAGGCGCGGGCGCCGCCGAAGGGCTGGAGGCCGACCACGGCTCCGGTGGGCTTGTCGTTGATGTAGAAGTTGCCGGCGGCATAGCGGAGGGCACCGGCGATCTTCTCGACGGCGATCCGGTCCCGGCCGAAGACAGACCCGGTCAGGCCGTACGGCGAAGTCGTATCGCAGAGGGTTGCCGTCTCGTCCACCTTGTCATCGTCATACGGGTACACGGTGAGCACCGGTCCGAAGATTTCCTCCTCCATGGACTTGAAATGTGGGTTCGAGGTCTCGATGACAGTCGGTTCGACGAAATACCCCACCCGCTTGTCGCGCCGCCCGCCGAGGACGATCCGGGCATCGGAGGCCTCTTCCGCGTGCCGGATATGCCGGTCGATATTGTCCCAGGACGCCTCGTCGATGACGGCATTGATGAAGTTGGAGGCCTCGCGGACATCACCCATCCGGGCTTCGGCGGCATATTCCTTCAGGAACCCGAGGATATCGGGCCACAGGCTTTTCGGAACATACATCCGGGAGGCGGCTGAACACTTCTGGCCCTGGTACTCGAACGCCCCGCAGAAGGCGGCGGTGGCGACGGCCTTCACGTCGGCGGACGGGTGGACGAAGATGAAGTCCTTGCCGCCGGTCTCACCGACGAGGCGTGGATAGGAGATGTAATGGCCGAGATGGTCACCGGCCAGCCGCCACAGGTTGTTGAAGGTGCCGGTGGAGCCGGTGAAATGGATGCCGGCAAAGTACTTGGATGCCGTCGCGACTTCCGCGATCAGGGCCCCGCTGCCGGGGAGGAAGTTGATGACTCCGGGCGGAAGGCCGGCTTCCTCGTAGAGCTTCATGAGGTAATAGTTCGACAGGGTTGCCGTCGTGGAGGGCTTCCAGAGAACGACATTTCCCATCAGGACCGGGGTCATGCAAAGGTTGGAGGCGATGGAGGTGAAGTTGAACGGCGTCACGGCCAGGACGAATCCCTCCAACGGGCGGAAGTCGGTGTGGTTGAGGTTGCCTGCGCCGTCCTTGGGCTGCATGCCGTAGATCTTCGAGGCATAATGGACATTGTACCGGAAGAAGTCGATGGTCTCGCAGGCGGAATCGATTTCAGCCTGGTAGATGTTCTTGGACTGCCCGAGCATGCAGGCGGCGTTGAGGATGGGGCGGTATTTCGTGGCGAGCAGTTCCGCCATCTTCAGGATGATGGCGGCCCGGACGGTCCACGGGGTCTCCGCCCAGACCTTGCGGGCCTCCAGGGCGGCATCGACGGCCATCCGGACCTCCTTCCCGCTCACTTTGTGGAAGGTAGCGAGGAGGTGGCCGTGGTCATGTGGACAGACGACTTTACCGAGCTGTCCGGTGCGGATTTCCCGGCCTCCGATGATGATCGGGATGTCGATGACGGTACGGCTCTGGCGTTCCAGCTCGGCCTCGAGGGCAAGGCGCTCCGGGGAGCCTTCGAGATACGCCTTGACCGGCTCGTTGGCCGGCGGCGGGAAGTGGATGGTGGCGTTGTACATGGCTGGTAGGTGTTATTTGTGGTTATGTGGGGAGCCTTTTATCTGCTGCCTCCGCCAAATCCGCCTCCGGAGAAGCCGCCTCCACCTCCGAAGGAAGTGTGGCCGCCGGTGCCCTTGATGCTGCCGGCCTGCTGTTTGGCGACGGCCCGGTTGATGACCGAAGTGGACAGGCGGTTGTTCATCCGGATGGTACGCATCATCACGGACGGGTCCACACCGACCGTCTGCGACACTTCCCGGAATTCAGCCGGATAGAGCTTCTGGAACTGCGTGGCGACCTTGTCGGCGATGCCGTACAGTTGCGCATAGACGAGGTAGTCCTTCCACAGGCCGACCTCCGGAGCACCGCGCTCCTTGCTGAGCGTGAAATCGTTCAGGAAATTTTTGAACTCGACAACATGGGATGCCTCCCGGGCGCCGTCCGCGTTGGTCGTCGTCCCCTTGAGGAAATAGCGGTGCCCGTCCATGTAGGACTGACCGCGGGCGAGGGCGCGGACCGGCCATGCCGTTACCTTCTTGAAGTTCTTCTCGGACCATTTCTCGAACTCGCCGGATTCCAGCAGGAGGTTGTCGCCGCTGGCCTCACGGGCCATGTCGTAGAGGGATTGCTCGACGTCATCCTGGATGTCAGCCGTTTCCGCGAAGGAGAGGTTGACCCGTTTGGCGCTCCCCGGGTCCGGCTGCACCCGGACCTTTCCGTCCAGGATCCAGCGGAGGAACAGGGCGCCGATCAGCCCCTGCGACGAACTCTTCCCGCCGAACCGCCAGCCCTTCTCCAGGACGAAGTAGGCGGCGAAGAGGTTCGCGCTGAGCGGGGCTTCGCGGTACCACTCCGTAATCTTGGTCTTGCCGTACATCGACTTCTTGAACTTGTGCACGGTGGCGGACAGGATGACGGCCCACACGATGGCGAGGAACCCGCCGCCGAACAGGAGGGCGAACAGGCCGAGGATGACGTAGCCGGCCGGGTCCTTGTCCGAGGAGTATGAACTGCCCTCCAGTGCCTGGGCCTTCATCTCGTCGAAGGCGATGTCCCGGCTGACGGCGGGGGCGAAAAGCCCCTTGTCGAACCGCACGAGGGCGATAAGCGAACTCCGGTACTGGAAGGGCTCGGACGATTCGGCGACGACGGCACCGTCCGTGACGGCGATGTCGCCGTAGAAGCCGAAGCCCCAGACGCGCGTGTTGTCATAGGTCCAGGCCGGGCCGCCGGTCGCGTTCCGGATGGTCACCTTCGCATGCTGCGGCGGAGCGGCGAGGCCGGGGTTGATGAACATGAAGTTGAAGGCGTCGTAGTCCTGCAGCGCCTGCACGAGGCCGGTGACGGTGAAGGAGGCCGTCCAGACATGGTCGCCGTAGCGGCCCTGCCCCCAGCAGAGTTCCACCCCGTCGCCCTTGTCCACGATGCCGCAGCGGCCGGCCTTCTCCGCCAGGGAGCGGTCCACCCGCCACTTGCGTCCTTCGGAGAGGAAGGGCTGCCCGCCCTCGCTGACCGACAGGTCCTTCACGGTCATCTTCCCGAGGTTCCCGACGGGCACATACCATTCGGTTCCGTCCACGACGGTGACGTCCCACCGCTGGGTGATGCGGGCCGATCCGTCCGGGGCCAGGTCGACGGCGATGTCGATGTCCCGGATGGCCTGGGCCTGTACGGCGGATACACTGGCGAGCACCGCCAGCACGGGCAGGAGGAACCGTTTCATCTAGATGGCAGGATAGTCCTTCTTGGTGGTGTCTTCGGCCAGGTATTCGCGCGGAGCGAAGCCGAGCAGACCGGCGATGAGCGAGGCGGGGAACATGCGGACCTCGCGGTTGAAGGACGTGACCGTATCGTTGAAGGTCATGCGGGAGAGGCGCACGTTCTCTTCGTACTTCTCGATACTCTGCATGGTCTGACGGTAGTTCTCGTCGGCCTTGAGTTCGGGATAGCGCTCTGCGACGGCGATGAGTTTCGCGCCGATGTCCCGGAGGGCGGCCTCGTTGGCATCAACCTCGGCCACGGTCGGGACGGCAGATGAAGTGACCTTGCGCTCGGCGATGACCTTCTGCAGGGTGTCGGCCTCGTAGGAAGCGTACTCCCGGGTAAGTTTTACAAGGGCCTGGAGGGCGTCGTAGCGGCTGACCTGCTGGACATTGATCTGCTTGAGCGCGTTCTTGCAGAGTTCGTCGCTGCGGACCAGCTTGTTCTGGACGGAGATGCCCCAGAGGACCAGGAGCACGGCGACGGCGATGATGACGATGAGGGTTACGGACATGATTTTTCCATTTATTTTCTACAAATGTATAAAAAAATATGTAGTTTTGTCCTAATTATAACAGCATCATCCCTATGAAAACCAACCAAGACTTCAAGAATGCCGCCCTCGCCGCCCTCAAAGGCAACTGGGCGAAGGCCGTCCTGCTGACCGTCATCTACCTCGCCGTCGTGTCCGTCGCCGTCGGGCCTTACAGTGCCTCGGCAGTCCGTCTGCAGACCTATACGCAGGAGCATCTTTCCTATTCTGCCTCCCGCGGCATCGGCCAGGCCTTGTCGCAGGCGATGTCCCAGACGGTGGCGCTGGCTTCGGATCCTGCCTACCAGAGCCTCCAGCGCCAGTCCAACGGTACGTCGGGGGTGATGTACCTGCTGCTTATCTTCGTGATGCTTCCCCTCGGCGTCGGGGTCGCCAATGCCTTCCTCCGGCTGCTCCGTAACGGCGACGATGCCTTGGTGCAGAACGCCGTCGGCATCGCGACGAAGGGCTACTGGCACAAAGTCTGGGGCATGCTGCTTATGGAGATTTTCATCGCCCTGTGGTCCCTGCTGCTGGTCATTCCCGGCATCATCAAGGCTTTCTCCTATGCGATGACGCCTTACATCCTCGAGGAGAATCCGGAACTTTCTGCGAACGAGGCCATCGACCGCAGCCGTTACATGATGAAAGGGCACAAGTTCGACCTGTTTTGGCTCTACCTGAGTTTCATCGGTTGGTTTATCCTGGCTTTCCTGACCCTCGGCATCGGTTTCCTGTGGCTCCAGCCCTATGTCTACACCTCCGTCGCCGCGTTCTACGAGGAAGTCAAGGCGGAGTATGAGCAGAAAGGCGGCCTGATCTGATCCAGCCATGCGCCCCCTCTTCCTCCTTGCTGCCGTCCTCTTCCTGACCGGCGGCTGTGCTTCCCCCTCCCCGGTTCCCGGTTTCGAGCGGGGCCATGTCAATCCGCCCGTTGCCGACGGGGCCGCCTATTTGTTCGACAATGGGACGGCCGGTCTCCCTTCGGTCTACCTCAAAGTGGACGTCGACGAATGGAACCGGCTTCTGCTTGCTTTCGACCGGGACCGCAAGACCCGCGGGAGCGTCCACGCCGACCTCTCCTTCGTCAAGGGGAAGGAGGCGACCGTCGTCAGGGACGTCGCCCTGTCCATCAAAGGCAATACCTCCCGCCGCCGTCCGGAAGGAACGGCGGGCCTGCTGCATCGGAGGGACAGTGCCGACTGGCACCATTGCCATTTCGGCGTGAGCCTGGACCAGTACCGGCCCGGCCAGATGGTCGGCGGGGTGCGCAAGCTGGTGCTCAAGTGGTTCAAGGACGACGGCAATTATGTCCGCGAGATGTACAGTTACGACCTGTTCCGCCGCTTCGGGGTGTGGACCGGGCCGGAAGATGTCTATGTCAAGGTCTATGTCTATGTAGACGGGGATGCCGCCCCGGCTTACTTCGGGGTCTACCAGATGTACGAGCCCTATGACAAGGCCTACCTGGACCGTCGCGCCGACCGGTTCGGGACGGCGGACGGCAACCTCTGGGCCTGCAACTACGGGTCGAACCTCACGGCGGCTACAATTCCTGCCATCCAGGAGGAAGACGTGCCGGGTGCCCTCTACGAACTGGCTTCCTCCTCGACCGGCATCGAGGCGGCCCGGGTCCAGCTGACGGACTTCATCGAAGGGCTGGCCACCCTGGAGGGCCCCGCCTTCCACGACTGGATCGGCCGCCACATGGACTTGGACCTCTTCCTGAAGACCTACGCCGTGTACGCCGGCATCGGCATGTGGGACGACTATTGGAACAACAACGGCAACAACCTGTACCTCTATGTCGACAGCCCTTCCGCCGGGGATTACCGTGTGTACATGCTTCCGCACGACTTCGACAACACCCTCGGTACGACTTCGGCCGTGGGTGCCCAGACCGACGCTGTGACGCAGGACCCGTACCATTGGGGACCGGCCGACATCACGCGGATCCCGCTCGTGAACAAGATCCTCGCCTTCGATGACTACAGGGCTGTCTATACCCGGTATCTCCGGGAACTGGCCGGGGAGGGCGGCCTTCTCACCTATGAAAGCAGCATCGCCCGCATCACGGCCTGGCAGGACTTGATCCGGGATGCCGTCGCCAACGATACCGGCGAGGATATGGAACTGGTGGATGTGCCCGCGTATTGGGGCAACCACCCGGAATACCGGGTCGTGGAGGACGGCCCTGCGAATTTCTTCCGCGTCAAGACCGCCTCCCTCCTGGAGTGGACGGCTGGATATTAAAGTTCGAGGAGCCCGTCCGGGATGCGCAGGGTGAGCGTTCCGGACGTTTCGTCGGCGGACAGGACCAGATCCTCGTGGAGGGGAAGGAGGACCTGTCCGTTTTCCGTGTCGACTTCAAGGCAGAGGTTGCCGGGGATGTCCTCATAGCCGGTGACGGTTCCGACCTTCCGGCCGTCCTGTTCGAGGACGGTCCAGCCGGTGAAATCATCGTCTTCTTCCCCGTTGCCGTCGTCATCGGCATAGATGGCTGAGCCGGCAAGTTCGTCGGCGTCTTCAAGGGAGCGGACGCCGGTCAAATGTACAAGGGCCCGGTGGTTGCCCCGCGGTGAAAAGGATTCGAAAAAATAAGGAACCGGAAGTCCGTCCCAAAGGATGGACACCGGTTCCTGGAGGTCGATGTCTTCCGGAGCGATACCGATGAAACTCACGAGGAGTCCGCCGTCCCGTCCGTTGGATTTCAGTACCTGCGCGATTTTCTGCATTATTCAGCGGCAGGTTCGACAGCCTCGGCAGCAGCGGCGGCAGCCTCTTCGGCGGCCTTGCGGGCAGCTTCCTCAGCCTCGGCCTTCTTCTTGGCGATGGCTTCGGCACGGGCCTCGTTCACCTTCGCTTCCGCTTCCTTGGCGGCCTTGGCCTTGGCGATGGCCTCGTTCTTCAGGCCGGCCTTCTTGGCGGCGACCTTCTCGTCTTTCTGGGCCTTCCAGGCGGCGAATTTCTCGTCGGCCTGGGCCTGGGTGAGGGCACCCTTGGCGACTCCGCCCTGGAGGTGCTTGCGGAGAAGGACACCTTCATAGGAGAGGATGCGGCTGGCGGTGAGGGTCGGCTGGGCGCCGACATTCAGCCACTTGAGCGCCTTCTCGCTGTCGAGGACGATGGTGGCGGGGTTGGTGTTCGGGTTGTACGAGCCGAGCTTCTCGATGAAACGACCGTCGCGCGGTGCGCGGGAATCGGCCACGACAATGTGGAAGAATGCGAAATTCTTCTTTCCGTGGCGCTGGAGTCTGATTTTAACAGCCATTGTGAATCTGTTGTTTTGTATTAATAATAACCGTTTTACAACCTACACGAGGTTGCGGACCGCAAAGATAACGATTTTTCTGTTACCTGTATCAAAAAAGGTGAAATTATTTCGTACCGAAGATCCGGTCGCCCGCGTCGCCGAGGCCCGGGACAATATACGCATCCGCATTGAGATGCTCGTCGACGGCCGCCACGTAGATGTCGACGTCGGGGTGTTCGGCCTGCACCTTCGCGATGCCTTCCGGCACGCCGACCAGGCACATCAGCCGGATGTTGCCGCAGCCCCGTTCCTTGAGCATGGAGAGGGCGTCGCAGGCGCTGCCGCCGGTAGCCAGCATCGGGTCGGTCACGATGACCAGGCGCTGCTGGATGTCCTCGGGGAGTTTGCAGTAATAGACCACGGGGGTATGGGTATCCTCGTTGCGGTACAGGCCGATATGTCCGACCTTGGCGACGGGTACGAGGGTCTGCAGCCCTTCGACCATGCCCATGCCGGCCCGGAGGATGGGGACGATGGCCAGTTTGCGGCCGGAGACCTTCTTGGCTGTCATCCGGCAGATAGGCGTCTCGATATCCACGTCCACGAGCGGCAGGTCGCGGGTGACCTCATAGCCCATCAGGAGCGAGATTTCTTTCAACAGTTCGCGGAAGTCCTTGGACCCGGTCCTCTTGTCCCGCATGATCGTAAGTTTGTGCTGGATCATCGGGTGGTCGATAATGTGTACTTGGCTCATAGCAGTTTTTTCAACGATTTTGCAAAGGTACACTTTTTTACGGGAATGGAGGCCCCGTCCATGAAAAAAGAGTGGCCTGCTTCAGACGTTCCCCAGATGGACGTACCGTATTCCTGATGCGAGTGCGGTTTCCCTGGCCTTGTCGAGCGTTGCCTCCGGAGTCGGTCCCGGCTCCTTCATCCTGTACCTCGGGAAATACCTGCTCAGGTGCAGCGGCACATCCTGGAGGCCGTTGTCCGACATCCACCGGCATAACCGCCCGACCTGTTCCCCGGAGTCGTTCAGGCCGGTGACGAGCAGGTTCGTTATCTCGACATGGATTCCAGCCGCCTTCATCACAAGGATGTTCTCCAGCACCGGAGCGAGAGTGGCCCCGCAGTACCTGCGGTAGAAGGCGTCATCCATGGCCTTGATGTCGATGTTGGCCGCATCGATGTACGGCAGCAATTCGCGGAGGGGATCCTTCTCCACATATCCTGCTGACACGAGGATGTTCTTCAGCCCCTTGCCGTGGGCCAGAACTGCGATGTCGTACATGTATTCCCACCAGGTAAAGGGCTCGGTGTAGGTGTAGGCCAGGGAAGGGAGCCCGCGCTCCAGACAGAGAGCCACGACCTCCCCGGGCGTCAGGAAGCCGCGTTCCGCCTGCTCCGGAGCGACTTGGGAGATATCGCTGTTCTGGCACCACCGGCACGATAGGTTGCATCCCGTGCAACTCAATGACAGGCACTGCGTTCCCGGCATGAAACGGTTCAGGGGCTTCTTCTCGATGGGATCGACGGCTATGGCGCAGGGCATCCCGTAGGACAGGGCATAAAGCTTCCCGCCACGGCATTCGCGGCTGCGGCACCGTCCCCGGCCTCCTTCCCTGATCCGGCAATGATGCGGACAGAGCTGGCACTCGACGCCGTCTTCAATGCCCTTATAGAACCTGGCTTCTTTCATCCTGTCGGCTGGTCTGCAAGTCTGATTCCTTCACAACCTCCGTCTGGTAGGTATAGAGCTCGGCATCTTTCCAGCCGTAATAGCCGATGCCCGCCTTGTCGCGGGCGCAGTGTCCCAGGAACTCCTCGGTATCCCATCCGGTCTCCTCGGCGACCTGGGGAAGGAAAGTTCCGTGGCGGGATCCTTTGATCATGTAGATGCCGTCCCTCCCGAGTTTGAACTCGTCGATGGACGAGATCCTTTTCAAGGGAGAAAGGACGGAGACCTCGATCTCTATTCCCGGTGCCTCCTTCCTGGAGAGGGAAGGAAAGCGGGGGTCGGAGAAAGCGGCACTCCTGGCCATCTCCCGGATCGTGGAATGAAGACTGGATGAGGACGTGAACCGGCCGATGCACCCTCTCAGGTGGCCGTCCAGATGAAGCGTCACGAAGACTCCATACCCTTTTTCCTTCAGGAGCCCGACAGGGGAGTCGTCCCCGTCGTAATCGATGCCGAGCGAGGAATAGATCGAAGCGCGGGCGGTCGCGATCATCCGCTCCTTCTCCTCCCGGGAGAAATGGAAGAGAGGGTCGGAGGAGGGATCCTTCCCGGATTCCTTCTTCTCAAGCCGGGTCACGACAATGGAATTGTAGCCCACGACCCTGTCCTTGTCGCCGAAGGGCGAGTCACCGGAGTTCCGGTACAGGACATGATCCGCGTTGAACAGGTCCCGTCCCTGGGTGTCCATCATGTCCAGAAGGACGGCGATAGCGCAGGCTCCGCATGCTGCGGTGTCCTCTCCGGCGAACCCTTTCTTCCTCACTTGCGACAGAGCAGTCAGGAACTCTTCCAGGCCGCCGGTTGTGATCGTCTCGGCCATGAACAGGTCGGAGGTCTTCGCATCCTCGTAGGACGGATAATGGGAGAAGTCAGAACTGATGACGAACAGGTTCTCCTCATTGAAATAAGATTCCAGGACCTCGGCTATCTGCCGCAGGATGCCGAGCCGTTCGGTTCCGATCACGATCGGAACGATCGGGGGGACCACCTTGAACACCATCTGGAGGAACGGGAGCTGGACCTCCAGGCAGTGCTCCCTGTCGTGGGCGTCGTCCCGGAACAGAAAAGCTTCCTCTCCCTTCTGGATCAGTTCTTTACCGACGGAGATGTCGATGGGCACTCTTCCCAAAGGTGTTTCGGCATAGGAATACAGGGTGTCCACGCTGGCTCCTCCGAACCCGACCCGGTGGCTCGGGCCGAGGAGGAAGACCCTCTTGTAGGAATGCCCCTTCGGGATGCGGTTGAAGGCCGATGCCGCCACCTCGCCGCTGAATATATAACCTGCATGGGGGACGATCAATGCCTGTGGGGCGGCCTGGGATCCGGCATCCGATGGATGCAGCCAATCTTCCAGCATGGATCGGATCTCCTTCGCTGACGAAGGATAGAAGGAACCGGCGACGGCGGGTTTCCTCATTTTCTGGGTTTCTGGATAGCGTGTCATGGGAACAGTGTTCAAGGCATGAGAGACTGGATCTTCGTGAATCATCGAAGGCAAGAGATGGAATGCGAGCATGATCGCGATTCCGATATGGAGACGGCACAGCATCCTGGACGGTATTCGCAACGATGGCATTCAAAGTTAAGCATTCCTCGCGGATTGTCAAAGCGCATCGCATCGTGCTACAGCATCCTGTCTTCCGTCATACACCGGGGACAGGCTGTCTCCTTTTTCCGGTGAACCGTATTCTTTGCATCTGGCATGCCTTAGGAATCGGTAAGAAATAACCAGCCTCATTTTTCCATCTTCGGACCCTTCGGGTCCTCATCCCTCCCGGCCTGGCGGCCGGGCCCCTCTTTTTTACCCATCACTTGATTCGGATAGTCCCGACTTGCATAAAAAAAAGAGGCAGGTTCTTACGAACTTGTCTCCTTGTGCGGTAGGTGAGAGTCGAACTCACACACCCCAACGGGCACTACCCCCTCAAAGTAGCGTGTCTACCATTTCACCACTACCGCAGTTGAACGGGACTGCAAATCTACGACAAAAATTCCGGATTCCCAAAATTTTTGCAAAAATCTTCACAGAGAAGGTCTTTCCGGACTATCTCCGGTGTTTTCCCCGGTTCCATAGGCCATAGACTTCGCTGATGTTACCCGCCGTGATGAAGGCCTGGATGCCGCCGGCCTTGAGGAAGTTCATCAGGGCGGAGAATTCGTCCTGGGTAAGGAGGACCTGCACTTCCATGGACTTCTCGCCGCTGTAGCCGCCGGTGACTTCGTAGAGGCTGCACCCGCGGCAAAGGTCTTCGATGATGTATCTCCGGACGCGCTCATAGTCCTTGGAGACGACGCAGACCCGCTTGCGGCGGTTGATGCCGGCCGTGAAGTAGTCGAGGGCGAGGCCGTTGATCCAGGTGCCGACGAGGCCGATGACCACCATGCGGAACGGATTGATGGCGAAGGCGCTGAGTCCGATCAGGGCACCGGCGACGGTGACGGAGGTGCCGATGTCGAAGTGGAAGTACTTGTTGACGATTTTGGCGATGATATCCAGACCTCCGGTGGACGCATTGATATGGAACAGGATGGTCTGGGAGATGCTGAGGATGAGCACGAAGCAGAGGAGGTCGAACCAGATGTCGCCCATGACAGATGTCTGCCCCGGCTCGATGAGCCTTTCGTAGGGAAGGACCTTTTCCCAGAATTCGAGCAGCGGGCCGAGGATGAGGGCGGTGTAGACCGTCTTCGCACCGAATTCATGGCCGATCAGCAGCCAGGCGAGAATGAGCAGGATGGCATTGATGGCGGTCACGATGACGGAGACCTTGATGGTCACGCCGGCAAGCGCGGCCAGGTTGGAAAGGACGATGGACAGGCCCGATATGGTGCCGATGACCAGCTTGCCCGGAATCATGAAATAATAGACGCCGGCGGCGGCGACAGCCATGCCGAGGGTCATGATGAGCAGTTCTTTCCAGAATTTGAAGGTGCCCAGGTAGCGAAGGGAGTCCTTCAGGGTGTCTTGCTTCATGGTTTGTCGCAATTTCTGGCGTCGAAGTTATGAAATATTATTGGAATCGGGAAATATTCTGTTAAATTTGTAGGAAAACCTGTCTTATGAAAGCATATATCCAGACGCATCGCGAGCGCTTTTTCTCCGAATTGTTTTCCCTCCTGCGGATTCCTTCCGTCTCTGCGAAGCCGGAGCACCGGCCGGACATGGAACGTTGTGCAGACCGTCTGCGCGGACTTCTGCTGGACGCCGGCGCCGACGAGGCCGCTGTGTACGGGACGGCCGGCAACCCGGTCGTCTTCGGGTCCAAGGCCGTCCCTGGCGCGGAAAAGACTGTCCTCGTCTACGGCCACTACGATGTCCAGCCGCCGGAACCGCTTGAGAAATGGCGCACCGACCCTTTCGAGCCCGTCATCGCCGCCGACCCGGCAACCGGAGAATCCGCTGTCTATGCCCGTGGCGCCAACGACGACAAAGGCCAGTTGTTCATGCACCTCAAGGCCTTCGAGTTCCTGGTGCGGACCGGGGCGCTGAAGCACAACGTGAAATTCATCTTCGAGGGAGAGGAAGAGATCGGGAGTCCGTCGCTGCCGGCATGGGTTGCCGACCATGCCGATCTGTTGAAGGCCGATGTCATCCTGGTTTCCGATACGACGATGATTTCTGACAAGGTGCCGTCCATCAACTGCGGCATGAGGGGCCTCGCCTACCTGGAGGTCACCGTGACCGGCCCGGACAAGGATCTGCATTCCGGCCATTACGGCGGTGCGGTTGCCAATCCCGTCAACGTGCTCTGCGAGATGGTTGCCAGCCTGCACGATGCGGATGGCCGGGTGGCCATTCCCGGCTTCTACGACGATGTGGTCGAACTTTCCGCGGCCGACCGGGCCCTTCTCGCCCGGGCGCCGTTCGACCTGGAGGAATACAAAGCCTTTCTCGATATCCGGGAAGTGCGCGGCGAGAAGGGGTACACGACCCTCGAACGCACGGGCATCCGGCCCTGCCTCGACGTCTGCGGCATCTGGGGCGGGTACACAGGCACCGGGGCCAAGACCGTCCTCCCGTCCACGGCCCATGCCAAGATTTCCATGCGGCTCGTCCCGGACCAGCGCTCGGCGGTCATTACCGACCTCTTCGAGCGCCATTTCCGGTCCATCGCCCCGCCTGAGGTCAAGGTGGAGGTCCAGCGTTGCGAGGGCGGCGACGGCTTTCTGATCCCTCTCTCTTCTCCGGCCTACCAGGCGGCTTCGAAAGCGATGGCCGAGGTCTATGGCATCGAACCGGTCCCGTCCCGGGGCGGCGGCTCCATCGCCATCCTCGCCGAGATGCAGCGCATCCTCGGCATCGACCCGCTGCTCATGGGGTTCGGCCTGGAGCGCGACACCATCCATTCCCCCAACGAAAGCTTCCTTCTCCGCCAGCTGTTCGCCGGCATGGAATCCATCGCCCTCTTCTACCAGTATTATTAGAGTCTGTTTTGAAATGATTCAACAGACTCTTAGATTCCGGCGCCGTCGGAGAAGTCGAGCTCCTGCGTCTTCCCCTGCAGGATGCGGGAACGGGGCGGGACGGAATGGGTGAGCCAGACATTGCCGCCGATGACCGAACCGGCGCCGATGGTGATACGGCCGAGGATGGACGCATTGGAGTAGACCGTGACACCGTCTTCCAGGATGGGGTGGCGGGGCTGGTCCACCGGTCGTCCGTCCGGGCCGACGGTGAACTTCTTGGCGCCGAGGGTGACCCCTTGGTAGAGTGTCACATGGCTTCCGATGACGGCCGTCGCCCCGATGACGATACCGGTGCCGTGATCGATGGCGAAATGGTCGCCGATCCGGGCTGCCGGATGGATGTCGATGCCGGTGACTGAATGGGCGTATTCAGTGAGCATGCGGGGGATGACCGGCACGCCGAGCCCGTGCAGGACATGGGCGGTGCGGTAGTAGAGCATCGCCGTCACCGCCGGGTAGCAGAAGACGATTTCCCGGAAGTCCGTGACCGCCGGGTCGACATGGGCGACGGCTTCCACGTCGGTCACGACGAGGCGCTGGATCTCAGGCAGCCTCCCCATGAAGGCCCGGGCCGTTTCCGGGTCCGTGACCGTTTCCAGCTGCGAGAGGATTTCAGAGACGGCGTCTTCCGTCTGCACATCGCTGTACAGCGGGAAGACGACATCCTTGATACGGGCCATGAGCACCTTGAGGTGCTGGATGGTCTGGTTGAGACTGACCTTCATCATGCGACAGGATAGTCCTCGAAAGCGTACAGCACGGTCGACAGATACCGTTCACCGGTGTCCGGAAGAAGGGCTACGATGGTCTTGCCGGTATTCTCGGGGCGTTTTGCCAGCTGCAGGGCGGCGGCATAGGCGGCCCCGGAAGAAATGCCCACGAGAAGGCCTTCCCGGGTGGCGAGCCGGCGGGAGGCCTTGATGGCATCGTCATCGCTGACAGGGAGGATGGCGTCGACGACGGACGGGTCGTAGGTCTGGGGAACGAAACCGGCCCCGATGCCCTGGATTTTGTGCTTGCCGGCAATGCCTGTGGAGAGGACGGCCGAACGCTGCGGTTCGACGGCGACGACCTGGATGGCCGGGCGATGCTTCTTGAGCGCCTTGCCGACTCCGCTCACGGTACCGCCGGTGCCCACGCCTGCGACGAAGAGGTCCACCTTGCCGTCGGTATCGCGCCAGATCTCCTCGCCCGTGGTCCGCTCGTGAACGGCCGGGTTGGCCGGGTTGACGAACTGGCCGAGGATGACGGCGCCCGGCGTCGCGGCCTTGAGGGCTTCCGCCTGGGCGATGGCGCCCTTCATGCCTTCCGCGCCCGGGGTCAGTTCGAGCCGGGCCCCCAGGGCCTTCAGCAAGCTCCGGCGCTCCTGGCTCATGGTGTCGGGCATCGTCAGGATGACCTTGTAGCCTTTGGCCGTGCCGACCCAGGCGAGACCGACGCCGGTGTTGCCGCTGGTCGGCTCGATGATGGTGGCGCCCGGTTGCAGGATGCCTTTCTTTTCGGCATCTTCAATCATCGCGAGGGCGATGCGATCCTTGACGCTGCCGCCCGGATTGAAGTATTCGAGCTTGACGACGATGTCGGCCAACTGGCCTTCGGAGCGGGAGACCCGGAGGAGGGGTGTGTTCCCGATGATTTCGGTGAGAGAGTTGTAAATCATACTGTTATAAGTTTAAGTGGATATACGGAAAAACCCTGCCGGATCGTACGACTGGCAGGGCCTTGCAGGATGCTTGTATGGACTGACGCCTATACGCATGCGGAACCGTACCAATCGGAGCGACCGGCACAGCAACGACAAGCGGATGCGTTATACGTTCTCATTCTGTCTGCAAAGGAAAACAATTCTTTCCGGAAATCCAAACCTTGGGACGGAGTTTTCCTGCATTTTTCCTCGCGGACCGCCTTTCCGTTTCGTGATGTGTAAAAAATAACCAGCCTCAGTTTGGAACGTGCCGCCCACGGCATATGAGTGGGAGGGGTCCGTCCGTCAGGCCGGGAGGGACGAGGACCCGAAGGGTCCGAAGGTGGAAAACGGAGGCAGGTTATTTTTTACTGATTCCTTCGTCGGGTTGCCGTGCACTTTTCCGGTTTCAGTTCTCCCGCAGATGCTTCCATCCGACGACGGGGAGGATGAAGGCGATCAGGCAGGCGACCATCCAGAAGAGAGAGACCGGCGTGAAGTCGTAGGCCCCGTCTGTGGTCCCGCCCTGGATCAGGAAGCCGGAAACGATGGATTGGAGCCCGGCTGCTGCGTAACTGGAAATGCCGACGATGCCGAGGGCGGCCCCTGTGGCCTTACGTGGCACGAAGTCGAGGGCCATGAGCCCGGCGACGATGCAGAAGACCACGTTGAACGCCATGCTGAACAGGGCGACGTAGAGGATGTTCACGAAGTAGCCGCTGCCCATGAACAGGAAGCCGCCGAGGGCGAAGACGGTGAGGATGCCGGCCAGGATGACGGGCCGGACCCGGTTGCCCTTGAACACGCTGTCGGACAGCCATCCTGCAAGCAGGGTTCCGAGGACGCCGAAGACCTCCGCGATGCCGATGACCTGGGTGGCACTTTCCAGGGAGAATCCCTTCTGTTTCTGGAGGAACAGGACACCCCAGTCGCTGACGGCATGCTGGGTGATATAGATGAAGGCGCTGGAGATGGCGATGACCCAGATGCCGGGATGGCGGAAGACCCATTTCTGGAGTTCCCGTGTCGACCGCCGGTCCTCTCTCTTGAGCGGCTCTCCGGAAAGTTCCTGTACGGAGGGAAGCCCCTTGCTTTCAGGCGTATCCGAAATGAAAACCAGGGCGATGACGGTGCCGGCGACCCCGGCGGCGGCAGCGGCGATGAAACCCCACTGCCAGCCGGCTGCGGCAACGATGACCCCGGTCAGGACCATGGTGAGAGCCTTCCCGAAGGAGGGAGTCGAAGAGAAGATGCTGTACATGGTTCCCCGTTTGGAGAGGGGATACCACCGGGACAGGCTGATGACACCGGGGGGCGACCCCATGGATTGCATCCAGCCGTTGGTTCCCCACAGGACGGCGAACAGGGCCATGACCCCGAAACTGCCGAGTCCGAGTGTGCCATGCAGCAGGCCGAGTCCCCCGAGTACCAAGTTGATGGCTGCAGAAATCCCGAGTCCGGCGGCCATGAAGCGACGGATGTTGCAGTAGTCGGCGATGAACCCGTTGGAGAACTTGCCGACGGCATAGACGAAATAGAACGCCGATCCGACGATGCCGAGCTGGCCCGCCGTCATGACCCCGTCATCGATGAGCGGCTGCTTGACCACGCCGAGGGTCATGCGGCACACATAATAGAAGATATACGCCACCATGACACCCCAGAAGGTCCTGGACCTGAGGCGCTTGTATTCAGCATCCACCTGTTCTTGCGGCACTTTCTCCGGCGCAGGCCTGCTGATCCTGAAATAACGGTATAGCGACATAACGGCTGCAAAGGTACACAAAAAAACAATGATCGCCATGTGGAGACGGTCCCTGATTTTGGGAAGAAGATGCGAAAAGGGACCGGGGCATCGCCATGATGGAAGCATCTGCCGGGAGGGGGAAGGCTCAGCCGAGGAGGGAGATGTGGCGGAAGAAGGCGTCGCGGACCTGTTCAGAGATGGGGATGCGGGTGTCGCCGAAGACGATGCGATTCTTCTCGATGACCCGGATCTTGGGAATCTGGACGATGTAGGACTTGGCAACCCGGAAGAACCGGTCCGTCGGCAGCCGCTCCTCCAGGCTTTTGAGGCTCATCAGGGAGACGACCGGGTCCTGCAGGCCCTCCAGATGGATTTTGACGTAATCCTTCATTCCTTCAATGTAAAGGATGTCGTCCAGGTCGATCTGCTGGAGCCGGTAGTCGGTCTTGACGAAAAGGGTCCGGGGGCCTGCCGGGGCGGCTGTCGGAGAAGCCGGGACTGCAGCGGCCATCTCGAACCATTGTTGCGCTTTCCGGACAGCGGAGAGGAAATCGTCGTAGGAAATCGGCTTGAGCAGGTAGTCCAGGGCCTGGACCTTGAAACCCTCGAGAGCGTAGTCGCTGAAGGCGGTCGTGAAGATGATGCGGGTCCGCTCCGGCAGCATCCGGGACAGTTCCATGCCGGTCAGTCCGGGCATCTGGATATCGCACAGGAGCAGGTCCACCGGTTCGTTCTGCAGGGCCTCGAAGGCCAGCGCGCCGCTTCCGAAGGAGCCTTTCAATTCCAGGAACGGGGTCTTGCGGACGTAAGACTCCATGAGTTCGACGGCCAGCGGCTCGTCGTCGACGACAAAGCAGGTGATCTTCATAGGCGGATATCGAGCCGGGAGGAAAAGACGCCCTCTCCGGCATGCTGCGAGAAGTTGTACTGTCCGGGATAGATCATCTCCAGGCGCTGGTTGAGGTTCTTCAGGCCGATGCCTGACCCGCTGCGGTCCGCATCAGTCTTGGGAAAGTCGCTGTTGCGGATATCGCAGGTCAGATGAGCGTCCTCCTCCCGGATGGAGATGTCGATGAAAGAGGCCTGATCGTTGCTGACGCCATGCTTGAAGGCGTTCTCGACGAGGGAGATGAACAGCATCGGCGCAATTTCCCGGGAGGACGGCTGCTCCGGCAGGGCGACCCGCAGGTCCACATGGCGCGGCAGCCGGATCCGCATCAGGGCGATGTAGTCGGAGAGGAACTCGATTTCCTTATGGACCGGAACCGTCGGCTGCGAACTGTCGTAGAGAACGTACCGGAGCATCCGGCTGAGGTCGTGCACCGCATCCTGCGCCCGCCCGGCATCGATCTGGATCAGGGAGTAGATGTTGTTCAGCGTATTGAACAGGAAGTGGGGGTTGAGCTGGCTCTTGAGGCTGAGGAGTTCGGCTTCGGTCCGGCTCTTCTCCAGGTCTTTGCGGAGGCTTTCTGCCCGGTACCATTCCCGGGTCATGCGGATGGCCACGCAGACGGCGGCGACGAGCAGGTAGATGGAGACGTTGCCGAAGAGGAAGCGGAGCGTGTGCCCCACGCCATGCTCCGCCCGCGGCGCTGCGTCCGGAGGCGGAGGCAGGCTCCGGAAGACCAGATGGCAGATGCCCATCACGACGGCGATCAGGACGACGTTCCAGAGCAGGAACCGTCCGACATGCCGGGAGAACAACTGCCGCTCGATCAGGAAGAACCAGTTGGCATAGAACACGACCATGAACGAGGCGACCATGACCAGGAAGTGGATATATGCCGGGCCCGATACCATCTGTCGTCCGGGCAGGGTGGAGAATAGCGGCATGCCGAGCAGGGCGGCCCATACCACCGCGTGGAAGAGCCACCCGCTCACTTTCTGTCTGTCATTTCCCATCGTCATGGCAAAGATAGGTGCTTTTATTCGTATCTCAAAGCCTCGATCGGGTCGAGGTTGGATGCCTTGCGGGCTGGATACCAGCCGAAGAAGACGCCGGTGACGGTACATACGGCGAATGCCAGGATGACCGTCCATGCCTGGATGGCGATGGGATAGTCCGCCAGCAGCTGGACCAGGTAGGCGGCGGCGATGCCGAAGACCACGCCGATCAGGCCGCCGGTCACGCTGATGAGGATGGACTCGATCAGGAACTGGGCCAGGATGTCCCGTCCCTTGGCGCCGATACTCATCCGGAGGCCGATTTCGCGGGTCCGTTCCGTCACGGAGACGAACATGATGTTCATGATACCGATGCCGCCGACCAGCAGGGAGATGCCGGCCACGGCTGCGAGGAGGATGGTCAGGAGGTCCGTCACCGAAGTCATCATCGTGGACATCTCTTCCTGGGCCCGGATGTTGAAATCTTCTTCGTCGCCCTCTTTGATCTTGTGGTTGGCCGTAAGGACCTGCCGGATCTCGGCGATGGCCTGGTCGGTGTACTCCTCGCTGAGGGCCGAACAGACGATCTGCTGGATGTGGGTGATGGCCAGAACCCGTTTCTGGATGGTCGTGTAGGGGGCGATGATGAGGTCGTCCTGGTCCATGCCCATGCTGTTGTACCCCTTGCTTTCCAGGATGCCGATGATCCGGAAGGGGATGGAGCCGAAACGGAAGACCTTGCCGACCGGATTGGGATCATCCGGGAAAAGTTCGTCGAGGACGGTCTTGCCCACGACGCAGACCTTGGCGGCCGTGCGGATGTCCTGGTCGGAGAAGAAGTCCCCGTCACTGACCTTGTAACGGCGGATTTCGAGGTAGTCGCTGTTGACGCCATAGATGCTGGTCGGCGTGTTGGCGGCCCCGTAGATGGCCTGGCCGGAGCTCTGGACGAGCGGGGAGATGTAGGAGATGTAGGAAGCGTTGTCGCGGATATCCTCGTAGTCTTTGAGCTTGAGGGATTCCATGTCGGACCCGCTCGAGCGGACTCCGCCCCGCCTGTCACCGCCCGGCATGACCATGATCATGTTCGAACCCATCTCGCTGATTTCGGACTGGATGCTTTTCTTGGAGCCCTGCCCGATGGCGAGCATGGTGATGACAGCCGCGACTCCGATGATGATGCCCAGCATGGTGAGGAATCCCCGGGTCTTGTTGTTTCCGAGGGCCTTGAGTGCGATGCGGAATAAATTGACGAAGTTCATGGTGATCAATCGTTTTGGGCAGGAAGGGCGGCCAGGGCTTCCTGGGCGTCGAGTATCTGTCCGTTGCGGGTGTCGGCGGTGATGCGGCCGTCGCGCAGGGTGATGTTCCGGCTGCTGTACCGGGCGATGTCCGGGTTGTGGGTCACAAAGATGATAGTCCTGCCTTCGGCGTGGAGCCGTTGGAACAGCACGAGGATTTCGAAGCTGGTGCGGGAGTCCAGGTTGCCGGTGGCCTCATCCGCCAGGATGACGGCAGGATTGTTCACGAGGGCGCGGGCGATGGCGACGCGCTGCATCTGGCCGCCGGACATCTGGTTGCTCCTGTGCTGCAGCCGGTCACCGAGCCCGACGCTCTGGAGGGCGGAGACGGCCATTTCCCTGCGTTGCCGGGCGTTGTACCGGGGATTGTACAGAAGCGGCAGTTCCACGTTCTCGATGGCAGTCGTCTTCGCCAGCAGGTTGTAGTTCTGGAAGATGAAGCCGATCTTGCGGTTACGGAGGGTTGCCCGCTGGTTGCGGTCCATCGTGCGGACGGAGACCCCGTCGAGGTAGTATTCCCCGCTGGTGGGGGTATCCAGGCAGCCGAGGGTGTTCAGGAGGGTGGACTTGCCTGAGCCGGAGGTGCCCATGATGGTCACGAATTCGCCTTCCTCGATGGTGAAACTCACACCTCGGAGCGCCTTGACGACCTCCTCCCCGACGATGAAATGACGTCGGATGTTTTCGAGACGGATGACTTCTTTCATGACTGCTTCTTGTTGGAGTTGCCGCCGGGTCGGGCGGGCATGAACGGGCTGCGGGCTGTGGACTTCTGGGCGGCGGAGACGACGGTGAGTGCTGCCGCAACGGTCTCTTCTCCAGTCAGACCCTCCGTGATCTCGGTGCGGTCCGACATGACGGATCCCGTCTCCACGCTCCGGGGACGGAGGGTGTCTCCCTCGATGACCCAGACATGCTTTCCGGCGGCGGGGGCCTCCCCGGCGACCTTGAAGCCGAGTCCCGCCATCTGCTCCGCATCCGGGGTGAACCGGAGTGCCTTGGTCTGGACCGACAGGACATCCTCCTTGCGGACGGTGTAGATGGTCACGTTGGCGGTGAGACCCGGCAGGAGCTTGAGTTCGGGGTTGTCGGCCGTGATGACGACCTGGTAGGTGACGACGTTGGAAGAGGTCGTCGGTTCCAGGCGGACCTGCTGCACGAGGCCGGCGAACGTGTCGTCCGGATAGGCATCCACTGAGAACTCCACGTCCTGCCCTTCCTTGACCTGGCCGATGTCGGCCTCGTCCACGTCGGCGATGACCTGCATCTTGGTGAGGTCGTTGGCGATGACGAAAAGGGTCGGGGTGGAGAAGCCTGCGGCGACGGTCTGACCTTCCTCGACGGCCCGGCTGATGACGACCCCGTCGATCGGTGAGGTGATGGTGGCGTATCCGAGGTTCCGCTTGACCTTGACCATGGAGGCCTGGGCCTGCTTGTAGGCGCTCAGGGCCTTCTCGTAGTTGTAGACGGCGAGGTCATAGTCGGCATCGCTGATGAGCTCTTTTTCATGGAGCGTCTTCGCACGGTTGTATTCCTTGAGGCGATAGTCATATTCGGTCTTGCTGCTGGTGAGGGTGGACTGGGCCGATTCCAGTTCGGCCTGGAGGGTGACCTTGTCCATTTCTGCGATGACCTGCCCGGCCTTGACCTCGTCATTGTAATCGACGTAGAGCTTGTCGATGATGCCGGATACCTGGGTGCCGACCTCCACCTCCGTCACCGGCTCCACCGTGCCCGTCGCGGAGACAGAGTTCGTGATGGTGATCCGGGAGACTTTCCCCCTTTCGAGGGTGAGGACGGTCTTGCCGGAAGGCTTGAGGATGAGCCAGGCGGCGAGGGCGGCGGCGACGACCGCGAGGGCGATGATGATACCTTTCTTTTTCATGATTGTGTGCCTTGATAGATGTCTAAGATCTGCCGGTTCAGGAGAGCCATGTACTTGGCCTGGAGGCGGGACTGCTGCGCGGAGAGCAGGTCGTTCTTCGCCGTGATGAGTTCCACGGTGTTTTTCATGCCCAGACGGAACTGCTCGTCGGTGAGTTCATAGCTCTGCCGGGCGTATTTCTCCTTTTCCTGGGCGGCGACGTATTGGGACTGGGCGGAGACGGCGTCGAGATAGACGGTCTCCACTTCCTTGAGGACGGACTTTTCTACACTGATGGAGTCCAGGCGGCTGTTGACGAGGGCGATCCGTGCTTTGTTGACGGCTGTCTTGTTCTTGCGCCCGGTGAAGATGGGGATGCTGACGGTGAGTCCGGCATTGACGCCCAGGTTGTCCTGGATCTGGCTGGTGAAGGTGTTGCCGGCGCCGTACCGGTTGCTGGTGCCGATGCCGGCACTCAGTCCGACCGTCGGGAGATAACCGGCCTTGGCGACCTTCTCGCTCAGCTTGGCGGCATCGACGGCCAGCTGGCTCGATGCGATTTCCGGCATGGTTTCCAGGGCGTTGGCGTAGACTTCATGTTTGTCCGGCAGCAGGCGGAGGACCTCGTCATCATCGGCTCCGGCCCCCGCCAGGGTCATCTCTTCGTCGATGCCGAGTTCCAGCAGTTGCTTGAGCTGGAGGCGGTAGTTGTCAAGTGTCACCCGGGAGGCTGTCAGCTGGTACTGGTCGCCGGACAACTGGCTTTCCAGCTGGGCAAAGTCCACTTTGCTGATGGATCCGGCCTTCCACATCTGTTCCGCCCGGTCGCGCTGCGCCTGCGAGGCTTCGACCGTACTCTCGTTGACGGTCACGGCTTCTGCGGCATAGAGGCATTGCATGTAGGCCTGGACGATGGCAATCCGGATATCCATGGCGCTTGCCTCCACGGACAGGGAATCCCGGGTATTCTGGACTTCCTGGAGGCGGATATTATTACGGAGGCGCCCTCCGCTGAACAAGGTCAATTCGCTGTTGATGCCGTAGGAACCCGAGTAAGCCGTCTTGTCGTTGTCGGTGAAAGGGTTGAGACCGATATTTTGCGAGGCACTGGCAGAGAGGGTCGGGAAGAGGGCGGCGCGGGCCTCGGCCGTGTCTTCCAGGCCGGAGAGATAGGTGTTCCGGCTCTGCCGGAGCTGGATGTTGTTCTCCAGTGCATAGTCCAGACAGTCCTGCAGGGTCCATATTTTCTGCTGTGCCGTCGCAGGGACGAGCAGAAGGACGCCGGCCGTCAGGGAGAGGATGATTCTTTTCATATTCGCAGTCTTTTACCGGCGGCGAATATCGCCTTCCGGTTTGTTTCCGGCAAATCCGATCGACCAACCCCCGTCTTTT
This sequence comes from Bacteroidales bacterium, assembly GCA_017476575.1. Classification (GTDB taxonomy): domain Bacteria; phylum Bacteroidota; class Bacteroidia; order Bacteroidales; family UBA932; genus Cryptobacteroides. The sequence goes on along the minus strand of JAFUZO010000003.1, from coordinate 72,725 downwards.
CCCGACGAAACCGGCTATTCTCCGAAGTGTGGGGAAAGGATGGCGGAACGGTAGCGGGCGCTCTGGTAGAGGGTGCGGATGGCGAGGTGGACGAAGTAGGCGGCCATGAGGATGTGGATGGCGAGCGTATCGGAGAGGCGGGGGCCGGCGAGGATGATGCCGAGGCCCCAGGCGGTGAAGAAGCCGACGGCACACCAGAGGGTGGCGTTGCGGAGGGGTCTCGATGCGGTGGCGCCGACATAGATGCCGTCCCAGGTGAAGGCCGGGCAGCCGATAAGGGGCATGAGCAGCAGCCAGGGAAGGAATTCCCGGGAGGCGTCCACGACGGTGTTGTCGGAGGTCATCAGGCGGACGGCGGGGATGCCTCCGAAGGCATAGGCCAGGACGAAAAGGCCGGCGATGCCCATGCTCCATGCGAAAGTTCCGCGCACGGTGGAACGCACCCCGTCGGCCGATCTTTCCCCGATGAACCGGCCGGTCAACGCTTCCCCGGCATATGCGAATCCATCAGTGAAGTAACTGAAAATCATCAGCAGTTTCATCAGGATAGTGCTTACGGCCAGCATCAGGTCGCCATAGCGGGCCGAGATGACCGTGAATCCGATGTATACAGCGATCATCCCCATCGACCGCACCACCAGGTCCCGGTTCAGCGTGAAGAAGGCCCGCAACCCGCCTGGCTGACCGGTGGAGGCCGGTTCCTGCAACGGTCGGAAGGCGCGGATGGCGTCGGCGGGGGTGTATCCGCGGAAAATCCAGGGACCGTAGCGGTGGTGGACGGCGAGGGCGGCATACAGGAAGCCGCTCCACTGGGCAATGACCGTTCCGGTCGCGACGCCGCTGAAGCCGAGGGCTGGGAGTCCGGCGAGCCCGAAGGCCAGGCCGATGCTCAGGAGGATGTTGAGGCCGTTGACCAGCAAGTCGCAGACCATCGGGCGGACGGTGTCCTGCATCCCGATGAACCAGCCTTTGAAGGCGAACAGCGAGAGGGTGGCAGGGGCTGCCCAGATGCGGATGTAGAAATAGCGCTCGGCGAGCAAGCGGACTTCGGGGGTACATCGGACGACAAGGAAGGCGGCCTGGACGACAAGCCATTGCACGGCGATCAGCACCAGGCCGCTGCCGATGGCGATGCCGAGGGCCCGGGAATGGGTGTCGGCAATGTCCCGCAAGGCGGCGGTCAACCCTTCTGGAGGGGAGGGGTGGATGGCGTCATCAGGTGCCCGGCCGTCCCTGGGACTATTGCTTGCAAATAATAGGGGGCAGAACCTCCTCAAACGACCGTAGGCCTGGGCGGTGAGGCCGCCGGTGCCCGTGCGCAGGAAGCCGAAGTTCCAGTAGAGCATGTCGAAGAGCATGGACCCGACGGAGATGCCGCCGATGAGTGCGGCGGCGGTGAGCCCGGACAGGCCGCCGGTGGCGTCGGCTTCCGTACCCAGGTGTCCGGCTACGGCGATATCCACCATGCCCACCAGCGGCACCGTGATGTTGGCCAGGATGCTGGGCAGGGCCAGGCGGAGGATTTCGCGGTTGAGGTTCATCGGAACTTCTGGTCGTCTTCCAACATGCCGAGGTAGGAGTTGTAGCGCTCAGGGGCGATGGTGCCCGCTTCGACGGCGGACTTGACGGCGCAGCCCGGCTCATGGGTATGGGTGCAGGGCGTGAACCGGCAGCCTTCGGAGGCGCGGAGCATCTCGGGGAAATAGCGGGCGATCTCCCCCTTCTCCAGGTCGACCAGCCCGAAGCCGCGGAGCCCCGGAGAGTCGATGACATAACCGCCGGTCTCCAGCGGGTACATTTCATAGAGGGAGGTGGTATGTTTCCCCTGCAGATGGGCCGTGGAGATGACCCCGACCTTCGGGTCCAGGGAAGGGTCCAGCGCCTTGATGAGCGAGGACTTGCCCACTCCGGATTCGCCGGAGAGCAGGTTGATATGTCCCTTGCAGGCCTCCCGGATTTCTGCCACCCCTTCGCCGGTGACGACCGATGTGTCGATGACCCGGTAGCCCGCACCCTCGTAGATGGCGTGGAAGGCTTCAGTCTGTTCCCGGGCCTCGTCGCGGTAGAGGTCCACTTTCGACAGGACGATGGTGGCGGGGATGCCGTACACCTCGCAGGTCACGAGGATGCGGTCCAGGAACGGTAGCTTGATTTCCGGGAAATACAGCGACACGATGATATAGGCCATGTCCACGTTGGCCGCGATGATATGGGCCTGGCGGGACAGGTTCGTCGAGCGGCGGATGACGTAGTTCCGGCGCGGCAGCACTTCCGTGATCACGGCGGTCGGCCCGTCGCCCGTCCCCTTGCCCGGGCCGCCGGACGCATGCCTGTCCATCTCATACCGCACCCGGTCCCCGACGGCCACCGGATTCGTGATCGGACTCTGCTTGAGCCGGATCTTCCCCCGGAGCACGGCCGGGAACAACGTCCATTCCGGCAGCGGGGCGAGCACATACCCGCTTCCCGCATTTTTCACCACTGTCGCTTCACCTTGGGTCATTCGTCGTACTTATCTGTCGGTTCATTCCGCAAAGATAGCGGAATGTTTTGGAAATCCGTCCCGAATCGTTAAATTTGCTCACTGTACAATAAAACGAAAGACAACCGGACATTTTTACGTCCTGTCGCTTCGCGACCCGGGGTCCCCGGAAATCTGTGATTTTCGGAGTGTCTCTGTCCGGGCAGATGTCCGTAAAAGTGTCCGGTTGTCTTTCACCAGACCATAACATGACACGATGAACATCCGTATTTCGATTCAGTACAATACCGCCTGGGGGGAACAGATCGTGCTCCGCACCGGAAAGAGGCGGATTCCTATGGATTACACGTTCGGCGGCCAGTGGCAGAAGGAACTCTCCGGCCGGGACCTCAAGGACGGGGCGCACTATACCTACGAGGTGGTGAAGGACGGGGTTGTCATCCGCACCGAATGGCGCGGGCATGTGTTCCAGGCCCCCGTCGGTGCCCGCGAGGCCGTCATCCGCGACCGCTGGACCACCCGCCCCGCCGACTCCGCATTCTACTCATCCGCTTTCAGCGACGTCATCTTCCGGCGTCCGGACGGCGCTTCTTTCCGCCATCCCCGGAAGAAGGCGGTATCCAAGGGCAACTTGACCTTCACGGTCGCCGCCCCGGCCATCCGCCCGGGCGAAAGCCTCGCCATCGTGGGCAGCGGACACGGCTTCGGTGACTGGAAGAAGGTCCGCCTGCTGGACGATGCCCGTTTCCCGTACTGGACCATCACCTTGGATGTAAAGGAAGCCTTTGAATACAAGCTGGTTGTCGTCGACTCCCGGACCCGTTCCATCCTGCTTTGGGAGGAAGGCCCCAACCATTTCCTCGCCGAAGTGCCGGCAGGGGGGACGCACCTCACGGTCGCCGACCTCCAGCCCGCGTTTCCGGCCCGTCCCTGGCGGGGAGCCGGGGTGGCCGTCCCGGTCTTCTCGCTCCGCACAGAGGAGAGTTTCGGCATCGGCGAGTTCCATGACATCAAGCGGCTCGTCGACTGGGCCGTCCGGACGGGGCAGAGCGTCATCCAGCTCCTGCCCGTCAACGACACCACGATGACCCGCACCTGGCAGGATTCCTATCCGTACAACGCTGTCAGTTCCTTCGCCCTGCATCCGCAGTTCATCCATCTTCCCGCCGCAGGCGTCCGCCGGGACCAGCGTTACCGTACCCTCAAAGCGGAACTGGAAGCCCTCCCGAAGGTCGACTATGAACGGGCGAATGCTGCCAAGGAGGAGCTGCTCCGCAAGGTCTACGCCACCCGCGGGGAGAAGGTCATGCAGTCAGAGGACTATCGGGAATTCGTCGCCGCCAATGCTGCCTGGCTGGTTCCCTACGCTGCCTTCAGCGCCCTCCGCGACGAGTTCGGCACGCCCGATTTCTCGCAGTGGGGAGCCTATGCGGCCTACAGCCCGCGCCGCATCGACGAGTATGTCGCCGGGCACGGCGAGGCGGTGGGTTTCTACTGCTATGAACAGTTCCTGCTCGACGCCCAGCTCAAGGACGCGGTCCGCTATGCCCATGCACACGGGGTCGCCTTGAAGGGCGACCTGCCGATCGGCGTAAGTCGTCAGAGTGTCGACGCTTGGCAGCATCCGGAACTGTTCCACCTCGACAGCCAGGCCGGCGCCCCGCCGGACGCCTTCTCCGCGGATGGACAGAACTGGGGCTTCCCGACTTACAACTGGGAAAAGATGGCTGAAGACGGGTTCACCTGGTGGAAGGCCCGCATGGGCAAGATGGCAGAATATTTCGACGCCTTCCGTATCGACCACATCCTCGGTTTCTTCCGTATCTGGGAGATTCCGATGCAGTACAGGACCGGCCTCATGGGCCATTTCAGCCCGGCCCTCCCGTACAGCGGCGAGGAACTGCTGAACGCCGGCTTCAATCCGGTGGAGGGCGGCACGGAGGATGTCCTTTTCGTGGAGGACCCGCGCCGGAAAGGTTTCTGGCATCCCCGGATTGCCGCCCAGCACACCAGTGCCTATGCCCAGTTGCCGGACTGGCAGAAGAACCGGTACAACGAACTCTACAACGACTTCTTCTACCATCGGCATAACGCTTTCTGGAAGGAGTCGGCCTATCGCAAGCTCCCGGCCCTGCTCCGCTCCACCGGCATGCTTTCCTGCGGCGAGGACCTCGGCATGATCCCGGCCTGCGTCCCGGATACCATGGCCGACCTGGACATCCTCAGCCTGGAGATCCAGCGGATGCCGAAGGACCCGAAGGAGGATTTCGCCCGGCCGTCCCGTTATCCCTACTCCTGCGTCTGCGCGACCGGGACCCACGACACATCCCCGCTGCGTGCGTGGTGGGAAGAGGACCGGTCCTTGACCCAGCGGTACTACAACGAGGTGCTGCACCTTGGCGGTGAGGCTCCCTACTTCTGCGAGCCTTGGGTGGCCGACCGCATCATCGCCGACCATCTCCAGTCACCGGCCATGCTGGCCATCCTGCCGCTGCAGGACTGGCTGGCCACCGACGGCGAGGTCCGCTACGGAGGCGATCCGGCCGATGAACGCATCAACGTGCCGGCCATTCCGCGCTTCTACTGGCGTTACCGGATGCACTGTACCTTGGAATCCCTGATTGCCGACGAGGGACTCAACAGCCACCTCCGCAGCCTGGTCGAGGGCGCCGGCAGGAACCGATAGGCCATGATGGACAAGGATTGGAAATCCCGTCTGGGCGTAGTCTATTCCACGGACCCGGACTTCCACTACGAGACGGCTGCCGCGAAGGAGGCAGAGACACTCCCCCCTGCAAAACAGCGCCTCATCGTCGGCATCGACCGGCGCAACCGGGGCGGTAAGCAGGTGACCCTCGTGACCGGCTTTGTCGGAACGGCGGACGACCTCAAGGACCTCGGGCGGACCCTGAAAACCCGCTGCGGGGTCGGTGGAACGGCCAAGGACGGCGAAATTACCGTGCAGGGCGACTTCCGTGACAAGGTGGTGGCGCTGCTCCGCGAAATGGGTTACAACGCGAAACGTGGAAATTGATGTTTGAAGACGCTTTCAGGACCGGACGGCTGCTGCTGTCCCAGGAGCCTTCCGCCTCCACTCCGGCGGCGACGGAAGGCATCCCCTTCGTCGGGGCGGTCCTGGTCGTGTGCTTCGTGCTGCTGGCCATCATCTTCCTGCGCAGTTTCCTGGACGTGCTGCCCTACCTGGCCGACAGTGTCCTCCGGGCGCGCGGCAGCACCGCCCTCGAGAACAGTGTCCGGGTAAGCCGGGAGCGGAACGTCATCGCGCTCATCCTGCTCATCCCGGCCTGCCTGCTGCTCTACCGCTACCGCATCTACGATCCCGGTTTCGTCCAGGGTATCGATACGGATATCCGGATGCTGATCGTCGCGGGCGCCTTCTTCGCCTACCTGCTCCTGCGGTTCCTCCTGTACCTGTGGTTGCGGCCCCGCCGACGGTATGACAATTACCAGATGTCCTACCGGGCCGGCTACACTTTTTTCATCCTCCTGCTCCTGCTGGTCCTCCCGACGGTGGGCCTGCTGTATCTCTTTCATGCCAGCGACTTGACTTTCAGGACTTTAATCCTGGTCGAGACGGGGACTATCTACCTTCTTTACCTGCTTCGGCGGGGACAAATTTTGAGTGCTTCTTGCAATCCTTTGACAACTTTTTTGTACCTTTGCGCCCTTGAACTATTGCCGACTGGCCTGCTGGTGGCCTCGGCAACTTTACTATAGCAAGTGATGCAAACAGAAATGACAGTCAAGAACATCCTGATTTCCCAGAGCACTCCCAGAGTTCTCACTCCTTATCAGGCCGTTACGGAAAAGTTCGGAGTCGACTTCGAGTTCCGGCCGTTCTTCCTGATCGAGCCTCTGACATCCAGAGAATTCCGCGCCCAGCGCATCAATGTCCTCGATTATACCGCTATCGTCTTCTCGTCCCGCCATGCCATCGACGCTTTCTTCAAACTCGCAGAGGAACTCCGGGCCAAGATTCCTGAGACGATGAAATATTTCTGCACCACCGAGGCCGTGGCCATGTACCTGCAGAAACATATCGTCTACCGCAAACGCAAGATCTTCTACGGCAACGGCACCCCGGAGAGCGTCATCGCCCTGATCGGTCCGAAGCACAAGGGAGAGAAGTTCCTGATCACGACTTCGGATTCCTCCAACAGCGATGCGATCACCCGCCTGTTTGACGCCCAGAAGCTCGACTACACGACGGGCGTCTTCGTGAAGTCCGTCAGCCAGGACCTCTCCGGCATCGATCTGCATGCCTACGACATGATTGTCTTCTACAACCCCTCCGACGTCAAGTCCCTCCAGGAGAATTTCCCGGCGTTCAGCCAGGGAGACATCCGGATGGTCGCCTACGGCAAGTCCATCGTCAAGGCCATGGAAGAGGCGGGCCTGCGGATCGATGTCAAGGCTCCCTCCGCGGAGGCTCCCTCCGTCGCCCGGGCCATTGAACTGTACCTTGAAGGACAAGTCTGATGCCACCTTTCCGTGCCCATACCCTCTCCAAGGCGGAACGTCTCTGCGGCAAGAAGGACATTGCCCGCCTGCTGGACCAGGGTCGGTACGGGACCGTTTCCTGCTTCCGCTACTGCTGTCTGCGGGAGAACGGCCAACCTGTCAGCCGCATCCTCGTCTCCGTCCCGAAACGCAGTTTCAAACGGGCGGTGAAGCGGAACCTGCTGAAGCGCCGCATCCGCGAGGCCTACCGTCTGCAGAAGCAGGTCCTCGGGCCTGGTAACGACATCATGTTCATCTATACGCCGCGGGAGATCCTGCCTTTTGCGGATATCTTCGCCGCCATGGCCGAAGCCCTCGCCGCCCTGACATGAACCGGCTGAAGAAAATACTGGTTTTCCCGTTCATCGTGCTGATCAAGTTCTATCAGCTCTGCATCAGCCCGTTCACGCCACCTTCCTGCCGCTTCACGCCGACGTGCTCCCAGTATGCCCTCGAGGCGTTTCGACGGCATGGACCTTTCAAGGGGCTCTACCTCACTGTCCGCCGCCTGCTCCGCTGCCATCCCTGGGGCGGGTCGGGCTATGACCCGGTGCCTTGATACAGGGAGTCCCGCCCCCGCAAACCTCCCCGCGGCTTCCGGCCTCCGGTCACTCCGCCGTCGGTCTGATGGCCGCCAGACAGAGCAAGAAACAACGTTATGCCTAAAAAAGAGAAAGTGCGGCAGATGTTCGACAACATCGCCCCGTCGTATGACCGGTTCAACCACCTGGCGTCCTTGAACGTGGACAAGCTATGGCGGCACCATGCCCTCCGCGAAATCGTGGACGGCACCCTGCAACGCATCCTCGACGTGGCGTGCGGGACGGGCGACTCGACCATCTCTATCGCCCGGGCGGCGGCCGAAGGGTCGCAGGTCACCGGCGTGGACATCTCCGAGGGCATGATGGCGCTTGTCATGGACAAGGCTGCCCAGGCGGGGGTGGCCGGGCAGATTGAATTGCAAGTGGCCGACGGTGAGGCGCTTCCCTATGCCGATGGCACCTTCGACCGGGTCACCTGCGCCTTCGGCATCCGTAACTTCGAGCACAAGGAGAAGGGACTGGAAGAGTTCCGCCGCGTGCTGCGGGAAGGCGGACGCGCTGTCATCCTCGAACTGTCCGTCCCGCGGAACAAGGTCGTCCGCTGGTGTTACGATCTGTATTTCCGCCACATCATGCCCGGCATCGGCGGTGCCCTGTCCGGCGACAAGGCCGCCTACCGCTACCTGCCCGCCTCCGTCCACGCCTTTCCGGACCCCGGCACCTTCTGCTCGATGATGCGTGCCGCCGGCTTCCGCAATGTCCGCCAACGCGCCTTCACCCTCGGCCTCTGCCGGATGTTCGTCGGCGAGCGGTAGGCGTCCGCCGGCTTTACCTTTCATCTTGGTTGTTGGTGGAATTATTGTTACCTTTGTAAGTTAAATGACGATGTGCATGGACAAGAAGCAATTCAAGCTATGGAACGGAATCGTTGCGGCGGCGGTGCTGGTCATCGCCAGCGTGACGTATCTGTCCACAATCGAGCCGACGGCCTCCTTCTGGGACTGCGGTGAATTCATCGCATCCTCCTACAAGCTGGAGGTGGGGCACCCGCCGGGAAACCCGGTGTTCCAATTGTTCGCCCGCCTGGCGACCATCCCGGTGCCGCCGGAGAAGGCTGCCATCACGGTCAATGCGATGAATGCCATCCTGTCGGCGCTCACGATCTTCTTCCTGTATCTGACCATCGTCTTCTTTGCCAGGCGGCTGGTCCGGCCGAAGGACGGAGGGCATACCCTGGCCCAGGCCGTCTCCATCTTCGGATCCGGAGTGGTGGGCGCCCTGGCGTACTGCTTCTCGGATACGTTCTGGTTCTCCGCCGTGGAAGGGGAGGTGTATGCCATGTCGTCCCTCTTCACGGCCCTTGTCTTCTGGGCCATGTGCAAGTGGTATGAAGAGGCGGACGAGCCGCATGCCAACCGCTGGATCGTACTGATCACTTTCCTGATGGGGCTCAGTATCGGTGTCCACCTGCTGAACCTGCTGACGATTCCGGCCTTCGTGTTCATGTACTATTATCGGAAGAACGAGGACAGGCAGCTGCCGTTCAAGCGGCTCGTCGGCATCTTCGCCATCGGCGTCGTCATCGAGTTCCTGCTCGTGTTCCTGTTCATCCCGTATCTGCCGAAACTCGCAGCCTTCTTCGACCGCATCTTCGTCAACGGCTTCGGTCTCCCGTACAACAGCGGCTCCCTGACCTTCATGGTGCTGCTGCTCGCCGCCTGCTTCTGGGGCCTGTCCGCGACCCTGAAGAAGGAGAAGGTCTTCTGGAACACCGTCCTTCTCTGTGTGACGACCCTCGTCATCGGCTTCTCGTTGTTCTCCATCGTCATCATCCGCTCGGCGGTCAAGACCCCGACCAACGAATACCAGCCGGACAACGCCTACACCCTCGTGCGCTACCTCAGCCGTGAACAGTACGGTTCCACCCCGCTCCTGTACGGACAGTATTTCGATGCGCCCTACGAACTCTCGATGGGCAAGTACTGGGCGCCGCTGGACGGCAAGTACGTCCATGCCGACAGCCCGGCCGACGCGAAGTATCTTCCGGAGGGCAAGATGTTCTTTCCGCGCATGTGGTCGAGCGCCGATCCGCGCTACATCGACTTCTACGAATCCTACATGGACGGCAAAGGCACCCGCGTCAAAGGGGCAACCCACCGCAAGCCGACCTTCGGCGCCAACCTGCGCTTCTTCTTCGACTACCAGCTCAACTGGATGTACTGGCGCTACTTCATGTGGAACTTCGTCGGCCGCCAGAACGACATCCACAGTCCCTCTCCAGGCAACATCTTCGACGGCAACTGGGAGTCCGGCATCAAGTTCATCGACCAGCTGCGACTCGGCGACCAGAGCGATGCTCCTGCCCCGCTTCGGGACAACAAGGGCAAGAACCATTACTACTTCCTGCCGCTCCTGCTGGGCCTGCTGGGTCTCGTCTTCCAGTTCGACCGGGACAAGCGCGGCACCTGGATCGTGTTCCTGATGTTCTTCATGACCGGCATCGCCATCGTCCTGTATCTCAACCAGCCGCCCTACCAGGTCCGCGAGCGCGACTACGCCTATGCGGGCTCGTTCTATATGTTCGCCATCTGGATCGGCCTCGGTGTCGCGGCGCTCTACGACTGGATCGACGAAGCGTCCAAGGGGAAGTCCTCCAAGGCTGTCGCGGTGGGTGCGTCCGTCCTCTGCCTCGGCGTCCCCGCCCTCATGGCGGAGGAGAACTGGGACGACCATGACCGCTCCAACCGCTACACCTCCACCGAGATGGCGGCGAACTACCTCAACAGTGTCGGTCCCGACGGTTTCCTGGTGACCCACGGCGACAACGACACCTTCCCGCTCTGGTATGCCCAGGAAATCGAGGGCATCCGGACGGACGTGCGTGTGGTCAACACCTCGCTCCTCGGCACCGACTGGTACATCGACCAGATGAAATGGGCCTGCAACGAGTCCAAGCCGCTGCCGCTCACCGTACCGCAGTCGCAGTATCTCTACGGGACCAACGAATATGTCTTCATCGCCTACGACGACGACTCGCCGATGGCCATCAAGGACGTCATGGACGTGTTCAAGGACCCGAAGATGAAGGTCGAACTGTCCTCCCGCCGGAAGGTGGACTTCATCTGCGCCCGCAAGATCGTCATCCCGGTCAACAAGGAGAACTGCCTGGCCTCCGGCATCGTGGACGAGATGTTCGCCGGCGAGATTCCGGACAGCATCATGCTCACGATCTCCCCGGACAAGAACTATCTCTCCAAGCCGGAACTCTTCCTGCTCGACTTCCTGTCGAACTACGAGTGGGACCGCCCGCTGAACCTGCTGAACATGGGCGGCGACCTGAACATCGGCATCAAGGACTACCTCCTGTACGACGGCTTCTCCTACCGCTTCACCCCGATCCGGAACAAGATTTCGTCGACCGACCCCGGCAAGGTGGATGCCCTCGCCCTGTATGACAAGATGAAGAACGTCTTCAAATGGGATGCCCTGAAGCGGACCGACTACTGCGTGGACTACCAGAACACCTATACGTTCATGGGCGTCCTGTCGCAGCGGCAGCTGTACCTGAACGTGGTGAACGCCCTGATCGACGCGGGCGAGGACGAGAAGGCGCTCGAAATGCTCGACCACTGCCAGGAGAACGTCCCTGCGGAGAACTTCCCGCTCGAATCGATTCCGCTCGGTTTCGTCGGCAACGACTACATGGTCATCCAGATGGTGGAGAACTACTACTACCTCGGCGCCGCCGACCAGGCCCGCGACCTGGCGGTCCGGCTGTCCGGCGACCTGATGGAGTCCGCCCGCTTCTACCTGGAGTTCTACGACCTGGCCGGCAGCGAGTTCGAGAGTTGCAGCCGCTGCATCATCTATCTTGCCGATGTGCTCAAGCAGTACGGCGACCAGGAACTCTCCGACCAGCTCACCACCAGTTTCAACACCCTCATCAAGGTCGCGACCGGCGATTACGCCGGGGAATAGCGGCCCCGGAAATTCGGAACCGGACCATGCAAGATGGATGGGGCGGAAGGATTTAAGGGCGGAACCAAAACAGAAGATGTATGAAAAAGATCCTTCCTTGGGCAGTCGTCACTGCCTTGACGGCCTTCTCCTGCATGAAAGACGGTGAGGCATATTATGGATATTATGACGGTGGCGATGCGCCGGATGCAGCCCTCTCCGGCGACCGGTTTGACGAAATCGCAGAGAATCCTTTCGTGGATGCCGGTGAGAAGCCTGTCTCCACCTTCTCGGTGGATGCCGACGGGGCGGCCTATGCCTACATGCGCCGGTGCGTGCTCCAGCATGGACTTCTGCCCTCGGCCCATGCCGTCCGCATCGAGGAATATCTCAACTATTTCACCTTCGACTATCCCGCCCCGACGGTCGGCAAGGGTGTTGCGCTCAACGCCGAGGTGGGCGTCTGCCCCTGGGCGAGAGAGCACCGCCTGATGCGCCTCGGCATCAAGGGACGCGAACTGGCGGCGGACCAGGTGCCCCAGGCGAACTTCGTCTTCCTCATCGACATTTCCGGCTCCATGTCCTCCACGGACAAGTTGCCGCTCCTCAAGACCGGTCTCATCACCATGCTGGACTATATGCGCCCGGACGACCGGGTGGCCATCGTCACTTATGCCAGCGGCGAGAAGCTCCTCCTGCCCTCCACCCCTGTTTCAGAGAAGGAAACCATCGTCGGGGCCATCCGGAAGTTGAACGCGGCCGGTGCGACCAGCGGGGCCCGGGCCATGCAGATGGCCTACGATGAGGCCGTCAAACATTACATCGAAGGCGCCAACAACCGCATCATCATGGGTACCGACGGCGACTTCAATGTCGGCGTGACCTCGACCGACGCCCTCGTGGAGATGGTCGAGAACTATGCGGCGAAGGGCATCTACCTGACCGTCTGCGGCTTCGGTACCGGCAACCTCAACGACAGCATGATGGAACGCATCTCCAACAGCGGCAACGGCACCTACGAGTACATCGATTCGGAGGAGGAGATGACCAAGGTCTTCGTCAACGAACGTTCCCGTTTCGTGGCCGTCGCCAACGACTGCAAGGTCCAGGTCACCTTCAACCCGGAAGTGGTGGCGCAGTACCGCCTGATCGGCTACGAGAACCGGGTCATGAACCAGTCCGACTTCGACAACGACGAGAAGGACGCGGCGGAGATCGGCGCCGGGCAGACCGTCACGGCCCTGTATGAGATCGTTCCGGCGGAGAAGACGGAAGGAACCTATGCGACCTTCGATTTCCGCTACAAGGAGACACTGGGCGGAGAGAGCATCCTCCTGTCGCATGAAATCGTCTCGGACGGCAGGGACCATTCGGAGAACTTCGACTTCGCGGCCGGCATCGCCGCCTACGGCCTGACCCTGCGCGATTCGCAGTACAAGGGCGATGCGACCGCCACCCTGGCCGCCGAACTGGTCGGCGCGTCCATCGGCACGGACCCTTACGGCCTCCGCGCCCAGTTCAAGCAGATCCTGGACACCGTGGTCAAGATGGGAAGGTGACAGACTTATCGTTTGAGGCGGACGAAGATGGAGAGCGGCAGGACCTTGCCGAAGCCGTCGCGGAGGGCGAGTTCTCCGGATGTGAGTTCGAGGCAGGTCCCGTCGTGGCCGGGGGCGGCGGTGAAGCCGTCTTCGGGCTTCAGGAGGAAGGCTTCGCGGACAGCCGTCTCGCCGAGCATGGCGGAATAGCCGTTGGAGTAGAGGTTGAGGACCATGAAGGAATCCCGCGGGGAGAGGATCTGCGCGACGCTGCGCAGGAGGTCGAAGAGCAGTTCGTCCAATTTCCATTTCTCGCCGTCGGGGCCGTGGCCGTAGGCGGGCGGGTCCAGGATGATGCCTTGGTAGAGGTTGCCCCGCCGGGCTTCGCGCCGGGCGAACTTCAGGGCGTCCTCCACGACCCAGCGGATGCCGTCGAGCCCGCTGCGCTCCATGTTCTCCCGGGCCCACGTGACGACCTGGCGGACTGAGTCGAGGTGGGTGACTTCGGCTCCGGCAGCCTTGGCGGCGAGCGAGGCGGCACCCGTGTAGGCGAACAGGTTCAGCACCTTCGGTGCCGGCAGCCCGTTGGCCTTGCGGATGCGGCCGAGACGGGCGGTTTCCCGGTAGATATACTCCCAGTTGGCGGCTTGTTCAGGGAATACGCCGACATGTTTGAAGGCCGTGAGCCCCAGCCGGAGGGTGATGTGGAGGTCCGAGGCAGCGTGGGTCTGTGCATCCGGCAGCCCGTTGTAGGCGATGGACCACTGGTCCTCCATCCGGCGTACCTTCTCCCAGGTGCCGCTGTCTTCCTTGCCGGCCTTGCCGAAGCCTGCCCCGGGGCGGAACACCACATGGCTCAGCCGTTTCCATTCGGACTCGCCGAGCGAGGGCGTCCACAGCGCCTTGGGTTCCGGACGCCGCAGCACATAGGGGCCGAACCGCTCCAACTTTTCGCCGCGCCCAGAGTCCAGCAGCTGATAGTCCTTCCAATATGTCGCAGGGTATTCGATGGTCATATCCTTGTCATTTCGAGCCAGTCGGGAAATCTCCTGTGCAAAGATACGGAAATAATTGCTAAATTTGCAGACTGGACAATAACAAACACCTTATAAAGATTATGCAACAGTACATCGACAGTTACGACTTCACCGGCAAGAAGGCCATCGTGCGAGTCGACTTCAACGTTCCGCTGAACGAGAACTTCGAAATCACCGACGACACCCGCATCCGCCGGGCCATGCCGACCCTCAAAAAGGTCCTCGCCGGCGGCGGCTCCCTCATCATCATGTCCCACCTCGGCCGTCCGAAGAAGGTGGACCCGAAGTTCTCCCTGAAGCACATCGTGGACCATGTGTCCGAGTGCCTCGGTGTTCCGGTCCAGTTCGCCGGGGACTGCCAGAAGGCGGATGCCCAGGCCGCGGCCCTCAGGCCCGGCGAGGCGCTCCTCCTGGAGAACCTCCGTTACTATGCAGAAGAGGAAGGCAAGCCGCGCGGCCTCGCCGACGATGCCACCGACGAGGAGAAGAAGGCCGCCAAGAAAGCGGTCAAGGAATCCCAGAAGGAATTCGTGAAGAAACTCGCCTCCTATGCCGACTGTTACATCAACGACGCGTTCGGCACGGCCCACCGCGCCCACGCCTCCACCGCGCTCATCGCGGAATACTTCCCGGACGACAAGATGTTCGGCTACCTGATGGAAGGTGAGATCAAGGCCATCGACAACGTCCTCAAGAACGCCCAGCGCCCGCTGACCGCCATCATCGGCGGCTCCAAGGTCTCCTCCAAGCTCGCGGTCCTCAAGAACCTCGTCGGCAAGGTGGACAACCTGATCATCGGCGGCGGCATGGGCTACACCTTCATCAAGGCCAAGGGCGGCAAGATCGGTCTCTCCCTCCACGAGGACGAACTGATTCCGGATGCCCTCGAAATCCTCAAGACCGCCGAGGAGAAGGGCATCAAGGTCTATCTCTCCATCCAGACCGTCGCCGGCCAGGCATTCGACAACGACACCCCGCGCCGGATCTTCGATACCGACAACATCGCTGACGGCTGGGAGGGTATGGATGCCGCCCCCGTCACCCTCGAAGCCTGGAAGAAGGTCATCCTCGCCTCCAAGACCATCCTGTGGAACGGTCCGGTCGGCGTGTTCGAACTCCCGAACTTCGCCAAGGGGACCCTCCAGATCGCCGAAGACCTCGCCGAGGCCACGGCCGCAGGAGCCTACACCCTTGTGGGCGGCGGCGACTCCGTCGCAGCCGTGACCCAGATGGGTTACGCCGACAAGGTCTCCTACGTCTCCACCGGCGGAGGCGCCATGCTCGAAGCCATCGAAGGCAAGGTCCTCCCCGGCATCGCCGCCATCCAGGACTGACCCCTCGTCTCTTACTGATACCGCGTGGGCAGGAACAGCCGTTCCCGCCCACGTGTCGTGTTGTGGGGCCTGTACGCGATGTTCCGCCGGGAAAATGGGCCTTTTCCCGACCCAACCGTTCTCCGGTCCGTTACCGTTGCGATGGTGGAATCTCCAGGGTGTGCGTCTCTGTCCCGTCAGGGCGGAAAGCGCGGAGTGACAGCCTTCCGGAAGCGTCGACCGTGACATCCAGGCGCTCTACGGCGGCATTGACCCAGACCGGGAACTGCGCATCGGACAACCCGCTCCCGGCGGCATCGAAACGATGGTCGTGGGTATGGCCGGAAATCATCAGGTCGATGCCTCCTTCATTGAGGATGGGAACGAACCATTCGTTGACATTCCGGTTGCCCTGCCAGCCGTCCGACTCCGGCGGGATATGGGAGAAGACAATCCGTACGCGGGACTCCCGGAACGCCGGGGACGCCACGACTTCCCGGAGCCAGCGGGCCTCCTCCTGAAGGTAGGGTCCCGTATAGTACAGGCCGTGATATTCGATATCGCTGTCCGGCTTGTCCTCGCCGCTGTCCAGCCCGATGAAGAAGAACGGTCCATACCGGAAAGCCGTGTACGGATGGCCGGTCTCCGTGGAAAAATGGCGGGGCCATGCCGTTGCATCCCGTCCCCGGAACTCATGGTTGCCCCGCAGGACATAGACCGGACGTTCCGTGGCGAAGGTCCGGGAGGCCGTCCCCATATAGTACCGGGCAATCTTCCCCTCCTCCATCATATCATTCGTCGTATCGCCGTTGAAGACGACGAAATCCCGGTCCGCCTTCACGTCCCGGGTTCCAGTCCGTCCACGACGACCTTGTGCAGCCGGGTGACCGGCAGCAGTCCTTCGCCGGAAAGGTCGTAATATCGGCGGCGCTCCCGGTTGTACCAATGCGAGCGGTCGTCGGGGGCGACTTCCACCCATCCCACCGCATCGATATCCGTTTCCCACATGACGGTGAAAGAGGTCTCCGTCACCTGCTGGAGGTAGGGCCCGCAGGCCACTTTCGCAGCGTCCTGTCCCCACGCAGTGACGCTCAGGCCCACCACCAGGGCCCCTATACAGACGATTCTTTTTTTCATCTGACGTACGGTTTCATTCGAGTTCTGTCATGTCAAAATCCTCGCCGGAGCCCTCGCCTGGAATGTCTTCCATGTCAGGACGTCCCGCCTGGGTGATGGACAAGGTCCCGGGCCGTGCCCGGGTCGTTGCAAATATAAACATTTTCCAAAACGCGCCATTCCGTGATCCGGCCCCCCTCGATAGGCCGTCCTCCCCCTGGCAGGGTAGGGGAATGGAGCCGTCCGGTGTGCGGAAAGGGGGCTTTTTACACACCGGAGACGGGACGGCGGAGAAAAAGGGCGGGGAAGTGGCGGAAAATGTGTATCTTTGCGGCGGCGCCCGGACAAGACCGGGCGGTGAGATTATGGAAATGCTTGTGGTACATTGGCATGTCGATCCGGCCATCCTGCGGATCGGAGGCTTCGAACTGCGGTGGTACTCGCTGCTGTTCGTGAGCGGATTCATCCTGGGATGGTTCATCTTCAAGTGGTTCTTCCAGCGGGAGAAGGTCAGCCTCAAACTGCTGGATCCGTTGTTGTATACGCTCCTCATCTGTACGATCGTGGGGGCACGGCTGGGGCATTGCCTGTTCTACCAGCCGGATTATTATTTCGGCAGTTGGGCGGGCTTCTGGGAGATCTTCATGCCGTGGAAGGGCGGGCTTGCCAGTCACGGCGGCACCATCGCCCTGCTGCTGGGCATGGGATGGTTCGCCTGGAAGTACGGGAAGAAGAACGACTTCGACTTCGTGTGGCTGCTGGACCACCTGTGTATCGCCGTCGCTTTTGCCGGGGCCTTCATCCGGTTCGGCAACCTGTTCAACTCGGAGATCTACGGCGACGTGACGACCTTGCCGTGGGGCTTCATCTTCGACCTGCGCGGCGAGACCGAGCCGAAGCATCCTACGCAGCTTTATGAGGGATTCACCTACCTGCTGCTGGGATTCGCCCTGCTGGCCCTGTACAAATACCGCATCGACAAGACCTGGCGCGGCATGTTCGTCGGCATCTTCCTCGTCGTCTGCTTCGGGAGCCGCTTCCTGATCGAGTTCATCAAAGAGCCGCAGGTGGCTTTCGAAGAATCGATGACCTTCAACATGGGACAGTTGTTGAGCATTCCGTTCGTCCTTCTGGGCATCGGATTCATCGTGTGGGCCTGTGTAAAACGCCTTCCGGCCCGGTCCGTCCATCCAGAGCCGGTGAAGAAAGAAGGGATCATGCACGCGAAAGGGATCGGAAAGTGAGGCCTTTCCGCTCCGCCTGGAGCGACAAGGATACAACGTGGAAACTTGAAAATTTTTCGAGTTTCCACGTTGTTTGTTTAATGTGCTGATTATAATAGAATTAATATTTCATAAATATTTTAAATCGATATTTTTTAAATTTTTTCTTTGAGAATACAAGGTTTTGCACTACTTTTGCAGTCCATCAGACCCAATCCGTGTGACAGTCATGGCAGAAGACATCAAAGAAAAGATCCTATCGACGGCGTACGCGCTCTTCCGGCAACGGGGCGTGCGGGACGTCACCATCGACGATATCTGCCGCTCCCTGTCGATGTCCAAGAAGACGTTCTATCAGTATTATTCCCAGAAAGAAGATCTGGTTGCCGCCGCCGTGGATGTCCATCTGGAGGAGAAACGGCGCTACTTCGAGAACATCCTCCGGGGCCGGAATCCGGTCGAGGTGCTGTGGGTCATGACCGACATGCTGGCCCGCAAGAAGACCGCCGATTCCGATTCCCGCATGGCGGCGGATATCCGGAAGTATTATCCCGACATCTTTATCCAGAAGACGAAGTCCCGCAAGGCGGAAGGCATGCGTATTTTCCTCGAAATCATCTATCAGGGGATGGAAGCCGGGTATGTCCGCCGCGACCTTGATCCGGAGGCGGCCGTCCTCCAGCTCGCCTTCATGCATCAGGGGATGATTCTCTACCAGGACAGTCTTTCGGGTGGACGCCGGGTCTCTTACCGGCGGGTCTGCCTGGCCTTCCTCGATGTCGTCGCCCATGCGCTTTTTACGGCGGAGGGTTGGGAAATCTATAACAGTATGGACAAGAATGAAGAATGATATGATGAATGTGAAGAAACGGGTCCTTATGGCGGTCCTTCCGCTGCTTCCGCTGACAGCCGGAGCGCAGTACCGGGAAGCCCCGCCCGTACAGGACAGTGCGAAGGTCGTCCTCACCTTGGACGACGCCTTGAAGGTCGCCCTTAGCGAGAATGTGTCTGTCAAGGTGGCGGACATGGAGATCGAGCGCACCGAATATGCCCGGAGGGGCAGCTATGCCTCGCTCCTTCCGCAGGTCAACGGTTCGGGCTCGTACCAGCGGACCATCAAGAAGCAGGTGATGTATATGGGCGGGTCTTCCGATGACGACAGCAGCGGCGGCGGTATGGCCAGCATGCTGCAGAGTGCCTTCGAGCCGATCACTTATTATATCCAGGAGCTGGTGGCCCTCCATCCGGAGATTGCGCCCTATGTGCCGAAGCCGGCGGAGAACGCTTCCTCGTCCGACGGCGGTTTCGAGGTCGGCCGTCTGAATACCTATAATCTCGGTATCAGCGCCGCCATGCCGCTTGTGAACGTCCAGCTCTGGGAGAGCCTCAAGGTGTCTGGCGACCAGGTGGAACTGGCCGTCGAACAGGCCCGCGAATCCCGCCTCGGCATGGTGACCTCGGTCAAGCAGGCCTACTATGCCGTGCTGCTGGCCAAGGAGGCCTTCGAGGTCTACCGCCAGGTCTACGAGAACGCCGTCGAGAACTTCCGCCAGACCGAGATGCGCTACAACGCCCAGAAGGCCTCCGAACTCGATTACACCCGGGCCAAGGCCAATGTCGCGGCGGCCATCCCGAATGTCTACAATGCCGAAAATTCCGTCATGCTCGGCCTCTGGCAGCTCAAGGCGGTCATCGGCATGGACCTGGACACCGACATCGATATCGCCGGATCTATCGGTGACTACGCCGACCGCATGCTCCTCGACCTGGCCGAGGGCAGCGGAGCCTCGCTGGAGGGCAACACCCAACTCCGCCAACTCGCAAAACAGGCCGAGATGCTCGCCCGTCAGATCCGGATGCAGCAGTACGCCTACCTGCCGACCTTGAGCCTGGCTTTCGCCTACAGTTATAATGCGATGACTGACGACTTCAAGTTCAGCGACTATCACTGGACCCCGTATTCCTACGTCGGCCTGAGCCTCAGCATCCCGATCTTCTCCGGCGGCCAGCGCTACCATGCCGTCAAGCAGGCCCGGGTGCAGGCCGGTGAGCTCGACCTCCAGCGCACCAACGCCGAACGGCAGCTGCGCATCGGCATCCGCCAGAGCCTGTCCACGATGGAGACCGCGATGAAGAGTTACGACGCCGCCAAGGATGCCCTGGGCTCTGCTGAAAAGGCATACGACATCGCCTCGAAGTCCTACCAGGTGGGAAAGAGCACGCTTACGGACCTGAACAACACTGAACTGGTGCTGACCCAGAGCCGCCTTGCCGTCTCCCAGGCGATCTACAATTTCATTATCGCCAAGGCCTCCCTGGAGCAGACCCTCGGCTACGATTTTCTCGACGGGGAAGGCCGCGTCGACCTCAATGGCTCCTACAGATAAAAAACGGACATATATATGAAAACCAGAACATTGTTACTCCTTACCGCTTCTGCCATCGCCGCCGCTTCCTGCGGAGGCCGGAGCGATGCCCGGACCGGATCCGCCGTATCGGCCGACGAGGCTCCCCGAAATGTGGAAATAACGTTGGCCGTCCTCCGGGACGTCCCGCAGGAGAGCGCCTATGCCTCGACCATTGAAGCCTACGCCACGAACAACATCATGCCCCAGCAGGGCGGCCGCATCCGCAAGATCAACGTGGAGGTCGGTGATTATGTCGCCAAGGGGCAGGTCCTCGCGGAGATGGACCGCCTCCAGCTCGACCAGCTCGCTCTCCAGGTCCAGAATGACGAAGTGGAATATGCCCGCCTGAAGAGCCTTTACGAGGAAGGCGGCGTCTCCCAGTCTGACTTCGAGGCGGCCGAACTCGGCTACAAGGTCCGCAAATCCAATTATGACAACCTGGAGGAGAACACCATCCTCCGCAGCCCCATCAGCGGCTACGTGACCGCCCGCAACTTCGATGTGGGCGACATGTTCGCGATGACTGCCCCGCTCTTTACGGTCCAGCAGGTCATTCCGGTGAAACTTCTCGTGGGCATTTCCGAGAGCGAATATACCCGCGTCAAGAAGGGCGATGCAGTCACTCTGACCGCGGATGCCATCCCGGGCCGCACCTTCACCGGCAAGGTGGACCGTCTCTATCCGACCATCAACCCGGCGACCCATACGTTCAGTGCAGAGGTTGTCGTTCCCAATACCGACCGGGCCCTGCGTCCCGGCATGTACGCCCGTGTGACGGTGAATTTCGGCACCCGGGAGAGTATCATCGTCCCCGACCAGGCCATCGTCAAACAGGAAGGGACCGGCCAGCGGTTCGTCTACATCGTCAATGACGACGCGACGGTCAGTTATGTCCCCGTCGGCATCGGCCGCCACATCGGCACCGAATACGAGATTACCTCGGGCCTCGAGGAAGGGCAGCGGGTCGTCTTCAAGGGACAGACCGCCCTCCGCGACGGTCTCAAGGTGTCGGTCCTTAACCAGTAGCGGCCATGAGCATCTACAGAGCATCCGTCAACAACCCGGTCACCACCGCCCTGGTCTTCCTTGCCTTCGCCATCCTGGGCGTGTTCGCCCTCACCCGGCTGCCGGTCGACAATTTCCCGGACATCGAGTCCAACGTGATCATGGTCATGTCCGCCTATCCCGGCGCTTCCGCCGAGGACGTGGAAAACAACTTGACCAAGGTCCTGGAGAACTCCCTGAACGGAGTGTCCGACCTCAAGGATATCACGTCCAATTCCCGGGAGAACATCTCCATCCTGACCCTTGAATTCGAATACGGCACCGACATCGACGAGGCCACGAACGATGTCCGCGACAAGCTGGACATGGTGAGCCAGAGCCTGCCGGACGGCGCTTCCTCGCCGTTCATCTTCAAGTTCAGCGTGGACGACATGCCGATCATGATCCTGGCGGCGACGGCGGACCAGAGCGTCTCCGCCCTCGACAAGATTCTGGAAGACAAGGTCGCCACCCCGCTGGCCCGCGTCTCCGGCGTGGGTACGGTTTCCGTCGCCGGTGCGCCGAAGCGGGAGATCCAGGTCTATTGCGATCCGTCCAGGCTGGAAGCCTACAACCTCAGCATCCCGGTCATCGCCCAGGTCATTGCCGCCGAGAACCGCAACGTCCCTTCCGGCAGCATCGACATCGGTTCCGACACCTACTCCCTGCGCATCAAGAAAGAGTTCCAGGATCCCATGGAACTGCTCGACGTGGTCGTGGGCTCCTATGGCGGCGGAACCGTGTACCTCCGCGATGTGGCCCGTATCCAGGACACCTTGGAAGAGAAATCCCAGGAATCCTATACCAACGGTGTACGCGGAGCGCAGATTGTCATCCAGAAGCAGTCCGGCTACAACACGGTCCAGGTGATCAGGAAGGTCAAGAAGGAACTCTCCCGCCTGGAGCGCAACCTGCCTTCCGATATCCGGATCACGCAGGTGATGGACACTTCCGACAACATCCTCCGTACCATCAACTCCCTGAAGGAAACCATCATGATCACCTTCCTGGTGGTCATGCTCGTGGTGTTCCTGTTCCTCGGCCGGTGGAGGGGGACGCTCATTGTCATCCTCTCCATCCCGATCGCCCTCCTGGCCTCGCTGCTGTACCTCTTTGCGACGGGCAATACGCTGAATATCATCTCCATGTCCGCCCTCTCTATCGCCATCGGTATGGTGGTGGACGACGCCATCGTGGTCCTGGAGAATGTCTCCACACACCTGGAGCGGGGCGAGAAGCCGAAGGAAGCCGCCGTGCACGGTACAGCCGAAGTGGGGATCTCCGTCATCGCCTCGACCCTGACCATGCTCTGCGTGTTCTTGCCGTTGACGATGATCTCCGGCATGGCCGGCATCATGTTCAAGCAGCTGGGGTGGATCGTCTCGATCATCATGATCGTATCCACGACCGCCGCCCTGACGCTCGTGCCGATGCTGTGCTCGCAGTTGTTCTCCAACAAGCCCAAGACCGGCAAGCTCCATCTGGCCATCTTCGGTCCGGTGAACCGGGTCCTGGACGGCATCTCCCACGGATATTCCCGGATGATTGCCTGGTGCATGAGCCATAAGAAGCTCGTCCTGGGCGGTGCGCTTGTCGTCTTTGTCGGCGTGCTGATGCTGTACCTGCCGAAGATGAAGACCGAATATTTCCCGAGTGCCGACCAGGGCCGGCTGTCCGTCACCATCGAACTGCCGATCGGGACGGCGCAGGACGTGACCCGTGACGTGGCGGCCCGTGTATATGAGAAGATCAAGGCCGACGTGCCTGAGATCAAGGTCCTCAGCTACCGGTTCGGACAGGCGGACACCGACAACGCCTTCGCCTCCATGCAGAACAACGGGACCTACCTGATCACCATGAACATCAACCTGGGCAGCATGGAGGACCGCAATCGCTCCGCCGCCGAGATCGCCGACATCGTGCGTGCCGACCTCCGCCTGTTCCCTGAAATCAACAAGTTCAATGTCAACGAGGGCTTCGGCATGGGCGCATCGAGTTCTGTCCAGCTGGAAATCTACGGCTATGACTTCGAAACCACCGAGAAGGCGGCCCACTAGGTCCGCACCAGGATGATGGAGAGCGGCAACTTCACGCAGGCCATCCTGAGCCGCGACCAGTACACGCCGGAATACGAAGTCGATTTCGACCGGGAGAAACTGGCGCTCAACGGATTGTCATCCACGACGGCCGCCGCGGCGGTCAGTGCCGCCATGAGCGGCTCCGTGGCCTCGTATTACCGTGAGGACGGGGAAGAATACAACATCCGCGTCCGCTATGCGCCCGAGTTCCGTACCAGCATCGAGGACATCGAGAACATCGTGATCTACAATACGCAGGGCCGTGGTATCAAGGTCAAGGACCTCGGCCGCATCGTGGAGTCCAAGGTGCCGCCGACCATCCAGCGCAAGAACCGCGACCGCTACATCATGGTGACCGGTATCGTGGCCCGCGGCCGCTCCCTGAGCCAGGCCGTCGAGTCGACGACCGCCATCATGGAGGAGGCCCAGCTGCCTCCGGAGCTTTCCTGGCGTATCGGCGGCGACTATGAGAACCAGCAGGACATGTTCTCCGACATGCTTCTGCTGATGCTCCTGATCATCATCCTCGTGTACATGGTCATG
This sequence comes from Bacteroidales bacterium, assembly GCA_017476575.1. Taxonomy (GTDB): domain Bacteria; phylum Bacteroidota; class Bacteroidia; order Bacteroidales; family UBA932; genus Cryptobacteroides. Next base: position 48,923 of record JAFUZO010000003.1, on the reverse strand, counting down.
GCCTCCCAGTTCGAATCCTTCATGGGGCCGTTCGTCATCATGTTCTCGATTCCGTTCGCCTTCGTGGGCGTCGCTCTCGGCAACATGGCCCACGGCATGGCCATCGGAGTGATGTCGATGATCGGCATCATCATCCTCCTGGGCATCGTGGTGAAGAACGGTATCGTGCTGATTGACTATACGATCCTGTGCCAGGAGCGGGGGATGGGTGTACGCGAATCTTCTGTAACCGCGGCCAGAAGCCGTCTCCGCCCGATTCTCATGACGACGCTCACCACCGTCCTCGGCATGCTGCCGATGGCCTGGGGCCGGGGAGAGGGATCGGAGATGTGGCGTGGCCTCGGTACCACCGTGGCCTGGGGTCTCTCCATTTCCACGGTCATCACCCTTGTCATCATCCCGGTCCTCTACTGCGGCCTCACGGAACATCAGGAACGCCGCCGCGCCCGGAAGGCCGCCCAAAAACTTGCATAATAATCGAAAAAATAACCGACTTCAAAAACGACATTTGCCCGGAACAGGGTCGCGAAGCGACAGGAGCGTTGAATCCGGTTATTTTTACACATCACATACGAAGATGAAAGCGATATTCATTGCCTACAACCAGGCCTACAACCAGGAAATCGTCGAACTGCTGGAGCGCTGCGGTCAGCGGGGCTACACCGTGTGGGAAGAGATCGGCGGCCGCGGCAGCGAGGACGGCGAGCCCCACCTCGGCAACCATGCCTGGCCGACCCAGAACCATGCCCTGCTCTCCGTCGTGGACGACAACCTCGCCCTCGGTATCATGCAGGCCCTCCGTGAGACCGACACCGCCAACCCCGTCCTCGGCCTCCGCGCCTACGTCCTCCCCGTGGAAGACGCCCTGTAGGCCTTGTCCCCACGTGCTGCCGTCCCCCATGGCGGGGACCTTCCATCGTTCCCGATGGAAACAACTGATAAACAACATGTTGAAAAATGCTTGATGGAAGGTCCCCCTTTCTGCGGGGGGACCTTCCATCGTCCTGAAATGAGGGTTTTGATTATCAAAGTGTTACGAATCACCGGATGGAAGGTCCGATGGACCGGGTGCGCAGTATAAGGGATTGTTCCAGAGGCGTTTCACCGGAGGTCCTTGGAAACGTCGCTGGGAGATTACCGGGGCGAAGCCTTCGAACCGGGTGCGGGAACGTGCTCCGGACGGGGTGTGGAAAGTTACGTAAAAAATCCTATCTTTGCGGCACGGAATGGACGAGAGAAGCCTCATCGCACGGATCAAGCGGTCTGACCGGGACGCATTCGACACCTTGTGCCGGGCCTGCGTTCCCTCCTTGTTGACCTATGCCGGCCTGCTGCTGAAATCCGACTGGGCGGAGGATGTCGTACAGGCGGAGTATAACCTGTCCGCGGAGGTCCTCTGGACAATGTCGGTCATTCCGGCTACTATGAGGTCGGTTTCGAATCCAATGTTACCGTGAACAAGACCAATACCTTTACCGTAACCCTGACACCTGAACCGTAGATGATGAAAGGTTTATTGCATTGTGGGGCAGCCGTCCTTGTGGCGGCTGCCTTTTCCCTGGGGCTCCGGGCCGGGGACAAGGGCCTGATGGAGTCGCAGTATGCCTGGCCGGAGGTCGCGGCTTCGTTTGTGGCGGGGGCCGACTGGTTCCCGCTGCCGGCCTACACCGACCGGGCGGGCTGGGACCGTCTGTTCGGCCCGGACGCCGAGGCTGTCATCCGGCGCGGCGAAAAGTTGCTGGAGCACCGCTGGACCCATATCCCGGCCACGGCCTACCTTGCCTTCGAGCGGGAGGGCGACCGGACGGCGATGGAGCGGATCGAGGGTGCCAACCGCGGTGCCTTCATCGGTCTCATCCTGGCCGAACTGGCCGAGGGGAAGGGCCGGTTCATCGACCAGCTCCTGGACGGGGCCTGGTTCGCCTCGGAGCAGACCTCCTGGGTGCTGTCGGCCCACCAGCCCTCCCAGCGGACGAAACGCGCTCTGCCGGATGGCCGGGAGCATATCATCGACCTTGCCGGGGGGCGCTTCGGGGCCATCATGGCGCTGGCCTGGCATTTCTTCCGTGCGGAGTTCGACAAGGTCGACCCGTCGGTCTCCGCCGCGATGGAGCGGGCTGTGAAGCGCAATATCCTCGACCCTTATCTGGACGAGGACGAGTTCCGGGCCCACTGGTGGATGGGGCGCGGCAACAAGGAGGGCATCCTGAACAACTGGACGCCCTGGTGCGTGTCGGACGTGACCCTCGCCTTCCTCCTGATGGAAAAGGACCAGGAACGGCTCGACCGGGCGTTGGGCTATTCCATGTATGCGGTGGACCGCTTCCTGGATTATATCCAGAAGGACGGCGCCTGCGAGGAGGGGCCGGGCTATTGGAACGCGGCGGCGGGCAAGACCTTCGACCTGCTCCAGATGCTCTACGATGCTTCGGGCGGCGCCTTCGACCTGACGTCGGAGCCCCGCATCCGCCGGTACGGCGAATTCATCTCGCGCTCCTACATCGGGAACGGCTGGGTCGTGAACTTCGCCGACGGGGCGGCTAAGGCATCGAGCCCGGCGGGCCTCATCTGGAATTACGGCCACCAGCTCCGGAGCCGCGAACTGGAGGATTTCGGCCTGTACAGCATGGCGGACCGCCGGAAGGGTTGTTTCCGTGCGCCCGGGTTTGTCGGCAACGATGCCTACCGGGCGGTCGAGAGTGTCCGTTTCAATGCCGACATCCACGCCGCCGTGGATTCGCTGAACGCCCGGGTGGCGGCCTCTTCGCTGGACGAGGTGCTCGCCGGCCTGCGTGCGGCGGTCCCTGCGACGACCTGGTATCCCGAGACGGAACTTTGCTACCTGCGTAACGCCTCGGGCTGGTTCCTCGGGGCCAAGGGTGGCTACAACAACGAGAGCCACAACCACAACGACATCGGCACCTGCATCCTGTTCATCCGGGACACGCCGGTGCTGGTGGACGCCGGGGTCGGGACCTACACGCGGGAGACCTTCGGTGCGGGCCGCTATGAAATCTGGTCGATGCAGTGCGACTGGCACAACCTGCCGATGCCGGGCGGGGTCCCGCAACTCTTCGGAGCCGGGTTCCGGGCGCGGAACGTCGCCTGCGACGAGCGGAAGGGCACCTTCTCGCTCGACCTGACCGGAGCCTATCCCGAGATGGCCGACCTGCGCTCCCTGACGCGCTCCTACCGCCTGGCTATGAAGGACACTCCTTCCCTGGCCATCACGGACTCCTATCACCTCGACCGGCGCCACGGACCCGATATCGAGCACTTCCTGGTGCAGGGCGAGGTCATCCTGCCCGGCGGGACCTTCCAGGGCCGGAAGGTGGAGGAGGGGAGCCTCGTCATTGTCTGCGCGGACGGCCTGGCGGTCCGGATGACCTATCCCCGGACCCTCCATGCCTCGGTGGAGGTCCGCAAACTCGACGACCCCCGCTTCTCCTCCGTCTGGGGTCCCTCTCTTCGCCGCATCAGCCTCACTTCGGCTCCCGATGCCCCGCTGAAGGGGACGTATACGATCCGGGTGGCGGAGTGGAAGTGAGGGCCCGTCCGGCCTACGGGATCTTCGCGTCCCGGTCATCTGCGAGGTCTGCCAGGACGGCTTGCAAAAACGGAAAGAAATCCCCATCTTTGTGGAAGAAAAAAAGTCTGTCCACCGCAGTACTTCGAGTCTGCAAAGCGAGTTAGGTCATATCGCACCTGGCTCGCATTGTCGTCTTATGGAGGGAGGGTTGACGGACGTAAAGATCGGGAACATGTTGGAAACGAGAGACTTGGTGACAGGGTACGTCCCTGCGGAGATGCCTTCGTCGATGCTGGAGGAGCCGAAGATCCGGTACGTTTCGTCCCGTGCGGTCGGACGGTACGTGGACATCCTCTACGACAAGTGGTTCAAGCGGATCCTGGAGGCGGAGCGGAAGCGTCTCCGCCGTCGCCGCGACCACGACCGGCAGTACGGTTATGCGCCGGTGTACGTGGTGAGTTTCCTGGACTTCTCGCTCCACGAGGGTTCGGACCGGGTGCTGTACCGGTACGGTCTCCCGGCTGCCGGAGGAGGAACAGACAGAATATATGGAGGACAATATGACAACGAGAATGGACATGGAGAACATCCTCTACACTGGGGAGTTGCGGGGAGAGGAGCGGGGCATCGAAATCGGGGAGCAGAGAGGATTGCAAAGGGGCATGCAGCAGGGCTCCACGCAGGCGCTGGTTGCAACGGCGCGGCGGATGGTCGGTCAGTTGGGGTATACCCCCGGACAGGCGTCGGAGGCGACGGGGCTGCCGCCGGAGCAGTTCCTGGAGCGTTGAGGGGCAGGTGGTTTTTGCCGTCGGACGGCGTTTCAGCGTATTCGTAACGTTCCCTTGGTACGGGATTGCAAAATTATGCTTATATTTGCAAATACCTTAAACCTGCTAAGATTATGGCAAAAGTTGCTACCAATACTAATTTTGCGGAGCTTCTCCAGGACGGGAAGCTGGTGATTGTGGATTTCTGGGCTACCTGGTGCGGCCCGTGCCGCATGCTTTCTCCGCTGCTGGACGAAGTCGAGGCCGAGATGGCCGATAAGGTCACCGTCGTCAAGGTCAATGTCGACGATGCCGACGAGATCGCCGCGCAGTACCGTATCATGAACATCCCGACCTTGCTGTTCTTCAAGGACGGCAGGCAGGTGGACAAGACCGTCGGCGCTATGCCGAAGAATGTCCTTGTGGACAGGATCAACGCTAATTTATAACCATCATGAAAAAGATTATCACTCTTGTGGCGCTGGTGCTTGCGTCCGTGACGGCGGCCCATGCGCAGTTCGGTGTCATCGGAGGCTTCACCTCCTCCAGTACCGACATCGATACGAAGGATTTCGTCGAAAACGCCAAGAATGTCAGCCTCTACCATGTCGGTGTCACGTATAAGGTCGATTTCGGCGGTGGGTTTGCCCTCCAGCCGGCCCTTTCTTACCAGATGAAAGGCGCCAATCTGAAAGAGACCTTCGACAGCGGCACTTCTGCCGTAGATGCTTCCAAGACCCTGGAGACCAAGACGGGCTTTGCCGAGCTTTCCCTCGGCATTCAGTGGGGACCGGACCTGGTGGCTTTCCGTCCCTTCGTCTTCGCCGAACCGTTCGTCGGCTATGCCGTCAGCGGCGACGAGAATTTCAAGGGAGCCGTGAGCGTGGGTTCCGAAGGGGTCTCCCTCAACAACGACAAGCTGAACGACCTGGTCCAGGATGCCAAGAACAAGCTCGAATACGGCTTCGGCATCGGCCTGGGTGTGGATATCACCAGCCACCTCCAGATATCGGCCCAGTATTTCATGAACCTCGGCAACCTTTATGACGAGGGAGAATTCGACAAGGAGGCGGCCCTGACGGCTGTCAAGAATTCCTACAAGGACATCAACAACTACCAGGGCGTCAAGGTCTCTTTAGCGATTTTCTTCTGATGGGAGAGAGGAAGGCGGTCATTTTCTGCTCAGCCAGTTACGGCTTGGATCCGAAATACGGTATGGCAGCGCGTGAAGCAGTTCGCGCGCTGCATGCTTTGAACTGGACCATCGTCTCCGGGGGATCCTTCAGGGGGACGATGGGGGATGTCGCCGAGGAGGCGTACCGCTGCGGCGGACGGCATATCGGTGTCATTCCGCGTTTCATGAAGGGGTTGGAATACCCGCATCTGACCGAACTGGTCTGGACCGACACCATGTCGCAGCGGAAGGAGGCCATGCGGGCGGGGACCCGTGCCGCCATCGCCCTGCCGGGCGGTATCGGTACGCTGGATGAACTGATCGAGACGCATGTGCTGGCGAAACTGGGTCGTTACGACGGCAGACTCTACGCCCTCAACCTTGACGGCTTCTACGAGCCTTTCAAGCGGCTGCTGGACCATTATGTGGCCGCAGATATGCTGGATGCGGACTCCCGCAGACTCATCCGGTTCCCGGAGACCGTGGAAGAGATGATGACCGATTTCTGTGGATAAGAGATGGACCTGGGTGAACTGAAAGCCTTTTTGATTCCTTCGATAGAGCGGGTGCAGGCATTGATGGCGTCTGCACTTGCGAGTGATATCGGCCTGTTGGAGGCGACGAACCGCTCGATCCTGGATCATGCCGGCAAGATGATCCGTCCGGTGATGTCGCTCCTCGTCGCCGGCGCCTGCGGCGAAGTGGGGGAGGATACCATCCGGTTTGCGGCAGCGGCGGAACTCCTGCACAATGCCACCCTCCTGCATGACGATGTCGTGGACGGGGCGCAGGAACGCCGGGGGCAGCCGACGGTCTCTTCGATCCTCAGCGGTCCCGCGTCGGTGTTGATCGGCGACTATTGGCTCGTGAAGGCGATGCAGTGCATCCTGGATGCGTCCCGGGGCAGCAGCGAGGTCATCCATGTCTTCGCCAAGACGCTCTCCGACCTGGCGGAAGGCGAGATGCTCCAGTTGGAGAAGGCCTCCCGATGCGATACGACGGAGGCGGATTATATCCGGATCATCTACTCCAAGACGGCGTCCCTTTTCGAATCCTCGGCGCGGGCGGCTGCCCTTTCCGTCGGCGCGGACGGTCCGGCCGTAGAGTCAGTGGCCTCCTATGCCCGCCACCTCGGCCTCGCATTCCAGATCAAGGACGATATCTTCGATTATGTGTCCGGTTCGGAGGTCGGCAAGCCGGTGGGTATCGACTTGTTGGAGCAGAAGATCACGATGCCGCTCCTGTGTGCCCTGGAAGCAGCGCCTTCCGAAGCACGGACGGTACGGGATGCCGTCCGTCGGATCGGGGAAGAACCGGCGCTGGCGGATACTGTACGGGATTTTGTACGGGCTCACGACGGAGTGGCCCTTGCCGGGACCCGGCTGGACGGTTATGTCGAAAAAGCGGTTGTTTCCCTGTCGCCCCTTCCGGATTCCGCAGAAAAATCGTATCTTGCACAGTTAGCCCGCTATGTCGGCGAAAGGACTTGCTGATGGATGAAGTAAGGACATACGGCAACGTCCCCCTCCGGGAAGCCCTTCACCAGATGGTGGAGAGCGGCCGGATTCCGCATGCCATGCTGTTCCACGAGAATGACGGCGGCGGGGCCCTGCCGCTCATCCTGGATTTCCTGGACGAGATATACGGCCATAATCCCCGGGTGGAGAAACTGATCCACCCGGACATCCATTTCATATACCCGGTCGCCGGCCCCGACAAACCGGTCTCTGCCAACTTCATCCAGAAATGGCGTACGCTGGTGGCGGAAAACCCTTGTTTCTTCGAGAACGAGTTGTATGTCGCTATCGGCATCGAAGGCAAGCAGAGTGCGATTTCCGTGGCGGAGGCCCGTTCCATCCTGGAAAAGCTGTCGCTGTCGGCCGTAGAGGGCGGCTACCGGTCGGTCGTGCTGTATCTGCCCGAGAAGATGAACCAGGCGGCCGCCAACGCCCTGCTCAAGATGGTCGAGGAGCCGCCGCAGAAGACACTTTTCCTCTTCATCACCCATGCTCCTGAAAAGGTGCTGACGACGATTGCATCGCGTTGCGTGCCCCTGCGTGTGCGTCCCCTCTCCCGGGAGGCGGCCCGGACGGTCCATCCGAAGCAGAGCGGGGAGAATGCCGTGATGATGGACCTGTTCCACGACCTTATGAAGGCCCTGCTGGCCAGGGATTTGCTGACAGCCTTGGAAACGGGGGAGGCCCTGGCCGCCCTCGATTCCCGCGAGAAGCAGAAGACCTTCTGCCGCCTGTCCGGTGAGGTGTTGCGCGGTCTTTTCCTCCTGCAGCAGGAACTTCCCGATCTCGCCGGCATTCCGCAGGAGGATGCCGCCTTCTTCCAGGAGATGGCGTCGTACTGCCGCAAGGATTTCCCCCGCCGGGCGATGACTTATTTCGACAGGGCCCTGATGCTGCTGGAGCGCAACGTGAGCCAGAAGATCCTGTTCACGGACCTTGTCAACCGACTCTATATGATTGTAATATGATGGATACGAACGAGAATATCCGGTACGACTGTTTCCGCGGCTGCATCATCAGCGGCAACGAATCCACGGGTGAGCAGGAGATCCGCTACCGTCAGGGCTGCTGCAAGCTGGAAGTATACAACTACCTCAAGGGCATCAGTCAGGAACAGTACAACCACCTGTTCGAGGTGCGGTTCAAGAATACCCGCAAAGGGGTGTATGTCAATGCTTCCGGCCAGAGCATCAAGACCGGAGACCTGGTGGTGGTGGAGGCGGCGACGGGGCATGATCTCGGCATCGTGACCCTGGAGGGACCGGTCGTGGCCCGCCAGATCAAGTGCAAGGGCCTGGATCCGGAGAAGAACCCTTTCAAGAAGATCTACCGCAAGGCCAAGCCGTTCGACATCCAGCGTTGGCAGGATGCCATCGCGCGGGAGCAGGAGACGATGATCCGCGCCCGCGTGCTGGCGGCGGACCTGGGCTTGGAGATGAAGATCGGCGACGTGGAGTTCCAGGGAGACGGCACCAAGGCCATCTTCTACTACATTGCCGACGGGCGTGTGGATTTCAGGCAGCTGATCAAGGACTTTGCCGAAGAGTTCCATATCCGGGTGGAGATGAAGCAGATCGGGGCACGGCAGGAAGCCGGTCTCATCGGTGGTCTCGGCATCTGTGGCCGCGAGCTGTGCTGTGCCAACTATATCACGGAGTTCAAGTCGATTACCACGTCGGCCGCCCGGGCCCAGGACCTGTCGCTGAATCCCCAGAAACTGGCCGGCCAGTGCGGCAAGCTCAAATGCTGCCTCAACTACGAGGTGGCTGCCTATATGGATGCCCATGCTCGGATTCCCAAGGTCGTCGAGCCGCTGGAGTTCGAAGACGGCCTTGCCTACCTGGTCAAGACCGACATCCTGCGGGAGACGATGTATTTTTCTTATGAGAAAGGATCCCTGGCCCACATCTATCCGCTCCCGGCCTCTGAGGTGCGGGAAATCATCATGATGAACCGGAACGGCGAGAGACCTCAGACCCTGCGGGTCGAGGAAGAGGTGGCACCGGAGTTTGTCACAGCCGTGGGTGACGACAGCATCACCCGCTTCGACCCTGAGCGCAAGAAAAAGCGCCGCAAGGGAGGTTCTGCCTGGGCTGGCAACGGCCGTGCTGCCGCTGTCAACCGTTCTGGCGGCAAACGGGGCAACGGTTCCGACGATGGCCCCCGTATTGACAGTCCTGACGGCAACCGGAACCGGAGCAACAGGTCCAATGGCGGCCGCGCCAACGGTAACCGGAACGCCAACGCCTCCCCTCCCAACAGCGCCGATGGCTCCCGGGGTGGTGCCCGTTCCGACGGTGGCAACGTTTCCCGTTCTGAGGGCCCCCGTAAGTCCGGTATCCCCCGTCCTGCCCGGCCCGATGCGGCCGAAGCATAATCTCTTCCTTGCGAAGGTTGGGGTTGGATACTTTTTGTAATCAATTAAAAACGAGCAACTTGCAGATAAGGCAGGGTCCTGGCCTGCAGAGAAATGGAAGGGTTTGGATTTTGTGGTTTTGTAAACATTTGAGAGTTAGTAATTGATAAATCGCTTTATTCCCAATCCTTTCCATTGGTGGGAGGGGGCTACGAAAAACGAAGAGGATGAAACGATACGTGTGCATAGCCGCCTTGTTATCGACGTTGGCGTCCGCCTGCCGGGAGCCGATGTCGGTGGAGCGTTTCGTGCCCGGTGACGGGCCGTATACCTTCCTCGTGGACCTGGGCGATACCACAGCGGCCTATGACTTCGACCTGTATACCCGGGTCGATGCGGATCCGGAATCCATCCGGGACTTGGGTGAACTGCCCCTTGAAATGACTTGGAAGGCCCCCTCGGACAGCTTGTACCGGGAGACCGTGTACATGCCCCTCCAAGGCCGCTCTTCATTCTTCTCCCGCCAGGTGCTGGTTCCCTACCGTGCCGATGTCCGACCCTACGAAGCGGGAGCATGGGCCCTTACGGCCGCCATCCCTGATACAGCCGCCCTCCCCGGTCTCCGCGGTCTCGGCCTGGTCGTCACGAAACACCGATAAAGATATGGGACACGGAAAATTACGGAAATTTGCGGAAAACGAGACGTTTGCCTGCCTGTTGCAGCCGGATGCCTCGGCTGTGCTGGATAAGCAGGAGGGATCCAAAGCCCTGCATCTGCATGACCATCCGGTCAAAGGGAACTGGAACCGGACGATGTTTGCAGTGCCCCGGCCGATCGTGTTGGAACTGGGCTGTGGAAAGGGAGACTATACCATCGCCCTGGCCCGGCGGCACCCCGAGTACAATTTCATCGGTGTGGACATCAAGGGAGCCCGCCTCTGGAAAGGGGCCAAGGAAGCGACCGGAAGTGCACTCCCCAATGTCGCTTTCCTGCGCACCCGCATCGAATTCATCGAGGCCTTCTTCGGGCCTTCGGAAGTGTCGGAGATCTGGCTGACTTTCTCCGACCCGCAGCTCAAGAGCGAGAACAGCCGCCTCACCTCGCCCTTGTTCCTGGAACGTTACCGCAGGTTCCTCGCTCCCGGCGGCATCGTGCACCTCAAGACCGATTCCCGTTTCCTCCACGAGTACACCTGTTCTGTCCTCCGGATCAATGATCTGGAAATCATTGCTTCCGGTACCGATATCTACCAGGAAGGGATGAAGGTCGGCGGGATCTCTGTCGGTCCGCAGAAGGACGCCTCTGTCATTCCGGACGGAGCCGGGAACCCTCTTCCGGACCTCCCTGCCGTGTTCGAAGTGCAGACTTTCTATGAGAAGATGTTCCTGGAGATGGGACTGCCGATCACGTATCTCGCCTTCCGGATCGACCACGAAGGGCCTTACAGGGCTCCGTCAGATTTCGATACGGATTTCTGGCGGGCAGCCGAAGGACCGCGACGGACGTTTTCCCATCATCCGGCGAAAAAGGTATGACCCCGCTGTCTGGACTGGTTGCCCGCAAGGCGTTGGACGTCAAGTCTTCCGAGCGGATTGTAGAAAGACTATGTGTCTTGCTGGAGGCCCGGCGGCAGGCGGGGACCGGTTACGGAGCCTTGTCTGCCGGGAACGTATGGGTCGATGACGACGGCCATGTGGCGCTGCGGGAGGATGCCGAGCCTCTATCTGGGGCCTTGCACGACGACATGGTCGCCCTCGGTGTCCTTCTCTGGTCCCTGCCCTGCAGGCGGCGCGATGTGGTGGACCGCTGCTGCGATCCCGACCCGGCCCGGCGTTACCAGACCTTTCCCGAAGTGGCTGAAGCCCTCCACCGCTCCGGCCGTGCTGCCCTATGGGCCGGTATCGCCTTCATCGCCGCCGCCGTCCTCTTCACCCTCTTGCAGCTGGTGTAAGTGTATTCCGTTTCCGGGGTCCCTCGATACCTATGGCCGGACCCAATGGATGCGGATGCCGTCGCGCTCCATGCCGCGGAACCAGGTCATCTGGCGTTTGGCGAACTGGTGGATGGCGTTGCCGAGGAGGACGACCATCTCGTCGTAGGTGCATTGTCCGAGGAGGTACTGCGTGACGAACTTGTATTCGAGGCCGTAGTCCACCAGGCAGTCCGCCGGGATGCCGCTCTCCAGCAGACCGTGGACCTCGTCGACCAGTCCCTCCCGGAGGCGTTCTTCCAGGCGGCGGTCGATGCGCTCGATGCGTTCCTCGCGCGGGACGAGCATGCCGATGTACCAAGTCTTCCGGGGCAGGGTCTCGTGGTACTGCACCCCGTGTTCCTGTTCCTGGAGGGCGACTTCGAGGGCCCGGGCCATCCGGCGCCTGGACTCCAGCGTGGAGGCGGGAGTCTCGGGCTTCAAGGCCAGCAGACGCGCTTGCAACGTGGCATGGTCCAGCGCCTCCAGCGTCCGGCGCAACTGCGGGTCCGGGTCGAACTGGGGCAGGCGGTAGCCGCAAGTGGCGGCCTCGATGTACAGGCCCGAGCCGCCGCAGAGGATCGAGATGCCGCCCCGCTCCCGGACAGCGGCATAGGCCTTCTCGAAGTCGTGCTGGTACGCGCCGATGTTGTACCGCGTCCCGGCCGGGACGATGTCGATCAGGTGGCAGGGGACTTCACCATATTCGCCGAGGTCTTTTCCGGTACCGATGTCCATGCCGCAGTACACCTGGCGCGAGTCGGCGGAGAGGATTTCCGCCGGGCGGCCGCATAAGCGGGTGAGCGTGCGGGCCAGCCCGACCGCGTACCGGGTCTTTCCCGAGGCGGTGGGGCCCAGGACACAGATAAGGTCGATGTCGCCGCGGCAGAAGGTTTCGGCGAGGGCGGAGATATCAAGGACTTCGGCCTCGGGCATCGGGGCCATCGGCGGCACGCCGGGGCGGTCCGGCAGGAGTTCGGTCTTGTTCAACATAGGCACGAATGTAAGGTGAAAACAACCTGCTTCAAAGCGGCATTTGCCCGGAATAGGGTCGCGAACCGACAGGAGCGTTGAAGCAGGTTGTTTTTCATCATGACAAAATTACAGAAAAAGTCGTACCTTTGCAACGTCATGCCGAAAGCGAAGAGTAAAGTACAGGTGAACAACAAACGGGCCTCGTTCGACTACGAGTTCCTGGAGACCTACACGGCCGGCATCCAGCTGGTCGGGACGGAGATCAAGTCCATCCGGGCGGGGAAGGCCTCGCTCCAGGATGCCTATTGCTACTTCGACGGCGGCCAGTTGTTTGTCAAGGGCATGAATGTGTCCACCTACCACTGGGGCACGTGGGGGCAGCATGAACCGGCCCGGGACCGGAAACTGCTCCTGAACCGCCGGGAACTCCGCCATCTCCAGGCCGAGGACAAGAAGAAAGGCCTTACCATTGTGGCCGTGCGCCTGTACATCGCCGACAACGGCTATGCCAAACTCCTCATCGCCCTCGCCCGGGGCAAGAAGGAGTACGACAAGCGCCAGACCATCAAGGAACGCGACGTCCGTCGCGAACTGGACCGGGGCGACTGGTGAGGGTGCGCGGCAAATAGGCGTCTGTTCCCGGGCGGCAAAGGGTGACAAAATATTTGCAGATACGGAAAAAATCTGTACCTTTGCCATCCCGGAATATGTGGAAAGATTTGGCTTGCTTGCAACCACGTTAAAAAATGCTAAAATGACATTTCATATCAGTGTTTTGTTTTTTAGCCTCCGCATATAGCATGGGGCTGATTTTTTTATGCGATGAACTATCTTTTCACATCAGAATCCGTGTCGGAGGGCCACCCGGACAAGGTGGCGGACCAGATCAGTGACGCCATCCTCGACGAGTTCCTGAGTCGGGACCCTGAATCCAAGGTGGCCTGTGAGACCTTCTGTTCCACAGGCATGGTTGTGGTCATGGGTGAGGTCAAGTCTGAAGCCTATGTGGATATCCAGACGACGGTCCGGGACACCATCCGCCGCATCGGCTACAACAAGGCCGAGTACATGTTCGACGCCAGTTCCTGCGGGGTGCTCTCCGCCCTGCATGAGCAGAGCGCCGACATCAACCGGGGAGTCGAGAAGGAGGACCAGGGCGCCGGCGACCAGGGCATGATGTTCGGTTACGCCTGCCGCGACACGGAGGACTACATGCCGCTCCCGCTGTATCTGAGCCATCTGGCCTTGCGCCTCCTCGCCGACATCCGCCACAAGGAGCCGGGACTGATGCCCTACCTCCGTCCCGACGCCAAGTCCCAGTTCACCATCGAGTATGACGGAAAGACCCACCAGCCGGTGAAGGTCCATACCATCGTCATCTCCACCCAGCACGACGAGTTTGTCCCGGCCTCGCTCGGCAAGATGACCTATGAAGAGGCGGTACGCCAGTATGGTCAGGATAAGGTAGATTTCGAGATGCAGTCCAAGATCCGGTTCGATGTGGAGAAGATCCTTATCCCGCGCCTCAAGGCCGCTTTGCCGGAGGAGACGTCGCGCCTGGTGCACAGTTTCATCCTCCACGTCAATCCGACGGGTAAGTTCGTCATCGGCGGCCCCCACGGTGATACCGGCCTCACAGGCCGCAAGATCATCGTCGACACGTACGGCGGCAAGGGCGCCCATGGCGGTGGAGCCTTTTCGGGCAAGGACCCGTCCAAGGTCGACCGCAGCGCAGCCTATGCGGCCCGTTACATCGCCAAGAACCTTGTGGCGGCTGGTGTGGCGGATGAATGCCTGGTGCAGCTGGCCTATGCCATCGGTGTATCCGAACCGGTCAGCGTTTTCGTGGACACCTATGGTACGGCGAAGTGCGGCCTGTCCGACGGCGAAATCGCTGCCCGGGTCCGCAGCCTCTTCGACCTCCGCCCGGCCCGGATCATCGAGCAGTTCGGCCTGAAGAATCCGATCTACGCCCCGACGGCCGCCTACGGACACATGGGGCGCAGGCCCTACACCCAGGCTGTCACGGTCCAGGGACACCGGAAAATCGTACAGTTCTTCGGCTGGGAACTCCTTGATGCTGTTCCCCGCCTCCGCGAAGCTTTCGGCCTCTGACCGCATTGACAGCAGATCGACCTTTTTTGTGGAGGGAATGACTGTCTCCGTCCTGACACAGGACTGTGATTCATGAGGTGGTCCCCCGGGAGAAAGCACCTTCCATCTGGAACCAAGATCCGTCTCCGGGCAGGTCTCCATGCAAAAAGCCCGGCTCCGAAGAGGGGCCGGGCTTGCGTATGGGTTGCCGGTGGCAGGATCAGAAGGTGTACTTGAGACCGATCTGCGCCTTCCAGCGGGAGAGGTAGTCAGCGTAGGAGAACATGTCGTAGTCACCCGGGTGGAGGAACTGGAATTGTCCGCCGCTGTAGGAAATCGGGCTGGAGTAGCTGTTGATACCCATGCCGTAGCTGCGGCCCCACTTGGGGTTGAGGAGGTTCGTGAAGTTAACGATGTCGGCGGTGAGTTCGATGCTGTGGACCTGCTTGCCGACGTTGAAGCTGAACTTCTGGCCGAGGTGGATGTCGATATGGTGCTCGAAGGGCATGTTGTCGGCATAGCGGTCGTAGTATTCTCCGCGGTGGTCCTTCAGATAGGAGGTGCTGCCGAGCCACTGCTTGAGGTTGGCGGCCTGGACCTCCGGAGTGTACTGGGCGTTGCTGCCGGTACCGGCACGGAAGGTCATCTGGTCGACCTGGGCATCCGTCGGGATGAAGATCAAGTCGTTGCCGTTGGAGGAGTCGCCGTTGAGGTCACCATAGTAGTAGATGGAGTAGGCGGCGCCGGAGGTTCCGACATAGATACCGCCGATGGTGGTGGTCCAAGGACCGTAGGACTTGTGGTAGAAGGCGGAAACCTTGATCTGATGAGGGATGTTGTAGGCGGAGTTGGCCAGCTCGGGAGCGTTCGGGTTCGTGTGGTGGTAGTTGTACGCGAAGTTGGACTGGGCGACGGAGGAGCCGCCGTTGAAGATGCTCTTGGACTGGGTGTAGGTGTAGGAGGCGTTCACGTCGAGACCGAAGGCGAAGGACTTGGCGGCCTGGACCATGAAGTTGTAGCCGTACCCCTTGTCGGTGCTGTAGAGTTTGTAGATGTTGGCATACGGGGTGCCGGAGGTGATGCGCTTGAACATCGGACGGTTGTCGAAGCTCAGGCCATAGGCGGAAGCGACCGTCTTGTCACCGTCGAGGTCGTAGGCCATGTTGGAGTAGGCGATGTCGCTGATGGTCTTGGTGTAGATGCCTTCCACGGTCCAGTCGATGCCGAGCACGTTGAAGTCGAAGCCGAGATCGAGACGGGCGTTCTGGGGAACCTTGTAGTCCTTGTCCACGACGTTGATGACCTGGGAGCCGCCGTCGGTGGAGACGAGGGCCTCGTTGGGACCTTGTCCCTTCGGATCGTAGATGACGGTCATCCCGTCGAGGAGGGCGGCATTGGCGTCAGAGGTGGAGCGCTGGATGTTGATGGTCTTCAGCTGGACACCGGTGTTGGAGAAGTTGTTGGAGATCCAGACGAACGGGACACGGCCGGTGAAGAGGCCGGCGCCGCCACGGAGGATGTACTTGCCGTTGCCGGCGATGTCATAGCGGAAACCGAGGCGCGGGGAGAAGACCGGTTTGGTGGCCGGGAGTTGGTTGGTGGCAACATCCCAGTTCTGGGACTTGGCATAGGTGGTGAAGCCTTCGTTCTCGGTCGGCTTGTCGATGTAGACCGGCATGTCGACGCGGACGCCGTAGGTGAGGTCGAGGTTGTCGGTCACCGCCCACTTGTCCTGGGCATAGAGGCCGAACTGGGCGAACCAGAAGGTCGGCTCCCAGTTCTCGGTGATGCCGGGCACGCTGGTGTCGGCGTGGGCATAGCGGTACTGAGCGATCTTGCCGGCATAGAGGTCTTCCGGGGTGCTGAAGTAGTACGTACCATACATGTCCTGGATGAACAGGTTGGTGAAGCGGTAGAACTCGTTGTGGGTACCGAAGGTGACGGTGTGGTTGCCGAGATACCAGGAGAGGTTGTCAGTCAGGGTGAAGATGTCCTGGTCGAGGCGGTTGGCCACGGAGGAACGCTCGTTGCCAAGGCAGAGGGTGCCGCCCCCCACGCCGCTGATCTGGAACATCGGGAACTTATCGCCGAGCGGGTTGCGCTTGTCGCGGACCCGGACGTAGGAGGCACGGAATTCGTTGTTGAGGTTGTCGCCGATCCGGCTGTTGAGTTCGCCGACGAAGGAGTTGGTCTTGGAGAGGAAGTCGTAGCTGTAGTCGGTGGCATCGAGATAGGTGGCCGTGCTCACGGAGTTGAGCTGCTTGGCATCGACAAGGCTCCAGCGGAAGGAGGCATGGTTGCGCTGGTTGATGTTCCAGTCGAGCTTGGCGGTCACCTTGTTGGACTTGGTATAGACCTGGAGGTCCTTCGGAAGGGCTCCGGTATAGCCGCCGTTCTGCTTGATGAAGTCGACCACCTGCTGGGCGATGGTATCATCGACCTTGGACTGCTCGCTGCCGGCGCCGAAGGAGTTCGGATACTCCTTGTCGGCCTGCTCGAAGCTGGCGAAGAAGAAGAGCTTGTCCTTGATGACCGGACCTCCGACGGTGACTCCCGCCTGGTATTCGGTCTGCTCATTGTACTTGGCGCTCTTGTTGCCGTTGGCGAGGGTGTAGCGGCCAATCAGGCTCTGGTTGTTGCCGAAGCCGTAGACGCTGCCGTGGAACTCGTTGGTACCGGACTTGGTGATCGCGTTGATGGAACCGCCGGTGAAGCCGCTCTGGCGGACGTCGAACGGGGCGATAGACACCTGGACCTGCTCGATGGTCTCCATGGAGACGGGCTGGGTGCCGGCCTGGCCGCCGTTGGAGCCGGTGGCGGTGAGACCGAACACGTCGTTGTTCATCGCGCCGTCGATCTGGAAGCTGTTGTACTTATTGGAGGCACCGGCGATGGACATGGCACCGTCACCGTTGGTACGGATGAACGGGTTGACACGGGCGACATCGGCGATACCGCGGGTGATGGAGGGCATGTCCTCGATGGTACTGCGGTTGATGGCCTGCGTGGCACCGGTCTTGCCGGCGTCGGCAGGGGCGACGACCACAGCCTCGCTCAAATAGAGGGAGGATTCGCTGAGGACCGGGGATACGTTCTTGGTTTCACCAAGCTGGAGGGAGACCCCGGGGATTTTGGTCTCCTCGTAGCCGAGGAGGCTGACGGTGACCTCGTAGGGACCGCCCGGACGCATACCCTGGATGGTGTAGCGGCCGTCAGCGTTGGTCACAGCACCGTAGGCGGTGCCGGAAGGGCCGTGGACAGCGATGACGGCGGCTCCGACAAGGGCCTCGCCATGGTTGTCGACAATCCTGCCGCTGAGGGAGGAGGTTGTCACCTGGGCATAGGCGACAATACCCGCAAACAACGTAGTGCATGCGAGCAGAAGGCTTTTGAAAGCGTTTCTCATAAGGTTGAACGGATAAATATTGATACTAAAAATCAGTCCTTCACAAAATCCGTCGCGAAGATACGACCTTTTTTTGACAAACAAAAATATTATTTGAGGAATGTATTGATGTACCGACACAGCGTAGAAAGGTCTATGTTACAGATATACGCTATTTTACGCCGGGAAAGGCCCGCCTTGAGCATGGCAGAGATGCGGGCCTTCTGCGGATACAGCTTATAGTGCCGCTCATCCGACTTGCGGCCTTTGGGACGGCCCAGCATCACGCCCTCCGATTTCCGCCGGGCCAGCGCCTCCCGGGTCCGCTGGCTGATGAGGTTGCGCTCGATCTCGGCAGAGAGGCCGAAGGCGAAGGCCAGGACCTTCGACTGGATGTCGTCCCCGAGCCGATAGCCGTCCTTGATGGTCCAGACCCGGCATCCTTTGTCCATGCAGATGTGCAGGATCTCCATGATCATGAACAGGTTGCGGCCGAGGCGGGACAGTTCCGAGCAGATGATCAGGTCGCCCTCTCCCACCCGTTCCAAGAGCGGGCCGAGCGCCCGCTTGTTGTAGTTCTTGGTACCGCTGATGGTCTCTTCGATCCATCCGTCGACCGAAAGTCCCTCCCGGGTGCAGAAGCATCCGATCTCGTACCGTTGGTTCTCGACTGTCTGCCGGTCGCTGCTTACTCTGATATATCCGTAAATCATAACATTGAAGGTTGAAAGTGTAGGCAAATATACGGTCGTATCTTCGCGACGGATTTTGTGAGAGATTAGAGATTAAATTTCAGTATCAATATTTATCCGTTCAACCTTATGAGAAACGCTTTCAAAAGCCTTCTGCTCGCTTTCACTACGCTGATTGCGGGCGCTGTCGCCTATGCCCAGGTGACGACTTCGGCCCTTTCCGGCCGCGTCGTCGACCAGCATGGCGATCCTGTCGTCGGTGCGGCCATCCTCGCCCAGCATGAGCCCTCCGGGACCGTTTACGGTGCCGTGACCAACGCCGACGGCCGCTACACCATCCAGGGTATGCGTACCGGCGGCCCTTACCGGGTCGAGGTCTCCTGTCTGGGGTACCAGCAGACCGATTACACCGGAATCGTCCTGCAACTCGCTGAAACCTATAGCCTCAACGCCCGGATCAACGAATCCAACGAATTCCTCAGCGAAGCGGTCGTCGTGGCCTCCCCGACCTCCAAGTTCGCGGCCCAGGAGAAGACCGGAGCCTCCACCAACATCTCCCAGGACCAGATGCTCGCCCTTCCGACCGTCTCCCGCAGCATCACCGACGTCACCCGCCTGTCCCCGTACGGCGGCAACGGCATGAGTTTCGCCGGTTCCGACGGACGTACCGCCAACTTCACCGTGGACGGTGCCAACTTCAACAACAACTTTGGTCTGAGTTCCAACCTGCCCGGCGGCGGCAATCCGATTTCCATCGACGCCATCGAGGAGATGCAGGTCGTCATCTCCCCGTATGATGTCCGCCAGACCAACTTCATCGGCGGCGGCGTAAACGCCATCACCAAGTCCGGTACCAACACCTTCCGCGGTACGGCCTACATGTATCACCGCAACGAGAACATGCGTGGTGACGCCGTCGAGGGCGAGCAGATTGCCGGCGCCCGCGACAAGGACCGCACCACCACCTACGGCCTCACCCTCGGCGGCCCGATTGTGAAGAACAAACTTTTCTTCTTCATCAACGCCGAGAAGTCCGTCATCCCGACGGTCGCCAACCGGTGGAGAGGTTCCGACATCACCGGCGGTATCGCCGGACAGGCCAACCCCGGAACGGCAGATGCCGACAACTACATCAGCCGCGCCAGCAATTTCGACTTGGAGCAGGTCTCCAAGCATGTCCAGAGCAAGTACGGATACGACACCGGTTCCTGGACCTCCTTCCCGGCCGATGAGGACAACACCAAACTCCTGGCCCGCCTGGACTGGAACATCACCGACAAGCATCACCTGGCCCTGCGGTACAACTACACGCTGAACAACTACTGGGTGGCCCCCAACGCCTCCTCCATGGACGGCGGTACCCGTATGCCCAACGCCCGTACCTCCCAGTACGCCATGTCCTACGCCAACGCGATGTACTCGATGCAGAACATCGTCCACACGGCCTCCGTCGACCTGAACAGCCGGATTTCCGACAACCTCTCCAACCAGTTCCTGGCCACCTTTTCCAAACTGGACGACATCCGCGGTTCCAAGTCCTCCGAGTTCCCGTTCATCGACATCACCGAAGATGACGACAACTACATCGCCCTCGGCTACGAACTCTTCACCTGGAACAATGCGGTCCACAACACCGTCGCCAACGTGAAGGACGACCTCACCTATTACTTCGGCGCCCACAAACTCACCGGAGGCATCAGTTACGAGTACCAGATGGCCGACGACCAGTACATGCGCAACGGTACCGGCTACTACCGTTACAACACCCTGGCCGACTTCCTGAGCGGTGCCGCCCCGGAAATTGTGTGCCTCACCTACGGTTATGACGGCGAGCAGAAGCCGGCCGCCCGTGTCCAGTTCCACAAACTGGGCGTCTATGCCCAGGACGAGTGGAGTGCGAGCGACAAGTTCAAACTCACCGCCGGCCTGCGTGTCGACGGCCTCTTCTTCGACAACGGCGATCTGATGACCAATGCCGCCATCCAGGGGCTGACCTACTATCCCAAGAAGTACGATTACACGGCGCAGCACATCGATACCGGCAAGTGGCCCACCTCCAAGGTGACCCTTTCTCCGCGTGTCGGCTTCACCTATGACGTCTTCGGTGACAAGAGCCTGAAGGTCCGCGGCGGTACCGGCCTCTTCTCCGGCCGTCTCCCGCTCGTGTTCTTCACCAACATGCCGACCAACGGCGGTCTCGTCCAGTATCAGGCCCAACTCAGCGGCAGCACCAAGATCTACGATGGTGCCAAGGGCCAGGCTGTCCGCGGCTACGAGAACTACACCGGCGCCTACACGACCGACGACAAGGGCAACCGCTACATCGACATGTCCCAGTTCGCCGGCGGCCTGGTGACCGAGAACGGCAAGCCGACCATCAATGCCCTCTACAACAAGTTGACCGGCATGGGCTATCCCTCCACCGTCTCCCCTGAGGACGGCACCGTGCCTTCCTCCATCAGCGCCGTGGATCCGAAATTCCGGATGCCGCAGGTCTGGAAGACCTCTGTCGCCTTCGACTACACCATCCCGGTGTCCTTCCCGTTTACCGTCACGGCGGAGGGCATCTTCAACAAGACCATCAACGCCGTCTCCATCTCCGACTGGAGCATGAAGGACGTCGGCGGTTTCTCCCGCTTCAACGGTGTCGACAACCGTCCGATCTATCCGGAAGACTTCCGCACCACCACCAAGGCCTTCGTCCTGGAGAATACATCCAAGGGTTACGGCTGGTCCGGCAACGTCACCCTCAACGCGCAGCCGGTCGAGGGCTTGAGCGTCATGGCCGCCTATACCCACACGGTCAGCAAGGAAATCACCGGTATGCCGGGTTCCGCCGCCGAGTCCGCCTTCACGTATGTCTCGACCTCCGAGGGTCCGAACTACATCAAACTCCACAACTCCCAGTACGTGACCCCGGACCGCTTCGTGGCCTCCCTCACGCATCATGACAAGAGCGGCAACCACTACAGTTTCATCTACGAGACCTGGCGTGGCGGCTACAACTACTCCTACATGCTGGCCAACGACATGAACAGCGACGGCTACAACTACGACGCCGTCTATATCCCGACCGATGCCCAGGTAGCCGATGGCGACTTCCGTTTCGTCTCCGAGGATGATGCGACCCGCTTCATGGACTATGTCCACAAGAGCAGTTACCTCAGCAAGCACCAGGGCGAGTACGCCGAGGCCTACAGCCTCTATTCCCCGTGGGTCCACCGTATCGACCTGAGTTACAAGCACGATTTCACCGTGAAGGTGGGCCAGACCACCAACACCCTCCAACTCAGCCTGGATGTAAAAAACGTGCTGAACCTGTTCAACTCCAGTTGGGGTGTCTCGAAATACCTCAACCCGGAACTCGGCGAGGCCGCCCGTATCCTCAAGTATGAGGGGATGGATGCCGATGGCTATGCCACCTTCTCCACCCCTGCAGCGGTCAACGGCAACCTGAAGACCTTCGTCCCTTATCATGCCCTCGGCCAGTGCTGGTATGCCTCCGTCGGTATCAAGTATCTGTTCAACTAAAAAACCGGCATCACAGTTATGAAAACGAGATCCATCTTTGTTTCCCTCCTCGCCGTCCTTTCCCTGGGCGTCGCCTGCGAGAAAGAGGCCGACCACTATATCAGCGAGGTCAAACTGGATTCCTCCATCGTCACCATCCCTGTCGAGGGCGGTTCCACCACGCTCGCCTTCACCGCGGCGGATGCCTGGGAATTCGAGAAGATTTTCGCCGTCAAGACGGGCGAAAAGGATAGCGATGGCAACGACATCGTTGAATATCAGCCGCTTCCGACCTGGTTGACTGCCAGTGCCACCTCCGGCGTTGCCGGCGAGGCCAAGGTTGTCCTCACCGCTCCCTCCACGCTGGACGGACGTAACACCGAACTGCGCATCTCCTGTGCCGGCGCCACCCAGATTGTCAAGGTCGTCCAGGGCGTCTCCACGGTCTCCCCGGCCACCTGCGAGGAAGTGATTGCCGGTCCGGACAGCAAGACCTACCAGGTCACCGGCGTCTGCACGAAGATTGTCAACACCACCTACGGCAACTGGTATCTGGCCGACGCGACCGGGGAAATCTACATCTACGGTACGCTCGATGCCAAAGGTGCCACCAAGAACTTCCTGAGCCTCGGCCTTGAAGCGGGCGATGTCGTCACTGTCGAAGGCCCGAAGACCACCTATAACGGCGTCGTCGAACTCGTCGACGTGACGGTGGTGAAAATCGTCAAGTCCCTCGTGAAGATCGAATCCGGGTCCGAGGCTTCCTTCGATGCGGCCGGCGGCGAATTCACTGCCAAGGTTGTGGCGAAGGGCGACGGCCCCGCCATCTCCATTCCCGACGATGCGCAGGACTGGATCGGCATCTCCAACATCTCCATCGACGGCGACACCACCTTCGTCTCCTTCAAGGTGGCTGAAAGCCTCCAGGAGAAGGCCCGTTCCGCCGAGATCGGCTTCACCTCCGCTTCCGGCAAGTCCTCCTCCACTGTCTATGCCACGGTCAGCCAGACCGGCCTGATGGGCACCCTGACGAACCCGTTCACCGTTGCCCAGGCCATCGAGTACTGCAACACCCTGTCGGGCGACTCTCCCTCCGAATTCTATGTAAAGGGCATCGTCTCTGCGGTCCTCTATACGTTCAGTGCCCAGTTCGGTACCGGCACGTTCTGGATTTCCGATGACGGGGTCGCCAACGGCGTCTCTGCCGACAAGAAGTCCACGACCGCCCCGGACAAGGACTTCGAGGCATATGGAGTCTACTGGCTGGGCAACCAGCCTTGGGCCGACGGCAACGCCCAGGTCGAGGTGGGCGCAGAGGTCATCCTTCATGGCACGTTGACCCTTTACAAAGGCACTTCCGAAACATCCAACAAGAAGGCTTACGTCTACAGTGTCAACGGTGTCACCAGCGATGCCGAGGGAATCGGTACGCAGGGCAGCCCGTTCACCGTGGCCGGAGCCATCCCGTTTGCCACAACCGGCAGCAGCCAGAATGTCTACATCAAGGGCAAGGTCTCTGCGGTCCTCTATACGTTCAGTGCCCAGTTCGGTACCGGCACGTTCTGGATTTCCGATGACGGGGTCGCCAACGGCGTCTCTGCCGACAAGAAATCCACGACCGCCCCGGACAAGGACTTCGAGGCCTATGGTGTCTACTACCTCAACAACACGCCTTGGGTGGAGGGCAATCCCCAGATCGCCGTCGGCGACGAGGTCATCCTCTATGGTGCGACGACCGTCTACAACGGAACTTCCGAGACGGCCAACAAGAAGGCTTGGATCTATTCCCACAACGGCAAGACCGAATAATCCCGGTCTCAGTGCATGCGCAAAGGCGCGACCCTTCCCCGGGCCGCGCCTTTCAGGGTTTCCAGGGCAGGGGTGTCAGATGAACATCACCTCGCGTCCGTGGAACAGGAAGCCGCCGGCGACCACATATTCGCGGCAGGTAGGGGAGAACTGGTCCTCGACGGTGATGTGCAGGTGGCCGGCCAGGATGCATTTGAGCAGCGGTTCCCGCTTGAGGTAGTCGATGAAATCCCGGGTCACCGGGTCCTCCTTCTGGGCCAGGAAGTCTCCGGTGACGGGAGGGAATTCCCCGCTGTCGAGGGGCCCTTTTCCCTTCCAGAAGCGGATCTGGGCGCGCCACATATTGTCCGTGAAGAAGGGGACGTGCATACACAGGACGATGGGAAGGCCCTTGGCGACCTCCTGCCCGAACAGTGCGACCTGCTCCTCGGTGACATAGCCGTACACGTCGTCCAGGGTGATGAAGTTCACCCCGTGGACGACCTGGGAGGTGAAGCGCACGTCGAAGGGGTAATGGCCCTGGACCCGGCCCCGGGTGAGGTCCTTGAACGCCTCGGTGTGCTCGATCTTGGGGACGCTGTACCCCATGTCCGGGCTGTACTCATGGTTCCCGACACAGCCGACGAAACTTTTTCCGAAGTATTTCTCCACGAGGTCGAAGTTCGCCTCGCTCTGCCAGTCGATGAAATCGCCGGTGTGGACGATGAATTCGACATGCTCCTTCGCCCAGGCGAGCGCGTCGAGGAGGGCTTCCTCCTGACGGCCTCCGAAGGTCTGGGTCCGTTTCGTGTGCAGGAGCTGTTTGGTCTCGTTCTCATGCGGATAGGCGGCGGTGAGATGCGTATCGGAGATATGCAGCAAGGAAAAGGGCTCCTTCAGTCCGATGTTCACGACCCCGTAGCTGAGAGAGAGCCTTTCGAATCTGCCCCTTTTCGGGAAAACTTCCGGGTTGTCTTCTGCAAAGGCCGGAAGCTGCGAGGTGGCGATCAGGGCCCCGACCCCCGCCATCTGTTTGAGAAATTGTCTTCTGTCGCTCATGATACATGTGGCTTTTCCTGACAAAAATACAAAGAATTTTCCATTGCTGCGACGGTGTTTCCAAATACATTTGGATTCAAAATCAGAAATAAACCTTATATTTGTAAACTGATTGCATAAAACCTATCCACTAGATTTAAAAATAACTAAATAGCAAAGAAATGAAAATCAGGAATCTGATATTTGCAGCAGGAGCCGCCCTGACGGCGCTGACTGCCTGCGAAGAGGAGAAGCCCCTCCTCGGCATCTCCGTCGACCCGACGGAACTCTCCTTCGACGAGGCCGGCGGCACTTCGGTCGTCAGGGTCTCCGTCGACGGGAGCGGAGAATGGAATGCAACGGTCCCGGCGGATGCCGGGGACTGGATCAGCGTGACCGGCAACGGTTCTACCGCCACCGTGAAGGTCTTGGAGAACGTCGGCACATCCCGCTCGACGGTCATCAAGTTCTCCGCCCTCTACTACTCCGAATATGTCACCGTCTCCCAGGTGGGACCTGTGGCGGCCGGCGACGGATCGCTCGAGAATCCGTTCTCCGTAGCCGAAGCAGTCGCCTATGTCCAGAGCCTCGGTTCCGACGTCAACAGCCCCGAGAAGGTCTATGTCAAGGGGAGGGTATCTTCCGTCACGGAGGCTTTCAGCACCCAGTTCGGCAACGGCACTTTCGTCATGACAGATGACACCGGCGCCCAGTTCACCGCCTACCGCGTCCTCTATCTCGGCAACCGGAAGTGGACGGCTTCGGACGAGCAGGTCAAGGAGGGGGACGAGGTCATCGTCTATGGTAATGTCGTGAATTTCAAAGGCAACACGCCTGAGACCGTCTCCGGCAACGCGTACCTGTATGAGCTCAACGGCAAGACCGAGGGCGGCGGCACCGGCGGCGAGGATCCTTCGGCGGTCGAGCAGCTCACCTGCGCCGAGTTCATCGCCAGGGCTGACCCCAATACGACCTACCGTCTGGTGGGTACGGTCACTTCGTCGGTCAACACGACATATTGCTCCTTCGATATGAATGATGGAACCGCTACTGTGGTGGTCTGGACTGTCAATAACAAGGACGACTGGAAGGACATCGTCAAGAAGGACGGCACCGTGACGGTGCGCGGTAAATATCTGGCTTACGGCAGCGATACCAGCATCAAGCACGAGATGGTCGATGCCTATATCGAGAAGTTCGAAGAAGGTACGGCCGGTACCA
Source organism: Bacteroidales bacterium (assembly GCA_017476575.1). Lineage (GTDB taxonomy): Bacteria > Bacteroidota > Bacteroidia > Bacteroidales > UBA932 > Cryptobacteroides. The sequence continues at coordinate 22,907 of JAFUZO010000003.1, read as the reverse complement.
GCGACCCTTCGGGCTCCGGCACCCTGGCCGACCCGTACAATGCGGCAGCGGCTTACAATGCGGCGGCAGCTCTCGCTTCCGGCGCGACCACTTCCAGCGATGTCTACGTCAAGGGAAAGGTTTCTTCGGTCAAGTATCCTTTCGATGCAGAGCACGGGACGGCTACTTTCGACATCTCCGACGACGGCACGGCGTCCGGGACCCAGTTCACCTGCTACAGTGTCTATTATCTGGAAAACAAGGAATGGGTCGAGGGCTATTCGCAGGTGGCGGTCGGTGACGATGTCATCATCTGCGGCAAGTTGACCAACTATCAAGGCAATACGCCGGAGACGGCCAGCAAGCAGGCCTACATCTATTCCCTGAACGGCCAGACCTCCGCCGGGGCGGCCACCCCGCTCTTCGGGGTCGCCTCCACGGCCGTCTCCGTACCGGCCTCCGCGACCAGCGCCACCATCAAGGTGACCGGCAACGTGGCGTGGGCGGCCACCAGTACGGATGCTTCCATCTCGCCCGAGTCGGGTGAAGGGGCCGGCGACATCACGGTCGCCTTCGATCCCAACACCGATCCCGAGAACGCCAAGACCTACACGGTCGTGGTCTCCACGACGGCGGAGGTCGCCACCCGGTCCTACACCGTGACCGTCACCCAGGCCAAGGCCTCCTCCGGAGGCGGCAATGCCGTTACCATCAGCATCGATTTCACCGATGTGTCCGGCCGTCCCGACGGCTTCCCGACGGCCTCCAGCGCCGGGGCTACTTCGGGCACCTGGACTCTTTCCGGATATTCGTTCTCCTTCTCGGCGAGCACCGCCTACTATTGGATCAGCAATTCCTACGGAGCCTACCTGATGCTCGGGAAGCAAAACTCCTATATATTGACCCCGGCCATCGAGGGCAAGTCCCTGACCTCTGTCAAGTTCCTGACCGGCTCCAGCGCTTCGGAGAACGTCATTGTCGATATCTGCAACGCCTCCGGTACTTCCCTCGGCGTCAATTCGGAGAAACTGAAGAAGGGGACCACCTATGAATGGACCGTCTCCGGCGCCCCGGCGGGAGAAGGGTGCCAGATCAGGGTCACGAATGCGTATAATGCCCAGTTCCAGAATCTGGAACTTATTTACGAATAGATTTGGAACTTCTTAGAAACGCAAGGACCGGTGTGATGGCGGCGCTCGTGGCAGTGCTGTCATCCATCGTGTTTTCCTGCCGGAAACAGGCTCCGGAGACGGTGCCTGTGATGACGTTGAAAAGCGTGCTGATTACGTATGAGGGCAAGACACAGTTCTTGAATATCGCTGCAGAATCATCCTGGTCGTTGACCATCGAGTATGAGGGAGCACAGGAGGGTTGGCTGGCCCTCGACGAGACGGCCGGCACCGGCACCGGGGCGGTCGCCCTCAAATGCGCCCGGAACGACGGGGAGGACACCCGCTATGCCATCATCTGGCTGAAGACCCGCACCCATCTCGTTTCCCAGCCGGTCGTGCAGGGAGCGAAGACCCCGGTCGTCCGCCCCGGGTGGATGGAACTGCCCGAACTGGACCGGGAAGGCCTCGACTTCTTCACCCATGCGATGGACGGCAGCAAGTACCGCAGCGAAGCCGTTTCCGGCGTCCGCAACTGGTCGTTCTACTACGACTATGCGGCCTTCGTGTCCCACTGGGTAGCCTATCCGCTGAACAAGGGCCTGATTGGCAGCGGCTCCCGGACCAACGCCTGGGGGCTGGACCCGATCCTGCCCGCCTCGGCGCAGTGCACCCTGATCAGCAACTCCTACGGCGGAGGCTGGACCCGCGGCCATCAGATTCCTTCGGCCGACCGGCTCAACTATGCGGCGAATGTATCGACGTTCTATGGGACCAACATGACCCCGCAGGAGTACGACTTCAACAGTTACATCTGGGCGGCCCTTGAAGGCCAGGTCCGCACCTACGCCGGCCGTTGCGACACGCTCTATGTCGTGACCGGCTGCGATGTGCGCAACTCCACCCGCTGGTCCGGCACGAACGGAGGCCATGCCGCCAAGGTCCCGACCCATTATTACAAGGCGCTCCTCCGCAAGAAAGGCGATGCCTATTCGGCGGTCGGCTTCTACCTGCCCCATGACCAGGGCATCGCACGGGGCGACTACATGGACTATCTCTGCTCCATCTCCGACCTGGAGGCGAAGACCGGCGTCACCTTCTTCGCCAACTACACCCTCCTGTACGGCACGGAGAAGTCGGAGGCCCTGAAGAAGGCCGCCCCGGCGGCCACCGTCAAAAACTGGTAACACCAACGATCCATGAAAAGATATCTGTACGTATTGGCATCCCTCTCCGTGGTCCTCACCCTGTCGGTGACGGCCTGTGCGAAGGGCAAGAACTATGTCATCGGCTTCTACAACCTGGAGAACCTGTTCGACACCTACCATGACGAGGGCAAGAACGACTACGAGTACCTGCCCGACGGTGCGAACAACTGGACCGAGGAGAAGTACCGGAAGAAACTCCACAACATGGCCAAGGTCATCGCCGCCATGCAGAAGGACAACAAACAGTGGCACACGGTGCTCGGTGTCTCCGAGGTGGAGAACCGCCACGTCCTCGAGGACCTGGTCGCCGAACCGGCCATCGCCGGGGCGAACTTCCAGATCGTCCACTACGACGGTCCGGACCGCCGCGGCGTCGATGTCGCCCTCCTGTACGACCCCGCCCGGATGAAGGTGGTCGAGAGCGAGTCGATTCCCTTCGACTTCAACTCCACGCGCATCCGGTTCACCCTGGACCAGGAACAGCAGGACTATTTCCGCACCCGTGACGTGCTGATGGTCCACGGCATCATCGACGGCGAGCATTTCGCCTTCTATGTCTGCCACCTCCCGTCCCGCCTCGGCGGCAAGGGACAGGACCTGCGGGCCCGCGGCGGCGAGATCATCTACGAGCACTCCATGAAGATGATGCAGAAGTACCCCGGCATTAAGTGCGTGGTCATGGGCGACATGAACGACAACCCGACCGACGACTCGATGGCCGTCTACTTGCGGGGCCGGGAGCACATCGGCGACGTGACGCCGGCAGACTATTTCTCCCCGTTCCTGTCGATGCTCAAGGCCGGATACAGTTCGTTGTACTACCGCGGCGAGGGCAACATCTACGACTGCATCCTCGTCAACTACAACCTGGCCCATGCCGCGCCGGGCACCTTCCAGATCGTCCCGATCACGAAGGGCATCTACTACGGCCGGGTGTTCTCCAAACCGTTCATGACCAACCAGAGCGGCCCGTACAAGGGGACCCCGTTCCGCACCTTCTCCAACGGCGCCTTCATCAACGGCTATTCCGACCACTATCCCACGTATATCGTTATCCGCAAGTAATATGAGAAACGCTTTCAAGAGCATGCTGCTCGCTCTCGCCCTCGGGCTTTCCGCCGTCGCGGCCTCGGCCCAGGTGACCGCCTACACCCTGTCCGGCCGGCTTCTCGACCAGGACGGCAAGCCGGTCGTGGGCGCGACGATCACGGCCCGCCACTTGATCTCCAACCAGACCTATACGGTCGTGACGAATGTCGACGGCTCGTATCGGTTCGAGAATATTCCCACCCAGGGCCCGTACCTGGTGGAAGCCGCCGTCCTGGGGACCACCCAGGCGGAACAGACGGTCCAGGCCGTCCCCGAAGGGAAACCGGCGGAGATCCCGCTGGTCGTCGTGGACCGGCCCTTCTCCGACGGGGACTATACCGGCGGCGTCAAAGGCACGGTCGTGAACCGCAACGGCCGCCAGCCCGTCGAGAACGCCCGGCTCAACCTGTACCAGGGCGCCTCGTCTATCGCCTCCGCCACCTCGGCCCCGGACGGCACCTTCCTGATCCCGAACCTCGCCGACGGCATGTACACCCTCGTGATCACGGCGCCGGACTTCCTCGACACCCAGGTCCAGGTGACCGTCAACGACGGCTACGTGAAGAACATGTTCAACCTGTCCCTGACCGGCATCCAGCGGGTCGCGGAACTGGACGACGACTCCTTCGCGCAGTTCGACATGGACGACTCCGGCTTCAACGACAACCCGACCATCCTCTTCGGCTCCAACGACGTGTTCAACAACATCGCCGGCTACAACTTCTCCTCGGTCCGATTCCGCGCCCGCGGCTACGCCTCCGAGTCCCAGGATGTGTACCTGGCCGGCGTCCGGATGAACGACGCCGTCACCGGCTACAGCCCGTATTCCCTCTGGAGCGGCCTCAACGAGGCGATGCGCTCGAAGGAGACGGTCACAGGCAACGAGGTCTCCGACTACGGCTTCGGTGGCTACAACGGCCTGACGAACATCTTCGGCAACGCTTCTTCTGTCCGCAAGGGCCTCCGGGGGAGCGTGCTCACCAACAGCGCCCTCTACCGGCTCCGCCTGATGGCCTCCTACGCCACCGGCCTGATGGACAACGGCTGGTCCTTCGCGGCCAACGTGTCGGCCCGCCTCGGCGGCAACGACTGGATCGACGGGGTCTATTACCGCTCTTTCGCCTACTACCTCGCCGCCGACAAGGTGTTCGACGACACCCACCGGCTCGGCTTCGCCTTCTTCGGGACCCCCGGCCAGCGCGGCGCCCAGATGGCCTCCACGCAGGAAGTCTACGACCTCATGGGCGACAACATGTACAACGCCAACTGGGGCTACCAGAACGGCAAGGTGCGCAACGCCCGCGTCCGCAAGACCCACGAGCCGGTCGCCTTCCTCAAGTACGACTTCACGCCCTCCGACCGGTTCGAAGGCTCCGCGACCCTCCTGTACCGCTTCGGCAAGAACGGCTACACCGCCCTGGACTGGTACAATGCCCAGGACCCGCGGGCGGACTACTACCGCAACCTCCCGTCGTATTTCTACAACCCCGACCCCGAGTACAAGCGTGACAACATGGACAAGGCCTGGGTCGCGTACGAGAGCTGGGTGAACGGCGACCCGTCCATCGTCCACCTCAACTGGGACCGCCTGTACCAGGTCAACCAGCAGAGCGAGGGCGGCCGTTCCAAGTACATCCAGGAAGAGCGCCATGTCGACCAGCGGGACCTGAACTTCGCCGCGGCGGTGAAATACCGTCCGACCGACTGGCTGACCGTCACCGGAGGCCTCGACGCGAAGGTCAACCGCACGGAATACTACAAGATCATCGCCGACCTCCTCGGCGGCCAGTACTATGTCAATCTGGACAACTTTGCCGACCGCGATTATGCCGCCACTCCGGCCAAGACCCAGAACGACCTGGACTATTACCTCGCCAACGGCTCCGCGCAGGTGCTCGGCGTGGGGGACAAGTACGGCTATGACTACTATGCCCAGATCCGCAACATCGACGCCTGGGCCGACGGCCGCTTCACCTTCGGCAACTTCAGCGCCGACCTGGCCGGACGCCTCGGTTACAACGGGTTCTGGCGGGAAGGCCTGGTCCGCAAGGGCCTCTTCGCCGGTCTCCGCGAGGATGGCAGCGACTACATCGTCGACGGCGTGAACCTGACCACCCGCGATGCCTACGGCAATGTCATCACCTCCTACGGCAAGTCCGACAAGGCTGACTTCCTCACCTATGCCGGCAAGGTCAACCTCAACTACGTGATCGGCGGCGCCCAGCGCGTCTATGCCGACCTCGGCTACTACAATGACGCCCCGACCTTCAACCAGGCCTTCCTGTCGCCGCGCACGCGCAATTCCATGGTCCAGGACCTGGAGACGGTCAAGACCTTCTCCTCCGACGTCAACTGGCAGTACAGCGGGAGCGGCATCAACGTCCGCGCGACGGCCTACTACACGAAGATCATGGACCAGTCCAAGGTCATGAGCGCCTACGACGACATCCAGAATGCCTTCTCGAACTTCGCCCTCAGCGGCATCGACCAGCGCCACTACGGCGTCGAACTCGGTTTCAAGGTGCCGACCTACGTGGTCCCGGACCTCTCCCTCCAGGGCGTGCTGGCCGCCGGCCGCGCCGAGTACACCTCGACCCCGAAGATGGTCCAGACCGTGGACAACAGCGCCCTTCCGGTCGCCTATGACGGGCAGACCGTGATTGCGGTGCCGTTCTGGAAGTCCAGCCCGGTGTTCGCCAAGCAGGTCCTCGCCGACGGGACGGTCCAGTATCCGACCCGGGAGGACGGCTCCTACACTTTCGAGACGGAGAAGATGCAGCGCCATTATGTGCCTTCGACTCCGCAGCTGGCCGCCTCCCTCGGCCTCTCCTACAACTGGAACTACTGGTTCATCGAAGCGGACGTGGAGTATTTCGACGAGGCCTACCTCGACATGAACCCGCTCTACCGCACCGAGTATGCCTCCAAGGGTCCCGACCAGAAGTATACGCCGGAGGAGGTCGAGTACATGACCACCCAGGAGAAGTTCAAGGCCGCGTGGCTTGTAAACCTTTCCGTCGGCAAGTCCTGGTACATCCAGCGGAAGTACCAGCTCGGCTTCTCCCTGAACGCGAAGAACCTCCTGAACCGGACCGATGTCAAGACCGGCGGCTACGAGCAGACCCGTATGGTGGACAACACCGAGTCCAAGGAGCGTTATTTCCGCTTCGATCCGAAGTATTTCTATATGGCCGGGACGAACTACATGCTCAACGTTTATTTCAGATTCTAAGAAATCGGTAAAAACAACCTGCGTCAAGGCGACATTTGCCCGTACAGGGTCGCAAAGCGACAGGAGCATTGAAACAGGTTGTTTTTACACATCATCAAGCCATGAAAAAGACCCTTATCCTCTTCGGCGCGGCCTTTGCGCTCGTTTCCTGCCAGAGTCTGAAAGAAGAATGGCAGCCTGTCTTCACCCTCTCCTATGACGAACCGGCCGCCTTCGTCCCGGTCGACATGGACGGCCAGGTCAACACGACCATCGCCCAGCTCAAGGCCCTCTATACCCAGCACGGCAAGCCGGTGCAGCTGGAAGGCAACATCGTCATCAAAGGCCAGGTCACGACCTCCGACGAGAACGGCAACGTCTACCGGGAGCTCTACCTCCAGGACGAGACCGGGGCCATCGACCTCAAACTCGGCAAGTCCTCCTCCTACGACGACTACAAGGTCGGCCAGATCCTCTATGTGAAATGCGGCGGCCTGACCCTCGGCGAATACGGTTACAGCAGCAGCAGTTACGGCGGCGCCGGCCTCCTCCAACTCGGCATGCTCGGAGACGGCTGGAAGGACTACCTCGCCGGCTACACGAAAGTGGAGCCGGAATACGAGACGGCCTACATCGACGGGCAGGCCCTTATCGCCACCCATGTCTTCAAGGGCCGCATCCTGCCCGAGAGCGATCGTATCCAGCCCCGGACCGACCTCACGGGTGCCCAGCTCGATGCCATGAAAGATGACATCCAGAACGACCTGGTCGGCCAACTCGTCACCCTGAAGGGCGTGAAGTACGGCAATTCCGTCGGTGGACGGGAGGTCTTCGCCCTCTTCTATCCGAACTCGAACCTGAACCACACGAAGAACGACCCGTGGAACCGTGTGTTCCTTTCTTCCCCGACCAACCGGGTACAGGGCGCCGACTATACTTTTGGCATCACGACCTGGGCGATGTCCAAGAACAAGTTCTCCGAATACATCCAGAGCGGGGTCTGGGACGAGGTGTCCGTCGGCAGCGGTGCGACCCAGTACGGTCCCATCGCCACGACCTACACGCCGGAGGAATACTTCGGCTATAAGGTCCTCTACAAGCAGGAGTGCATCGATCATGCGGCCGCCCAGTCCGTCAGCCACTACTTCCTGTATGACGGCGCCGAGGTCCAGGTCCGCACGAGCGGCTATGCCCGCTTCGCCGACACCGAGATTCCGGCGGACATCCGCGACGGGTCGCGCAGCATCGACATCACCGGTATCCTCACGCGCTACCAGGGCAGCGCCCAGTTCACCCTCCTGGAACTCCCGGAATAGACAGGGATTCAAAAAATAACTGCCTCATTTTGGAACGTGCCGCCCACGGCATATGAGTGGGAGGGGCCCGGCCGTCAGGCCGGGAGGGACGAGGACCCGAAGGGTCCGAAGGTGGAAAAATGAGACAGTTATTTTTTGCAACGTATGATAGGACCTTTGATTTTGTCCTGAAAAAAATTGAATGATGAAAAAGATTCTTTTTGCATTGACTGTACTTGCTATGATGAGTGGTTGTGGTCATAAGAACGTGTTCCTGGAAGAATGGGAGACCCCCTACGGGACGGCTCCGTTCAGCCTCATTTCCGTGGAGGACTATGTCCCGGCGGTGAAGGCCGGCATCGCCGCCCGTGCAGCCGAGGTCCAGGCCATCGTCGACAACCCCGATACCCCTACCTTCGAGAACACCATCGCCGCCTATGAACGCTCCGGCGGACTTCTGGCGAAGGTGACCGGCGTCTTCTACAACCTTTCCGAATCCGATTCCACCCCGGCCATACAGAAGGTCGAAGAGGAAATCACACCCCTCATCACCGCCGCCGACGATGCCATCTTCATGGACGAGGCGTTCTTCGCCCGGGTGAAGGCGGTGTACGACGATCAGGACGGCCTCGACCGGGAGCAGCAGATGGTGACGAAGAAACTCTACGAGAAGTTCGTCCGCAACGGCGTGGCCCTGGATGCGGCCGGCAAGGTCCGTTTCTCCGAGATCAATTCCCGCCTGGCTACACTCAGCCAGAAGTTCAGCCAGAACCTCCTGGCGGAGAACAACGCCTTCAAGGAGGAAACCGGCATCACGGTATCCGCCTATCCGGCCTACATGGCTTCCTGCGCGGACCGTGCCCTGCGGGAGCAGGCCTTCCGCGCCTATTCCTCCCGGGGCAACAACGGCGGCGAGCATGACAACAACGCCATCGTGCTGGAAATCCTGAAGCTCCGTGCCGAACAGGCCGCCCTTCTCGGCTATCCCTCCTTCGCCGCCTACCAGTTGTCCGACAAGATGGCCGGGACGCCCGAGACCGTCGACGCCTTCCTGAAGCCCGTCATGGAGGCCTCCATGCGGAAAGCCCGCGAGGAAGTCGTTGCCATGCAGGCCGTCATGGACGAGGACATCGCTGCCGGATTCCTTCCGGAAGGGAGCCGTATCGAACCGTGGGACTGGTTCTACTATGCCGAGAAGGTCCGTTCCCGGAAATTCGCCCTCGACGAGTCGGTGACGGCCCCGTATTTCCAGGCGGACAGCGTGAGCAAGGGTGTCTTCCAGGCTGCAGAACGCATCTACGGCATCCACATCGACCCCGCGCCCGAGGTCGAGGTCTACAACCCGGTCGTCAAGGCGTACCGGCTCACCGACGCCGACGGGAGCCTCCTCGGCATCTTCTACCAGGACTGGTTCTCCCGCGATACCAAGCGCGGCGGCGCCTGGATGAACAACTTCCGCGACCAGTATGCGGGCGTGCGCCCCATCATCGTCAACGTCTGCAACTTCAACCCGCCGACCCCGGAACAGCCCTCGCTCCTGACCATCGACCAGGTCCAGACCGCCTTCCACGAGTTCGGCCATGCCCTCCATGGCTTCCTGACGCAATGCCGTTACCGCGACGTCAGCGGCACCTCCGTCGCCCGCGACTTTGTGGAGATGTTCTCCCAGTTCAACGAGAACTTCGCCTTCGTCCCCGAGATCCTCGCGACCTATGCCAACGACTACCGAACGGGTGCGCCGATTCCGGCCGACCTGGTGGAGAAAATCGGGCGCTCGCTGCAGTTCAACCAGGGATTCATGACCGGCGAACTCTGCGCCGCCTCCATCCTCGACATGCGGTGGCACGAACTGACGGCAGACGAACTGGCCGCCTTCACCGACGCCCAGTCCATCCGTGACTTCGAGACCCACGTCTGCACCGAGATGGGCCTCATTGACGAAATCATCCCGCGCTACCGGACGACCTACTTCAACCACATCTTCAACAGCGGCTACAGCGCCGGCTACTACAGTTACCTGTGGTCCGAGGTCCTGGACGTGGACGCCTGGGAGAAGTTCGAGGCCGAGGGCATCTTCAACCCGGCCGTCGCGAAGGCCTTCCGCGAGACCTTCCTCGAACGGGGCGGCTCCGAAGAGCCCATGACCCTCTTCCGCGCCTTCCGGGGCGCCGATCCCGACCCCGCCGCCCTCCTCCGCTCCCGCGGGCTGGAATGAGCGAAGTACATAACGAACTGATTGCCAGTCAATAACGTGTTTTCGGGTGCAAATTAATCAAATTGCACCCGAAAACACGTAAACAGCAGTGCGACAGTTGCTTGGGTGCTGCGCGACCGGTTAACGGATATGGCTGGTGAGGAGTTTCAACGGACCGCCGTCGGGGGTGAAGGTGAGGCCGGTGGAGGTGGCGGGAATGAGGATGGTCTCGCCCTGGCGGATGTCGGTGAGATGGCCCTTCGTGGGGCCGGGACGTCCGTCGGCACCGGGGACGGGTTCGGCGTCCTGCAGCGTCCCACGGCCAGAAAGGCACATGACGACAAGGAAAGAATCCAGACCGGAAAGGTCCTTGTTCAGTGGCCGGTCAAGGTCGTAGAGGCTGGTCGTGAAGTAAGGACAGGAGACGAGTTCGATGGCGGCATCCTTCACGGGGGTGTACGGTGTCCGGTAGGAAGGGTACACCGTGTAGTCGATGGCCTCCTTCGCGAGGTCGGTATGGAGGGGCCGGGGCTTGCCGTCCAGGCCGGGGCGGCCGTAGTCGTAGATGCGGTAGGTGATGTCGGAGGTCTGCTGGATCTCGGCGATGAAACAGCCCCCGCAGATGGCGTGGATGCGCCCGGCGGGGAGGAAGAATACGTCACCGGCCTTCACGTCGTGCCGCGCCAGGACCTCGGTGATGGTGCCGTCGGCGACCCGCGCCTCATATTCCTCCGGAGTGATGGCCCGGGAGAGACCGGCGAAGAGATGCGCCCCCGGCTCGGCGTCGACGACATACCACATCTCAGTCTTGCCCTTGGAGCCGTTGTGGCGGGCTGCCGCCAGCGCATCGTCTGGATGGACTTGGATGGACAGGTCCGACAGCGCGTCGATGAACTTGACCAGCAGCGGGAACTCGTCGCCCGTCGCCGCATAGACATGCTCGCCGACGAGCCGCCCCTGGTGCGTGGCGACCAGCCGGGCGATGCTCTGCCCCGCCCAGGTGCCGTTCGCGACGACCGATTCGCTGCCGGGTACCCCGGAGAGTTCCCAACTCTCGCCGATATGCTCCTGGCCGGTCTCGATGCCCTTGTACGGGGCGATCTTGTCGCCACCCCAGACGATACTCTTCAGGATGGGCTTGAATTTCAGAGGGTACATACGCAGGATTCTTTTACGTGACTGCAAAGATAACAATAAATCTCCGCTTACCATACGATGACATGCTGCCGGTCGGCGACGATATGTCCGTTGTGCTCTTTGAGTTCCGTACCGGAAGGAAGTTCGATGACCAGGATGGCCGTATCGGCGCTGATGTCGAGGGAGGTGCTGCCTGACACGTCCCGGGCGATATAGTCGCAGGCGACGATGTCGAACAGGTCGGCCCTCCCTTCCGGGATGTAGGAGACGGTCTTGGTCTCTTTGAACGGGTTGTACAGAAGGTGGACTGGATACGCCCGGTCGGCATAGAAATCGGTGGCATTGCAGTCCAGTGACAGGATGCCGTCGACATCGGTCGGGGCGATGATGGATCCGAAGATGCCGACAGGTGAAGTGCTGTAGAGACTGAACATGGTGCTGGGCGGGTTGGAACCGGCCCAGGTGGGGCCGTCTCCCTGTGCGACGGGTGACCCGGAGAGGATACCGTACCGGTCGGTCCGGCGGAGCCCTTCATAGCCGATGATGCCGTGGGTGAGGTCTTTGATTTCTGCGCAGGACTGATGGGCGTCATCGATTTCATCGGGGAAGAACAGGCGGCTGGAGTAGGCGTTGTTGAGCATCCACCGTCCTATCATGCGGGCATACTGCGGGGCATACTTGACCATCGGGACGAGCGGCCAGGCCATTTCGTAACTGTTCATCTGGAAGGCGTAGCCGCCACCGTCGGTAATGCTGCCCTGGAGTCCGTCCACCGCGTAGTCCCCCCATCGTCCGAGCAGGACCCCCCATCCGGGGCGTCCCCGGCTCCCGTCGAAGGTCCATTCCAGCATTTTGGACAGGTCGAAACGGGTACCCTCCATCGCATTGAGACAGGCGGCGGCATAGATGCCGAAGGGCATCAGTATTTCATAGAAACGGCTCTCCGTCTGGCTGTCCAGGACCGAGGCGGCATGTTTCGCCCGTTCCAGATAGAAGGAGTCTCCGAAGAGACGGTAGGCGCACAGGAGGACGTAGGCATGTCCGCCGGCAGCATCCTGCTGGACGGGGATTCCGTTGACGAATCCCTTCATTGTACCATAGTTGAAGAAGGAGTAGCCATAGTTGTCTCCCAGGGCGTCGTCGGCCTGGGAGAAACGGTCGGCGATGCTCCGCTGGATAGCCCGCGCGCCTTCAACTTCAGGGAACAGGTCGCATACGCCATAGTACAGGATGTTGGGCAGGAGATTGTACCACCAGTCGGTCGCGAAACCTGATGTCCCGTTGAGCATGATTCCCCATCCGTTGTCGACAGCGAAATAGTTCTGGAGCATCCGGGGATAGTTGTAACCGTCCTGGTTGGTTTTGTCGATACCCATGAGTCCGCCGCTGAGTACAGCGGCGATGGTATTGATTCCTTCATGGGCAGACGGATGGGATGGCCCCTGCCGCACATCTCCAACCGCCGTGTACAGCCCGAAACAGTCCTGGTCGACATTCTTCCGGCTGGTATCCAGCCAGATGATCGGTCCGACTGGCCCGCTGCGGTTCCAGTCGAAGACATAGGCGTCATAGTCCAGCGCCTTCTTCCGCCAGTCGGTCATCTTGTACCCCTCCGGTATCCGGGGCATGGAATTGACACGCACGATGGTTTGCTGCGAGAACGGAATGCCGAGGATCGGATCGACGAAAGAGGTGTCGGGATGGATCGGTGCCGTGCAGGCAGAAAGGAACAGGGCGGCGACCGGGAGGGCTCTTTTCATGGTGCGGGAGAAAAAGGACGGGCGGCAGATGGGGCTCCTCCGCCGCCCGTCGGAATCAAAGTCAGTTCTGGTCGTTGTACAGTTTGGATACCTGGCCGTCGGTGAGGGCGATGTTGTATACCCTCAGTTCATCCAGCGAACCTTGGAAGAAGCCCCAACTGTTGACCTCGGTGGAGAACCAGCTCCAGGTCTTGGCCTCTTCGATGGTCGTGCAAGCGCCGATGCAGATCGGAAGGCGGGTGTCGTACGCCTTGATGGGACCTTCAAGGCCTCCCTTGGTGTCCTTGGTCCATTCCTTGGTGAGACTGCCGTTGATATAAAAGCGGGCGACACCTTCGGAGGAATACGTGAAGATGATGTGGGTCCAGGCGCCGGCAGGGACGCTGTTGTCGTTCTCGTTGTCCATGTCGATGCAACCGTTGACATTGATGGTGGCGAAAGGCTTTCCGCCATCCTGGACCTGGAATTTCCAACTGTTCCAGTAGTTGTAGGAGATGATGTAGTTGTTGGCATAGGTCACGTCGGGCTTGGCCCAGACGGCAATGGAGAGGGCGTTCCCCTCGACGGCACTTGCGGTATAGTCCGCGATTTCGAGGTGGCCGCCGTTCTCGAAGTGGAGGGCCTTGCCGACCTTGCCGTCGACGAAGGCGGGAACGCTTGTCGATGTGAAGATTTCAGACGGACCTTGGACGAAGGTGGCGGTCCACTGGTTCTTGCCGGATGTCTTGAGCGAGGTGCCGGTTCCCTCGTCAAAGGAGAGGGCGAACGTTACGGCATCGGCAGGGATAGCACCGTAGGCCTTGCCTTCGAAGGTTTCGAGGGCTGCCTTGAGTTGGGCGATGAGGTTGGTGACCTGTTGCTGGGTGGGTTGTGTGACGGCGGCAGCGGCATCGACGGTCTTCCTGAACTCGTCGATGGCTTCCTGCGGATAGTCGGCGGAGGTTGCCCCGGCGAGGACGGACTGGCAGGTACTGATGAGTTCGGTCAGTTCCCGGGTGTCGACCGTCTGCTGTTTGTCGTCCTTCTTACAACCGACGGCTGCGACAGTCAGGGCCGCCAGCATGATGGTAAGGATTTTTTTCATGATGCGTTGTTTTTAGGAGTTTGTTGTTGATGGATACAGGTTTTGATTTCAGTCTTTCAAGGCATGGTTGGCGTCGGTTTCCGCCTGCGGGAGGGGGAAGTAGAACCGTCCGTCCTCCCAGGCCTTGGCTCCGAGCGCGCCGACGGCATAGTCCCTGCCATACCGCATCACGTCGAAGAACCGATGGAATTCGAAACCGAGTTCACGGCGCCTTTCTTTCCGGATGGCGTTGCGGAGTGCTTCCCGGCCTGACGCTGCCGTGGCGGTGAGTCCGGCACGGGCGCGGACTTCATCGAGCGGCGCTGCGGCATTGCCGGATCCGGATTCGTTCAGGGCCTCGGCCTTCATCAGGAGCAGGTCGGCATAGCGAAGGATATGTTGGGGGATGACACTTTCACTTTTGGCAAACTCGGTGGACAGGTCTTCGTCGTATTTCTTGACAAGGTAGCCCGTGGCTTCGGACCAGGCGGCCTGGAATGTCGTTCCGTTGAACCAGGGTCGGCCATCTCGGCCGATGGAGGCGTCCAGGCGCGGGTCGGTGGCCCCGTCTCCTGTGGTCTCGTCGAAGCAGTCCACATAATCCTGGGTCGGGGCGTCGAAATAGTAGCCGCCTTCGACGGAAGGGGAGAACCAGACATTGAGGTTGTTGCCCATGTTGGCGGTCGTCGAGCGACCATACCGGATGGCGAAAATACTCTCAGGGCTGTCTTCGCCGCCTGCCTTGAACAGGTCGGCATAGGACGGCTCAAGTGCATAGACGGTCTCCGTGACGGCCTCGAAGGCCTGGATGGCCTGCAGGCAGCCGTCCCAGTCGTTGCGGAACAGGCGCACTTTCGCCAGCAGGGCCAAGGCGGCTCCCCGGGTGACACGGCCGGCCTCTGCGGCGGGATAGGCTTCCGGTAACGCGGCAGCAGCATCTGCGAGGTCCCCTTCGACCTGGTCGTAGATGGCATCCACGCTGCTGAGACCGACATGGATGTGGGCGGTCTCATTCTGCGGCAAAAGTTTGAGCGGCACGCTGCCAAAGATGTTCACCAAGTTGAAATACGCATAGCTCCGCAGGAAGAGAGCCTCGGCGGTGAGCCGGTCAGAGGAGGGAATGTCCATGGCTTCGATGTTCGCGATGGCGTTGTTGGCACGGGCGATAGTCTCATAAGCAGCCGTCCAGTAGGTGCTCAACACGCCGTTATCGGCCGCAGCGGAAAAATCGTCGATGCTGTTGATTTCGGCCTGGTCGCCGGCATTCCCGCCTTTGACCGCATCATCGGATGCGACGTCTCCGAAAATCCAGAGCG
The DNA here is from genome assembly GCA_017476575.1 of Bacteroidales bacterium. Classification (GTDB taxonomy): domain Bacteria; phylum Bacteroidota; class Bacteroidia; order Bacteroidales; family UBA932; genus Cryptobacteroides. The sequence continues at coordinate 7,546 of JAFUZO010000003.1, read as the reverse complement.
TGTTGCCGTAAAGCGAGTTGTAGATGGCGTTGACCGCCATTTCCGCCTTGTTTTCGTCGGTGTAATAGTTCTCGGCCGAATAGCCGCCTTTGAGGCCTTCATCAAGGAAGTCGCAGGCGCTGATGCTGCCCAGCAGCAGAAGGGGGACGATGAGGTTGCTTGTTTTCATGGCCATCAGAAAGTAAGGTTGAATCCAAGGGTGAAACTCATGGCGACGGGATAGGTGCCCCAGTCGATGCCGTTGGCCCGGTCGCCTTCGGCGGCAGAGTTGGTCGAGACGGTCATCTCCGGGTCCAGGCCGTCATATCCGGTCAGGGTGAAGAGGTTGGTGGCGGCGGCATAGACCCGCAGGTTGGAGACCTTCCACCTTTCGGGAAGGGCGAGGGTATAGCCGGCCTGGACGTTCTTCAAGCGGAGATAGGATCCGTCTTCGAGAAAGCGGGAGGAAGCGCGGACATTGTTGCTCTTGGCACTCCAGGAAGCCCGGGGCTGCGAGTCGGAAGTCCCCTCGCCCGTCCAGTGGTTCTCGTAGTAGCGCCGGGTAACATTGAAACCGCGGTAGAATCCTTCGATGTCGTAGTTGACCTGGGAGAAGATCTTCTGGCCGAAGGCCCCTTGGAAGAACACGGAGAAATCCCACCGATGGTAGTCGGCGGCCAGGGTCAGGCCGGTTGTGAATCGTGGGATGGCACTGCCCATATAGACGCGGTCATGGCTGTCGATGATGCCGTCCGGAGTTCCGTCGGGACCGCTGACATCGGCATATTTAACATCGCCGGGACGGATGCCGCTGCCTTGGTAGGCACTGAGCATGATGTCGGTTTCGTTCTGGAAGATGCCGTCGACTTGGTAGAGGTAGAAGGCTCCGATCGGATGTCCGACTTCGGTACGGGTAGCATAGATGCCGGTATCCACGCGGGCACCGAGGATCGGGGATTGCAGGCTCAGGACCTCGTTGTGGAGGTAGCCGCCGTTGAGGGTCACGTCGAAGCCCCAGTCGTGGAACTGCCTGCGCCAGGTCAATTCAAGGTCGACGCCGGTGTTGAGCACGCTGCCGTTGTTGACCCACGGGGTTTCCGTCCGGCCCACGGAGAGGGGAAGGGACTCCTGGACGAGCATATCCCGGGTGACCTTGTAATAGTAGTCTACGGTCAGGCCGAGACTTCCGCCGAGCACTTCGATGTCGACGCCGGCGTTGAACTGGTCGGAAGTCTCCCACTTGAGTTGGTCGTTGCCGAGGGTCGTCTGGGCATAGCCATCCACCGGCATACCGCCGAACATGTACCAATACTGGCCGGAGTAACGGTCTGAATAGGCGTAGAGGCCGATATCTTGGTTGCCGATGGAACCGTAACCGGCACGGACCTTGAGTTTGTCGAGCCAGGAGACATCTTTCAAGAATGCCTCATCCTCCATGTTCCATCCGGCGGACAGAGAATAGAACGTTCCCCATCGGTTTCCTTTGCTGAACCGCGAGGAGCCGTCCCGGCGGACGATGCCGGAGAGGTAGTAGCGTCCCTTGTAATGGTAGTTGGCATTGGCGAAGAAGGACAGGAGGCTGGAGGCGCTTTCGGTCTGGTTGCCGGTTCGGGTTCCGGTTCCGAGCCCGATATAGAGCAGGTCGGGGTCATTGCTGGAAAACTGGCTGTCGGAATTGAAGGTATAGTCCTCATGGTGGCGGACGGCTTCGGCCCCGACCAGGTAGTTGAGCCAGTGCTCTCCGAAGGAAACGCTGTGGTTGAGGGTGCTGTTGACGGTCCAGCCCAGGTCGGCCGTGCCGGCTACCTCCAGGCTGTTGGAGGCGTTGATCCGGTTGGCCGTTCCCCAGGTGCGGTTGAAGACCCGCAGCCGGTTGTCACGGTAGTCGATGCCGCCGGTCGTCTTCCAGAAGAGGTCCTGCGTGAAGTTGACCGTGAGGTAGGCGCTGGCAATGAGGGACTTGGTCTTGCTGGCCCGGTCGGTGTACTCCGTGAGCCCTTCCGGAGAATACCCGTCTCCGAAGAAGGAGTTGTAGGCCGTGTCGCCATAGTATTCGGACGGAAGGTCTACATAGGTGCTCCCGTCGGCCATGTAGACCGGGATGGCCGGATTGCGGAAGAGGGCGTAGCGGACGACGCTTCCGCCCTCCCCGGCATATCCGTCGCCGGAGGAAGAGACCATCCGGTTGTCGGCCAGGGAGCCGGTGGCGTTGAGACCGACCTTGAGCCAGTCTTTCACCTGGGAGTCAAGGTTGGAGCGGACACTGATCCGGTCGTAGCCGGTCCCACGGATGATGCCGTCCTGGCTATACCATGAACCGGAAACCAGGTAATGGATCTTCTTGTCTCCTCCGCTGATTGAAAGTTCGTGGGAGAAGAGCGGCGCCGTCCGGAAGATTTCTTCAAGATGGTCGACATCCGGGAAATCCTTCAGATAGGCTCCCTCGATGAGGGGACGTTTGACGACGGAGGTGGCGTTGTCTGCTGCCGCCGCCTCGTTGTAGAGTTGGATGTATTGCGCGGTCGTGGCCATGGGGGTAAGGCGCCCGTGCCTCTGGACACCACCTTGGAAGTTGTAGGAGACCTGGGCGTCGCCCTCCCGGCCGCTGCGGGTTGTGATGAGCACGACACCGTTGGTGGCTCGGGATCCGTAGATGGCGGCGGAAGAGGCGTCTTTCAGCACGGTGATGTTCTCGATATCGTTGGGTGAGAGGCTGTTGAGCGCGCCCTCCACAGGGATGCCGTCGACAATATAGAGCGGTTCGTTCCCGGATGAGATTGAACTGGTTCCGCGGACCCGGACGGAGATGGCGGCTCCCGGTGCCCCCGTCTGCGAAGTGACATCGACACCGGCGATGCGTCCCTGGAGGGACTGTTGCACGGTGGAGACCGGAACCTTGCGGAGGTCGGAACCGTCGACCTTACTCACGGCACCTAGCACGTCGCGCCGTTTCTGGACGGAGTATCCGACCACGACGACTTCGTCGAGGAATTCGACGTCCTCCTCGAGGGCGATGTCGACGAGGGTACGACCGGATACAGGGGTGGTAACAGTCTTGAATCCGATGCAATCAAATCGGAGGATGCCGTCTGCCGGAATGGAGATGGAATAATGTCCGTCCAGGTCGGTGACGGTTCCAACGGAAGTTCCTTCTACTAATACGCTGACTCCGGTCAGAGGCTCTCCGGTGCCGGATTCAGTAACGGTACCGCTCACACGTCCCTGCGCGGAGAGGACCGCCGGAATCAATAGGCAAAGGAATAGGTCAATGAGCTTGTTCATATGCGATGATGTGATGGTTTACGGTCAGATTTCCTTGGGAGTCCCTCCGGATACGGGCGTCGGCTGGCAGTTCGAAGATGACGGCAGAGGCGTCGGGCGGGAGGGTGACAACGGTCTGTCCGGCGACTCCGCGGGCTAGATAGGTCCGGGAGACGATGTCGAACAGGTCCTTGCGTGTTCCCTCGGTTGTCCAAGTAATTTCCTGTGGAGTGTCAAAGGGATTGTACAGCAGGTAGGCCGGAAAGGGCTTGTCTGCGTAGAAGTCGGTGGCGTTGCAGTCCAGGCGGAGGATGCCTTCGACGTCGGTCGGCGAAACGATGGCGCCGAGAATGCCGACGGCCGAGGTGCTGTAGACACTGAACATGCTTTCCGGAGGATTGCAGTCCGTCCATCTGGGGCCGTCTCCAAGAGCAATCGGATGGCGGTCGGCATGGCCCTCTACATCATAGAGTTTGTCTTCATAGCGGAGGCCTTCGTAGGCAATAATGGAGTTCGTGTAGTCCTGCATGCAGGGGAGGCATTGGAGCGAATCGGGTAACTGATCTGGGAAAAACAGGCGACAGTTATTGACATTGTTAAGCATCCAGCGTCCGATGGACCGGGCGTACTGCGGCTCGTATTTGACCAGCGGGACGAACGGCCAGGCGACATCGACCGAATTCATGAAGAAGGCGAATCCTCCATCATCGATGAGGCTGCCTTGAAGGCCGCTCACTTCATAACCGCCCCATTTTCCGGCCATGATACCCCATCCGGTGCGCCCGTCCCCGGCGGTGCAGCCATCGAAGACCCAGCCCAGCATCTTCTCGGTGTCGAACCGGCTTCCCTGCTCGGCGTTGAGGCGGGCTGCGGTGTAGATGCCGAGGGGGAGGAGGATCTCGTAGAAACGGCTTTCCGTCTGGCGGTCCAGGGCTTCGAGGGCGGAAATGGCATGTCGGAGGTAGCGTTCGTCGCCGAAATGCCGGTAGGCGCTGTAGAGCACGTAGGCATGGCCTCCGGCTGCATCCTGCTGGCATGGGATCCAGTTGTTGCAGCCTTTCATCTGCGCATAGTCGAAGTATGAGAAGTCGTAGTTGCCGGCCAGTACGGAATCGGCGGCGGCAAACTGGTCCGCCACCGTCCGTTGGATGGCTTCCGCTCCTTCCACATCGGGAAAGACGGCACAGACGGCATAGTAGAGCACGTTGGGAAAGACGTCGTACCACCAGTCCCGGCCGTAGCCTCCGCCCAGGAGGGCGACCTCGGGGCAGGTGTTGTTCATGACAATGTTCCAGCCGTTGTCGGTATTGAAATAATTCTGGACCATCTTGACGAAGTTATGGCCGTGCTGACCGGTCTTATCGATGCCGTTGAGGCCGGCTCCCATCAGGGCATGCAGGCTGTTGAGGCTTTCGTGGAACTCGCCGCCGTTCCGGTCGGGGCCCTGGCGGCAGTCCTTGAGGGCGGTATAGAGGCCGAAGGTGACCTGGTCGATGTTGCGACGGGCGCTGTCGAGCCAGATAACGGGTCCGGCCGGGAGGTGGCTGTCGAAATCGAAAGCGTAGGCGTCGAAGTCGAGCGCTTTCTGCCTCCAGTCCAGCAGTTCGTAGGGCTCTGGGAAGGCGGCCATCTGTTCCACACGCGGGATGCTGACTTGCCGGACGGCTGGCCCGAAACCGGCAGGTTGCGTGCAAGCGGCGGCCAAGAGGAGGCCAGCGGGAAGGAGTTGTCGTTTCATCGGTTGTCGATATCCTTGATGATGTTCTGGGCAAGAGGGAGGGAGAGGAGTTGGAGTGCTCCGACGATGAGGAGGGCATAGCGAAGGGCGATATCTTCCGACATCAGACGTGCCATGATGATGAAGAGCACCATGCCGAAGGCGCGGCCGACGAAAAGTCCGACCTCATGGCTCATGATATAGGCGTATTCATCCCGGTTTTCCAAGCGCGAGACGGCGTCGATGGTCTTCATCATGGTCGGCATGTAGGCCAGGTCGTGAAGGGGCTGGAACATTACCTTGCAGAGGATGAAGACAATGACTCCAGCCGCTGAGAAGAGGAGGCAGTTGGAGAGGGTCCCGATGAAGAAGACAAGGAGGCCGAAGCCGAAGATCTTCATCCGGTCCTCCGGACGGGCGATACGGCCGAGGATGTACACAAGGATGGCAGTCAGGGCGCCGCCGATGCCCTGAATCAGCCCGAGCGACCCCTCCCCGCCGATGAATTTCATGATGAGGATGGCCGGGGCGGTGACCAGGAAGCCCTGGACCATACCTTTGAGCCCGGCAAGGGAAAGCATCTTGTTCCAGAGCCGATGGAACCTGAAATAGAAGAAGTTCCTGCTCTCCGGAGAGCGGAATGTTCCCCGGGACAGGACGAGGCAGGCGCAGATAGAAATGGCGAGGGCGGCGACCGTAATGGCTCTGTAGCCGCTGTTCACCGAGAAGGTGAAGCCCCCGACTGTCTTTCCGTCGATAAGGGCGAGAAAGGTACCGACTACGATCGGGACGACGATGTTCCACAACGAAAAAAAGAATGATTCGAACCCAAAGAAATAATTCCGGTTTCCGTCGTCGGTGGCATAGAGGGTGAGCAGATACCGATTCGTCCAGAAAAAGCCAGTGGACAGGCCGATGAGGAAGCCGGTGGTGCAGAGCATCGGCAGGCTGACGCTCCGGATGAACATCATCACCATCAGGGAAACCGCCGAGACGAGAATGCCGAAGGCATAGAGTTGAGATGATTTGAAATATCTGAGCAGCAAACCGTTGACCAGGGCCGATACGACGACACCGATGTACATGCAAAGTTGGTAGACGACGACCCAGGAAGGGCTGCCGGTGTTGCGCATGATATAGGCCCCCGCGAAGATTTCGACCAGCGGAAGGACCATGGCGAACAGGAGATTGGTCACCAGCAGGGTGCGGATGGCTTTGGGCTGCGATTGGAAGTAAGCTATTTCTCCGGAACTTTTCATATCGGCTACAGGTTGAGGGTTCCGAGGATTTCGGCAATGGAGAATGTGGCCCCGCAGATGACTTCGTCGGAGGCGCCGTAGAATACCTGCAAGGTATCTTCGTCCCTGCGGTACATGCCGTTTGTGAAAATGACGTTTCCGAAGAATCCGGTCTTTTCGTAATTGGCGGTGGGTTCCATGATCGGTTCCTCGCTGCGGGCGATTACGCGGGCCGGGTCTTCCAGGTCGAGGAGAAGGGCACCGAGGCAGTAACGGTTGGTCTCGTCGGCTCCGTGGTAGATTTCCAGCCACCCTTTCTCCGTGCGGACCGGAGCTGCACCGGCGCCGATGCGGACACTGTCCCAACGCCCCGGCCGTGTGGTGGCGATACATCTGTGCCGACCCCAGTGGATTCGGTCCGGCGATTCGGCAATCCAGATATAGTTGCCGCCAAGTTCAGGGCTGCTGGGACGGTGGAAGGCGAACCATCGGTCCCCGACCTTCTCCTCAAAGAGGGCACAGTCCTTGTTGTGTGGCGGGAATATCATCCCTTCCCGCGTGAGAGACTTGAAATCACGGGTATGGATCAGGCCGACGCCGACGGCCACGGGAGACACCTCCGTGAAGGTAAGCCAGAAACCGTCCTCCATCGTGGCGACCCGGCAGTCCTCGATACCGAAGGACTCCTGGAAACCTTCTCCGAAGATGGGCGGGAATGCGGGGTCCTCGCGGAAATGGACATCGTCGTCGCTGCAGACCAGGCGGAGGTAGGAAAGCGTCGTCAGGTAATCCTGTCCCCGATAACCGATTACGCGCGGATCGGAGGCGTCCAGTCCAGGGTCGTCCTTGGCGAAACGGAGCACCTCGATGGCTCCTTTTTCATTATATACGGGAAAACTGATGATTCCCTCTTCCTGCACGGGACGTTCGGCGACACGCAGGAGCAGCCACGTCTTTCCGCCGAGGCGGAAGACACCGGGATTGAGCAGGCAGGTAATTTCCATTCCCGGGATGCGGGGCTTGAGGTCCGACGGCCGCAGGAGCGGGTTGGCGGGATTCCGTTTGGCGATATCCATGTTTTTTCGTTTTAGTGTATGGCAAAATTAGGGGACCTTCCGGAGTGCAGGGTGTACAATTTTTTCAAATTGGTACACTATTTTGTCTTTTCGACCGGTTTTTCCTATCTTGGCCGAAAAAAGAACCGTTATGAAGAACCGGACCCTTTTCCTGTGTATTGCCCTCTATCTGCTGACGGCCTCTTCCTGGGGCTCGGAGTACGAGGTAAGGCGACTCTCCAATGCCGACGGATTGTCGAACAGTTCGGTCAACGTCATCTTCCAGGACCGTTTGA
>JAFUZO010000002.1 GCA_017476575.1 Bacteroidales bacterium | reverse complement strand
GTCCATCGGGTATTTCCGCTCCGAACTCATCTCGGTCATCACGATCGTGTTCATGCTGCTGGCATCCATCCATTTCGGCATCATCTTCATGACCTTGGTAACCCGCAGCGTACGGCCCCTCGACAACCCGGTCCTCAAGTTCTATCTATCGGGGCTGGCCGTCGCTTCCCTTGTGGCCTCCGTCTCGTTGAAACTGAACGGAGTGGACCACACATGGGCGCGGGCCTTCCTCGACGGGACTTTCCATATCGTCAGCTATGCATCCACCACCGGCTTCGCTATCAGCGACAACGCCTCGTGGCCGATGCTGCCGTGCTTCATGCTGATGATGGTGAGCCTCGTGTGCGGCTGCGCCGGGTCCACGACGGGCGGTCTGAAGGCCGACCGGGTCATCGTCCTGTTCAAGGCCATCCGGGCCCAGATCGCCAAGACGCTCTATCCCTCTTCCGTCTTCGAAGTGCGCCTCGGGCGGCGTGTGTTGCGGGACGAGGAAATCTACCCGCACGTGCTCTATATCTCCATGTTCTTCCTGTTGATCGGTATCTCCGCCATCCTCTGCCTGCTGTCGGGAGACCCGGAGGGCCATGCGCTGACCGGTTCGATCTCTTCCCTGGCCAACGTGGGGCCTTCCCTGGGCACCATCGGCTCCATGGGCAACTACAACGCGGAGCCGGTTCCTTTGAAACTGATCTTCACTTTGGACATGTTCCTCGGCCGCGTCGAAATCTATCCGGTCTTCGCCGTGTTTGCAGCGGCTTTCAGGCGGAGGTAGCTGATGGACCGGGGCGACTTCCTGTACCACGGCTTCCTGCGTCGGCTGCCCTATGAGCCGACTTCCTGCCAGGACCGTCTCCTGAAGGAGGTCGGGAACTTCCTGACCGGGGACGATGCGGACATCTTGGTCGTCAACGGCTATGCCGGCACCGGCAAGACGACGGCCGTGGCCGCGGTGGTATCTGCCTTGCAGGAACTCAAGGTGCCCTGTGTGCTGCTGGCGCCGACCGGTCGGGCCGCGAAGGTGCTGTCCTCCTATACGGGTCGTCCGGCCTACACCATCCACAAGCATATCTATCGGCAGAAGTCTCATGGCGAGGATGGCTTCGGGCAGTTCTCCCTTGCTCCGAACAAGGCGCGGAACACGCTCTTCGTGGTGGACGAGGTCTCGCTCATCGGCATTGACGGGAGTGGACAGTCTTCCCCGGCTTCCTTCGGCACGGGCAATCTGCTGGAGGACCTGGTGCAGTTCCTGCGGTCGGGCATCGACTGCCGGATGCTCCTCGTCGGGGATGCGGCGCAGTTGCCGCCGGTCGGCCTGGACCGTTCTCCGGCCCTTTCAAAGGAGTATATGGACGGTTTCGGCGGGGTCCGCTACGCTACGCTCACGACGGTGGTCCGTCAGCAGGAGGACTCCGGTATCCTGCGCAATGCCACACATCTGCGGGAGATGCTGGAAGAAGACGGTGAGATTCCGTTGGACGAGTTGGGTCTGTCGTTGGAGGGATTTTCTGATGTGGAGCGCATCGGCGGGGGAGAGCTGATCGAGACGCTGACGGATGCCTATGCCCGCTATGGCGAGGACGGGACGGTCGTCCTGTGCCGGTCGAACAAGCGGGCCAACCGGTACAACGCGGGTATCCGGGCACAGGTCCTGTTCCGGGAGGAACAGCTGGTACGGGAAGACAAGCTGATGGTCGTGAAGAACTGCTACCAGGGGGCCGAGAAACTGGAAGGAACCGATTATATCGCCAACGGCGACATCGCGAAATTGCTCCGGATCGGGCATTATGAAGAACGGTACGGCCTGCATTTCGCCGAGGCGCGGCTGGCCTTCCCGGACTATGGGAACCAGGAGATAGTAGCGAAGGTGCTGCTGGACACGCTGGCCTCGGAGGCGGCCTCGCTGACCTACGAGCAGTCGAACGCCCTCTACCAGGGCGTGAACGCCGACTATGCCCACCTGACGACGAAGAAGAAGCGCTACGACGCCGTGCGGGAGGACCCTTACTACAATGCCCTCCAGGTCAAGTATGCCCATGCCATCACCGGGCACAAGTCCCAGGGCGGCCAGTGGGAATGCGTCTTCATCGACAATCCTTTCTGGCAGGATTCTCTCACCCCGGATGACCTCAAGTGGCTCTATACCGCCCTCACCCGGGCCGTCGGCAAGGTCTACCTGGTCAATTTCAAAGATGGACTGTTTGTATGAGCCCCCTCGTCCGCTTCGCCCGGTCGACATGACGGATCCAAGAAATCGGGCAGGAACGTGGATGAGAAAGGGGAATCTCGGGTCCTGTCCGTGAGGACAGGGGCGGAACATGGAAAAAAATGAATGATATGAAGAAAATCATGGTTTTGGCTGCATCGCTGATATCGCTCGGCGTACCGGCTCAGGAGTTCAGGGAGGTGCCGAGGCACTGCAAATGGCTGGACGGGACCGAGGTGGCGTTCTCATACGACGGGACGTTCACCGATCCGTCGTGTTTCAAGGTGGAGGCGCCGCGGTGGAAGGTCGTAGAGGGCGTGAAGGCGCCGGCCCGGTATACAGCGTTCCCCGTACAACCGGAAGGGGCGGTCAACCTGACGTATTCGCCGGACTCGACGATGCTGGCCTTCACCCGTGCGAACGACCTCCACGTGGTCCGCATTGCGGACGGGGCCGAGGTGCGGCTGACCTCCGACGGAACGGCGACCGTGATGAACGGCTATGCCTCCTGGGTCTACTATGAGGAAATTTTCGGCCGTCCATCGAAGTACCGTGCCTTCTGGTGGTCCCCCGACAGCCGCCGCCTGGCTTTCTACCGGTTCGACGATACGGAGGTTCCCATGTTCCCGATTTATTCGCCTTCCGGACAGGACGGGACCCTGCGCAAGACACATTATCCCAAGGCGGGGGAGAAGAACCCCGAGGTCCGTATCGGCTTCGTCGATGTGGGAGACGCCTTTTCGGAGGACCGTCCCGAAGTGGTCTGGGCGGATTTCGACGAGAAGGAGGACCAGTATTTCGGGACCCCGTTCTGGGCCCCCGACGGGAAGACCTTCTACGTGGCGCGCGAACCGCGGATCCAGAACACCCTCGACCTGTATGCCGTGTGCCCCGATGACGGGACCAAGACCGCCATCTACCATGAAACCTATCCGACCTGGCTCGACTGGATCGACGGGATGCTCTTCTCCGACAAGGGGCTCTACATGGTCCGCAGTTTCGAGACTCTCTGGCAGCAGATCTATTTCCTGTCCTATGACGGGAAGCAGTTCCAGCGCCTGACCGACGGGGAGAACTGGCGCATCTCGCTGCTGCGGGCGGAGCGTGACGGCACGGTCTATTTCACGGCCCAGCGCGACTCGCATGTCCGGCAGGCCCTTTATAAGGTTTCTCCGAAAGGGGGCGTCACGGCGCTGACCGACCCGTCCCTCGACGTGACCGGGGTGGAATTCTCTCCGGACGGCAAGTATTTCGTTGCCACGGTCTCCGCGCTCGACACCCCGGACCAGGTCTGGATCCGGCATACCCGGGTCCCGGCCAAAGGTTACCAGGTGGCCGACCGGCGGGGACCGGACTACGACGCAGCGAAGGTCCTGACCGGCCAGGTCATCACCCTGGAGCGGGACGGGATGGAACTCCCGGCGGTCATCTATTACCCCAAGGATTTCGACCTTTCCCGCCGGTATCCGGTCCATGTCGACATCTACGGTGGTCCGGACACGCCGCTGGTCTATGACCGCTGGGTCTCCCCGGACCGGTATGCCTGGTATGCAGAGAACGGCATCATCGAGGTCGTGGCCGACTGCCGCGCTGCCGGGCACAACGGGCGGGCCGGGCTGGATGCTATCTACCGCCGTCTTTCGACGGTGGAAGTGGAGGACTTCATCGCGTGGGCGGAATACCTCCAGTCCCTGCCCTATGTGCAGGGGGACAAGATCGGTGTCGAGGGATTCTCCTTCGGCGGTACGATGACGGCGTTGCTGGTTGCAACCGCCCCGCATGCCTATCATTACGGGATTGCCGGCGGCGGTGTCTACGACTGGATGCTCTACGATACACATTACACCGAACGTTTCATGTCCACGCCGCAGGACAACCCGGAGGGCTACCGCGACACCCGTGTCATCGACCGGATATCGGGCTACCCGGTCCGTTATGACGGCAACGACGGCTCCGTCATGCTCAAGCTGACGCACGGGACCGGCGACGACAATGTCCATTTCCAGAACACCCTCCAGCTTGTCGACGCGCTCCACCGGATGGGGGCTGACTTTGAACTGATGGTCTATCCGGACGGCATGCATGGCTACCGGGGCTATCAGGGCGATCACTTCCGGGATGCCAACCGTGCCTTCTGGCTCCGTCATCTGTGCGGCCGGTAGGGAAAATCTGTCGCCCGTGGCGCCCCTGGAGCGGCTTGGACCGGGTTCCGGTCGGGGAGTTTGGCTTGTAATCCTTTGCCGGATAAGATATTGCTGCGTCAGAACAGAACAACCGGATTCCTTGGCGGAAGCGGCGCGGGTGGGTATCTTTGCCCCCGCAATGCCGCTCGTCCAGCAAGCATCGATCGCCAACGGCCCGGGATGCGTATTGCCCGGAGGCAGGCCCCGCACACGGACCTGCCTCTTTCCGGTGGTACCATTCCAGACCCGTGTAGGGAACATCTTTGGACAAACTCCAGGACAGGCTGGACCTGCGCCTCTCTTGGGACTTGTCGCAGGACTCGGGCGGGAATTCCCTCCTTTCCACGCTCGTGGACCTTGCGGTGTCCGCCATCAATACGGCGGACATCGACCATATCGTCGCGGCCCGGAAGGCCAACTACTACATCTTCAAGGATATCCCCCGGGGAAAGTACAGCCCGCAGTATCTTCAGGATCGGGAAGTCACCGCCGACAGCAGGGACATCACCCGGACGGTGAAGTGACGCCGGAGGCGTCCGCGATGCCCGATGACACCCGTCCCCGTCCTGCCCGGATTTTGTCCTGCTCGGGATTTCCGTCCTGCCCGGCATTCGTTTGTTTTGGAAGTGGTTGTGTTGTAGGATTTTCCGAAAGGGCCGAATCCCAACCTGTGCAGGTGTTGTGGTTCGACTTTTGGATATGTCGGGTTTAACTTGTATTTTTGCCCCCGATATGGCCGGAACGTATATGATACCGACCTCCGTCCGGGAGGTGGAGGCGCTGGGATGGGATTACATCGACGTCATCATTTTCAGCGGGGATGCTTTCGTGGACCATCCTTCGTTCGGGACGGCGGTGATTGCGCGGTGGCTCCAGAAGTGGGGCTGGCGGGTGGCAGTCGTCCCCCAGCCGAACTGGCGGGATGACCTGCGCGATTTCCGCAAGCTGGGGGCCCCGCGGCTGTATTTTGGTGTCAATGCCGGTGCGATGGACTCGATGGTCAACCATTATACGGCCTCCAAGCGGCTGCGGCACGACGATGCGTATACGCCTGACGGAAGGGCCGGCGCCCGTCCGGACTATGCTGTCACGGTCTATACGAAGATCCTCAAGGAACTCTATCCCGATGTCCCGGTCGTCATCGGCGGCATCGAGGCCTCTCTGCGCCGCCTGACCCACTACGATTATTGGAAGGACTGCCTGATGCCCTCGGTACTGGTTACCTCTGGCGCCGACTGGCTCTGCTACGGGATGGGGGAGCGCCCGATGCTCCAGCTCACCCGCGGTATCGAGAACGGCTGGTCGCGGCACCGGATGGAACAGATTCCGCAGGTCGCCTTCTTCAAGACCGGCAAGCCGAAGTTCCCGGGCGGGGACTGTCCCGCCGGGACCCTTTTGCTCCACAGTTTCGAGGCGTGCAGCAGGGACAAACGGGCTTTTGCCGAGAACTTCCACGAGATCGAGACGCATGCCAACATGATGCATCCCGACACCATCCTCGAACCGGTCGGGAACGGCTATATCCAGGTCAATCCGCCCTTTCCTCCGGCGACCACCGAAGAGATGGACTCGTTCTGGGACCTGCCCTTCACGAAACTGCCCCATCCGCGCTATAAGGGCCACCGCATCCCGGCCTATGACATGATCAAGTTCTCGGTCAACACCCACCGGGGCTGTTTCGGCGGCTGCAACTTCTGCACGATTGCAGCCCACCAGGGCAAGTTCATTTCCTCCCGCAGCGAGCAGTCCATCCTGAAGGAAGTCAAGGCCTTGAACGACCTGCCGGACTTCGCGGGCAACATCTCCGACGTCGGGGCGCCGACTGCCAACATGTACGGCATGCACGGAAAGAACCTTGCCGCTTGCGACAAGTGCCGGCGCCGCTCCTGCCTCTTCCCGGCCCCCTGCCCGAACCTGGACCGCGACCACACACGCCTGCTGGAGCTCTATCGGCGCATCGACGCCGTCAAGGGCATCCGCCATTCTTATATCGGCAGCGGTATCCGCTACGACCTCTTCCTCGACGAGAAGGGCTTCGTGGATGCCTCATCCAGGCCCTATCTGAAGACCCTCGTCCTGGATCATACGTCCGGCCGCCTGAAAGTGGCTCCGGAGCATACGGAAGACCATGTGCTTGAGAAGATGGGCAAACCCTCGTTCCGACTCTTCGAACGGCTCCGCAAGGAGTTCGATACCGTCAACCGCGAGGCCGGCACCCACGTGGGCCTGGTCCCGTACTTCATCTCCTCCCACCCGGGCTGCCGGCTGAAGGATATGGAACGTCTTGCGTCCCATCCGGCCTTGAAGGGTATCTGGATGGACCAGGTGCAGGATTTCACTCCGACTCCGATGACAACATCCTCCGTGATGTACTATGCCGGTCTTGATCCGAGAGACCTTACACCGGTTTTCACAGAACACGACATGGGGCGGAAACAGGAGCAGAAATCGTTTTTCTTCAAAAATTCAAGTAAAAAACCGGTAAATCGTTTGCAAGGTTCAAAACAATCTACTAATATTGCACCGCGAAATCGAAACAAGAAATACTAGACCTGTATGGCAGACAACAAGAAGAGACACGTAGTGAGCTACGAGAAGATGTCCCCTGAGCTATCAGCGGCATTTGCGGAGAAGTATCCGAAGGGATTCAGCGACTATCTGACCGACCTGGTCAAGTATCCGAAGCCGGACGGCACGTCCTTCTATGCCGTGACCGTGGAGATTCCGGATGCCATCTACCTGGTGAAGATCCACGTCAAGACCGACGACCTCGAGGATGTCGAACGCTGGCTGGAAGGTGAGGAGGAGGCGGAGAATGAGGCGGTGGCCGGAGGAAGTGCCGAAGCTTCCGACGCGGCGGGGGAGACCCTTCCGGACGACAATATCTCGCAGTATGCAGGCGGTTCCGACGATGAATAGCGTGCCCGACCGATTATAAGAGAGATGGCCGACAGAAATGGCATCAAATATCTATGGGGCCCGATGCGGGCCCTTTTGCATAAGTGGCCGGAGCAGAATATGCTCTTGGCGTTGTCGGTGGTCGTCGGTATCCTGTGCGGAGGTGCAGCTGTCCTGCTCAAAGTAACCATCCATGCTGTCCACCTTGGGCTGGCCTCCCTTTTCCCCGGTATTTCCTGGCCCTATCTGCTCCTGCCCGGTGTGGGCATGCTGCTGAGCCTTCTGATCGTGAAATATATCGTGCGGGACAACATCGGCCACGGGGTGACGCGGGTGCTGGTGGCGGTTTCCCGGCATGAGTCCAAGATCGACCGGCACAACATCTGGTCCTCTCTCGTGACGAGCGCCTTGACCATCGGCTTCGGCGGTTCCGTGGGGGCTGAGGCCCCGATCGTCTACACCGGTGCCGCCATCGGTTCGACCCTCGGCCGCTATATGGGCCTTTCCTACCGGGGAATGACTCTCCTGCTCGGCTGCGGGGCAGCCGGGGCCGTAGCCGGGATCTTCAATGCGCCGCTTGCGGGAGTCCTCTTTACGCTGGAGATCCTACTCTTCAACCTGTCGATGTCGTCCATCCTGCCGCTGCTGCTTTCCACGGTGTCCGCGACGATGGTCTCCTACCTTTTCCTGGGACGCACAACCCAGTTCACCTGTACCCTGGCGGCCTTTTCGATGCACAACGTGCCCTTCTACATCATCCTGGGCATTTTCTGCGGGTTCTGTTCCCTGTATTTCCTCCGTATGACCCTGTCTCTGGAGGACCGGCTCGGAAAGATGACCTCGCCCTATCTGCGCTGGCTTCTCTGCGCGGTATCGCTGGGCCTGTTGATCTTCCTGTTCCCACCGCTATATGGCGAGGGGTATGACGCACTCGTTCCGCTCTTGAACGGGGAAAGTGCGGATTCCGGAGGGCTTGCTGCCTGTCTGCATCAACCTTGGGCCGTTCCGGTCTTCTTTGCAGGGGTCCTGCTCCTGAAAGTGTTCGCAATGACCTTCACCAATGCCGGGGGAGGTGTCGGCGGCACTTTCGGTCCGACCTTGTTCGTAGGGGCGGTGGCCGGGTTTGTGATGGCTTCGACGGTCAACCTGGTCAGCCCCGGAAGTATCCCCGTGCCGGACTTTGTCCTGGTCGGGATGGCGGGCCTTATGGCGGGGGTGATGCAGGCACCGATGACCGCCATCTTCCTGATCGCCGAGATTTCAGGTGGTTACGAACTCCTGGTCCCGCTGATTCTGACCGCTTCTATCGCCTACGGGACGACCCGCCTGTTCGAGAAATACTCCATCTACACCAAACGCATCGCCCAGACGGGACAGCTGCTGACCCATGATTCGGACCAGGCGGTGCTGACCCTTCTGAAGACAGCCGACCTGGTGGAGACCGACTTCACGCCGGTCCGCATCGATGCGACCCTCCGTGAACTCGTGGATGCTGTGTCTGTCTCCAACCGCAATATCTTCCCGGTTTTGGATGCCCGCCACCGCTTCCAGGGCTATGTCGCCCTCTCGGACATCCGGCACGACATGTTCCGGACCGATCTGTATGACAGCCGCCATGTCTACAACTACATGCGCTCCGCCCCGGAATATGTCTATGCGGACGAGCCGATGGAGCGTGTGATGCGCAAGTTCGAGACTTCGGAGGCCTGGAACCTTCCCGTCGTCGGACCGGACCGCACCTACCTGGGATTTGTCTCCAAGTCCAAGATTTTCAATGCCTACCGGGAGGAACTCAAGGATTTCTCGCAGGATTAGGATGACAGTTGCCCATCATTCAAATATCGCGACTTTTCATTCCGATTGCTTTGCATTTTTTGAATCATCCCCGAACCGACAAAGTCAAGGTGTCAAACACGGGAAGTTACTGAAAATATCCTGGAACCGCAACATCGCAAAAGAAAATACTCTCTCAGAGACATTATGGATGCTATCATGTACATAGTCAAAACGGGATGCCAATGGCGTATGCTTCCAAGGGACTTTCCTCCCTTCAACATCGTCTTCTACTACTTCAACAAATGGAAGTTGGAGGGTGTATTTGGGGAACTGGTCGAGACCCTGCATGTTGTCATCCGAAAGTTGATGGGGCGAGAAGACACCCCCAGTGTAGGAATCATTGATTCCAGAAGCATCAAATCTTCCCACCACATTGCTCCTGACCGTGGCATTGACGGCAACAAGAAGATTAAAGGGCGCAAGGAACACATTGTAGTTGATACACTTGGTCTCCCTATGGGTGTCGTAGTTCATAAGGCTAACATTCATGACAGTGTCGGTGCTCATTCGGTTATTGACGCCATGCAAGGTTGCTTTCCAAGATTGAAAAAGATATTGGCAGATGGTGGATACAAGGGGCAAAAACTCATTGACGCCGTCCACCAGAAACTGGGCGCTGAGTTCACAGTAGTCCTCAGACCTGACGAATCGTCAAAGAGGTTCAACGTGCTGCCGCTCCGCTGGATTGTCGAGCGCTCATTCTCGTGGTTGGAAAACTTTCGGAGGATTGCCATGGACTATGAATTCTACTCTGACACCGGTGAAGCGATGGTTCAACTCGCCTTCTGCCGGCTCATGTATAACAAAATCTACGATTGAAATTTAAACAGACTCTTAATCCTCCCTCTATGATGGTCCATCCGGAAAAAAATCCTATCTTTGTCCCTGACGCATAATTTGATTGAGCCATGCTTTACCCGATCGGTATCCAGGACTTCGAGAGCATCCGCAACGACGGCTATGTCTATGTGGACAAGACAGGCCTTATCTACAAGATGGCCTCGACCGGCAAGTACTACTTCCTTAGTCGCCCGCGGCGGTTCGGGAAGAGCCTTCTCGTCTCCACGATGGAGGCTTATTTCAGCGGTCGTAAAGACCTGTTCGAGGGACTGGCCGTCGCCGGGCTTGAGCAGGACTGGACCGGGTATCCGGTGCTGCATCTCGACCTGAGCGGCAAATCGTATGACACGCCCGAGGTCCTGGATAAGGTCTTCGACGACTGCTTGAGCCGGTGGGAGGAAACCTATGGCAGTGTCAACCGCTCCGATGTCCCGGGCATCCGTTTCGGGAACGTCGTCGAGGCCGCCTGCCGGAAGACCGGCCGCCGGGTCGTCATCCTCATCGACGAATATGACAAGCCCCTTGTCGACAACCTCGGGGACGACGAACTCACCGAGACCTTCCGCCGCCGGTTGCAGGGCTTCTACAGCGTGATGAAGGGCAAGGACGGGTTCATCCAGTTCGGTTTCCTCACCGGGGTCTCCAAACTCGGGCGGCTCAGCGTGTTCAGCGGGCTGAACAATCTCGAAGACATCTCGATGGATGCCCGGTATGCCGACATCTGCGGCATCTCGGAGCAGGACCTCCGGAAGTACTTCGGGGAGAGCGTCGTCGAACTCGCCAGGGCGAACGGCCTGTCCGAGGAGGAATGCTACGCGCGGCTCGCCGAGATGTACGACGGGTACCACTTCCATCCGCGTTCCGAGGGCGTCTACAATCCCTTCAGCGTGCTGAACACTTTCAAGTCGCTGGAGTTCAGGAAGTACTGGTTCTCTACCGGAACCCCGTCATTCCTCGTCCGCTACCTTGAGCAGGGGAACTACCGCCTCGACAACCTCGCCGCCTGCCGGGCCTCCGAACAGGACCTCTCCGGAGTCAACGCCCGCCGTCCCCAGGTCATCACCCTCCTGTACCAGACGGGATACCTCACCATCAAGGATTACAATCCCCGGACGGACCGC
>JAFUZO010000035.1 GCA_017476575.1 Bacteroidales bacterium | reverse complement strand
TGGGCCTGGACGATATTGGCCACATCATCGTCGATGGGGACGCCCAGGAAGATGATGCGCTCCATCATGAGGCGGCTGAACACATCCATCTGGGCGACGTTCAGTTTGCGTTCTTCGGTGATGGTCGGGTTGATGTAGGCGTCCACGGCGGACGCATAACGAGACAGGGTCATCATTCCGATGCCCCTGTCCTTCGCTGCAAATTTCTCGAATTCGTTCATGTCATGGAACTTTAAAAACCGTCTGTCTCATTTTTTCCACCTTCGGCCCCTCCCACTCATATGCCGTGGGCGGCACGTTCCAAAAATGAGACAGGTGATTTCCAGGTTACTTCAATTCGCGGAATTTCTCTTCGGAGATTTTCTTGGTCTGGAGAGTTACGGCCTCGCGGACGGCGGCGATGGTCTTGTTGTCCTCGACCTGCTCTTCAAGGCGGCGGACCTGATTCTCGTCCTCAAGGACGCCGTGGGCGGCCTGGTGGATCAAGTCTTGCGGCACGTTGCCCATGCCGTACATGGCGTACTGGTAGGCGACATAGGCCTCGGCCGCCTCATGGAGGTCATGGTCCTCGACCTTGAGGCCGAACTTCTGCATCAGGTAGCCGCGGGTGAGCTGCCACTTGAAGTCTTTGATGAAGCCCGGGAACTCGGCATCGACCTGCTCGGCGGTGAACTTGCCTTCATTGGCAGAGACGAGCCAGCGCTTGAGGAAGGCCTCGGGAAGCTCGATGGCGGCCTTGTCCACGAAATAGGCCTGGACATCGCGGCCGAAGCGGTAATTGGCTTCCTGGGTGTAGTCGGCGCGGATGCGCTCGGCCACCTTCTCGTCGAACTGCTCGGAAGTGGTGACCACGCCCTCGCCGAAGATCTTGTCGTAGGTCTCCTGGTTCTCCTCGGCGGCCACGAAAGTCTTGACGTTGACGATGGTGAAAGTGAACATCGGATCGAGGGAGGCGAGCCGGGCCTTGTCCACCTTGAGCATGGAAGCACGGTCGGTCTCGTTCTCGAAAGCCTCGTCCACGTTGAGGGTGACCTGGTCACCGGCTTTCTTGCCGATGAACAGGGGACGGGCGATCTCGGCCACATTGGAAATGGAGACATACACTCCTTCGGCGCTGTGGCCTTCGTTGGCGATGTCGGCGATGATATAGTCGTTCTCGCCGACCTTCTCCCCTTCCTGGAGGGCGCCGTACTGCTGGAGCAGCTGGGCCTTGCGGGCCTTCTTGGCAGCTTCGGTGACATTGATCTCGTAGTATGGGAGCTTGTCCTCCTTGTCGACGGTGAAGTCGATCTCGGGGGTCTGGGCGATGTCGAACTTGAAGGTGAAGTCGGCACCGGCCTTCCAGTCGAGCTGCGGCTGGTCCTCGGACGGGAGCGGCTCGCCGACGACGCGGATCTTCTCGTCGCGGATGAAGCCGTTGAGCTGGTCGGAGAGGGTGCTGTTGACCGTTTCATAGAGGGCCTGGTCGCCATAGAGACGCTGGATGAGGGAGAGCGGGGCCATCCCTTTGCGGAATCCCTTGATGTCGGCACGGCGGCGGTATTCGTTCAGTCTCTTGCGGAGTGCGTCCGCATAGTCGGCCGCAGCGATTTCGATGGTGACATGGTAGTTCAGGGCATCGGTCTGGTTCTTTACAATGTTCATGTTATATCCGTATTATCAATATCCTTGGAACAGGGGCGCAAAGTTAGTAAAAAAAGTGCGGACTACCAACGGAGCCTCACCGCTTCCGTTTGGGGTACTCGACCCGCTCGTGGTAGATCTGCTGGAGATAGGTCTTGAGGACGGTCTTGACCGTGTTGAGTTCCTTCACGGTGATGTCGGCCTCCTCGAACTGCCCGGCCTTCTCCTTGCCTGCAACGATGCCCTCTACGAACTTGTCGAAGGCCGACGGGGTGAACTCCTTCAGGCTGCGCGAGGCAGCCTCGATGGAGTCGCAGAGCATCAGGATAACCTGCTCCTTGGTCGTCGGCTTGCGGCCGGGGTAATAGAAGTCCGCCGTATCGGCGGGGTCGCCGCCCTCGTTGAGGTACTGGTTCAGGAAATAGGCGGTGGCGGAGGAACCATGGTGCGTCCAGATGAAGTCCTGCAGGACAGCGGGCAGGTTGTGGGCCCTGGCGATCTCCATCCCGTCGGTGACGTGGCGGATGATGTCCCGGGCGCTTTCTTTCGCCGTCTTGCCGTCATGGTACTTGGCAGCGCCAGGCGTCGAGCTCTCGTTCTCCACGAAACAGAGTGGGTTCCGCATCTTGCCGAGGTCGTGGTAAAGGGCGCCGGCACGCACCAGCGGCACGTTCGCGTCCACCGACCGCGCCACTGCGTCGGCCATGTTCATCACTTGGAGACAGTGCTGGAAGGTGCCTGGTGCCTTGGCGGAAAGCTCCTGCAGAAGCTTGTTGTTGGTGTCGGCAAGCTCGATGAGCCGCGTCGTGGACACGAGGTTGAAGATGCGCTCGAACAGGTAGATGATCGGGTACAAGGCCACCAGGAGCATCGAGCCGATGAACAGCTGGAGGATATTCAGGAAGACTGCGCTGCTGCCGGCATCGATGAGGCGGAAGCCGATGAAGACGACCAGCTGCACCGCAAAGACGATGAGGGCATTGACGAACTGGAGCCAGCCCCGGCTGAAATGCGGGAAGGTCTCCATGGTGACGACGCCGGCCGCGAGGAACATGACGAAGAGTTCCACGCCGTTGCCCGAAAAGATCAGCAGCGGCAGCAGGGACACGATGTACACCGGAAGGACCACCCGTTTCTGGAAGAAGGCCAGCAGGTAGAGCGCCGTAATCGAGAAGGGCGCCAGGAACACGAGGTTCGGGGCGGTCCGCTCGAAGAGGAAAGCGGCGACCGCCGCCATCAGGAAGAGGGTCAGCAGGTAGAAATAGCGGTTGCGGTCTTCGAAGATGCCCGGATTTGTGTAATAGACGGAGAAATAAAGGATAACCACCAAGGCCAGGGCGATGAGGAGGTTGCCCAGGTAGAGCAGCACACGCGGCCCGTCGTAACCGAAGGCCTTGTTGTACTCGGCCTTGTAGGAGTCCAGGATCTGGGCGATTTCCGGTGTGACGATCTCGCCTTTGGAAACGATTTTCTGCTCGGCATTGACATAGCCGGAGGTCGGCGAGATGTAATCGGCGGATTCGGCATGGCCCAGCTCGGTCATCGCCTTGTCGAACACGAGGTTCGGCACGATGACATCGTACAGGCCGGAGCGCTTGAACAGGGAATCCAGGTTGATGTCCGGATGGGTCCGGGCCATCTGGGCGACCAGCTGGCTGCGGGCGTCGGAGACCTTGTAGACCTCGGAGCGGGGATAGCGCGTCGCCCGTTTGTTGCGCTGGATGTAGATGACTTCCTGGGATACGTCGGCGGACCCGCGGTCGAGCTTGACCTTGGCGTCGGAGATGACCCCCTTGGAGTAGATGTCGCCGAGCCGGGCGACAATGGTAGGACGGAGACTGTTGTACCGCCCGAGGTCCAGCCCCTGGGCGGCCTTGACCGCCTGGGCCACCACCTCCTCGGAATAGCGGTAGTACGGCACGATGGCCGCACCGGCCTGCTCCCGCTCTTCCATCATCTGCTCCTCGGTCTTGAGCACCGGGAAGTCGAACTGGGAAACAAGGGTCTCGTAGGGCCACGGGGAGCCTTTCCGGTAGTCATAATTGAATTTCGCGGTCCTCGGCATGAAAAGCACGAGGACTGCGAAAACAAGGGCCAGCGGAAAGAATCGCCGCGGAATCCTATGCATCGATATTCGCATAATGGGCGTTTTCTTCGATGAACTGGCGGCGGGGCGGGACATCGTCGCCCATCAGCATGGAGAAGGTCCGCTCGGCTACGGCCGCATTCTCGATGGTGATCTGCCGCAGCACGCGCCGGGACGGGTCCATGGTCGTCGACCAGAGCTGTTCGTCGGACATCTCGCCGAGACCCTTGTAGCGCTGGACAGTCACGCCCTTGTCCGTGCCCCGGCCGAGCCGCTGGGTCGCCTCGTCCCGCTGGGCATCGGTCCAGCAGTAGACCTCCTCCTTGCCCTTCTTCACAAGATAGAGCGGCGGGGTGGCGAGGTAGACATAGCCGTTGGCGATGAGGTCGAACATGTAGCGGAAGAAGAAGGTGAGGATGAGGCAGGCGATATGGGAACCGTCGACATCCGCATCGGTCATGATGATGACCTTGTGGTAGCGGAGCTTCGACAGGTCCATGTGCTTCTCGCCGGTCTCGTCCTCCTGCGCCACGGTCACGCCGAGGGCGGTATAGATGTTGCGGACTTCCTGGCTCTCGAAGGCACGGTCGCCCGCGGCCTTCTCGACATTGAGAATCTTGCCCCGGAGCGGGAGGATGGCCTGGATGCGGCGGTCGCGGCCCTGCTTGGCCGTACCGCCTGCGGAGTCACCCTCGACGAGGAAGAGTTCGCACTTCTCGGGATCATGGTCGGAGCAGTCGGCGAGCTTGCCGGGCATGCCGGCCCCGCCCATCGGGGTCTTGCGCTGGACCATCTCGCGGGCCTTGCGGGCGGCGGCGCGGGCCGTCGCGGCGAGGACGATCTTCTCGATGATGGTCTTGGCCTGCTTGGGATTCTCCTCCAGGTAGGCGTCCAGGGCGGCCGCCGTGGCCTGCGAGACGGCCGAGGTCACTTCCGGGTTGCCGAGCTTGGTCTTGGTCTGGCCTTCGAACTGCGGTTCGGCGACCTTGACGGAGATGACGGCGGTGAGGCCTTCGCGGAAGTCTTCCGGCGAGAGTTCGCCCTTGAACTTGGCGAGGAGGTTGTTCTTCTCGGCGTAATTCTTGAGGGAACGGGAAAGTCCCATCTTGAAGCCCTGGAGGTGGGTCCCCCCCTCAATCGTGTGGATATTGTTGACGTAGGAATAGATACGCTCGGAGAAGCCGGTGTTGTACTGGAGGGCGATGTCGATGGGAATCACCTTGTCGGCGTTGACGCAGACCGGTTCGGGAATCAGTTTCGGGGCACCGGCATCGAGGTAGTCGATGAACTGCCGGAGGCCCTGGTCGGAGTAGAACACGTCGCTCCGGTCGACCTTGCGGCCGGTCGCCTTGCTCTCGCCGTCCTCGCCGGTGACGAATTCCTCGACCTGCTCCCGGAGGTCGGTGAGGGTGATGCGGATGCCCTTGTTCAGGAAGGCCAGTTCGCGGAGGCGGTTGGCCAGGGTCTCATACTTGTAGACGATGGTCTGCTGGAAGATGGTGGCGTCCGGATGGAACGTGATGGTAGTCCCGGTGTCCTCCGCCTCTCCCACGACCTCGACCTGCGTGATGGGCTTGCCCTTGGAATATTTCTGGACGAAGACCTTGCCTTCGCGGTGGATTTCGGCGATGAGCAGGTCCGACAGCGCGTTGACGCAGGAGACACCCACGCCATGGAGGCCGCCGGAGACCTTGTAACTGTTCTTGTCGAACTTGCCGCCCGCATGGAGGACGGTCAGGACCACCTCCAGGGCGCTGCGGTGCTCTTTCTCGTGCATGCCGGTCGGGATGCCGCGGCCGTTGTCCTTCACCCGGACAGAGTTGTCTTCCAGGATGGTCACCTCCACCTCCGTGCAATAGCCGGCCATCGCCTCGTCGATACAGTTGTCGACCACCTCGTACACCAGGTGGTGGAGACCGCGTTCACCGATGTCGCCGATATACATGGAGGGGCGCTTGCGTACCGCCTCGAGACCTTCCAGCACCTGGATGCTGTTCGCGGAATACTGCTGTTCCGCCTGCTTCATTTCCTCGATATCTGCCATTTTTCTACACGTTTCAATATAAACGTACAAATATAGCGCTTTTTTTCGAGAAATTCAAGAGACGCGCGTCACAGGAGGTCCTTGTCCCTTTCGAAGCAGAAACAAGCCGGGTCGTGGGAATAGATGATGCCCTCGTCCTGGAGGAGGCTTTCCACCTTGGCGGCATCATACGCGGCGACCTTCTCCACGTCGAACCCGTCGAAGGCCCGGCGGAAGTTCTCCCGCTTCCTGAGCAGGAGGACCCAGGAAAGCCCCGCCTATCCCCGAGATGGAACCGCCGCCCCCTCCCGCGAGGATATCTCGACGGGGCCCAAGGATCCCCCTCAGAAGGACAGCACAAGCGGTTTTGCCAAACCCGTCCGGATTTCGTATTTTTGCAACCCGGAATCCTGGCAGATGGCGGAAAGACAGTACATAGCGATCGATCTCAAGTCGTTCTACGCATCGGTGGAATGCGTGGAGCGCGGGCTGGACCCGCTCACGGCGCGGCTGGTCGTGGCGGACGAGTCGCGCACGGACAAGACCATCTGCCTGGCCGTCTCCCCCGCCCTCAAGGCCTACGGCATCCCGGGCCGGGCCCGGCTTTTCGAGGTGAAGCAGCAACTCGCCCGCCGCGAGGACGGCCAGCCGGTCGACTTCCTCGTCGCCCCACCCCGGATGGCCCGCTACATGGAGGTCAGCGCTACCATCTACCGGACCTACCTGAAATATGTGTCCGCCGAGGACATCCACGTCTACTCCATCGACGAGGTCTTCATCGACGCCACGGCCTACCTGAAGACGTACCGCCTCTCCGCCCACGAACTCGCCCTGCGCATGGTCCGGGATGTGCTCGCGACGACCGGCATCACGGCAACGGCCGGCATCGGCACGAACCTCTACCTCGCGAAGGTCGCCATGGACATCGAGGCGAAACACAGCCCGGCGGACGCCGACGGGGTGCGCATCGCAGAACTCGACGAGGCCAGCTACCGCCGCAAGTACTGGAGCCACCGGCCGCTGCGGGACTTCTGGCGGGTGGGGCACGGCATCGCGGCCCGGCTGGAAGCCATCGGCTTGTACACGATGGGCGACATCGCCCGGTACTCCCTCCGCAACGAAGAGGCCTTGTACAAACTCTTCGGGGTCAATGCGGAACTGCTCATCGACCATGCCTGGGGCTGGGAGCCCTGCACCATCGCCGACATCAAGGCCTACAAGCCCGAGAACAGCAGCATCAGCAGCGGCCAGGTGCTCCAGGAACCCTACGACTTCCAGAAGGGGCGGCTCGTCGTCCGGGAGATGACAGACCAGCTGGTCCTGGATCTCGTCGGGAAGCGGCTCGTGACCGACCAGATGGTCCTGAGCATCGGCTACGAGGCAGAACAGGCGTACGACGGACCGGTGGAGACGGACTGGTACGGCCGCACGGTCCCGAAACCGGCCCACGGCTCCGCCGGCCTGGGAGGGCATACCTCTTCGACCCGGCGGATCACCGACGCCGTCATAAACCTGTACGACCACATCGTGGACCCACGGCTATCCGTCCGCCGCATCTATGTGGTCGCAGCGCATGTCCTCGACGAGGCTGCCGCCGGGACGCAGCTCGACCTCTTCGAAGCCCCGGAAGCCTCCGCCAAGGAGCGGCAACAACAGGAGGCCATCCTCGCCATCCGCCGCCGCTTCGGCAAGAATGCCATCCTCAAAGGGATGGACTTCGAGGACGGAGCAACCACCCGCCAACGCAACAACCAGATCGGAGGACACAAGGCATGAACGGATACGAAGACATCATCGAACTTCCCCACCCCACGTCAAGCCGGCATCCCCGCATGTCCCGCTCCGCCCGCGCCGCACAGTTCTCTCCCTTCGCCGCGCTCACCGGTTATGAGGAAACGATCGAACAGGCAGCGAAGCTCTGGGAAAAGACTTGGGAGAATGACAAATAATCCCTATCTTTGGCCTCATGGCAGATAAAACAGTACATAAAGAATTGCGGCACGCGCTCTCCGTCAAGTTGAAAGAGGCGCTGATCTCTGTGCTTCCGGTCAGCTTGATCGTGCTCGTACTGGCCATGACGCCCCTGGTCACGATCACCGGGCGGGAACTGGCGGTCTTCATCGTGTCGGCCCTGCTGCTGGTCGCCGGCATCGGCCTGTTCAACCTCGGCGCCGACCTTGCCATGACCCCGATGGGGCAGTACATCGGCGAAGGGCTGACCCAATCCAAACGGGTCGGTATCCTGCTCCCGGTCTGTTTCGTCATGGGCACTTTGATCACCATCGCGGAGCCCGACCTTGCGGTCCTGGCCGGGCAGGTCGGTGCCGTGATGAGCGGTCCGCTGCTGATCGGCACCGTAGGGCTGGGAGTCGGCCTGTTCCTGCTGCTTGCCGTCTCCAAGATCGTCTTCCAAAAAGACCTCGGCAGCCTCCTGATGTTCTCTTACATGCTCCTTTTCGCCCTTGTCGCCCTGCTCTTCGAGAGCGGGAAAGGTCCGTTCCTGCCCCTCTCATTCGATTCCGGCGGCGTGACGACCGGCCCGATCACCGTCCCGTTCATCATGGCCCTCGGTGTCGGCATCGCCATGACCATCGGCGGACGGAACGCGAACGAGAACAGCTTCGGGCTCATCGCCCTGTGCTCCATCGGTCCGATTGCAGCCGTCCTCATCCTTTCCCTTTCCGCCCGGGGCGACCTCTCCTACTCCGTTCCAGACTATTCGATGAGCGCCATCCTCTCGCAAGGTCCGGGCACGCTGTTCCTGGATACCATGAAAGATGTGGCCGAGTCGCTGCTGCTGGTCGTCCTGTTCTTCTTTATCCTGCAGGTCCTCATCCTCAAACTCCCGAAGGCCCGCATCATCCAGATCCTGTTCGGCATTGCCTACACCTTCATCGGCCTCGTCCTGTTCCTGTCCGCGGTCGCCACGGGCTTCATGCCGGTCGGCTACAAGATCGGGGTCCAGCTGGCCGCCTCCAATCCGTCGACGCTGATCCTCTTCTCCTTCCTGATCGGCATGGTGGTCGTCCTCGCCGAGCCGGCCGTCCATGTCCTCAACAACCAGGTGGAAGACATCACGGGCGGAGAAGTCACCAAGTTGCAGATGATGCTGGCGCTCTCTGTCGGCGTCGGCGTCTCCATCGGGCTTTCGGTCATCCGCATCTATTTCGGTTTCTCCCTGCTGTACTACCTGCTTCCCGGCTACCTGCTGTCGCTCGGACTGTCTTTCTTTGTCCCGAAGCTCTATACGGCTATCGCCTTCGACTCCGGCGGGGTGGCCAGCGGCCCGCTGACGTCCAGTTTCATCCTCCCGCTTGCCATCGGCGCCTGCATGTCTCTCCAAGGGGAATCCGCCGTCCTGGATTCCGCCTTCGGCGTGGTCGCCATGGTCGCCATGACCCCGCTCATCACGATCCAGACCCTCGGTTTCAAATCGGTCCTGAGCGTCCGTGTCCGCGACAATGCGGCCATGCGGCGCATCCTCCAGGCCGGTGACGACCAGATCATCTATTTCGAGTAAGCCATGGAAACCACCCGGAATATCGCCCCGATGAAACTCGGACTGCTCATCACCATCGTGGACCCAGGAAAGGCAGCCTATTTCGCCAGCCTGATCCAGTCCTGTGATTCCAACCTGCGGGTCTCGGTCCAAGCCAAGGGGACGGCACAAGCAGAAATCCTGAACTACCTGGGGCTGACCGAGACCTCGAAGACCGTCCTGTTCAACGTCGTGCGCGAGGACAGGGCCGGAGACCTGATAAACCTGCTGGACGAAAAGTTCTCGACGGTCAAAGGCGGAAAGGGCATCGCCGTCCTCATTCCGCTCAGCAGCGTAATCGGAACCTTGATATATGGATTTTTGAGCAATGATAAAAGAACTGTAAAGGAGGAAGCATGATATGAGCAGCTATGAAATGGTGTTCTGCATCGTGAATGCAGGTTTTTCGGAGAAAGTGATGGATGCCGCCAAAGGTGCCGGTGCCCGGGGCGGGACCATCATCCGCGGACGCGGCACCGCGAACCCGGAAGCGGAGGAATTCTTCCACATCCATATCCAGCCGGAGAAGGAAATCCTGCTTATCCTCGTTCCCGCCGCCATCAAAGACGATGTCCTCCGCGCCGTCTACAAGGAAGCCGGCCTCGGCAGCGAAAGCCAGGGCATTGCCTTCTCGCTCCCGGTCAGCCGCACCGCCGGGCTCTTGGAATGAACAGATGCACCCCCGCGTCATTTTCCACATCGATGTCAATTCCGCCTTCCTGTCTTGGACGGCGGTCAAGCGGGTGCGCGAAGGGCTGCCGGACATCCGGGAGGTACCTGCCGTCGTGTCCGGCGACCCGTCCGACCGGCGCAGCATTGTCACGGCCGCCTCGATTCCGGCCAAACAGCGGGGTGTAAAGACGGCCCAGCCCGTCTCGATGGCCCTCCGGATGTGCCCGGAACTCACCATCGTCCAGGGAGACTGGGTCTGGTATCATGAATGCTCGGCGGGATTCATCGCCATCTGCCGGACCTACTCGCCGGTACTCCAACAGTTTTCCATCGATGAATGCTTCCTCGACATGACCTGGCGGCTCAGCGGCAAGGACCCGGTAGAGACCGCCACACGGCTCAAGGATGAAATCCGCGACCGGCTCGGCTTCACCGTCAATGTCGGCGTCGGGCCGAACAAGCTGCTCGCCAAGATGGCCTCCGACTTCGAGAAGCCGGACAAGGTGCACACGCTCTGGGAGGAAGAGATTCCCCGGAAGATGTGGCCGCTCGGTGTCCGCGACCTCCTCTGGGTCGGAAAGAAGACCGAACAGCGGCTCCTTGACAACGGCATCCGGACCATCGGCGACCTGGCGACTGTCGGCATGGGCACCCTCACCCGGCTCGTCGGGGCGAAATTCGCCCTGCAGCTCCATGACAACGCCAACGGCATCGACACCTCCCCCGTCGAAACCGAGTCGCAGGAAGCCAAGAGCTACAGTGCGGAACGGACCTTTCCCGAGGACCTCACCGATCCCAAGGAAGTCGACCGGGCCCTGTTCCGGGTCGCCGGCATCGTTGCCCACCGCATCCGCAAGGACGGATTCCGGGCCTCCTGCGTATCCATGTTCATCAAGCACAAGGACTTCACGGTCATCCAGAAGCAGCACCAGATGGACGGACCGACCGACGTCACCGCCCTCATCCTCAATGAGGCGCGGCGCATGCTCACCGAAATCTGGGACGGGGTGACACCCCTCCGCCAGGTGGGTCTCGGTGTCTCGTAACTCACCCACGAGGCCTGGCGCCAGCTCTCCCTGTTCGAAGACCCGAAGATGGAGTTCTACCGCGAATGGGACCGCGCCTATGACGAAAAACACGATGAAAAACACAGCCGGGATTAGGAATTCACCGGAACAGATTTTAAATTTGCATGATATAAAGCATTGAAACCATGGCAAGAAAAGCAGGCAAAGTCATCGCATGGGCCGTCGTGGTCCTCCTGGTGGTCCTTGGCGGATGGGGCTACTATAAGTTCTTCTGGGTGTTCAGCGACGGCAACAAGACCGGCGAACTGAACTCGCTGACCTACACCGGATACATCTTCAAGACCTACGAGGGCGAGATGATCCTCACCGGCTACGGCAACAAGGCCGGTTCCAGCGGATCCGTCCAGTCCAAGAACTTCAAGTTCTCCGTGGCCGACAAGGATGTCGCCGCGCAGCTCCAGCAACTCACCGGGCAGCGGGTCACCGTCCATTTCAAGGAATACAAAGGCGTCCTCCCCTGGCGCGGTTACGAGCGGAGCATCGTCGACCGGATCGATAATGCCGAACCGGTGGAGAATTCCTCCCACAGCCTTCCTTACGACGCCTCCATCGAACAACTGTTCCTGTAAGCCATGCGCCGCAGCCTTCTCCTCCTGTGCACCGCCCTTCTCGGCGGCGCACTCCATGCTCAGCACCGGGTCATCGATGTCCACCCCGCCCATGATGGAAAGGACCTGACCATGGAAGATGTCATCCTGAACCGCAAGGTCTGGCCCGAAAACCGGTATTACAGCTGGGTCGACGCCAACCAGTACCGTTTCTTCGACGGTATCCGCCGGGATACGGTCCGCATCAACACGGCCGTCGAGGCCGCCCCCATCGGAGGCTGGACTGCATTCAACGTCGGCAACAGCCTCTCTATCACCGACGGCCGGGACACCGTGGCCGTCGCCGTCTCCAACGACCGCGACCTGGTGTACGGCCAGGCGGTCAGCCGCAACGAGTTCGGTATCGACGAGGGCTGGTACTGGTCCCCTTCCGGCCGTCGGCTGGCCTTCTTCCGCAAGGACGAGTCCCGCGTGACCGACTTCCCGCTCCTGGACATCACCACGCGCACGGGGACGCTTCGCACGACCAAGTATCCGATGAACGGCATGGATTCGGAGACCGTCGCCCTCGGGGTCTACGACCTCGACCGGGGCGGCACCATCTACCTGGCCGTCGACGATTTCGGAGCGGACCGCTACCTGGCGGGCATCTCCTGGTCCCCCGACGACCGCTTCCTCTACGTCCAGGTCCTCGACCGCAGCCAGCACCACCTGCGCCTCAACCAGTACAGCGCAGCCACCGGCGCCTTCGTCAAGACCCTCCTCACCGAGGACAACGACGCCTGGGTCGAGCCGCTGGACCCCGTCCGCTTCCTGGAGGGGCGCGGCGACCTGTTCATCTACCGGACCGACAACCGGGACGGCTACAAGAACCTCTACCTCGCGGACACCCTCGGCGGCGTCCGCCGTCTCACGGCCGTGGACGCCGACGTGGAGTATGTCGCCAACGACGGCCGCTCGGTCTGGTACACCTCGGCCGAGGTCTCCCCGGTCGAGAACCACCTGTTCCGCATCCGGATCGATGCCGCGAAAGGGCGTCCGCTCCGCAAGGTCCGTTTCGGCGCTCCGGAGCGGCTCACCCCGGAGCGCGGCTGGCACAATATCGCCATGAACCCGGACTGCACCTGGTATTTCGACCGGTACAGCAACCTCGGCACGCCCGGCGTCACCCGCCTGTGCAGCACGGACGGCAAGCGTGCGGAGACGCTGGCCACGGCGTCCGACCCGCTCGCGGACTTCGCCGCCTGCACCGTCGAACTGGGCACGGTGCCGAGCGCGGACGGGCAGTACGAGAACTACTACCGCCTCCTCTACCCGAAGGACTTCGACCCGGCCAGGAAGTACCCCGTCATCCTCTATGTCTACGGAGGGCCGCATTCCCAGATGGTGACCGACTCCTGGCTCGGCAACATCCGCATGTGGGAGATGCTGATGGCCCAGCGCGGCTACCTGGTCTACATCCAGGACAACCGGGGTACCCAGAACCGGGGTGCCGACTTCGAGAAGGCCATCAACCGTGCCTGCGGCCAGGCCGAGATGGCGGACCAGATGGTCGGCATCGACCGGCTGCGCGCCCTCCCCTACGTGGATGCGGACCGCATCGGCGTCCACGGCTGGAGCTATGGCGGGTTCATGACGATCAGCCTCATGACTACGTATCCCGATGTGTTCAAGGTCGGCGTCGCCGGCGGCCCGGTCATCGACTGGAAATGGTACGAGGTCATGTACGGCGAGCGCTACATGGACACGCCAGAAACCAATCCGGAAGGCTTCGCCCGCACCTCCCTGCTCGACAAGGCCCCCCGGCTGCGCGGCCGGCTCCTGATCTGCCAGGGCGCCGTCGACCCCACCGTCGTCTGGGAACACAGCCTGAGTTTCATCCAGGAATGCATCGACCACGGGGTGCCCGTCGACTACTTCCCCTACCCCCTCGCCGAACACAATGTCCGCGGTCCCAACCGCGTCCACTTGATGGACAAGGTCACCCGCTACTTCGCCGATTACCTGTAAAATGAAAGCATGAAAACCTTACGAATCCTTGCAGGGACTGCGCTGGCGGTGCTCTGCATCCATGCAAAAGCACAAGATATGGAATCCGCACTCTCTGCCCGGCAGCGGAACCTCGCTGTCATCGCCGGCCTCGAGGCCAAGGGCGATATCGAACACCTCTCCTCCGCCGACCGGGAAGTCGTTACGGTCAGTGCCGTTTCCGCCCTGCCCGGCTGCGAGCCCCAACTGCGGTCCCATGTGAACGGAGCCCGCAACATGGGCGTCAACGACGCCGCCCTCCATGCCCTCCCGGATGTCCTGGAGGCAGAAGTCGGGCCGGCGGAGGCCGATCGGCTGCGCGGGGCGCTCGCGGCCGTCTTCGGCAAGCCGCACACCCCGGTCGCGACCGTCGATTTCTCCATCTGGCCGAAAGGGGAACCAAACACCGCCTATGCCCGATATTTCACCGGGAACAGCTATCTCGCCCCGATGGCCGGCGGCTGCGCCAACGTCACTTTCGAGCCTGGTTGCCGCAACAACTGGCATATCCACCACGGTGCCATCCAGGTGCTCATCTGCGTCGCCGGACGGGGCTGGTACCAGGAATGGGGCAAGCCCGCCGTCCCGATGGTTCCGGGCACCGTCATTGCCGTTCCGGAAGGCGTCAAGCATTGGCACGGAGCCGCCGCAGACAGCTGGTTCCAGCATCTGACCTACCACACCGAGGTCCGGGAAGGGTCCACGAACGAGTGGCTTGAGCCTGTCTCCGACGAAGTCTATGATCCGCTTCCCAGACGCAGGAACGAGTAGCCGAAACGTCGGCAGGCCGCCTGCTCCAACCCTTCCCGATCATCCGGATGGGCGATGGAGATGAGGGCCTTGGCCCGCTGTGCCAGATTGAGGTTCCGCAGGTAGACGATCCCGTATTCGGTTGCTACATACTGCGTCTGGAAACGGGTGGTCACCACTCCGGCCCCGGGCGCGAGGTTCGCCACGATTTTCGCCTTCCCATCCGCCGTACGCGACGGGAGGGCGATGAATGTCCTCCCCCCTTCGGAAAGCGATGCACCGTACATGAAGTCGTGCTGGCCGCCCACGCTGGAGAAAACCATCTCCCCGATGCTGTCCGCGCAGACCTGGCCGGTCAAGTCCACCTCGATGGCCGAGTTGATGGCACAGGCCCGCGGATTCTGTGCAATCCGGAACGGGTCGTTGGTGTACGCCACATCGAAAAAGCGCATGGAAGGATTGTGGTCGATAAACGCGTACATGCCCCGGGAACCGAGGGCCAGCGAAGCAACGCTGATACCCGGATGGACCTTCTTGAGCGAATTGTCGATCACCCCCTCCTTGATGAGCCGGATGACCCCGTCGGTCATGGCCTCGGTATGCAGCCCGAGATGCCGATGGTCGCGGATGCCGCTGAGCACAGCGTTCGGGATGCCGCCGACCCCAATCTGGAGCGTCGCCCCATCCGGGATTTCAGCGGCGACATGGGCGCCGATGGCCGCTTCGACCGGGGTCGGTTCCCCGAACTCCAGGGCCACGGGCGGCTCGTCGCAAAGCACAGCCGCAGCAAGCCGTGAGACATGGACCCGGCACTCCCCATATAGATAAGGAATACTCCGGTTGACCTGGGCGATGACGACACGGGCCGTCTCCACCGCCGCCACCGAGATGTCTGCGGAAATGCCGAAACTGCAATACCCTTCCGCATCCGGCAGCGAGCAGTTGATGAACGCCACGTCGATCGGGATCTGCCCGCTGCGGAACAGCCCCGGCACCTCGCCGAGGAAGCAGGGGGTCATGCTTCCGTACCCCTCGGCCACATGGCGGCGCTGGTCGGCGCAGAGGAAGATGCTGTTCACCAGGAAGGAATCCTTGTACTCCGGCTTGCAGAACGGAGCCTCGGACTTCGTGACGTTGAATCCGGAGACGATCTGGACCCCCCGGAGTTCCCCGGCGCGGCGGGCAAGGGCCTCCTGCAGGAGGACCGGGACAGAGGTGCTGCCCTGGCAGCAGACGGTGTCGCCCGAACGGACCAGGCGGACAGCCTCATCGGCCGTTACATAGTTCATGTCGCTTGTTTTTTTGCAGTTCCACAAAAAGGTCCAGCCGCTCATCCAGGAGACGGAAATCTTCCTCAGACAGCAGCCGGGACACGCACACCCGGATACCGCACTGTCCGCTGCCCGTCGTGTTCAGGGCGATGGCGATAATCCCGCAGCGCAGGAGGTCCGAGACCAGCCTGCGGTTGTCCAGGTCCCGGTAGCCGACCGTATAGAAGAAGCCGTCCGAGATGGTCTGTTCCATGTCCTTGTCATACACGAGATAGAAGCCGTGCCGCTCGAAGATTTCCCGGGACCGCTTCGAGCGGAGACCGTACTCCCGGACTTCCTTCACGAAGTCGTACCGCCCCTCGACCGCCGCCTGGAACATTGCGGACAGGGCGTACTGGGCGGAGTGCGAAGTCCCGGAGGAAGCCACATACAGGAAGGTGAGGATGTAGTTGTCCCCGAAGGAGCCGATGCCGTACCGTGCCCGGAGGGCCGGGTATTCCCGCTCATACAGTCTGTCGGAGATGCAGGCGACGGCGATGCGCTCCCCCGCGTAGCTGAAGATCTTGGAGCCGGACAACAGCAAGACATAGTTGTCCGTATACTTCGCCACGGTCGGCTGGAACGGCGGTTCGAAGGGCCGCGACATGTCCCGGCGGAAGTCCATGCACAGATAAGCCATGTCCTCCAGCACGATGACATCGTATTTCGTGGCACATTCTCCGATGATCCGCAGTTCCTCCTCCGTCAGGCAGATCCAGGCGGGATTGTTGGGGTTGGAATAGAGGATGGCAGCGACGCGGCCGCCGGACAGGTAGGATTCCAGCTTCCCCCGGAGTCGTCCGTCGCGATACTCGTAGATGTCGAAAAAGAGGTTCCGGATGCCGAGCACATCCGGCTGCCGGCCATGCGGCGGGAAACCAGGGCAGATGTAGAGGATGGTGTCCTTCTCCGGATGCAGCTGGGCGCACTCAAGGATGAGGTTGAAGCTGCCCTGCATGGAACCGACCGTCGGCACGATGCCCCGCGGGGCGATGTCCACGTCGATGAAAGCCTTCACAAAGGCGGAAGCATGTTCCTTCAGTTCCGGCAGGCCGTTGATGACAGGATAGATGGAGGCGATGCCGCTGTCGAGCGCAGCCTTCTGGGCGGCGATGCCGACCGGGCATGCCGGAATGCCGGGAACGCCGATTTCCAAGTGGGTGAAAGGGACTCCGGCCCGCCGTTCCAACTCGTTCCCGACCGCGGTACACTGGCGGATGGTCGCCCGCGAGATGTCCGTGATGTCAGCCTCCTGCAGCACCTGGTCCAGGAGACCGGATGGGAGCGCCGTCCCATCCCCCCGCAAAAGATGTCTGTCAGCCATACTTGATCCGTGTTTCCATGTTACTGGCAGAGTGGGGAGTCCCTGTCCACTGCAAAGTTACAAGAATCAAGGAGAATTCCAAATCCGCTTACGGATTGCAAGCAGATTCCGGCTTTCTGATGACGGACAGACAGCCGTCAGTGCTTCGGTGGAAGCGCCTGGAACTCGCGGGTCAGGATGGTCTGCACCAGGTAGACGACCCCGAGGAAGACACCGACCAGGTAGGGCGCCGTGAGTCCGCCGCCCACCAGGCGGGCTGCCGGGTTGACAAGGAGCGGCGAAAGGAACTGTCCGAGATAGAGGGAAGCGGAAATCAGTGGCATGACGGTCGTCGCAGCATCTTTGCCCCCCTTGATAGAGGCGATGGTATTGAGGTACGGGACACCCACGCCGTTGGCGATGCCGATGAGGGCGGATCCGGAGAGCAACCAGACCCAATCCGTCCCGGCCGACAGGCACACATAGCCGGCGATGAAGCCGAGCGGGGCAAAATACTTCATCTGCACCCGGAAAGTACGCATCAGGCCGCCGAAGCCGAGACCGACCAAGAAGGCGATCACGTCGAGTCCGACCATGACGAGTGTGATGGAACGGCTGTCCAGGGCCGGATTGGCTGACGCCGTGATGGCGAAATTCGTCGGGTAGATGAAGAAGAGCAACATCACCAGCAGCATGCCTATGACCGACGGGTGGAAACGCCGGAGCAGGCGCAGGGAGAAGCCACTGCCTCGGGAGACCAGCCGCTCGTCCGGCAGGAACAGGGCGACCAGGACAAGGGCGATGAGCCCCAGCAGGTACACGAGGAAGGCGCAATTCCAGCTGATACCGGCCAGGAGACCTGCCAGGAACGTGGCCACGACTCCGCCCATCTGGTTCATGGCGGCGGAGAGGCCCATCAAGTGCGCTTGTTCCTCCGGCGGAAAATAATAGGCCAGCAAGCCCGTGGAAAGCGGCATGACCATGCCCACGCTGACGCCCATGAGGGCCCGCAGGCACAGCAGGACCCAGATATTGTCCACGAAGAAGGCTCCGGCACCGGAGACGACATAGAGGGTCAGGCCGACCATGGCGAGGGTACGGGTCTTCATCCAGCGGCAGAGGGTCGTGAAGCACAGGTTCGTGATGATGATAAAGAGGGCGGGAATGCTGACGATGAGTTGGACGAGCAGGCTGTCCAGGTCCTTGAAATGCTCCCGGATGATACCGAGCGCCGGGGCGATGGCGGCACCGGCCATAACGGTCAACAGGCTGATGGACAGGATGGTGTACGTAAGCGTACGGGCGGGTTTCTGATTCATTTTCTTCACATTCAGGTTTTCAAATGGAGTTTCCAGCTCTGCCAGGCTACAGAAATCTTCAGACACCAGCCATCCTCACGAATCAGCGGCCGCTTACGGTTTCGCGGGCGCAAAGATACAAAAAAAACCTTATCTTTGTATTTATGAAAACACACGCTGTCACCCCCATCTTTGCGGCAACCCTGATCGTGCTTGCCGCCGTTTCCTGCAAGAATGCGGGAAAGTCCGCTGCCCGGGTCGAGACTGCCGATGCCGACACCGCTGTCGTCTATTTCACCCGTACCATCACCCCGGAAAGCCTCGTCCGGATCTATGAGGTCCTCGGACGAGAGGCCACGGGGAAGGTCGCCGTCAAGATATCCACCGGAGAGGCGGGCGGCCATAACTACCTCAAACCCGACCTGATCGGCGACCTCGTCCGGAAGGTGGACGGGACCATCGTCGAATGCAACACGGCCTACGCCGGCCAGCGCATGAAGACCGAGGAGCACCGCAAGGTCATCGAAGAGCATGGCTTCAACGCCATCGCCACCGTGGACATCATGGACGAGGAAGGCGAGATCAAGATTCCGGTCCAGGACACCAAGT
Organism: Bacteroidales bacterium; assembly: GCA_017476575.1. GTDB lineage: Bacteria > Bacteroidota > Bacteroidia > Bacteroidales > UBA932 > Cryptobacteroides. Next base: position 14,627 of record JAFUZO010000035.1, on the reverse strand, counting down.
GGATCCAGTACGACATTGTCGGCTCCCACCTCCAGGACTACGACTTCATGATCAACCTCGCCCACTTCAAGGGACATGCCATGGGCGGCTTCGGAGGCGTCCTCAAGAACGCTTCCATCGGGGTCGCCTCCCGCAACGGCAAGGCCTACATCCACACGGCCGGCAAGGTGGAGGACTACACCCAGATGTGGTCCAACCTACCGGAAGGCTGGGACACCGCCCCGGAGAAGAACACCCCCTTCATCGAATCCATGTCCGCCGCCGCCCAGGCCGTCCACAACTATTTCAACGAGGGAAAGAACATCCTCTATATCGATGTGATGAACAATATCTCCATCGACTGCGACTGCGACGGCAACCCGCATGACCCGACTATCCGGGACATCGGCATCGCCGCCTCCCTTGACCCCGTCGCCCTCGACAAGTTCTGCCTCGACCAGGTGTTCAACCTCCCGCAGACTGAAGAGGACGACACCCAGGCCCTCCTGGACCGCATCAATGCCCGCCATGGCATCCGCATCGTCTACCGCGGCGAGGAAACGGGTCTCGGCACCCTCACTTATAAGGTCGTCACCCTCGACTGACCCTTGATTCTTTTTTCATGAGGCTGTATTCTAAGACTTTTCCAAGGAATACAGCCTCATGCCGGAGTCTGCTCCGTCCGGGAACAAAAAGGGCTTTTTTCTTGTCCCGACAGGAACGATTCTTCTTCAAAATCTGTAAATTTGCATCCGATATGATGCGGAACTTACAGATAGGATTTGCCTGCATGCTGATTTCCACCCTCGCTCCGGCCCAACAGGCCGACACGGTGAAAACGGCCGTCCTGACGGCGGAACGGGAGGGGAACCACCTCTCCCGAGGGAAGGAGCTCCGGACTGAGGTCATCTCCTCCGCCGGCCTCATGAAGATGGCGTGCTGCAACCTGGCCGAGAGTTTCGAGAACTCCGCCAGCGTGACGGTCGGCTATTCCGATGCCGTGACGGGCGCCCGGCAGATCCGCCTCCTCGGGCTCTCGGGCATCTACACGCAGATGCTCGACGAGAGCCGTCCCGTCCTCCGCGGCCTCGCCGCCCCCTTCGGCCTCTCCTATGTGCCCGGCCCCTGGCTGGAGAGCATCCAGATCGCCAAGGGCGCCCCGTCCGTCATCGGCGGGGTCGAGTCCATGACCGGCCAGATCAACCTCGAACACCGCAAGCCGACCGACGAGAAGCCGCTCTTCCTCCAGGCCTCCGTCATGACCGATACGAAGGCCGATTTCAACATCGCCTCTGCCCTCCAGGTCTCCCCGTCGCTGTCCACCATCCTCCTGGGCCATGTGGACGGCAACTTCCGCACCCACGACATGAACGGCGACGGCTTCGTCGACGACCCGCGCGCACTCCAGTTCAACGTCGGCAACCGCTGGTTCTTCTACACGCCGGAACTCCAGGTCCGCTGGGGCTTCCAGGCCGTCAGCGACACCCGGCAGGGCGGACAGGAAGGCTACCGGAAGGGCCGCTATGCACCCGGGACGCCCTGGGGCACCGATATCCACAACCGCCTCGTGGACGGCTACCTCAAAGTCGGCCGACCGCTCCGGGACGACCAGTCCGAGAGCCTCGCCCTCGTCGCGGACTACACCCTCGACCACATAGAAGCCTGGTTCGGCGGGACCGAATACACCGGAAGGCAGCAGACCGGCTACCTCAACCTGCTGTACCGCAACCGGGTCGATGACCACCACGACTTCACCCTCGGCCTCGGTGCCACGGCCGACCGTCTGGAAGAGACGCTCGACCGCCTCCTGCCGACCGGCATCGACAACACCCGGCCGCGGACCGTGTCCACGCTCGTCCACGGCGGAGCCTACGGCGAATACACCTTCCACGCCGGAGACGCCTTCACCGCCATCGCCGGCCTCCGGGGCGAGGCCTACCGCTACGACGGCTTCCGGCTCTCCCCCCGCATAACCCTGAAATACCAGCCGACGGACTGGCTCGTCATCCGGGCGAACGGCGGACGGGGCCTCCGCCATGCCCTGCCGCTGCCGGACCATATCGGCGTCCTGTCCACCGGCAAGGCCTTCGACGGCGACATCCTCGCCCATCCGCTCGAATCCTCCTGGACCTTCGGCGGCAACGTGACCGGCTACCTGCCCTTCTGGAAGGCCTACGTGAGCCTCGATGCCTTCGCGACCCGCTTCGGGAACCAACTCATCGTCGATTACGAGGACATCCCCGACGGCATCTCCTTCTACGGAGGCCGCTCCCGGTCGGACACCTGGCAGGCCGACCTCCATGCCGAACCGCTCCCCCGCCTCACGGTGGACCTGACCGCCCGCTATACGGACGCCCGGCAGGACCTGCGCCGCCGCGGCTGGTCCGAGACCCCGCTCCTCGCCCCCTTCAAGGCCGTCCTCAACCTCCAGTACAAGGCCCCGCTCAGCCGGTGGATCTTCGACTTCACGGCCTCCTGGAACGGCTCGGCCCGGGTCTATGACGGCATGACGGACCGCCGGGACGCCGACGGCCGCCTCCTGTACCCGGACGGGCGCACCCCCGCCTATCCCCTCCTGTACGCCCAGGTCACCCGGCGCTTCCGGGGCTTCGACCTCTACATCGGCGGGGAGAACCTGACCGGCTTCCGCCAGCGGGACGTCATCCTCGGCGCCCTGCGACCGGACGGCAGCATCGACCCCGACGCCGCCTCCTTCGACGGGAGCGCCGTCTGGGGCCCGCTCATGGGCCTCCGCGCCGACATCGGCATCCGTGTAACCCTTTGGAAAATGACAAGATGAAACGCCTGTTTCCCCTCCTTCTGCTCACCGCCCTCTTCCTGGCCCTGCCAGCCTCGCAGGCAGCCCCCCGCAAGAAAGACCTCCGCACCGTCGTCTTCGCCACCGACATGCACTGCCACAACTGCGTCGAGAAACTGACCGAGAACCTGTCCTTCGCCAAGGGCGTCAAGGACCTCGCCATCTCCCTGGAGCAGCAGCGCATCACCATCACCTACGACCCCGCCAAGACCGACGAGAAGACCCTCGCCGCCCTGATAGGCCGGCTCGGCTACAAGGCCGAGGCCTGCACCCCTTCGAGCAAGGAGCCGGTGGCGTCCAGCACCCCGTAGAGGTCGAGTTTGCAGCAATCGTCGTACCATCCCTCCCAGCGGCCGGAGCAGTAGGCGGCAGCCAGGGGCCGGACCTCCCCGGCCAGTGACGCGGCCGCTGCGATGTGTGCCGCCGCCCCGGCGCGGTCCCCTTCCACCAGGCAGCCCTCCGCCTCCACGAGTTCCAGCATCCAGCCGCTGAGGTACGCCATCAGCGACGTGGGATACACCAGGGTCGTGAACGCGAAAGGGCGCTCCGGCCCGGACAGCCGGGCATACAGGTCCTGCGCCGCGGCCATCGACCGGAAGAACGCCGCCTGCTGGGCCCGCAGCGCCGCCACGGTCTCTTCCCGCGACAGGGTCTCCAGCCCGTTGACCGAGGAGAGCGAGCGGGTCCAGGCATCGTCCGGTCCCGGGGCCGTTCCCTCCGGAAGGCCGCCCGACCGGAGCAGCCCCTCCAGGCGGTCGAGCAGCAGCCCGGCCCGCCGGATCATCTGCCCGTCGAAAAGGAGCGGCATCCCGCTCTCCGGATGCACCTGCGGCGCCGCATAATGCAGGCCGTAGGCCGCCGCCCAGTCCTCCTGCTCCCGGGAGAAATGCCGCGCGACATAGTCCTGCCACCAACGGGAGGGGTCGAACGTGTCGATGTCCCAAGCCATCCGGCTGCATGCATCCAAGTTGCAGCACACCTCCCGGAGGTTGGCCACATTGAAGACGACATAGTCGTCCGCGTGCATCTGCCGGGCCTCGCGCAGGAGGCGGAACGTCCGCCCGGGCGGGACCAGCGAGGCCAGGTGGGGCCCCGAAGTCATCAAGGCGGGATGGTAATAGACCCCGTACCGGCCGCCGGGCCGCCGCGGTGTCGTCCAGAAATCCTCCGTCCATTGCCAGCCGGGGCTGTTGTCCGAGAAGACCACCGTCGTCCCCGCAGGGAAACGCAGATAGCCCGTGGCGTTGAAGACGGCGGCATCGGCCCAGAGCGTGCTGGTCATCACCCGCCCCGCGCGGGGCACGCCGACCTCGTCCAGGATGCGCACCTGCGTCTCCATCGCCCGGGAGATCACGTCGGCCCGGAGGCTGTCGCTGTCCGGGATGCCGGGGTCCAGATGCCAGATGGCCCGGTCGCCCCGCCCCTTCAGGCCGACCTGCCAGATGACCCGGGGATACCGGGCCCAACGCTCCGCCGAGGCCCGCCAGACCTCCTCCAGCGCGTCCGGGTCCGAAAAATAGGAGAAGAGCGGGTGCGACCCGTCCTTGTCCTGCCAATAGCGCTGGAAGGTGAAGGAGGAGACGCCCAGGGGCTCGATATGATGCTGGGAGACATAGACGCCGCGCCGGGCGCAGACATCCAGCAGCGCCGCCTCGGGCGGGTTGAAGATGTTGGTCAGGCTCGCGGGGATGACCAGGTTCATCCGGCAGCGGACGGCCGCCTCGACGATGCGGTCCATGAGGTCCGGTGCGATGACGTTGTCGTAGTACTTGTAGTCGGTCCTGCGGTGCCCGGCCGGTTCCTTCCAGCCGCACAGCAGGTCCTCGTCGTTGACGAAGAAGCCCCGGTACCGGAAGGCGGGCTCCCCGGCGTGGAGGTCCACCCGGTCCCAGGAAAGGGTCTCCGCCGACGGGACCGGCGCATCGTTCCACCAGTACAGCGGGTCCACGCCCAGGTAGCGTTCCGCGAAATCGTAGACGGCGAAGACCGTCCCGAGGGCATCGCTCCCCGTCAGCCGGAGCACGCCCCCCGACAGGGTCCCGTCGTAGGCCTCCCACCGGCCGTCCGCCCGCGTGGAGATGAACACGTCACCCTTCCGGGGCCGGGCGGCGCGCACCAGCGGGACCTCGCGGCCGGTCACCCTGCGGATGTCCGCGCGCAGGTCCTCCGCCGCCACGACGACGGCCTCCTCCGCCCCGCTGTCCACCACGAGACGCGCCGTCCGGTCCGTCCCGACCAGCGTAAAGGCCGCAGCCAACAGGGTAATCATCATTGCCGACATATCTCTGTAAATATACGCAAAAAATCCCGGATAGAGGTTGGTATCCACCCTCTTTCTAACCGACTGACCATCAACCCCTCCACAAATCCACCAAATCCCGACTCTCCGGCCGGCGGGCACATGCCTCCGCTCATCCGGAGACGGTCAGAGGCCGGGACTGGACAGGAAGCCGCCGTCGACGGGGACGGTGACCCCCGTGACGAAGCCGGCGGCCTCGTCGTCGGTGAGCCAGCGGATGCAACCGACGAGTTCGGCGGCCTCGCCGAAGCGGTGCATCGGCGTGTTGTAGATGATATGCTCGCCGCGGCTGGTCAGGCCCCCGTCCGGACGGGTCAGGAGCCGGCGGCTCCGCTCGTTGACGAAGAAGCCGGGCGCCACGGCGTTGACCCGGATGCCGGCCGGGGCCAGGTAGGCCGCCAGCCACTGGGTGAAGTTCGACACGCCCGCCTTGGCCATGGCGTAGGCCGGGACTCGGGAGAGCGGCCGGTAGGTGTTCATCGAGGCGAAGTTGACGATGGAACCGCCGCCCAGGCCGACCATGTCCCCGGCGAAGACGCGCGAGGGGATGACCGTCCCCATCGTATTGGTTTCGAGGACGGAACGGAACTTCGCCATGTCCAGGTCGAAGAAGCCGCGGAGCCCTTCATGCAAAGGCTCCTGCTCGCGGGGGTCGAACTCGTTGACCGTCGTCACGGCGTCGCTCTGGTTGCCGCCCGCCCCGTTGATGAGGATGGAACAGGGGCCGAAGGCGGCATGGACCCGCTCCCGGACGTCCTGCACCGCCGCTTCGTCGGTGACATCGGCCGTCAGGCAGCAGCAGCGCCCCCCTTCGGAGCGGATGGTCTCCGCCGTCCTTTCCAGTTTCTCAAGGGTCCGCCCGACGAGGGCGACCCGGTATCCGCGCCGGGCGAAATCCACGGCGACGACCGAGCAGAGCGTCCCGCCCGCACCGGTCACGACAACAGTCTTATCCATCGATCCAATGTTCAGCATTATGACAGGCGATATCGGCCGCCACCCGCCCGAGCAGGTCGGCATCCGCCGGGAGTTGTCCCCGCACCGCCTTGGATGCGAGGAAGTTGCAGAGAATCCGCCGGAAATAGTCGTGGCGGGAGAAACTGAGCACGCTCCGCGAATCGGTGGTCATCCCGACCGAGAGCGGCAGCAGGGAATAGGCAGACAGGGTCTCCAGGTTGGCCTCGATGCCGGCGAGATGGTCGTTGTACCACCAGGCCGGGCCGAACTGGAGTTTCGGGGCCCCGTCCTCGGCGGCGAACGAACCGGTCAGGGTGGCGAGCGCCGCATTGTCGGAGGGGTTGAGGTTGAACAGGATGCACCGGGGCAACCGCCCGGAAGCCTCCAGGGTGTCGAGGAGGGTGCAGAGCGAGCGGATGTCGCACCCAGAGCCGAGGGCCGCGTACCCGCCGGCTGGGCCGGAAAGGGTGCGGAGCCGGGACGAGGTGGAGCGCAGGGCGCCGATGTGCAGCAGGAGCACCCATCCCCGCCGGGCGTACTCGGTCCCCAGCCAGTGCAGGAGGAAGGAGCGCAGGCGGGCGTCCGCCTCTCCGGCCGCATACAGCCGTGCCGCCTCGTCGAAGGAGGTCGGCACATAGGTCCAGCCGTCGTCCAGCGCATGGTCGGCGATCCGGCATCCAGCCGCCGCGAACACATCCAGCCGGGAGCGGACCGCCTCCAGGAAGGCCTCCAGGTCCGAGACCGCGCCGAGCCGTTCCAGCCAGGGCTTCCGCAGGGACAGGATGCTGTCGCCCCGCAGGGACGGGGTCACCCGGACACGGGGGACGCGGGCATGGAGGGACACGTCGTCCAGGAGGTCGTCCGAGGTGGACAGCTGCTTTACGCGGAACCGTTCCAGCACCGCCACGCCGGTTGGGAGCGCCGCGTTGCAGGCCTCCCAGATGCGGTCGGCTGAGGCCGGGTCCGGCACCTCGTCCAGGCCGAACACCTGTTTCATCTCCAGGCAGGACCAGTGGAAGAGCGGGTTGCCGAGGGTCTTGGGAAGGGTCCGGGCCCAGGCGTCGAACTTCTCCCGGGAGGAGGCGCCGCCGGTGACGACCCGCTCGGGTTCGCCGGCCATCCGCATCGCCCGATGCTTGTAGGGGTCGGACGCGACCCAGAGGACGCCGATGTCCGCGGCCGCCTGCCCGAGCGTCCGCACATCCAGGTGGTTATGGTAGTCCACAACCGGCAGGCCCTCCACATGGCCATGGTAGACCTCCCTGGCCAGCGGGCTTTCCAGGAGGAAATCCTCCGTGAGGAACGTCGTCTTCATAGGCCTAGAAATAACCGCCGTCCTCGACCATCTTCACGGCCGAGAAGCCGACATGGACCCGTTCCTTCATCTCCTTTTCGTTGGCCTTGATCTCCTCGGCCCGCAGGAGCACCTCGTAGGCCACGGCCCGGGGAATGACGAGCACCCCGTCGATGTCGCCGAAGACCACGTCGCCCGGCTTGATGTAGGTCTTGCCGATGCGCAGGGGGATGTTGTAGCCGGTGATCTTCGTGCGGCCGAGGGAGCCGTTCGAGGTCCGGTAGCGGTAGAACACGGGGAACCCCTGCTCCAGGACCTTGCGGGTGTCGCGGATGCCGCCGTTGACGACCGCCATCCGGGCGCCGCGGGCGATGGCCGAAGCGGTCATGATCTCGCCCCAGTGCGAGGCTTCCGTCTCCGCGCCGGCATCCCAGACGACGCAGCAGTGGACCGGCATCGCGTCGAGCATCTGCGCCCGCACGTCCATCTCGCCGCCGACCGTCGGGTCGGGGTTGGAACGGATGGTGTAGGCGATACCGGCCTTGCACATCTCCATCCCGAGCGGCATGATGGTGCTCGGGAGGGCCTGGTCCAGCAGGGTCAGTTCGCGCAGCACATCGTTCACGGCCCCGGTGTAGAGGGCCTCATACCGGGCGCACAGTTCCTCCTCGGGAATCGGGAAGGGACTCTGGTCCACCTTGTCGAGCATCTCGGTCAGACGCTCCAATCTCATCAAATTCTTGTCAGACATGCTTATAATGGAGTTGATAAATCATCAAGAGGGCCGCCGCGCCGAGGAGGCAGACGCCCCCCGCGATGCAGCTGAAGAGTCCGCCGGCGGCCCGGATGGCCGGGAGGCTCATGACGATGAAGAGCACCCCCGCCGTCGCCAAGGAGAAGGCGAACAGGTACACGATGGCCCGGGTGTAGGCCGGGGCGATGACCGGCTTGTCGGCCTCGGCGATGGGCGCCCCGAGCCGCCGGAAGAAGCCGTCGAGTTCCGCCTCCTTGGCCTCTGCACGCGGACGCCGGGGCGGACAGAAGTAGACGGCCAGGCACAGGGCCGACTCGATGAGGGTCGCCCATTCCCAGGAGACGGCCGGGACCAGGTTCAGGACGACCCCGGCCAGGACGCCGGTCACCAGGGTCGCCACGGCCGACCGGCTGTCCGGACGGCGGACCACCAGCCCCAGCAGGAGCGGGATGCCGAGCGGGATGGCCAGGATGCCGGAGAACAGTTTGTTGGCCTCGAAGGCGCCGCCGAAGTTCCGGATCAGGATGGCACCCCCGACCATGACCGCCCCGACCAGCACCGTGCTGATGCGGGCGACCGCGAGCAAGCGCCGCTCCGAGGCATCCGGATGGAAGAGGCGCCGGTAGATGTCATGGGTGAGGACGCCGGCCATCACGTTGTACTCGGAATTAAGGGAGGACATGGTGGCGGCGAACATGGACGAGAACAGGATGCCCATGATGCCGGCCGGCAGGAGACGGATGGAGACGGACACGTAGGCCATCTCGGGGTCCTCCAGCCCCGGGACGATGAGGGGCGAGGCCACGGCGGGCAGGAGGAAGACCGGCGTGAAGACGAGGAACAGGAGCCCGGTGACGACGCCCACCTTGACGGCGGCCCCCTCGTCGCGGACGCAGTAGAACTTCTGGATGAAGGTCCAATTCTCGTTGTACTTGACCAGGGTCATGAAGGCGTACACACCCAGCCAGAAGAGGTTGCCCTTGGGACCGTTCAGGAAGTCCAGGTGGTCCGGCATCCGCTCCGCGATGCCCCCGAGGCCGCCCGCCTCCGCGAGCGAGAGCGGGACCAGGACGGCCGTGACCAGGATGAGGATGACGAACTGGACCGTGCTCATGATGGTCACGGTCCAGATGCCGCCGATGATGTTGAACACGGTCACGATGACGCCCGAGACGACGATGGCCCACTCCAGCGGGAGCGGGGTGACCACGGCGATGAAGACGCCGATGGCATACAGGCGGACCATGTTGTCCAGCACGCGGAGCACGAGGCCGACCCAGGTCATCGTCTGGCGGACCGGCAGGTTGTAGCGGGTCTCCAGAAACTCCATCGGGGTGGTGCAGCCGGTCCGCCGCCAGCGCCGTCCGAGCCAGACGCCGCCGATGATGCAGGCCGGCACCGTCGTCCAGAACACGGTGATGGACACGACGCCCCACTGGTAGGCGATGCCCGCGTACGCGACGAAGACGAAGGTCGAGAACAGGCCCATGAAGTTGGTGATGGTGGCCATGAGCCACGGGATGGTGCCGCCGCCCTTGAAGTAGGAGCCGCTGTCCTTGATGAACCAGCCGAACGAGAGGCCGATGACGGCCATCATCGTGATGTAGACGGCGATCGAGATATAGTCGAGGGATTGGAGTTGCATCATCGCCTGGGGATTTCAAGTGCGTCCATGAGTCCTTTGATATAGCCGACGCCGAACAGAGTGCCGGCCATCCCGTAACTGGGCGAGGCGTTGTCCTCCCCCGCCATCGTCGGCACGTGGTCGGAGCGGAGGGGGCCGTCGAAGCCAACCTCCCGGTACAGGCGGAGCATCGCGGCCATGTCGGTCGGCCCGTCGTCGTGGAAGGTCTCGTGGAAATCTTCCGCCGTCCCCCGCACGTCGCGCAGGTGGACGAAGAAGAGGCGGTCCTTCCATTCCCGCACGAGAGCCGGGACGTCGGCGCCCATGGTCGTATAGGTCCCCTGGCAGAAGGTCAACCCGTGCGAGGGGCTGTCCGACAGGGCGAGGGCCCGCCGGATGCCGTCCGGGTCGATGAAGATGCGGGCGATGCCCTGGAGCACCGGCACGGGTGGGTCGTCGGGGTGAAGCGCCAGGCGGACGCCGGCCTCCTCGGCCGTCGGCAGCACCGCCTCCAGGAACCAGGCGTAGTTGTCCCACATCTGCGAGGCCGTCACGTCGCCCACGTCGGGCAGGCGGCGGGCCGCCGCTGCGCTGAAGCCGGTCACCCGGGCGCCGCCGCGCTCGCGGATGTCCGTCGCCGTGCGGAACCATCCGGTCGGCATGAAGTTGTAGCAGAGGGTCTTCACGCCCAGTTCGCCCATGTTCCGGAGCATCCGGCGGTAGCGTTCCGCATCGGCCTCGCGGCCGGGCAGCCCGAGTTTGATGCGGTGCATGTCCATCTGGTCGCCCTCCAGGCCGACGAGGTCGAACCCGGCGTCGGCGAAACGCTGCCGGGCGCACCGGAAGGTCTCCAGGTCGGAGATGTCGGGCCGGCCGGTCAGTTCCGGCGCGAGTTTCGCGAAGGCATGGCGGATTCCCATCTGGGCGCACAGTTCCCAGCGCACGTCCGGGATATCGGAGAAGAAGAGGTGGCTCAACTGCATGGTCGATGTCGTTCGTTTCTATAAACAAAATTAATAACAAAAATCCCGTTTTCCAAACTTGTCGGGAAGATATCTGATATATTTTTAATTATCAGATATTTATAAATTTATTTGGTCGTCCGGATTTTTCTTTATAATTTTACAATGTAAAAGATACGCTCCATGATCCAGGTCATCAACCGCGCCCTCGACATCCTCGAATACCTCTCCCGAGACCGGGACGGGGAACGGACCCTCGGCCAGATTGCCGGCAAGACCGGCCTCAACAACGCCACCTGCGCCAACATCATCAAGACCCTCGTCCAGCGCGGCTACATCCAGCATCTCGGCCCCAAGCGGGGCTACCGGCTCGGCATCATGCCCCTCATCCTGTCCGACCAGGATGCCTACTTCGACCTGCTGGCCGACGCCTGCCGCATCCCCATCGACTCCCTCTGCGCCGACATCAACGAGACCGTCCTGCTCGCGGTCGTGCGGGACTGTCAGCGCTACCGGGTCTACGAGTCCCACTGCACCCACGAACTCCAGGTCCGCGCCCGGCTCGAGCAACCGGTCTACAAGGCCACCACGGGCCGGATGATCATCGCCTCCTACGACGCCCAGGCCCTCGACCGCCTCATCGCGCAGGTCGGCCTCCCCGACGGACGGGAATGGCCGGAAGCCACCACCCGCGCCGCCCTCGAGGCCGAACTGGAGCGCATCCGCACGGAGGGCATCGCCTTCTCCCGCAACGCCAACGACGTGGTCAGCATCGCCGTTCCCATCGAAATCAAGGGCCGCGTGGCCGCCTCGGTCGGCATCTACCTGCCCGGCATCCGCTACGACCGGTCCGACGGCGCCGCCCTGGCCGGGAAACTGCGCGACTGCGCCCGCGCCATCACCGGGACGCAACAGTTTACGGACCTGCCCTTCGGTTGATGGACCGGAAGGCAGATCCGCAAGTCGACAGCAGGTGACGGCCTACCGGGCGGCGAACCAGGCGAGGGACTTCGCGCAGAGGGCGGAGATGGCAGCCCAGTCGCCGGCCTTCACGACCTCCTTCGGAAAGAGTTTCGAGCCCATGCCGACGGCAGTGACGCCGGACCTCGCCCAAGCGCTCAGGTTCTCCTCGGTCGGCTCGACGGCGCCGGTGCACATGATCATGGCCCACGGCAGCGGGGCAAGGATGTTCTTGACGAAGGCCGGGCCGCCGACCGTGCCGGCCGGGAACACCTTCACGAGGTCGCAGCCGAGTTCCTGGGCACGGACGATTTCGGTGACCGTGCCGCAACCCGGGCTGTACGGGACACCCCGGCGGTTGCAGAGGGTGACGACCTCCTCGACCATGCAGGGCGAGACGATGAAGTCGGCGCCCATCTGGATGTACAGGGCAGCCGTCGGGGCATCCAGGATGGTACCGGCACCGAAGGCCATCTCGGGACATTCCGCCCGGACATAGCCGACAAGGGTCTCGAACACCCGGTGGGCACCGTCGCCCCGGTTGGTGAACTCGAAGGCACGGATGCCGCCGTCGTAACAGGCTTTCACGACCTGTTTCGCCAGTTCGACATCGGCGTTATAGAACACCGGGACGATGCCGGTGCTGCGGATGATACCGAGGGTATCGATTTTCTTGAACTTTGCCATTGGATTCAGGAAGTTGTGCTACTTTGACAAGAAAACGGGCTTGCAGACCATTATATTTGTCGATGTGGAAGGAAAACCTGGCTTTTGAACCGCTTCTGCCTCCACTTTGACAACAAACCGGTCCTACAGGAACACCTACGTGTCAAAGTGGCCGGTTATCGGGAGACGCGGCCGGAACCGCCACCGGCCATGAGGGCTTCGACTTCGGCGACAGAGACGCGGTTGTAGTCGCCGAGGATGGTGTGCTTGAGGGCGGAGGCCGCAGCTGCGAACTCGATGGCCTGCTGGTCGGTGCCGTAGGTGAGGAGGCCGTACAGGAGGCCGCCCATGAAGGAGTCGCCGCCGCCGACCCGGTCGACAATATGGGTGATATCATACCGGCGGGACTGCCAGAGGGCCGATCCGTCGTAGAGGATGCCGCCCCAGGTGTTGTGGTTGGCGTTGATGGAACCGCGCAGGGTCACAGCGACCTTCTTGCACTTCGGGAACTTCGCCATGAGCTGTCGGCAGACACTCTCGAAGCGGGTCTGGTCGATTTCGCCGCCCGTCTTCTCGGCATCGAACCCTTCGGGCTTGATTCCGAATTCCTTCTCGGCATCCTCCTCGTTGCCGAGGATGAGATCGCAACCTGCGACGAGTGCCGGCATGACCTCGGAGGCAGACTTGCCGTATTTCCAAAGTTTCTTGCGGTAGTTGAGGTCGCAGGACACCTTGACCCCCAGTTCATTAGCGACCCGGATCGCCTCCAGACACGCATCGGCGGCTCCCTGGCTGAGGGCCGGGGTGATGCCGGTCCAGTGGAACCAGTCGGCGCCTTCGAGCACCTTGCGCCAGTCGACCATGCCCGGCTGGATCTCCGCGATGGCGGAGTTCGCCCGGTCGTAGATGACCTTGGAGCCGCGGGCGACGGCACCGGTCTCGAGGAAGTAGATGCCGACCCGGTCGCCACCGTAGACGATTCCGTCGGTGCCGACACCGAGGCCGCGGAGTTCAGAGATGCACATCTGCGCGATGTCGTTCTGCGGGAGCCGCGTCACGAACTGGGTCTGGATGCCGTAGCCTGCCAGGGATACGGCCACATTGGCCTCTCCCCCGCCGAAGGTGGCGTCAAACTGGCGGGCCTGGCCGAACCGTTGGTAGCCAGGAGTGGCGAGTCTGAGCATCACCTCGCCGAAAGTCACAACTTTTGCCATAATGCGTGTTTTGTATTTTATCTACATTCAATCGTTTATCCTATTTCCTCTCTGCAAAAAGGATGGAAAATACATAAATAACTACGGATCAACCATTTACAAATCACGACGATCCGACGTAGCACGGACCTTCAATTCCATCGGGACCGTAATAACATCCTCAGAGCCCGACAAGAAGGCCTGGGCAGCCTGCCGGCCCATCTCGTAGGGATTCAAGGCAAGGGAACTCATGGACGGAGTCATCAGGGCTGTGAAGGATTCGTTGGCAGTGCCGACGATGCCGAAATCTTCCGGAATCTTATGACCGAGGGAGCGGGCTGCCTCCAGGGCACCCAGCGCCGAGAAGTCGCCGGCACTGTAAAGGGCGTCACATCCGGCAGCGACCGCCCGCAGGCCCGCCGAGAAGCCGGCCTCCCGGACGATCGTGTCCAGGTAGACCACCTCGGGGACATAAGGCAGGCCACTGTCTTCGAGAGCCTTCCGATAACCGGCCAAACGCTCGGCATAGGCTTCGGAATTCATATAACCGGCGAGGGTACCGATGCGCCGGTAACCTTGGGCGACCAGATGTCGCGTCGCCTCGTAGGCCCCGTGGAAGTTGTTGCTCACAACCTTGGCGCCCGGCAAGTCCGAGAACACCCGGTCGAACTGGACAAGAGGAAGGCGGTCCCCCAGCGCCTGGAGGATATGGCGGCCGTCCTGCGAACCGATGGCGTGCGACATCAGCACACCGGCCACCTGGTTGTTCCTGAGGGTCCGGAGCGCCTTCACCTCGTCCTCGAACCGCTCATGGGTCTGGACGATCAGGACGGAGAAGCCCGCCTCATTGAGGAGGGACTCCGCTCCCCCGATGACGTTCGAGAAGAACTCCCGATGGATGCGCGGCACGATGATGCCGACGATATCCGAACGGCCGCGGCGCAGGTTCGAGGCGACGATATTGCGCTCGTACCCCATCTCGGCGGCCATCCGCTCCACCGCCGCCCGCGTCTCTTCCTTGACACGGGGGCTGCCCGAAAGCGCCCGCGACACCGTGGAGGGCGTCACACCCAATGCCCGCGCTATGTCTGTGATCGTCACCATTCCGCCCGCAAAGATAC
>JAFUZO010000034.1 GCA_017476575.1 Bacteroidales bacterium | reverse complement strand
GCTGCGCCAGCATGTGAAGGTCCAGGTCATCTCCGTGGACCTCGACCGCCGCCGTATCGGCCTGCGCCTGATTAAATAATGAAAACCATGAAACGATGGATAATGACTGCGGTCCTTGTCGTGGCCGCGATGACCCTCCAGGCCAAAGAATATGTGGTGTCCTCACCGGACGGGGCGGTTGTGATGACCGTCACGACAGGGGACCGGGTGACATATAGCGTGTCCCGGCGGGGGACACTCCTGCTGGCACCTTCCGAACTGGCCGTGACCCTCTCGGACGGGACGGTATACGGTGGGAAAGCCTCCTTCTCCAAGGTTGTACGCCGGAGTGTACAAAACTACAGCGAGGCCCCGTTCCATAAGCGCCGGATCCTGAAGGACATGTACAACGAACTGACTTTGAAAGGAAAGGGATATGATATCGTATTCCGGGTCTATGATGACGGGGCGGCCTACCGCTTCGTATCGGCCAAACCTGTGAAGGTGGCTGCCGAGACGGCCCGGTTCTGCCTGCCGGAGGACTGGACGCTCTGGGTCCCGTACGTCCGCCAGCATACTGAGACCCTTGAAAGCCAGTTCTACAACTCGTTCGAGAACACCTATGAACATCACCCCGTATCGGCGTGGCGGGCGGACCGGCTGGCCTTCCTCCCGGTCACGGTGGATGCGGCGGACGGAGTCAAGCTTTGCATCACCGAATCCGACCTGCACGGCTATCCGGGCATGTACCTGCATGACGACGACGGCTCCACGACGCTCCGGGGCGTTTTCGCCCCTTATCCAGACAAAGTGCTCCAGGGCGGCCACAACCGCCTTCAGGGCGAGGTCCAGACCCGGATGGACTACCTGGCCGACGGTGTGGCGGAACTGCCTTGGCGCTGCATTGTCATCGCCACCGAAGACCGCCGGCTCGCTGACAACGACCTGGTGTACCGCCTGGCCCGCCCGGCGGAAGGTTCCGACTGGTCCTGGGTGAAGCCTGGCAAGGTCGCTTGGGACTGGTGGAATGCCTGGAACCTCTACGGGGTGGACTTCGAGGCCGGCATCAACAACGAGACCTACCAGTATTACATCGATTTCGCCGCGCAGAAGGGCATCGAATATGTCATCCTGGACGAAGGCTGGGCGGTCAACCTCCAGGCCGACTTGATGCAGGTCGTGCCGGAGATCGACCTCCCGATGCTCTGCCGCTATGCGGAGGAACGGAGCGTAGGGCTCATCCTCTGGGCTGGCTATTGGGCCTTCAACCGCGACATGGATGCGGTCTGCCGCCATTATGCCGATATGGGCATCAAAGGGTGGAAGATCGACTTCATGGACCGGGACGATGCCGAGATGGTCTCGTTCTACGAGCGTGCCGCAGCCACGACGGCGAAGCATCACCAGGTGGTGGACTTCCATGGCGCCTACAAACCGACCGGCCTGCAGCGGACCTGGCCGAACGTGCTGAACTTCGAAGGTGTTTTCGGCCAGGAGCAGATGAAATGGTCCAAGGCCGAAGTGGACCAGGTGACTTACGATGTCACGATTCCGTTCACCCGTCTCGTGGCCGGGCCGGCCGACTATACGCAGGGAGCGATGCGCAATGCTTCCAAAGGAAACTACCGGGCGGTCTATACCGAACCGATGTCTCAGGGCACCCGTTGCCGCCAACTGGCCGGGTATATCGTCTTTGATGCGCCGCTGACGATGCTCTGCGACTCCCCGTCGAACTACCTGCGCGAAGCAGAGTGCACCGGTTTCATCGCCTCCGTACCGACGGTCTGGGACGAGACCGTCGCCCTTGACGGCCGCATCGGCGAGTACATCGTCATGGCCCGCCGGAAAGGAGCGGTTTGGTATATCGGTGCGATGACAGACTGGACAGAGCGTGACATCACTATCGACTTCGGCGACCTCGGTATCACGGGCGGAGAAGTGGAAGTCTTCCGCGACGGTCCCAATGCCCACCATGCTGCCCGCGACTATGTCCGGGAAACCGTGTCCGCCGACACCCCGCTCTCCCTCCACCTTGCCCCCGGCGGCGGCTTTGCCCTGGTCGTGCGGTAATCCATATTTTTATATATTTAAAAAAACGAGGAAACCACTGTACGGATATCTGTACGGCGGTTTCCTCGCTTTCCACATATCGATAAGAATCTATATTTTCGGTCTAGGACGGATTCTGTGTGCGGATATTTATTAATTTTGCCAGACACCAATATTGATAACCTGATGAAACGAACCTTTTCATTCTTCTCCGCCCTGTTCCTCTTCCTTGGGCTGGCGGCCCAGCCGAAAATCGAGAGCGTCACCTATAAGAGATTCATGCAGGCGGCGCCGCCTCTGGAATGCATCGGCCGCATCCAGCCGCGCCCGTCGGGCACCATCCCGGCCACCCGCTGGTCCATCGGCTGCGAATGTTTGGACCGGAACTACTCGCGTTTCGCAGCCTATGCGGACGAGCTGCCTGCGTTGGGCGTCGGTTTCGCGCGCATCCAGAGCGGATGGGCCCGGACCGAGCAGAAAAAAGGGAAGTACGACTTCGCCTGGCTTGACGAGGTGGTCGACGGCCTGTGCCGACGCAGTATCACCCCATGGATGTGCCTGTGCTACGGGAACCCGCTCTACATCGATACGGATGCTTCCCTCGGCTCGGTCATCTTCGGTGACGGACCGGTCATGGACGCCTGGCTGCGCTATGTCGAGGCGGTGGTGAAGCGCTATCAGGGACGCATCGACTGCTGGGAAGTCTGGAACGAGCCCAATATCAAGGACAACAAGTTCCACCCCGAGCGTTATCAGAACCTGCTGGTCCGGACCTGCGAGGCCATCCGCAAGGTCGACTCCGGCGCCCATATCGCTGCCTTTGGCCTTGCCAGTTTCGACATGCCTTTTTTCCGCAGTGTCTTGGACGGTCTGAAGGCGGAGGGCCGCACCGGGCTCTTCGACTACGTCACCCTGCACAAGTATTACGAAAATCCCGACGATGCGGATGTCGACTTTGCCTTGTTCGAGGACGCCGTGCGTGACTTCGACCCTTCGGTCCGCATCATCATGGGCGAGAGCGGCTGCCCTTCCCAGCTCGGCTGGGCCCATGCCCTCAAACTTATCGAATGGGACGAATACCGACAGGCCAAGGTGGTCCTGCGCCGTATGGCCTGCGACTTCAGGCTCGGCCATCCGAGCTCGATCTTCACCATCGCAGACAACAACTGCCGGGAGATCCATTTCCGCCAGTCCTTCGGCCTCCTGTGCACCGACCTGGAAGGAACGGTCATCTACCGGAAGCCCTCCTTCTACGGCGTCCAGTCCATGGTCAACCTGCTTCCCGATACCGTCCGTCCGGTTGAACTCGACTACACTGCCAATACGGTCCGTACCTTGAAGGTGGTGGGGCTGGAAGATGATGGCGGCCGCCGGATCGGGCTCATGATGTGGTATGCCGACAACGCGCCGGTCTCCGCCCTGGACTGGGACCGGGTCACCCTCACCGTGGAAGACCACCAGGTCAAGGATCCCGTGTTCGTCGAACCAGTCACCGGGCGGGTGTTCGCCTTGGACCGCTACCACCGTTCACCGAATGCGACCTTCACCAAGTATACGGACGTGCCCGTCTGGGACGCCCCTGTGTTCATCCTGTCGGCCGAAGCCCTTTCCGTCACGTCGGCTGACGACACCCGTTCCCTTGAAGAATTCTGATTTTTATGAAACGACTTTTCCTGTTGCTGACCGCCTTGTGCGGCTTGACAGTCGTCGCCTCTGCGCAGTACCAGTTCCGCGATGCGACGAGCCTGACCCTCTATGGTAAACTCCTTCCGACCGAGCATCCGTACGAGCGCCTCGATTCCCTCCACCGTCTTCCGCTCACGGATTCCGAGGCGAAGCAGGCCCGCTGTCCGACCGGAGTGGCCGTCGCCTTCCGGACGGACTCCCCGGAAATCGGATTGCGCGTCACGATGCGGACTTCGTCCAAGGGAATCAATTCCGCCTCCATCTCGACCAGCGGATTCGACCTGTATATCCTGCACGATGGACGCTGGATCTGGGCGGGGAGCCGTCACCGGACCATGGACACCAACCGGGAACTCACCTGGCTGGTCCAGGACATGGACGGGAGCGTGCATGACTGCCTCTTGTATCTCCCGTTGCAGAGCCAGGTTGCCTCGGTGGACGTGGCCGTCGACAAGGGATGCCTCCTGGAAGCCATCGATCCGCTTCCGCATAAAGTCGTCGTCTTCGGGTCGTCCTTCACGCAGGGGTCCGGCACCACCCGTCCCGGCATGGCCTGGTCTTCCCAGCTGTCCCGCCGCCTCGGTTTCCAGGCGGTCAACATGGGCTTTTCAGGCAACAGCAAGCTCCAGCCCTATTTCGCCGATATCCTGGCCGAACCGGATGATGTAGACGCATACATCCTGGACGCTTTTTCCAACCCTTCGCCCGAACAGATTGAAGAGCGCCTCTTCCCCTTCATCGAGAAGATCCGTTCCCGCCGTCCGCACACCCCGCTCATCTTCCTGAAGACCATCTACCGGGAGAACCGCACGTTCTCCACCTCGAAGGACCGGAGGGAGCGGGAGAAGATGGCGATGGCGGACAGCCTGATGCGTATCGCCGTGGAGCGCTATGATGATGTGTACTGGATTACCTCCACCGATGCGTCCGACCCGGTCTATCACGAGACCACCACCGACGGCATCCATCCGGATGATTATGGCTATGTCCGTTGGACGGAGTCCATCCGCAAGCCTGTCCTGCAAATCTTGAGGCAGTATGGCATTTTGTAGAGGGATGGCGGCCCTGCTGGCGGCGTTCCTGGCCGGAACATCCTGCACGCAGGGCATCTACGACCGGGAAATCAAGGAGCTGGACCGGACCATCGAACGGAGGGCAGAGTATGTCGGTGCCTACCGGGACCGTATCCATGCGCTGCTCGAGTCCAGGGACACCGCCTCCACCCCGGAGGCCAGATGGAACTTTGTTGACCGGATCTATGAGAGCGAGCGCCTTTATTCCATCGACTCGGCGGCTGTCTACCTGTCCGAAATGGACCACTATGCCCGGGAAAGTGGCCTGGACAGCCTCCAAGTGCTGACGGAACTCGCCAGAATCCGCTATCTTGTCGCCCTGCACAAGGAGGAGGAAGGCGTTGGAATCTGGCTCGCGATGAAGCCCGGCCCCGGACTGGAGACCGAATACCTCCGCTGCGGCCTTTCCCTCTGGAAGGCCCGGTTCCGCATGGCCCGCGACGCGGAGGACGCAGCCCGTTGCCATGAAATCCTCGAAGAAGTGCGGGACCGCTATTTCCAGACGGACTCCACTTCGCTGTTCAGCAAGAAGATCCAGGCGCAGGACCTGATCGATGCCGACCGTCCGGAGGAAGCGCTTCCGCTCCTGGCCGAGACCTATGAGGCGGCCGGGCCGGGGAGCCGGGACATCGCCATCGCCGCGTACAACATCGCAACAGCCTACCGGGCGCTCGGCGATATGGACCAGTACCGGCTCTGGCTCGTCCGGTCGGCGATCCATGATTTCGAACTGCCGGCCCTCAACTATGTTTCCCTCTATGAACTGGCCCTGTCGCTGATGCCTACGGATATCAACCGGGCGACCCGTTACATCGAGATCTCAGTCGAGGATGCCCTCAAAGGCAGCCAGTACCAGCGCATCTTCAACAGCGGGAACGCCATCCTGTTGATCAACCGGACGGCGCGGAGCGTCGAGCGCCAGCGGAGCCGGCTCATGGTTTCGTTCGTCGTCCTGCTGCTCGGGGTCGCCCTCGTCCTGTCCGTCATCCTCTTCTATATCTTCCGGCAGGCCCGCATCCTGTCGCAGATGAACGAGGTGGTCAAGTCGGCGAATGCCCGCCTGCTGGAGATGGACCGGATCAAGGAGGGTTGCCTGTTCCGCTACATGCAACTCTCCACCTACTATATCGGACAGGTCGACGTGATGAAGCGCTCGTTGCGGGAAACGGCCAAGAAGGAGGGGCCTGAAGGGGTCATGTCCATGCTCAGGACGCCTTCCTATGCCGATTCCGAGTACAAGAACTTCTACCACACCTTCGACGAGACCTTCTCCCAGATCTTCCCTGGCTTCATCCGCCGGGTCAACGAACTCTTTCCGGAGGAGCACCAGCTGGAGCGGAAGAAAGACGGCTCGTTCTCCACGGAACTCCGGATTCTCGCGGTCATGCGCCTCGGCATGACCGACAGCGGCAGCATCGCCCGTTTCTTGAACATCGCTCCGAACACCATCTACACCTACAAGGTCCGTTTCCGCAATATCGCCCGCTGTCCGAAGGAGGAATTCGAGGAGCGCGTGCTCCATATAGATGAAGGCTGATTCATATTCGGATATGGATACAGGCCCGGAAAAAGGGGCATCCGTCGGCTTGCAATGCTTTTTTCCCGGGTGCAAATCCTCGAAGCCCATCCATATATTTTCCGGGTCTATTGCGCAAAAATGTCGATTTGTTGAATTTTGCAGAAAAACTGAACATGGAACGCCACGCCCATATCGCTGCCGTCACGGCCCTCCTCCTCTCCGGATGTGGAGGGGACGGGCCCGCCGAACTTCCGGGAACGGAGCCGGTCGATGGGCGGGTGCGGCTGGCCGTATCCCTGTCGGACCCGGACCTGATGCGGGACGTCTGGCAGTTGCCGGAGGTCCGCTTGACGGACTGGTCGGTCCTCCTGTCGGGAAAGACCTATCCCGTCACGGCGGCAGCCGACGGCAGTTGCTACGTGGATGTCGAGGCCTCTGCTTTCGATACGTACCATGCCGCCCTGGTCAGGGAGACCTCGTCCCGCTGGTATGGCGATTCTCCCTATTACGACCTGGTGATGCCGCCATTCCAGTGCCCGGATGAAGACTATCCGCTTTTTGCCTCTGCCGAGGACGGAAAGCTTTCGTTCGCGCCACCGTGGGGCTTGGTGGAAATCCGCCCGGATGCAGGGGACACTTTCCTGTCCCTGCATGTGGCTTCTCCCTCCGCTCCAGTGTCCGGGACGGGCAACTATCTCCGGACAACAGGGGAGTGGCTGCCGGTCGCCCCGTCCACCGAGGCCGCCTGCGTGGCCACGCCGGATGGACGTTTCCTGCTGCGGCTGCCGCCTGGCTCCTACCCTGACGGGTTCCGGCTGACGGTCTGCGATGCCGCCCACCACGTGGGTTACGCGGAACTGCCGTCGCTTGAAGTGTCTGCCGGGAAACGGGGGCAGGCCGTCATCTCCTGGCAGCCGGAGCCGGATATCCTGTACTATGATGCGTTCGACACCGAACCTTCCTCCATGGCCCGGGGCGGCACGGTCCTCGAAGGGCTGGCTGACGACGCGATGGACGACTGCACCGTCCGGTTCCGGGTGATGCTGGAGGAGGGGGCGGCCGACCGGCTGCGTATCCGCATCGAGGACGCCGGGCTCATCACGGCCTGCACTATCGATGACAAGCCCGTCCCGGTATCCTATGTCACCCTGACTGGCGCAGTGTCTGTCCCGAACCTGTCCCGGGGCGTCTGGCATACGGTGGAGGCGACCGTGGTCAATGCGACCGATGCGACCCGGCTCTCCCTGACCGGGACGGCCGGGGAGGATTCCGGGGTACTGGTGGACGATATCGTCTGTACGCGGACTTCCGACGGGACGGCCGGCGGAGCCCTCCGCCTGCTGTACTGGAACCTCCAGAACGGCATGTGGGCTGACCAGGCGGACGGTTATGACCACTTCGTCGACTTCGTGCGCCGCTTCGACCCGGACATCTGCGTCTGGTGCGAGGCCGGTTCGGTCTATGCGGACGGGACGGCGGACCTGCTGCCCGCGTCCGGCCGTTACCTGCCGTCGGACTGGGATGCCCTCGCCGCCTGCTACGGCCACCCTTATACGGCCCTGAGTGCCGTGACAGACAATTATCCCGAGGCCGTCACCTCCCGCTATCCCGTCACTGTCGTCGAACAGATTCCCGATGCCGTCCGCCACGGCGCAGGACATTTCCGCATCACGGCAGGCGACCGGGATCTCGACATCGTGCCGCTCCATCTCTGGCCTGCGCAATATGCCCCGGGACTCGCTGAATCCGAGCGGGAGGCCAGCGCCGCAGCGGGTGACGGCGACCGGTTCCGCCTCGGCGAGATCACGGCGCTGCTCGGGAGGACCGTCCTGGACGCCCGCTATGCCGCCGTGCAGGACTGGATCCTGGTCGGTGACTTCAACGCCCGTTCCCGGGCCGACAATTGGCACCTGGGCTATGCGGAGGATGCTTCGCAATTTCTCGTGCATGATTACATGGCCGCACATTCCGGCCTCGTCGACCTTTTTGCCGTCCGCTATCCGGACTTCTTCCTCACCACGATGACGGCTTCCCGCATCGATTTCGTGTATGCCTCTCCTGCCTTGGCGGAAGTCCAGGGCCGGAGGGCCGTCGTCGTCGACAACTGGACCGCCATCACCGATGCCGGCGTCGCCACCTTCAAGCGTCCGTCCGACCATCGGCCCCTCTTGATCGATTTTGCCTTATGAAAAGACTGATGACATGCCTGGCCGCCGTCGCGGCCGTCCTTTCCCTCCAGGCCCGTCCCGCCAAGGAGGGGCACCTCCGGATCCTCTACTGGAACATCCAGAACGGGATGTGGGCTGGACAGGAAGACAACTATGATGCCTTCACGGACTGGGTCAAGGCCCTGGAACCGGACATCTGTGTCTGGTGCGAGGCCTCCACCCTCTACCGCACCGGTACGGACGAGCTCCTGCCCAAGCGGGAACGTTACCTTCCCGGGCATTGGGGCGAAGTGGCCGCCCGCTACGGCCATTCCTGCTGGGTCGTCTCCGCCGAGCGGGACAACTATCCGCAGGTGGTCACGTCCCGCTATCCGCTCGAGAGCGTGGAAGAACTCTACGGAAACGGGACGGACACCGTCGTCGTCCACGGCAGCGGCTGGGTCCGGACCGTCGTGGGTGGGAAGGAAATCAATCTTGTAACGGTGCATCTGAAGCCCTTCCTGTTCGGCTACAAGGTGCCGAAGGAGGAGAAAACGGAGAGTGCGGCCCGGTTCGACGGGGAATATTGGCGCATCCGCGAGGCGGAGTACATCTTCGACCATACGGTGCGGACCCGTCCCGCCCCCGACAAGGAGAACTGGCTGATGCTGGGCGACTTCAACGCCCGTTCGCGGGTGGACAACTTCAAGTACAGGTGGAGCGCCTACGACAAACGCTTCCTCCTGCACGACCATATCGCCCTCCATTCCCCCTACGTCGACCTGCTCTCGGAGACATCGCCCGAAGTGTTCCAGGCCACGCATTCCTCCGACACCCGCATCGACTTCGTCTACGTGACGGTGCCGGTGCTGAAGGCCGTCCGTTCGGCCCGGGTGGTCCGCGACAGCTGGTCGGCCGGCACCCCGTCCGGGGTGGGCAAGTTCTACCGCCCGTCGGACCACCTTCCCATCCTCATCGACATCAAGACCTCCCAACTCAAGTAGCATGCGGATTCCATGGATACCGGCGGCCCTTGCGGCCGGCCTCGCCCTGGGGGCCTGTTCGTCCTCCGGAGGCTATGAAGATGTGCTCCGTCCCGAGCGCATCCGGGTCTACGAACTCAATGCAGGCGACGACCTGTCGGTGGTCATCCTGCCCGTCGAAGGCATCGAGGACGGAGAGATCCACGTCGTCACCGACGTCGATGTCGATATCACCTACGAGGCGTCCGACCCATCCTGGCTCACCATCGACCAGGTGGAGCGGACGGCGGCGGACCACTATGTCGTCCACTATACCGTCCCGGCACTTTCCAACACGCTCGACCGACGTTACGGCATGCTCAACATTGCGGCTCCGTCGCTTTTCTTGGGCAGTTTCGTCACCCTCCAGCAGGGCTATTCTGTCCGTTATGCCGCTCCTTCGGCCACGCAGACTCTCCAAGCCGGGGAATCCTGGACGAGTGCCTATGCCGAGGGCATCCGGTCCGACTACAACGATTTCATCGCATTCAACGCCTGGGCGCCGGAGGGCTCCTCCTCCAACCGCCTTCTCGTAGAGATCATCGGGGAGGGCACCTTCCGGGACACCGGGCAGCGGAGCCGGATCGTCGAAGTCCCCGCCGGCAAGTCGGCGTCGGCCGGGAACTGGCATTATTTCCGGGTCCACAACGACGGGGAGCGGATGGACGCCGACTTCCAGGTCCGGCTCAGCGCCGCAGACGCGGGTGAGGCGGTGCGCCTCCAGTTCGCCCGGTTCAAAATCTACCGCATCACGACCTCGCAGGCCGCTTCGATCGAAGACGACAACGAGGTGGATGAAGGACAAATGCAAGAGGGATGAGACGAATGAAACTACTCTGGACGGCCGCCCTGGCCCTGGCCGTCCTTCCGCTCGCTGCGCAGGCTCCCCGGCCGGTCCAGGGCACCGTCTATGACGCCGAGGGTGACCCGTTGCCGGGTGCCGTCATCGTGGTCGAAGGCAAGGGCGACACCGTGCTCCAGACCGTCACGGCCGACATCGACGGCCGCTACGCCTTGACATGCGCCCCCGACGCCGTCCTCAAGGCCATGTATGTCGGCCATGCCGACCAGCGTGAATCCGTCCAAGGCCGCAGCCAGGTCGACTTCGTCCTCCTCTCCGACGCCTCCCTGGTGCTGGAGGAGGCCGTCGCCATCGGCTACGGGACAGTCAAGAAGGCCGACCTGACCGGCAGCGTCACCTCCGTCAAGATGGGCGACATCCGAGATGTGCCGGTCACCAGCGTGGACCAGGCTCTCCAGGGGCGCATTGCAGGGACCGATGTGATGTCCACGACCGGCGAGCCGGGTGCCACGACCTCCATCCGTATCCGCGGGTCCCGTTCCATCACGGCCTCCAACGAGCCGCTGATTGTCGTAGACGGGGTCATGGATGCGGTGAATGACCTCGGCGACCTCAATCCGGCCGACATCGAGTCCATCTCCGTCCTCAAGGACGCCTCGGCGACGGCCATCTACGGCGCCCGCGGCTCCAACGGTGTCATCCTCGTGACCACCCGCGCCGGCGGCGCCTCCGCCGAGCCGGGCCGTCCGATCATCAATTTCAAGGCAGCGGCCGGTTTCTCCAGGCTGCCCCGGAAGCTGGACCTCATGGACGCCACCCAGTTCGCCCTGTACCGCAACGACTACGCCGCCTGGTCCGGCATCAACGCCTACGAGAACATCGGCCTCACCACCCCGACCGCGCAGTCGGTCTATCCCGACCCGTTCGCCCTGGGGAAGGGGACAGACTGGATCGGAACCATCTCGCAGACCGCCTCCTTCCAGCAGTACGACTTCTCCATCCAGGGAGGGAACGGCCGCAAGACCAGTTACTACGCCTCCGTGTCCTACCTGGACGATGAAGGGATCATCAAGCGGAGCGGTATGCAGAAGATCGGCGGATCGCTCCGGGTCGGCCACCAGGTGTTCAAGTGGCTCCGGCTGGAGGCGAAGACCCGCTACACCTGGCGGCGGAACCACAACAACCTCGCCCTCATCGGCGGCAAGAATCCCTACACGGCGGCAGTCTACTACTCGCCGCTGATCGACCCCGAGGACAGTTTCAACCCGATGTACACAAGCGGGCAGCGGGTCAACAACCCCTATGTCACGACACTCCTGGACACGGACGACACCGACCGCAGTTCGCTCAACCTTACGCTCTCGGCCCAGGCCGACCTCGGAAAGCGCTTGAGGTGGAACAGCCAGTTCTCCTATTACCGCTACGACATGAGCCGGTTCCGCTACGAGCCCTCGACCCTGCCGAAACGGACCGAGGACGAGGGTGGGGACGCCTCCCGCACCGACCTCCAGCAATGGAGTCTGACCTGGGACAACACCTTGACCTACACTATGCCGAAGGCAGGGCGCAACCATTTCAATGCCATGGCCGGCTTCACCGGTTACCGGACCCGTTCCAACACTTTCAGCCTCTCCGGCGGCGGCTACATGGACGATGCCGTGATGTGGAACAACCTGAACGCCGTCCAGAGCAAGGAGAGTTACACGGCCTCGTCCTCCACGCTCTACCGGGCTACGATGGCTGCCTTCGCCCGGCTCAACTACGACTACGACCGGCGCTACTACCTGACCGTGACGGCCCGCTCGGACGGAGCGTCCAACTTCGCCGCGAACCGCAAGTGGGGTTTCTTCCCCTCCGCCGCCTTCAAGTGGAACATCCACAGCGAGCCCTTCCTGCGGGGCGCCCGCAACATCGAGGAACTGTCCCTGAAACTCAGCGCCGGACGCACCGGCAACGACGCCATCGCCGCATACCGCTCGCAGGCGGCTCTGTCGACGACGACCAGCGGCTACATCTTTGGAGGCATCCAGCCCGTAGCCTATTATCCGAGCCGTCTGGAGTCCCCGGACCTGACCTGGGAGAAGACCGACATGTTCAACGCCGCCCTCACCGGCTCCTTCTGGAACGGACGGCTCGGCGTGACGGCGGAGACCTACTATGCCCGGACGACCGACCTGCTTCTCACCGTGCAGACGGCCAAGCAGACCGGCTACGCCTCCCGCTACGCCAACATCGGTGCCACCTCGAACCGGGGCGTGGAACTGTCCGTGGACAGCCGCAACATCGTGAAGAAGCGCTTCTCCTGGTCCACAGCCTTCACCATCTCCCACAACACGCAGCGGGTGGACGACATCGGGTCCGAGGACTATATCAGCGCCTACAACGGCCCGGGCCAGGGCTACATGATGTACGGCTATGTCAAGGGCTACCCGCTCAATTCCCTGTGGGGCTTCCAGTACGCCGGCGTCTGGCACAACGAGGCGGAGGTCGCCCGCAACCAGGTCACCCATGCCTATGCCTCCGAGGTGGCTTCCACCATGTTGGGGAGGCCCATCTACATGGACAAGAACCATGACGGGACCCTCGACCGGAACGACCTCTGCTACCTCGGCAACGCCGATCCGTACCTGTACGGCGGTCTCCAGAACACCCTGCGCCTCGGCCGCTTCCATGTCGGCGTCTACTTCGCCTGGTCGCTCGGCGGCAAGATCTACAACTTCTCCGAACTCTACATGCTGGGCTCCAACATCACCAACCAGTATGCCAGCATGGTCAACGCCTGGCATCCGGTCCGCAATCCCGAGTCCAATCTGCCACGTGCCGGTTCCGTCACCAACCAGAACGTGCCCAGCACCCTCCAGGTCCACGACGCCTCCTACCTGCGGCTCAAGGACGCCCGTCTCGCGTACACCCTGCCGCTGCACGGGGTGCGGTGGATGCGCGAGCTCACCCTGTCCGTCTCCGGCGAGAACCTGTACCTGTGGACCCGCTACAACGGCTTCGACCCGGACGTCTCCACCGAGAGCGAGAACGGCAGCACCCTCCGCCGGATGGACCTCGGGGCCTATCCCAAGCCGCGGACCGTCCTGTTCAGTGTCCAACTCAAATATTGACCGCCTATGTCCCGGAACCATCATCTGATACTTCCTGCCGTCCTCCTGCTGGCGGCGTGCAGCCTGGAGGAACCCCGCGAGTCCTTCGTGAGTCCGACGGACTTCTTCCAGACCCGCCCCCAGTGCGTGGCAGCTCTCAACGGATGCTACTATCCGCTGAAGAACATCTACACGATGCTGATGCTCATCGCGACGGAAGGTGTGACGGACCTTGCCAGCATCCAGTCCTCCCAGCTCGACTGCCAACTGGATATCTCCCCGGCCCATCCCCGGTTCGGTACGACGGTCTGGCAATACGGGTATGTGGGCGTCCGCAACGCCTGCTGTGCCGTCGACGGCATCCGCCGTTCCCCCTTGGAGGACGATGTCCGGCTCCCGCTGGAGGCGGAGGGCCGCATCATGCGGGCCTATTACTACTACATCCTTACCTGTTTCTTCGGCGACGTCCCTTTCTACGAGGACTACATCGATTCGGTCGAGGACCTCAAGCGCATCGCCGCCCTGCCGCGCATGTCCGCCGTGGAGACCCGTGACGCCCTGATTGCCGAACTGCAGGAATATGTCCCGTACCTGCCCCAGGTACGCACCTGCGAGGTGGAGGACTACCGGGCCGGTGCTGCGATGGGCTGGATGCTCATCGCCAAGATGGCGATGTGGAACCATCGGTGGGAGACCGCCCTGGAGGCCCTGGGACATCTGGAGGACCTCTACGGCGACCTGTCGCAGTATCCGCTCTCCGATATCCCGCTGCGCAACAAGAACACCCCGGAGTCGATCTTCGAGATCCAGCATGACTACCAGGTCAACGGCATCGATTTCCATTCCAACTGCGCGAGCATCTGCATGCCGTACCGCCGCACCGCCGGGACGGCGGTCTACGACGGGGTGGAGATTCCGGAACTGGGCGACGAGGCCACGGCCTGGCAGCCCCTGCGTCCGAACCCCTACCTGTACAACATCCTGATGCCCCGCAGTTCGTCGGACCGGCGCAAGGACATGACCCTCGTGTGGGAATGGAACGGGCACGAGTTCTCCCGCAACTGGCTTGGCCCCAAGTTCTGGTGTCCCGGCCTCCTGCAGTCCAACGACAGCAACAACTACAAGATCTTCCGCTATGCCGACGCCGTGCTGATGACGGCCGAGTGCCATGCCGAACAGGGGAACACCGCCGAGGCGGTCCGCTACCTCAACCGGGTCCGGGACCGCGCGGGCATCGAACCGGCTTCCGGTACGCTCGGCAAGGTCCAGTTGGACCTGGAAATCCGCAAGGAGCGCGCCCGCGAACTCTTCGGCGAGTTCCAGCGCAAGTGGGACCTTGTCCGCTGGGGCATCTGGTACCGTCAGACCTATGAATACACCGTCTATTCCAACCTCCGCAACCGCATGAAGCCCTGCCACGAGTACTATCCGATTCCGGACGTCGAGGTGCTGGCTTCCGGCGGCGCCCTGGACAACAAAGAGTATGAGAAGTATGGATTGTAAGAAACTGCTGGCGGCAGGCCTGGTCCTGCTCTCCGCCCTCACCTCCTGCGAGAAGGCGGCAACCTTCGAACATACGCTGCGGCTCGGGGCCGAGCAGTACGACCTGGACTATGCCAAGGGGACGACCCCGGTCGTCGTCTGGTCCGACACGGACTGGACCGTCGCCTTCGACCAGCCGGCGCCTTGGGCCGGCCTCGACCGGCTCCAAGGTTCCGGCGTCGGCCAGGTCAAGTTCTCCTGGACCCGCAACTACGGGGCACAGCGCTCCGTCACCCTTGTTTTTACGGCCGGCGGCGAAACCTGTTCCGTCCGCATGGTCCAGGCGTCCGACCCCAACTACGAATGATGATGAGACGGAGCTGTATCTTTCCCGCCCTCGCCGCCGTCGTGACGGCCTGCGGCAACTTTTTCGACGATGCCGAATACCTCACCGCCGAGGAACTGGGTGTCTATGAAAAGGAATTCGTCCTGCCGGCCGAGGCGGGCAGCGTCGAGATTCCCTTCCTGACCAACCTTTCCGGCCGGGCCGCCCTGATGGAGGACTGCCCTTGGGCCGTGGTGCGCAACCCTGTCTTCGACGGCGACGGCACCCTTGTCATCGAATACCAGTACAATGAAGGGACCAGCCGGTCCGTCGGGGTGGAATTCTCCGCCGGTCCGCGCCGGGATACGGTCTTGCTCAAACAGCGGGGCATCCGGGCCCGCGAAGTGCTTTTCGGGAGCCGCAATGTCGTCATCTACAACGGACAAGGGGCGACCCGGATTCCGGTGGATACCAATGTCCCCTATGAGGAATGGTACATCGACATCCGGTATCTGGTGGACGCGGGATGGATCACCCGGACGGCCCTGGAGGACGGGCACCTGGTCTTGGAGACTGAGGACAACCCCGCAGCCTTGCCCCGTGCGGCCGAAATCTCGGTGCTGTACGACGACGGCTGGGGACAGGTGCAGGAAGCCATCCTGTACCTGACCCAGGCCCGCTCCGACAACCGTCTCGGCGAACCGGTCTCCTTCGCGGAACTCCGCGCCCGTGCCGGTGCGGAACCCCTCTACATCGAGGAAGACCTCGTCCTGACCGGCTACGTGGCCAGCGACATGGCCTCCGCCAATGTGGCCGAGAACACTATGTATGAGGTAGGGACCGTCGACTATACCGTCTCCGCCAAGTCCTTCATCCTCGAGAGCGAGGACGGAACCTACGGCTTCCTGGTGGAGGCTGCCTCGGAGGAAGACAACATCCTTGGACAAGGTGACCTTGTCTCGATCGACCTCAAAGGCCTCACCCTGGTCCGGGAGGACGACCCCGTCCGGTTCCGGCTCTCGGGACTGGAGAGGACACAGATCCTGACCTCGACGGCCGGCACCCTTCCGGTCAAACGCAAGCATATCGGCGACCTCGTCGACGAAGACATCTACACCTTCGTCACCCTGACCGAGTGCGAGTTCCCTGTCCGGAAGGGGCCTTTCACCCCGGTCAACGAGGCGTATACCATCTCCTTGAATTCGTCGCGGAGCACCAAGTATCCGCAGCTTGTCCGCTGCATCGACGGAGGCAGCCTCTACCTGTATTTCAACACGACCTGCCCGTGGCGCCGCGACGGACGCCGCAAGCCGTACGGCAGCGGGGACATCTCCGGCATCATCGTGCATGAGAAGTTCCGCAGCTGGGAGGACGGCGATGCCGCCTACCCGTCGCGATGCGGCACCATCGGACGCTACCAGATGCGCCTCCAGTCCCGCGACGACATCCGTTTCGCCGAAGACTTGGCGGACAGTTTCTCGGGTCTCATCACGGAATATCTCATCATGGAGCCGAATCCGTCCGGAGACGGCAGCTGGGTCCCGACCTACGGGAACAACGGATCCTTCGTCCACACCTATACGGCCTACACCAATGCCACCTATGGCACGCATGGCCAGCCGACCGTGACTTATGGCTGTCTGGGACCGCTCGACGCGACCGGAAACGGAGCGGGCACGGGCATCATCCTGCCTGATGGAACCGACTGGGGCATGGAAACCGAAGGGCTGATGACGCCCTCTTCCGGCCGCCTCGACAGCAAACTCCGCACCTGCTGGACGGCGACCACCTGGTGGAACTCCACGCAGCGCCGCGGCTATGCCTGGCTGGTCTCCTTCTCCACCCTCGGCTATGCGTCCGACCGGGTCTCCATGCAGATCAGCGTCAACAACACCGCCCAGAACCTCCGGGCGCCCCGCTACTGGAAGGCGGAATGGTCCCTGACCGGGAACATGGACGTCTCCGCCGACGGTGACTGGCACCTCATCGCGGAGTACACCGTGCCGGATGTCGTCATCTGGGCCCTGACCCAACCCTGGCAGAGCCCCGGTTTCAAGAGCATGGACTTCCCGCTGCCCACGGAAATCCTTGGACACGAGAAGGTGTACATCCGGATGATGCCGACCGGCGATGCCGCTTCGGCGGGGGATGCCTACGTCGGGTCCACCGTAGCCTCGAGCCGGGCCAGTTCCATGGATTATTTTGCCATCAGATACAATAAATAAACAACCAAGGCTTATGAAACAAAACCACATGAAAAGAGCCCCTTATGAGGCCCCCGCGACCAGCGTCACCCGGCTGGTCCATGAGCATTCCTTCCTGGCCGCCAGTACGTTGGAGACGACGGCGTCCACGGATAATATGACAGAAGACGAACTCTGGTAAACGATGAAAAAGCAAGTGACCATGAAAAACACAGTACGCAATGCAGCCCTTGCCGCCTGCGCCGCCCTTGTTGCGGCGGCCTGCGCCAAGGAGACCGATGTCACCGGGCCCCTTCCGGAGGAGTCCTCCGATGTCACCTATGTCGAAATCCCCTTCACGGCCGGCCTTCCCGCGACCAAGACGGTCCTCGAGAACGGCGAAGGCCAGGAACGGATCGTCAAGTGGGTCAAGGATGATGAAGTCACTATTTTCTATGGCGACGGGAAGAGCGTGACCGCCCAGGCCCAGGAATCCGGCGAGACGACCACCCTCGTCGCCAAGGTTCCCGCAGGCGACGTCGCCGCCTTCAATGCCGCGACAACCTACTATGCGGTCAGCCCGGCCTCGGTGGGCGCTACGCTCGCGGACGGGGCGCTGACATTGACACTGACCCAGTCGAAAGGTTGCCCGGTAGGGGACGGCTCCTTTGCCCAGGCCGATGTCTGCGTCGCCACGACCGGCGCCTCCGAGAAGGCCTTCACCTTCCATCACGCCGTGTCCCTGCTCAAGTTCGAGACCGTCCGGACCGATGTCGCTTCCGTACTGGTGGTGTCCGGCTCCAGCGGCACCCTGACGGCCGATGTCAAGGCCACTTTCAATACGGATGGAACCCTGAAAGCGGTCTCCAATGTGTCCGGAACGACTTCCCGCAACTGCAATTTCACCTTTGCGACGCCCGGTGCCGGGACCTGGTTCCTGCCGGTATTTCCCGGCGCGAACCTCAAGGCCGGTATCGCCATCCAGTATACGCTGACGGACGGGACCGTCCTGCCGGCGGCCGTCTCTGCCAAGGCACGCACCATCGAGCAGGGACATATCCTCAACATGGGACAGCCCGAGACCAAGATGGTGACGGACTACTATTTCACAGAGACGGGTGAGGGAAACGGGCAGACCTGGGCGACGGCCGGCGGTGCCGCCCTGCTCCGCACCCTGTTCGACCAGGACGCCCTTGCGTCGGATTTCGACGCTTCGCTGGCTGATGTCCAAAAGACGCAGTTTGCGGCCAATCTCCTGGCCGTCCAGTTAAGCGGGACCACCTTCCATTTCGCAAAGGGCGACTATGTCCTGGGGACGGAGGCTGCACCCCTTTTCCGCATCGACCTTTCCAGTGGAAACTGGACGGGGGAATACCCGTTCACCTTCAAGGGCGGCTATCCTGAAGGAGGCGGAGAGGATGCATCCATCGACATCGCTGCGAATCCGACCCGCTTCACCGGCAATGAGACCTACGGCATCCTCTACCTGAATGGGGGCAATGTTGTCCCGGCCCTGACGGTCGAAGGTGTCCAGTTCATCAACGGTCGGGAGCAGACGCTCGCGGAGGGGACGACCGGCGGCGTCAACGGCGGCGGAGCCCTGAACATCGCCAAGGCCAAGGTCACCCTCACCGGCTGCACCCTTTCCGGCAACCAGGCCTCCAACGGCGGCGGTGCCATCAAGATGACGCATAATGACGGCGTCCTCAAGTTGACAGGTTGTACGCTCTCAAACAATGCCGACAACGGTACTGACGCGAAGCAAGGGGGCGGTGC
>JAFUZO010000033.1 GCA_017476575.1 Bacteroidales bacterium | reverse complement strand
GGCAGCAGCACCCGCTCCAGCGGCAGCTATTCGGGAGGCGGCCATTCCAGCGGCGGGTTCTCGGGTGGCGGAAGCAGCCATTCTTCCGGTGGGGGAAGCAGTCGTTCCGGCGGCGGATCTTCCAGGCGATAACTACTCATTCAAAAGCAGACCATCATGAAAAGGATATTTGCAGCAGCCGCTCTGTTGGCGGCGGTTATGGGAAATGCAGGGGCGCAGACGTGGCAGGATGCGTTTGCCTTTGCCGAGAACAACTATGTCGGTACGGCCCGTTCCGTCGGTATGGGCAATGCGATGACGGCTGTCGGCGGTGACCTGGGTTCCCTGACGTTCAACCCGGCCGGTTCCGCCGTGACCGGTTATTCCCAGTTTGTGCTCACTCCCTCCCTGAGCATCTCTTCGACCTACAGCCAGGGTACGGTGGACGATCAAGGCGGATTCCTCGGTTTCGAGACCGGCAAGACCGGTTGGGGAACCCGCTTCAAAGTGCCGAACTTCGGTTTCATCACCACATACAACACCCGTAACTCTTCGGGATTGAAGCGGTTGTCGTTCGGTATCGTGGGCAATGCGACCAACGACTACACGAATGGGATCAAGGCCATCGGGACCAACAGCCGGACAACATTGGCCGGCGGGTTGGCTACCTTGGCGGACGGCTGGCCCGAGAGCACACTGGGTGGCAGTTTTTATTCCGACGACATCCCGTCCTGGATGACGATGGTCGGCTATCAAAGTGGCATCGTCAGTCCCGTCAACGGTAGTGACAATGCCTATGCCGGTGCCACCGAGCGGGTCTTGGACAACGGAGATATCAAACTGGCTGACAGGATCAACCAGCGTTATCAGCAGCGTCGTCGCGGCAACAAGTATGACATCCTCATGAACTTTGCCGCGGATTTCTCCGACAAGTTCTACCTCGGCGCCAACCTCGGCATCACCTCGCTGTCCTATCGTCAGGACGTGGCCATGGCGGAAGAGCCTGTCGATCCGGACAGTTTCGTCTCCACCTACATCGCCGAGGACGGGACAGCGACCGAGCGGCACTTCAACTCGCTCCGGATGCGGACGGCCTACCGGGCCGAGGGAACCGGCATCTACGCCAAGGCGGGTTTCATCTGGCGGCCGGTCGCGGGGCTGCGTGTAGGGGCCGCCATCCAGACTCCGAGCATCCTGGAAATCGAGGAACGGTATGCCGTGGACGGCCGCTCTGTCATCGACGGAAGGGCCCGGACGGCCCAGTCACCGGAAGATGAATGGCATTACAACCTCAAGACCCCGTCCCGCTTCAATGCCGGCGTGGCCTATACGGTCGGAAGTATGGGCCTTGTGAGCTTCGACTACGAGCGTTGCAACTACCAGGCCATGGACCTCCGTTCTTCCATGTATGACAACAATGCTGACTTCTCCGTGGCGAACCGGGATATCTATGACTGCATGCGGGCTTCCCATGCTTTCCGGGTCGGCGCCGAACTCAAGCCGATGCCTTCGCTTGCCATCCGGGTCGGGTACAACTATGTATCCTCGCCGCTGAGCAGCGCAGTGATGAATTATAAGGATGGCGCCCGGGAGCGTGTCTCCTTCGGCCTCGGCTACAGTTCCGGCGGCTCCTTCTTCGCCGATGCGGCCGTCCGCTTCCACTGGATGCCGATCGAATACATCACGCCGTACTACTATTATCTGCACGATGACGAGGGTGATTTCATCAATGCAGACATTCCGACCCCGCAGATTTCCGCGGATACCCGCCTCGTCGACGTCCTTATGACCGTCGGCTGGCGTTTCTGACAGCGGAGAATCCGATCCAGGGGACGAGACTGTATTCTAGACTTTTCCAAGGAATACAGCCTCGTTTCCGTTCGTCATGGGCAGTCATGGCCGGAAGAGGTCGACGGCGGGGAGGGAGGTGGAAAAGCGACGGCGGAGGTCCTTGAAGAGGGCGGCGGTGTCCTTGGTGAACCGGGAGCCGCGCCAGGCGGAGGTGTTGGAGATGAGAATCCAGGTCTCGCCGTCGGGGTAGACCTTGACGAGGGCGGAGGTGCCGGAGAAGGACCCGGTCCGGGTCCATTCGCCTTCGTCGGTGCAGTCGACCCAGCCGAGGGAGTAGATGTCGTCGGAGAGGCGCTGGGTCATCTGGTAGACACTGAATGCGTCCAGGATGTCGGGAATGCCGGGGTGGCCGTCGATGGAGGCGACCAGTCGGGCGAGTTCGGGGGTGGAGCCGATCCAGGCCCCGGCGCCGGAGAGGGTCGTAATGTCGTTCCCGCCATAGCATTTCTCTACCATCCGGCCGCAGCCGTCGAAGGCGGGACAGGGCTCCGCATCGGGCTGCATATAGTAGCGGGTCTCGTTCGGCCGCTTGTCGGCATACCAGTTCCCGCCGATGTGGAAGTCCCGGCAGCCGGCCGGCCCGAGCACTTCGGCCTGCATGAAGTCCTCGTAGGGGCGTCCGCTGACCTTTTCGATGATCATCGACAGCAGGAGGTAGCCGAAGTTGGAGTACTGCTGGCCGCTTCCGGGCAGGAAGGCGAGCCGCCGTCCCACAAGATACCGCGTCAGTTCCTCTTGGGAGGGGGGCGCGGACAGGCCCATGTTCCGCATGACGGTAGCGGTCGTGAACATCGGGTCGCCGCCCCGGGTGGAGAAGCCGCCCTGGTGGCGCAGCAGATGCTCCACGGTGATGAGGTAGTAGTTGTCGTCGCGGATATACGGGTCGTATTCACTCAGGACGCCGTAGGGGCCGAAAACCGGGGTGTCGAGGAAGAGCTTGCCTTCCTCCTGGAGTTTCATGATGCCGACGGCCGTGAGCAGTTTGGAGACAGAGGCCATGCGGAGCAGGGTCCCCGGGGTCATGGGAACGCCGCGGTCGGCGATACCGTACCCTTTGGCGTAGACGAGGGAGTCGTTGCGGGTGATGCTGAGCGAGACGCCTCGGAGCGACCAGAACTGCATGAAGCTGTCGACGGCATGGTCCATCCGGTCGAGTCCGGGCACGGCAGACCGGTCGTTGGTCAAGGTTTCGTTGAGGAATTCGACGTAAGGGACGGGCTCGGGAACGGCCTCCGGACCGGGTCTGTGGGACAGGAGGACGATGCCGGCTCCGGTGAGGAGCAGGAGGAGCGGCAGGAGTCGTATGAAGGGGGACGGTTTCAAGGGATGAGTCCCGCCCGGTGGCCGAAATCGATGATGAAATCGGCGGTTCCCTCGATGCCGAGGATGGAGGAATCGACGCAGAGGTCGTAGTTGGAGGCGACCCCCCAGGCGCCGAACGTGTAGTAGTTGTAGTAGGTCTCGCGGGTGCGGTCCTTGCGGCGCATCAGGGCCTCGGCCTCGTCGGCGTCCAGCCCTTCGTTCTCCATCAGCCGCTTGATGCGGAACTCCATCGGGGCGCAGACGAACACATCCAGGCATTCCAGGTCGCGGAGGATGTAGTCGGAGCACCGGCCCACGATGATTGCATCACCCTTTGCGGCGATGTTCCGGATGACCTCGCTCTGGATCTTGAACATGACATTGACGTTGACGTAGCCGCTGTCGCTGTAGCTGAGGCGGCCGGAGGCGAAGAAACTCGACACCGAGAACAGGCTGCGTTTCTCCTCACCCTTGGAGAAGAGGCTTCTGGAATAGCCGCTCTCTTCCGCAGCCTTGGAGATGAGTTCGTTGTCGTAGACCGGGATGCCGAGACGGCTTCCGATGGCCTTGGCGACGAATCCGCCGCCGCTGCCGAACTGTCGGCCGATATTGATGATTGTTTTCATGGCGTGGGTCAGATTTGCCCTCCCAGGACGGCCGGGTCGTCACCGTCCTTCATGCGGCCGAGCTTGCGGAACAGGCCGATGCCCAGGATGGCGGTGATGACGGAGGCGACGGCATCGGAAATCGGGAAACTGTACCAGACTCCGATTTCGGACTCGAAGACAGCCGGGAGGATGTAGATGCAGGGAAGGAGGAAGAGAAGTTGCCGGGACAAGGACAGGAAGATGGACTTGCGGACCATGCCGAGGCATTGGAAGAGGTTGGTGGTCACCATCTGGAAGCCGACGATGGGGCAGACGCAGTTCATGCAGCGCAATCCTTTCTCCGCCAGGGAGTGGAGGGCGGGGTCGTCAGTGAAGATGGAGACGGCAGGCCCGGCGAGGAACAGGGAGACGACCCAGCCGAGGGTCCATACGAGGGTGGCCCACAGCATAGTCCTGTAGTAGACTTCACGGACACGGGTGTATTGGCGTGCCCCGTAATTGTAGCCGGCGATCGGCTGCATTCCTTGGTTGAAGCCCATGACGACCATGGCGAACAGGAAGCTGATGCGGTTGACGATGCCGTAGGCACCGATGGCGAGGTCGCCACCCCACTTGAGAAGTTGCTGGTTGATGAAGAGCACTACGATGCAGCTGGCCAGGTTCATCAGGAAGGGTCCCATGCCGATGGCGAGGGAGTCTTTGGCGATGTTCCAGTCGATGCGGAAGACCTTCCGGCTGCGGGGAAGGTGGAGGAACCGCTTCTCGTCCAGGAAGTACCATAGCGTGTAGCCCAGCGCCATCATCTGGCAGAGCACCGTCGCCAGGGCTGCTCCTTGGATGCCCATGTGGAAGGTGAAGATCAGCAGCGGGTCGAGGATGGCGTTGGAAGTGACGGTGAACAGGGTCAGCCCCATGGCGAGTTTGGGATTGCCGGATGACCGGATGACGCTGTTGAGGCCGAAATAGAGGTGGGTGACGGCATTGCCGAGGGCGATGATGAACATGTAGTCCCGCGCGAAGGGGAGCGTGTTGCCGCTGGCGCCGAAGAAGCGCAGGATGGGATTCATCCACAACAGCGTGACCACCGTGAATGTCAGGCCGGTAAGGATGTTGAGGGCGATTTCGTTGGCAAGGACCTTGTTCGCCACCTTGTAGTTCTTCTGGCCCAGGAGGACGGAGATCATCGTGGCGGCACCGACACCGACCAGGGTGCCGAAGGCCGTGGAGATGTTCATGAGCGGGAAGGTGACGGCGAGGCCGGAGATGGCCAGCGACCCCACGTCGGCAATGTGGCCGATGTAGATGCTGTCCACCATATTATAGAGCGAAGACGCAGTCATGGCGATGATGCCGGGGACTGCGTACTGTCGGATCAGCTGGCGGATGGGCTGGGTGCCCAGTTCGGTAGGGATGGCTCCAGTCATAGGCTACGGGGCCGGGACAAGTTCGACTTCGAAGATGAGGGAGGCATAGCCGGGGATCCGGGTTCCGCTGCCGCTTGTGCCGTATCCCTTGTCATAGGTGAAGGCGAAGGCGGCTTTCTCGTCCTGGTGCATCTGATAGAGACCTTCCGCGAAACCGGTGGTGACGACTGTGCTTCCGTTCAGGGTGATTTCCGTGGCGGTCTCGTTCCAGACCACGGGCACCGGGGCGTAGGTCTTGCCGGAGACATAGATGTTGTTGTCCTTGGCTACTTTCTCGATGGTGGTATCGAAAACCTGCCCGTCCAGACGCCGTCCTGTATAGTTGACATAGACCGTGGAGTCGCTGGCGACGGCTTCGGATGCCTCTGGGGTGAAGGACTTGAAGAAGACACCGGTCGTCGTGGTGTCGGAGACGGCCCATTCCCGCCGGGTGTAGTCCTGCAGGGTGGTATAGGCCCATTGCTTGATGTCGCTGGTCTGCCCGTGGAGGGTGATGGTGTAGATGGCGGAAGATGCGCTGCCGATATGGGCGATGTATTCCTCCTCTGTGTCGTAGCGGCTGGTGGTCATCAGCCAGGACGGGATGATGGCTGTGCGGCTTCCGCCGACCTTCATGCCGTCGAGCAGTTCATCCAGGCCGGCATAGCTCACACCGGTACCGGTCAGGACGACCTGGGGGCCGTAGTAGTCCGCCTTGTCATAGGTGCCGAGCTGCCGGGCCATCGCTTCTTCGGAGTTGTAGGAAACGGCTCCGCTGAGGCTCTGGATGGTATAGGAGACAAAGGAACAGGGGAGGTTGCGGTTCCAGGCAGCACCGCTACCGGCCACTTCCCGGTCAGGGAGGATGTAGATGCCGAGACCCTTCTTCTGTGCGTCCGGATAGTTGATGGACCGCCAGGCATCGAAGTATTCCTTGTTGTCGTCGGCCGTGGTGTCAGCGGAGCTGCGCGCGCATCCGGTGAGGGTTGCAGCGGCACAGAGGGTCAGGGCGATATGGAGGGTTGTCTTGTTCATATTCATACGTTTAATCATTGGATATGCTGTTCACCCAGATGTGATACACGAGGGCAGACCTTGCAGGAATCGTGCCTTGGACATGGTTGCCATAGGCATATTTGCCGGAAAAGAGGATAAAACACTCATCTTGGTTCTGTACGCCTTCCAGGCCGTGGCGGAGCCCGGGTATGAGGCGGTCGTCCAAGGTGAGGGTCTCGATCTGGAACAGGGTGCTGTCCGTGAGTTTCCATCCCGACTCGTCCGCCGTGGTCTTGCGGTTGGTGGCGAACAGGCTGGAGGACGAGACGGCAGTCCCGCTGAGGATATAGCCGGCATAGTAGAAGGAGACGCTCCCGCCGGCACGGAGCGAATCGGCGAGGAGTCCTTCCCGGGCGAGGGTATCGTGGAGGACGATGCGGACCGATCCCTTGTTGTAGGTCACGGTGGCGGTCGTGTCGGCCTGGAGCCGGGCCTGGACGAAACTGGCGATGGTGGTCTCCTGCTTGTCGTAGGTGGCCTCGACCGACTGCTTGGTGCAGGCGAGGACGGCGGCGGCGAGGGCGGCCGGGAAGAGGAGAGTGGACCGTTTCATGGCATGAAATTCCGGGATACGTGTTCAAGGTAGGCGGCGGCTTCTTCCCGGCAGGCGATGTCGCCGGGCCAGCAAAGTTTGCCGCCGGAAGCATTCTCGTGGCCGCCCCCGTGGAACCAGGTCATGGCGCAACGCTGGGCGGAGATCCCTTTCTTGGACCGGAGGGATACCCGGAAACAGCCGTCCGCCTCCTTGAGGAAGATGCTCATCTTCACCGCGTCGATGGAGAGCGGTACGTTGACAAGGCCTTCCGTCTCGCCTTCGCGGACGTCGAACCGGTCGAGGATCTCACGGGTAGCGACGATATAGGCGACCCCTTCCGGAGTGATGCGCATCGCTTCATGCTGGAGATAGCCCATGACCCGGACGCGGTTTTCACGGTAGCGGTTGTACAGTTCCATGAGGAGGGTGTCACGGTCGACCCCGGCGGCGAGCAGTTCGGAGGCCATCCGGAGGGTGGACGGGTAGACGGAGTTGGCGAAGTTGTTGGTGTCCGTCGTCATGCCGGCCATCAGGGCACGGGCCGTAGCGGCAGGAAGCCTGGCGGCGTCATGGCCGATGTCCGGCATCTCCATGAGGATCTGGTACAGGAGTTCCGACGCAGAGGAGATGTCGGGCGTGGAGAAGGCCAGGTCGAAGGCTTCCGTTTCCGGGTCGAGGTGGTGGTCGATGAGGACCTTCCGGGCATGGGAGCCGGCCAGCGTGCTTTCCAGGGCTTCGGCACGGGAAAAGCCGTTGCAGTCCATCAGGATGATGAGGTCGCTTTCCCGGAGGCGGGCGAGGGCGGCTCCCGGCTCTTTGTCATGGAAGAGGTAGGGAACCCCTTCCGGGATGAGGAAACGCAGGGTGTCCGCCGGACTGTCGGAGAAGACGGCAGCGACATCCTTGCCCCTTTTTTCTGCAAGGTAGGCGAGGATACCGGCCGTACTGCCGACAGCGTCACCGTCGGGGTGGGTGTGGGCGACGGCGCTCACACGGGTGGCATCGTCCATGAGGCGGCTGAGCCTTTGTATGCTGTCCGGTCTGATTCCGTTCATCTGCAGGTGTCTTTTGAAAGGTTGTGAAAAATATCCGGGCGTATCTCGATAAAAGGGACCGGTTATTTTTCAGGTTCACTTGCGGGTGCAAAATTACAAAATATATTGCTTTTCATAAATGATTTTTCTAACTTTGTCGGAACTTTGGAAAATTATAAAACACTAAAATAATGAATAAAACATTCAAAATCGTCGTCGAAATCCTGCTCGCCCTGGCAGCGGTCGGCCTCGTGTACCTGATCTACAGCAGCGTCATGGAGCCTGTGAACTTCAACAAGGAGAAGGCCCGCAGAGAGCAGGTTGGCATCCAGCGCCTCAAGGACATCCGCACCCTGCAGGTCGCTTTCAAGGGCGTGAACAACCATTTCACCGACGACATGGATTCTCTCAAGACCTTCTACAACGAGGGCAAGATGGACATCATCATGCAGGTCGGCTCCAATGACGACTCCCTCGCCGTGGCCAATACTGCCCGTATCAAGAAGCAGAACAAGAAGATCACCAACGAGGAACTCCTCCAGCTCTACCGTCAGGGTGAGAAGCTCGTGTTCTCCATCAGCACCCCGATCGCGGTGAAGGACACCCTGTTCAACGGCCGCGAGGACTTCAACATCGACTCCCTTGCCTATATCCCGTTCTCCGGCGGCCGGAAGGTCGAGATGGAGGCTGTCGTCAAGAAGGTGTCGGGTGTCAATGTCCCGCTCTTCGAGGCCCGTATGCCGTACCGCGCCCTTCTGAAGGGCATGGACAACCAGCTCCGCATCAACCTCGACTCCGAGCGTGAGAACCAGAACAAGTATGTCGGCCTTCAGGTCGGCAGCGTGACCGCCCCGAACAACAACGCAGGCAACTGGGAATAGTGGACGGTATCCTTACAGCAGCTACAGGAATATCCATTCAAGTTTCCTTGAGTGGATATTCTTTTAAGGTGCGGGAAGGGGAGGAAGTCCGCTCTTCCGGCTGGCTCGGCTCCGACCGGATCTTCACCACGCCGGAATTCCAGCGGCGCTATGACGAGGTGGAGATTTCCCTGCTCACGCCGAAATGTGCGCTGGTCCCCGAGGCTTTTTTCTCGCCGGAGACGGTACGCTCTTCCTTGGCCGATGTCGTCGCCCTCCGGGAAACCGACGTGGTCGGATCTGTACGGCTTCCGGAACGTTCCGCCGTGCTGCTGTTCTCCAACACCATCGATGAATCCCTTTCCCGGATCCTTTCGCAGACAGTCTTGACGACATCTGGGGCTTCCGTACCGGTCCTTCCGGAACTGTATTATCTGCTCAAAGGCCTCGACCGTTGTCAGGACTACAACAA
Source organism: Bacteroidales bacterium (assembly GCA_017476575.1). Taxonomy (GTDB): domain Bacteria; phylum Bacteroidota; class Bacteroidia; order Bacteroidales; family UBA932; genus Cryptobacteroides. Next base: position 9,581 of record JAFUZO010000033.1, on the reverse strand, counting down.
GGTCCTGGCCTCGTATGGTGACGGCTGGCTCCACCTGGTCATCGCACAGGGGCGGAGCCTCCTGCTGTGCAATGTGTTCCAGGCCGCCGACTTCACGACGGCGGAATATTTCCTCTTCCTGGCTCTGAAGCGCCTCCAACTCAATCCGGAGGTGACCACGGTCTGTTTCCGGACTCCGCTGGATGCGGATGCGGAGATGTCTCTCTACCGGTATTTCAAGGCGGTCGTCCGGCTATGAGAATCATCGGGGGACGCTTGAAAGGGAGGGGTATCCTTCCGCCGCCGGGATACAAGGCCCGCCCCACGACCGACTTCGCGCGGGAAGGGCTTTTCAATGTCCTGAACAATGAATATGAGTTCGAAGACCTCAAGGTGCTGGACCTCTTCGGGGGAACGGGTGCCGTGGCCTTCGAGTTCGCTTCCCGGGGAGCCGCCCGCGTGTACAGTGTCGAGCGGGTCCGGGAGAATGCTTCTTTCATCAAGGCCGAGGCGGCCCGGCTGGGGCTCGGCAATGTGACTATGGTCCGGGACAATGTCTTCGATTTCCTCCCTATCTGCCGGGAGAAGTTCGATCTTGTCTTCGCCGATCCGCCCTATGACCTGGAAGGTGTGGAGACGCTTCCGGACCGGGTTTTCGAGCAGGACATCCTCCATCCCGGCTGCTATTTCATCCTGGAGCACGGCGATGCGTATGCTTTCCGGGGGCATCCCCGCTTCGTCAAGGAGAAGGTTTACGGTCGCGTCCATTTTTCGTTCTTTGAATAATATGTATTCGTTCTTGATCAGCATCGTGGCGCTCGTGGCGGGGTATTTCTGCTACGGGGCGTTCGTGGACCGGGTGTTCGGACCCGATCCGGAGCGGGTGACACCGGCCGTCTCCAAGGCCGACGGGGTGGATTTCATCGCCATGCCCACCTGGAAGGTCTTCATGATCCAGTTCCTGAACATCGCCGGGACCGGCCCCATCTTCGGTGCCATCATGGGGGCGAAGTTCGGCCCTTCCGCCTACCTGTGGATTGTATTGGGCTGCATCTTCGCCGGTGCGGTCCATGATTACATGACCGGCATGCTCTCCCTCCGCCATGGTGGGGCAGGCTTCCCGGAATTGGTGGGGCATTACCTCGGGCAGGGGACCAAGAAGGTCATGCTGGTGTTCTCAATCGTGCTCCTGCTGCTGGTCGGGACCGTGTTCGTCTACAGCCCGGCCTTGATCCTCGGCGACCTGGCCGGAGACGGCGGCCGCGGCGCCATCATGTTGTGGGTCGGGGTCATCTTCATCTATTATGTGATTGCCACGCTGCTGCCGATCGACAAGATCATCGGCCGCATCTACCCGGTGTTCGCCTTCGCGCTGCTGTTCATGGCGGCGGCCCTCCTGGTGTGCCTCGTCGTCAAGTGGCCCTTGCTTCCGGAGTTCTGGGACGGCCTGCAGAACCGGGGTCCCTCCGTCGGTGTTACCGGACAGCCCATCTTCCCGTGCCTGTTCATCACCATCGCTTGCGGGGCCATCAGCGGCTTCCATGCCACCCAGAGCCCCCTTATGGCCCGTTGTCTCCAGAACGAACGGCTTGGACGGCCGGTGTTCTACGGCTCCATGATTACGGAAGGGATTGTCGCCCTGATCTGGGCCGCCGTTTCCTCTTGGTTTTTCTTCGACGGGGGTGCAGCTGCCGTCGGCTCCGACCTCACGGCCGCGGCTCCGACCGTCGTGACGAAGGTCTCGGGTCACTGGCTTGGCCTGTTGGGCGGCATCCTTGCCATCCTCGGCGTCGTGGCCGCACCGGTCACCTCCGGTGACACCGCCTTCCGCAGTGCCCGCCTGATTATCGCCGACTTCATGCATCTGGAGCAGAAGACCATCCGCAAGCGCCTCTACATAGCCATCCCGCTGTTTATCGCCTCCGGTTTCCTGCTGTGGTACAATATTGCCGACACCAATGGTTTCAACACCATCTGGCGCTACTTCGGCTGGTCCAACCAGACTCTCGCCGTATTCATGCTGTGGACTGCGACGGCCTTCCTGGTCCGGCATAGGGGCGGGCTGTATTACTTGGTGACTTTGGTCCCGGCCTGCTTCATGACGGCAGTATGTGTCACCTTCATCTGCGTGGACCAGATCGGCTTCCGCATTCCGCAGGCATCGGCACCGTGGATCGGCATCGGCACGTTCGTCCTCTCGGCCGCCTTGTTCTATGCCTGGAAAGCCCGGCGGAATGCCAGTGCCTGATTTTTATTTATATTTGTGGAACAGATAAAAAAATACCATGCTTGACAAAGAACGCGGGCTGTACGTAGCCCATTCCTCCAACGGGCCGATCTCGCTGGTCGGCAAGATGGCGAACCGCCACGGACTTATCGCCGGTGCCACAGGTACGGGCAAGACGGTGACCCTCCAGGTGCTGGCCGAAACCTTCTGCCAGGCTGGAGTGCCCTGTTTCATGGCCGACATGAAGGGTGACCTTTCAGGTATCAGCCAGGCGGGCAAGCTCTCCGGCTTCATCGAGAAGCGTCTGCCGGAATTCGGCATCGAGGATCCGCAGTTCCAGGCTTGTCCGGTCCGTTTCTTTGATGTCTATGGAGAGCAGGGCCACCCGATGCGCTCTCCCATCTCGCGGATGGGGCCGGATATGCTCGGCCGGTTGATGGAGCTCAACGAGACCCAGACCGGCGTGCTGAACATCGTGTTCCGCATCGCCGACGACAACAACCTCCTGCTGATCGACCTCAAGGACCTGCGTGCCATGCTCAATTTCGTGGCACAGAACGCTGCGGAGTACACGACGAAGTATGGCAATGTCTCCGCCGCCTCGGTGGGCGCCATCCAGCGTGCCCTCCTCGCCTTGGAGAACCAGGGGGCCGACAAGTTCTTCGGTGAACCGGACTTCGACATCTACGACCTCCTCCAGTGCGAGGCCGGCAAGGGGATCATGAACGTGCTGGCGGCCGACCGGCTGATGCTCCAGCCGAAGCTTTATTCGACCTTCCTGCTGTGGCTCCTCTCCGAACTGTACGCGACCCTCCCGGAAGTCGGCGACATGGACCTGCCGAAGCTCGTCTTCTTCTTTGACGAGGCCCACATGCTCTTCGAAGGTACCTCCAAGGCCCTCACCGACAAGATCGAGCAGGTCATCCGCCTCATCCGCTCCAAGGGGGTGGGCATCTACTTCATCACCCAGAGTCCGACCGACATTCCGGAGAATATCCTCGGCCAGCTCGGCAACCGGGTCCAGCATGCCCTCCGCGCCTACTCGCCGAAGGATCAGAAGGCCGTCAAGGTGGCCGCCGAGACGTTCCGGTCCAATCCGGAGTTCAATACCTACGATACGCTCCTGGAACTCGGCACCGGCGAGGCGTTGGTCTCTTTCCTCGACGAAAAGGGGACACCCCGCGTGGTCGAGCGCGCCAAGATCCTCTTCCCGCTCAGCCAGATCGGTGCCGTTTCCGACGACCAGCGTGCGCAGTCGGTCAAGCAGTCCCGCCTGTACGGACGCTATGACCATCCCATCGACCGTGAGAGTGCCTACGAAATCCTGACTGCCGCCTATGCCGAGGTGGAGAAGCAGAAGGCCGAATGGGAAGCGCAGAAGGAGGCCGAAAAACAGGCAGCCCTCGAGGCGAAGGAACAAGCCAAGGCTGAGAAGGAAGCCGCCAGGGCGGAGAAAGAGGCTGCCAAGAAGGCCAAGAACAGTATCGGTTCCAAGGTGCTGAAGTCTGTCCTCACCGCTGTGACCGGCGTTGTTGCCGCCTCGGTGGCCGATACCGTCTCCTCCAAGGTCACCGGCACCAAGAAAAAGGCCTCCACGACTTCCACGACCCAGAAGGCTGTCAAGAAAGCCACCCAGTCCGCGACGAACACCATCACCAAGGAACTCACCCGTTCCATCCTCGGCAACCTGGTGAAATAGGGGATTGGCACGTAACCGCCTGACCGCCTGTCTGCTGAACAATGTAGGGGTGCACTTTCTGTTGCACCCCTACATTGTTGATGTTGCTGTGTGTCAGCGACTTGTGCATCAGAGAAGCCTCATAGGCCCTTGGCCTTGCCCTCGTCCCAGATGGCGTCCATCTCGGCGAGGGTCATGTCCGTAAGGAGGCGGCCCTTGCGGAGGGTCTGCTCTTCGAGGTAGGTGAACCGGCGGCGGAACTTCGCGCAGGAGCGGTTCAGCGCCGTATCGGGGTTGAGGCCGTAGAGGCGGGCAGCGTTGATGGTCGCGAACAGAAAGTCGCCGAGCTCATCCTCGGCCCGGTCGTAGGCGGCCTTGAAGCCTTCCGACGAGTCCGGCGACGGGGCGAACTGCGACGGTTCGACATGGCCGTCCTCTGCCTCCATTGCATCCAGTTCAGCTTGATATTCCCCGAGTTCTTCCTTGACCTTGTCCCACACCTGGGACTTTTCCTCCCAGTCGAAACCGACCCCGCGGGCTTTGTCTTGCATATAGAAAGCTTTCAGGACGGACGGCAGGGACTCCGGCACTCCGGAAAGGACCCGCTTGTTGCCGTCTTTCTCTTTCGTCTTGAGCATTTCCCAGTTGCGGGAGACCTCGTCGGCGTCGGCCACTTCCGTGTCGGAGAACACGTGCGGATGCCGGTAGACCATCTTCTCGGATACGCGTCCGATGACATCGGCGATATCGAACCGTCCCTGCTCCTCGGCGATGCGGGAGTAGAAGACGATATGGAAGAGGACGTCGCCCAGTTCCTTCTTGAGCTCATCCATGTCGTTGCGGAGCACGGCGTCGCTCAGTTCATAGACTTCTTCCAAGGTCATCGGCCGCAGGGACTCGATGGTCTGGGCTCCGTTCCAGGGACATTTCGCCCGAAGCTGCTCCATGATGTCCAGCAGCCGGCCGAACGCCTCCATTTTCTCTTCCTTCGTATGCATGATATTCATTTTTGGGACTGCAAATATACAAAGAATATCACTATCTTTGCAGTCATTCCGCCATGAAGCCAGTTACTTTCATATCGGCCGACGAGGCCGTCCAAGCCGTCCGCCCCGGGGACCATATCCACCTTGGGAGCATTGCCAGCGTACCCCATCTCCTCGTGGAAGCGCTATGCCGCCGGGCCGGGGAACTGTACAACATCCATTTCCACCATTTCCACACCGAAGGACCCGCCCCGTACGGCGATCCGGCCTATGAAGGCGTCTTCTTCGACCAGGGTTTCTTCGTCGGGGCGAATCTCCGGCCAAGCGTAAATGCCGGATATGCCGACTACCTTCCGGCCCATCTGAGCGAGTCCCAGGCGATGTATCGCAGCGGGGCGCTTCCTTGTGACGTCGCCATGGTGCAGGTGTCGGAGCCGGTGGACGGGATGGTCTCCCTCGGCACTTCGGTGGATTGTTCCATCGCGGCGCTGGAGGTGGCCCGTACCCGTATCGGTGTCGTCAATCCGCATGTTCCCTTCGCCTACGGCGACCTCATTCCGCTGGAGCGTTTCGACAGTTTGGTCCGCGACGACCGGCCGCTCTTCACCAAGGACTATGTGGCGCCGACTCCGACCGATGTGCACATCGGACGCCTCTGTTCCAACCTCGTCCCGGATGGTGCCTGCCTCCAGATGGGCATCGGTTCACTTCCGAATGCCGTCTGCGCCCAGCTTTCCGGCCACCGGCATCTTGGTTTGCACACGGAGATGTTCGCTGACGGGGCGCTGGAACTGATCCGGTGCGGGGTCATCGACGGCTCTTGCAAGAAGATCGACACCGGTAAGGTCGTCGCCTCGTTCCTGCTGGGCTCTCAGGACGTCTACGATTTCATCGACCGGAATCCGGCTGTCGAAATGCGTGACATCGCCTACACCAACAATCCCTGGATCATTGCGCAGAACCCCTCGGTCGTCTCCATCAACTCCGCCACGGAAATCGACCTCACGGGGCAGGTCTGCGCCGATTCGATCGGCACCCGCATCTATTCTGGCACCGGCGGCCAGCTCGACTTCGTACGGGGCGCCAAACTGTCCCCCGGCGGCAAGGCTGTCATCGCCCTGGCATCCCGTACTGCGAAAGGCGCTTCCAAGATCGTTCCCGTCCTGAAACCCGGCGCAGGCGTTGTCACGCCCCGCTCCGATGTCCAGTGGGTCGTTACCGAATACGGAGCCGTCAACCTCTACGGCAAGTCTCTCCAGGAACGTGCCCGGCTGCTCATCTCGATCGCCCATCCCGACGACCGCGAGGCCCTCGACCGCGCCGCTTTCGACCGCTTCGGCCCTGCCTTCGCCCATCGCTCCCTGTAGGAGGGAGAGACGGTGGAGCCTGATCCTTGACGGGCTGGATGGACGGCAAGCGGATTCTATCTGTACTCCACACGTTGATGTGTGTCTTGTTGAAACGGAGAAGGCGTGCCGTATCGTGGGCATAAGGTGCGATTGTCCCGTATTTGTCAATGTCCCCGCTTATATCGCTCTCATAACTTGCTGGATTCGGGAGTGCTGCCGCCTGTGACCGGAAGGTGGATGACATGGCTGTCACATCCGGTTTTGAAATACCAGCTGTTCTCGCAGGGAATCATCGATGTCGTGTCGCCGGGCATTGCACCAGGCGCACCCTGGCTGGATCCGGCTACTCGGTCGATGCGCCCTTAGGAACGGCTTGTGAATTCGACATGCTTCCTCCCTTTGGAATATCGGCAATTGCATCTACTTGACTATAAGACTGTTGCTGGTTTCAACCTATGCGCGGTCAGGTAGGTTGAAATGCTCTTGTTGCAGATAATCAATGCATTACGGATGCGCCTCTGACGCGTTGCAAGGGCATGGCAAGGAATTTCGCGACCTGCTCGGCCGTCGCGGCCGTGCGGCCATGCAAGAATCGGAAGCATGCGAACTTCTCTTCGAGGCTCCAGTGCAGGATTTCGTGGATGTCCGTAAGCCGGTACCGGGCAAGGACCAGCCGGATCAATTTATAATAGACTGCATCCGATTTCCCGATGAAGATTTCGTTGAGGTCATATTCGCTGCCGGTTGTCGTATGAGTGGCGGCGAGCATCTTTTCATAACTGCCGAAATAGCGGATGGCCCCCGGATAGTCGAGGAAATTGTAGCATGTGATGATATAGTCGGTGAGTTGCTCGCATTCCTTCTTGCCCAGCGGTGCAAAGAAGGAGGACAATAGCCGGTAGCCCAGATGCCTGCCGGACGTTGCCCGCTGCTTGACGACCAGTCGGGCCCGTCTCAGGGCGGTCGATGCCTCCCGTGCGCGGTAGGGTTCGGAAAAAGGATGGTCGCTGACGGCATAGGCAAGGAAGTTCCACTGGTACTGCTCAGCCCGCTCGCACATTTTCCGTTCGACCGGATTGTTGTCGACATAGATGCAGTTGGTCCTGGCTGCCTTGTCCCCTATTTTGGGCGCACTGCCGAAAGGGGAGCAGAACAAGGGACCGTGCAGGCCGAAGTGCCGGTTCCGTTCCCGGACAAAGAGCGTCGTATAATCATGGACGAAGGCGGACAGGTCCTGCCGTCGTCTGCATAGGCCGGACCAGTGCAGGTGGTCGAACATGAAGCATAACTTGATACACTCCAGGTCGTACTTCTTCCGTGCGGTCGACATGATGGTCAGCAGCACGAGAAAGTCGCTCACGCTGTAGGCCAGCAATCCGTTGCTGGTCGTCCGCTGATAGCAGTGCATGAGAATGTCCTTGTAGAATCGTCTGGTTCTTCCCTTCATCATCGTCATAAGATTTTGCGGACAGACCGTCCGTTTTCACAAAGATGGATAATCTCTGGCGGATTTCCAACGGTTGTCGGGAATAACTGGATGTGGATCTTTTGTAAATGATGGACATTCAGCAAGATGTTGGTTTTAACCTGCCTCGAATTGGAGGCCACTGAAAAAGATTCCGCTCAAATAACCCGTTGAGAATCGGGTATCTGAACATCCCCTCGTGTTTTCGACTCCATACTTGGATTTTCGATTCCCGAGGGGATTTTTCCGATATGGGAAGAGGTTTTTCCCTCTATTTCAGGCCCTTTTCGGCCAACAACCGCACGATCCGCTTCAGGTTGGACGCGTATATGGCCACCGCGCCCTGCAGGGCCACGCATCCGACCCCGTAGGACTCAGCCCTGTCATAGCCCAGATTGTTCTTCAGGTCCGCGTTCTTCGCCTCTATCTTGTATCGTTCCCGGTACTTCTCCTTGAACTCGTCCGTCTGCTGGAACGCCTTCTGTCTTTCCTGGGCCTCGCTGTGGATGGACACGGAATAGGTCTTGGTCGTCTGATTGAAGGCGAAACAGCCCTCCCTCCTTTTGCAAAGGACGCATTTCCGTATGTCGAAGTAGTGGACCTCCCGGACCGACTCGTTGTCCCGCTTCTTGACGGCGGCCTTGCGGACGGCCATGTGGCCGGCGGGGCAGACGTACAGCCCGGCATCCTTGTTGAACGTGAAGCCGGCGTCCTCCTTGCGGCATCCCTGCACGACGTTCGCATTCAACCTCGCGACGACCTTCACGCCCTTCCTCCCGCATTCCTCCAGGTTCTCGTTGCTCGAGTACGCCCCGTCGCCGACGGCCTCCTCCACCACCTGTCCGTTCGCACGGCTCTTGTCGATCAGTTCCTGCATGTGGTCCCCGTCCGCGACCTCTCCGGAGGTGACCACGGCCGCGGTCACCAGCCGCTCCTGGTTGATCGCCAGGTGCGTCTTGTACCCGAAGAACTCGTCGTCCTCGCTTTTGTGCCCCGTGCGGGCGTCGCGGTCGGCCGAGCCCTCGAAGTGGTCCCGGATGTCGTCGACCGCCTCCTTCAGCAGGTTCAGGCGCTTCGACACGGCCGGCAGCTTGGACAGGGGCATCCCCGAGACGGCCCCCGCGAGCGACTCCGCATAGGACATCGCCTTCTCCAGGTCCTCGCCCTTCATATTTCTCCGGAAGGTCCTTCTTCACGCCCGCATCGAAGCCGTACAGGCACTTGCGGAGGTCCTTGCCCAGTTTCCGGAGATACTCGCTGGGGTAACGGCGGTTCGCGCGGGAACGTGTATGGGTCGAGTCCAGGATGATCGACCTGGACTTGATCAGCCCATGCTCCACGGCCACCTTCAGGCTCTGGGAAATCAGCCTGTCCATCAACCCCGGATCCTGGAGACGCTGGCGGCGGAAACGGGTCAGGCTGCTCGGGTCGACCATCACCGTCTGCTCCGGAGGGAACCCCAGGAAGCACTTGTAGGACATGTCGTAACGGGAATGCTCCACGACATCCACGTCCGACCAGTTGTCTATCACCTTGATCAGAAGGTACTTGAACATCACCCTCGGGTCGATGGCCGTACGGCCGTTGTCCGGACAGTACTTGGTCTTCAACTCTTCGTAGATGAACTCGAAGTCGCCGCAAAGTTCCTTCATCTGGCGGAAAAGATTGTCTTTCGGGACGACCAGGTCGTATAGATCCGAGTATGAACTTAAGTTCAAACTAACTTGGGTATTGAGCATAATCCGTTATCAGTTAACAGGTTGAAGTTACAAAAAAGATAGCAGACCACCAAAAATAATTGGTCTTCTGCTATCTTTTTTCAATATGCCGGGGAGGCCGTCCAGAGAGGTTTTTCAGTGGGCTGTCGTATTGCATAGGTTGAACTATCCAAATATAT
>JAFUZO010000032.1 GCA_017476575.1 Bacteroidales bacterium | reverse complement strand
GCCGGCAAGGAAGAGCATGACGCCGAGGAGGACGGCGACGAGGGCCAGGTAGAAGAGCGGCTGGTCGGTGACGGCGCGGAAGCGGATGCCGCGGGCCTGGTGGACCAGTTTGGCGGCGATGATCCAGACCGTCATCACGAAACCGACGAGGAACATCAGGATGCCGCTGGTGCCGAAGAAGTGCATCGGCTTCTTGCCGAAGGTGGACAGGAACCAGAGCGACATCAGGTCCAGGAAACCATTGACGAAGCGCTCCAGGCCGAATTTCGAGACGCCGTACTTGCGCTTCTGGTGGTGCACCGGCAGTTCGCCGATGCGGCCGTAGCCCGCATTCTTGGCAAGGTATGGGATGTAGCGGTGCATCTCCCCGTAGACCTCGATGCTCTTGACCACCTCGTTGCGGTAGGCCTTCAGCCCGCAGTTCATGTCATGCAGTTGGATGCCCGTGACCCGTCGGGCCGTTGCATTGTAGAGTTTGGACGGCAGGTTCTTCGTCAGGGCGTTGTCCTGGCGGTGCTGCTTCCAGCCCGACACCACGTCGTACCCCTCTTCCGTAATCATCCTGTACAGCGCCGGAATCTCGTCCGGCGAATCCTGCAGATCCGCATCCATCGTGATGACGACGTTCCCCCGGGCAAGGGCGAACCCTTCGTAGAGGGCGGCCGACTTGCCGTAGTTGCGGCGGAAGGAGAGGCCGTGGATGGCCGGGTTCTCCGCCGCCAGGCGCCGGACCACGTCCCAGGAGCCGTCGGTGCTGCCGTCGTCGACCATGAGGATTTCATACGAATAGCCTTCGGGGGCTACGACGCGTTCGATCCAGGCCGCGAGTTCCGGCAGGGATTCCGCTTCGTTGTAGAGGGGGACGATGATCGAGAGGTCCATGGTATCACTCACTGGTTGTCGGGGAGATTGTTGTCCCCGCCGTTCTGGAAGAAATTCTGCATGAAGATGTAACGGGACATGATGGAGGACAGGAGCGTGCCGTACAGGTAGCAGTAGACCCATTGCCCGAAGAAGGTGAGGGCGGGCAGCCGGTCGGTCATCCGGTCCATCTGGTCGCGGACGGAGGCCCCCAGGGTGGCGGCCACCTCGTTCACGACTTCGGCGATGGTCTCCTCGGGAATCTTCATGATGATGAAGGCGTCCACCGCGGCGAGGACCAGCCCGGACAGCAGGGCAATCCGGCGGCCGAAGCGGTAGGCGTCCATCTGCGTCACGCCCTCGAACTTGTCGCGCAGGTCCAGCATGTACTTCTTCATGAGCAGGATGCAGCCGAAGAATTCCACGGCCCAGAGGACGACGGCGGCCAGTTGTACCACGAAGGTGGAACCGGTCAGGGCGCTCGCCTCCTTGAGCACCAGGCACACGGAAGAGAACAGCCCGAAGACCAGCCCGACACGCGCCGCCTCGTTCCAGATGGTTCTGTTGTCGATCTTCATGGATGCAAAGATAATGAAAGTGTATCAAAAAACCTTTCGGAAATGCGGTAAAAATGATTAACTTTGCAAGATTGCAAGCATTAACTGATGTAGTTAAGGACTTGGTATGTAATACACTCATCAATTAAAAAGGTACATTATGATCAACATCAAGTTTCCCGACGGAAGCGTCCGTGCCTACGAGGCAGGTGTGACCGGCTATGACATCGCCCTGTCCATCAGCCCCCGGCTCGCAGCCGACGTACTGGCCGTATCAGTGAAGAAGCCCGGCGAGCCCGAGACGTCCAAAGGAACCACGATCGACCTCATGCGCCCCATCACCGAAGACGCCGAGGTCCGCCTCCTCAAATGGGACGACGACGAAGGCAAGCGCGTCTTCTGGCACAGTTCCTCCCACCTCATGGCAGAAGCCCTCGAAGCCCTGTTCCCGGGTGTCAAGTTCGGCATCGGACCGGCCATCGAGAACGGCTTCTACTACGACGTGGATATGGGCGGCCGCGCCCTCACCGACGCCGACTTCGCCGCCATCGAGCGCAAGATGCTCGAACTGGCCCGCGGCAAGGAAGACTTCGTCCGCAAGGAGGTGTCCAAGGCCGACGCCCTGGCCTATTTCACCGAAAAGGGCGACCCGTACAAGCAGGAACTGATCTCTGAACTGGAAGACGGGACCATCACCTATTACACCAACGGTGCCTTCACCGACCTCTGCCGGGGACCGCACCTCCGCAATACCGACGTCATCAAGGCCGTCAAGGTCCTCTCCCTCGCCGGCGCCTACTGGCGGGGCGACGAGAAACGCCAGCAGCTCACCCGCATCTACGGCATCACCTTCCCCAAGAAATCGATGCTCGACGAATACCTCCAGGTCCTCGAAGAGGCCAAGAAGCGCGACCACCGCAAGATCGGCAAGGAGATGGAACTCTTCACCTTCTCCCAGCTCGTCGGCCCGGGCCTGCCCCTGTGGCTCCCGAAGGGTGCCGCCCTCCGCTATACCCTCGAGAACTTCCTGCGGAAGAAGCAGGCCGAGTACGGCTACCTTCCGGTCGTCACTCCGCACATCGGCGCCAAGGACCTCTATGTGACCTCCGGCCACTACGCCAAGTACGGCAAGGACTCCTTCCAGCCCATCCACACCCCGCAGGAGGGCGAGGAGTTCATGCTCAAGCCGATGAACTGCCCGCACCACTGCGAGATCTACCGCAGCGCCCCGCACTCCTACAAGGACCTGCCGCTGCGCTACGCCGAGTTCGGCACCGTCTACCGCTATGAGCAGTCCGGCGAACTCCACGGCCTCACCCGCGTCCGCGGCTTCACCCAGGACGACGCCCACCTGTTCTGCCGCCAGGACCAGATCCAGGAGGAGTTCGAGAAGGTCATCGACCTGATCCTCTACGTGTTCAAGACCCTCCACTTCGAGAAATTCACCGCCCAGGTGTCCCTCCGCGATCCGGAGAACCCGTCCAAGTACATCGGTTCCGACGAGAACTGGGAGCGGGCCGAGGCAGGCATTATCGATGCCGCGAAGAAGAAGGGCCTCCCGTTCGTCGTGGAAACCGGCGAGGCGGCCTTCTACGGCCCGAAACTCGACTTCATGGTCAAGGACGCCATCGGTCGCAGCTGGCAGCTTGGCACCATCCAGGTCGACTACAACCTCCCGGAGCGTTTCGAACTGGAGTATGTCGATTCCGACGGTACCAAGAAACGCCCGGTGATGATCCACCGCGCCCCGTTCGGGTCTCTGGAGCGGTTCGTCGCCGTCCTGCTCGAGCATACGGCCGGCCATCTGCCTCTGTGGCTCCATCCGGACCAGGTCAAAGTGCTGCCTGTCAGCGAAAAATACGCAGATTATGCGAAAAAAGTTGCGAATCTGCTGAATAATTCCGAAATTCGCGCCTCTGTAGATGACAGGAACGAAACACTCGGCAAGAGGATCCGCGAGACCTCTCTCAAGAGGGTTCCGGTGCTGGTGATTGTCGGCGAGAAGGAAGCGGTCGAGGGCACCGTCTCTGTCAGAAGGGGAGCTGTCGACATGGGGTCTATGTCTTCCGATGGCCTGGTGAAGTACATCCAGGATGCCATCCGGGAAGAACTGGCCCAGTAACAGGATATTGTTTAACTTAAAAGGAGGAACGCTTTATCGCAACGCCTTACAGACCCAAGCCTTCCGGCCCCAGGCCGAAGCCGAACCGCAGCATGCCCGCCGGTCCGAAGAAAGACGAGAACGAACTCAGGATCAATGGAGCGATCACTGTGCCGCAGGTGCGTCTGGTTGGGGACAACATCCCCGAACCGGGCATCTACCCCATTGCCAAGGCCCGCGCCCTGGCCGACCAGTTGGAACTGGACCTCGTCGAGATCAGCGCCAAGGCCGATCCGCCCGTCTGCAAGATACTCGATTACCAGAAGTATCTCTACCAGCAGCGGAAGAAGGCCAAGGAGATGAAGGCGAATGCCGCGAAGATCGTGATCAAGGAGATCCGGTTCGGGCCCAACACCGACGAGCACGACTTCCAGTTCAAGCTCAAGCATGCCCGGGAGTTCTTGCAGGAGGGCTCCAAGGTCAAGGCTTCGATCTTCTTCCGCGGCCGTTCCATCCAGTTCGCCGAGCAGGGCGAGAAGCAGCTCCTGCGCTTCGCCGTCGAGCTGGAGGAATATGGAAGGGCCGAGAACATGCCGGTGCTCGAAGGCAAGCGCATGACGATGATGCTCGCTCCGCTGAAAAAGAAATAATCCGCGCCGATGCGGACATGTATAATTCCAAAATTGTTCAACACAATGGCAAAGCTCAAAACCAACTCCGGTGCCAAAAAGCGCTTCGCGCTTACCGGATCGGGAAAGATCAAGAGGAAGCACGCTTACCACAGCCACATCCTCACGAAGAAGACCAAGAAGCAGAAGAGGAACCTCGACCACTTCGCAATCGTCGAGAAGGTCGATGTCCCCCGTATCAAGGAAATGCTGGTCCTCTAATCATCAATGTTTAACTGGAACGCAGTCGGAAAGCGCTTCGTGAAGGAGCCACTGCCTCCAAAAAAGTAAAGTATCATGCCAAGATCAGTCAACTCTGTCGCCTCAATGGCGCGCCGCAAGAAGATCCTCTCCAGGACCCGCGGCAATTTCCTCTCCCGCAAGAACGTCTGGACGGTTGCGAAGAACACCTACGAGAAAGGTCTCACCTACGCATACCGCGACCGCAAGGCCAAGAAGCGCGAATTCCGCTCCCTGTGGATCCAGCGCATCAACGCCGCCGCCCGCCAGTACGGACTCACCTACTCCCAGTTCATGGGACGTATCGCCAAGCAGAACATCGGACTCAACCGCAAGGTGCTCGCAGACCTGGCCATGAATAATCCGAAGGCGTTCGAGGCTATCGTCAACTCCGTTAAATAGCCTGTCGCCGTGCGCTTGAAGGACATCATCCATAACCGTTGGCTGAAGTGGGGATTCTGGTCCCTGCTCTATGTCGCGTGGGTGGTCTGGCTCGGGAATTATTGGTGGCTGTTCGGGCTCGCCGTTATCTTCGACCTCTTCATCACCAAGAAGGTGAAGTGGCTCTTCTGGAAGAAGGACTACAAGCCGGGGGAGAAGCATAATGTCTGGCTCGACTGGCTCGACGCCATCATCTTCGCGGTGGTGGTCGTGACGTTCATCAATGTCTTCTTCTTCCAGTCCTTCAAGATTCCTTCCTCCTCCATGGAGAGTTCGCTCTATACGGGCGACCACCTGTTCGTTTCGAAACTCACCTACGGGCCCAAGATGCCCGAGACGCCGCTCACCATCCCGTTCACGCACAACGTGGCGTTCGGAAAGGAGTCCTATTCGACCCTCATCCGGAACAAGTACCGGCGGCTCAAGGGACTCCGCGACGTGGAAAGGGGCGACATCGTCGTCTTCAACTTCCCGAACGGCGACACGGTCCTCACCAAGGCCCCGGCCGATGACTACTACTCATGGGTCAGGACCTCCGGACGGCAGTACACCATCGACCGGCTGGGTCCGGTCATCGTCCGCCCCTCCGACAAGAAGGACCACTACGTCAAGCGCTGCGTCGCCGTGGCCGGTGACACCCTCACCGTCCGAGACGGCCTCGTGTGGGTCAATTCCGAGCAGCAGACGGTCTATCCGGGCATCCAGTTGACCTACCGGGTCGTCACCAGCGGCCAGAAGGTCAGCCAGCGGATCCTCGACGGACTCGGTCTCAACCTCCGCGAACTCTACTTCGACCCGCGGCTCCCCGGCTACCCCTGGATGCCGCTCACGGCTGACAAGGTGGACAAGGTCAAGGGCCTTTCCAACGTCGTGGAAGTCACGCCGAACCTCGAAGTCTTCCCGGACGGGGCTCCGGACACGGAGATCTTCCCCTTCACCGGCAAGACCCGGTGGACGCGGGACTACTTCGGACCGCTGTGGATTCCGCAGAAGGGCGCGACCGTGGAACTCGACCTGGACAACCTGCCGCTCTACGAGCGCATCATCCGGGATTACGAGCACAACGACCTGGAGGTCCGGGACAGCGTCATCTGGATCGGAGGCGAACAGGCGCACAGTTATACCTTCAAGCAGGATTATTATTTCATGATGGGTGACAACAGGCACAACTCCCTCGATTCCCGCTACTGGGGATTCGTCCCGGAGGACCACATCGTGGGCACGCCCGCACTCATCTGGCTATCGACCGACGGGAGCAGGAAGTTCCCGCAAAGTATCAGGTGGCGGCGGTTCTTCAAGGTCGTCAGCCCCTGGAAGCAGTAAGATAACAATTAAAAAGTATACATTATGTCAAAGGTTTGTCAGATAACCGGCAGGAAGAGAATGATCGGCAACAACGTCGCCCATTCCAAACTGCGCACCAAGCGCACCTTCGCCCTCAACCTCAAGACCAAGAAGTTCTGGTCCGAGGCCGAGCAGCGTTTCATCACCCTGAAAGTGACTACCAAGGGGATGCGGATCATCGAGAAGAACGGTCTCGACGCCGCCCTCAAGAAGGCACAGGAGAAAGGATACGTCAACCTTGTTTAATTCCCGAAAACTATGGCAAAGAAGACCAAAGGAAACAGGGTGCAGGTCATCCTGGAGTGCACGGAACAGAAGGCCAGCGGTGTTCCCGGCATGTCCCGTTACATCACCACCAAGAACAAGAAGAACACCCCGGAGCGTCTGGAGCGCATGAAGTACAACCCGTACCTCAAGAAAGTGACCCTCCATCGTGAAATCAAGTAAGTAAAGGAGAATAGAGTATGGCAAAGAAAGCAGTTGCAACCTTCGATGCGAAGGCCGGTGCCAAGCACATGGTCAAGGTCATCCGCATGGACAAGTCTCCCAAGACTGGCGCTTACGTCTTCGTCGAGCAGCTCGTCGAAGAAGGCAAGGAGAAGGACTTCTTCGCGAAGAAGTAACCCCCTCCCGACCCCTGACCCTTCCCGGTCCCGCCGCCTCAACCCGGCCCGACCGGGATTTTTGTGTCTCCGTCCCATCCTTCCACCCCGGACTCTTTGGAAGTTTGCGGAGGATTGATTAACTTTGCAACAAGAAGTAGACGAAAAACGATTTCTATATGGAATCTATTGACGGACATTCTTGAAACTTGGAAAACTTTCAGTCTCTGTCCGCTCACATGGATTCCCCGTGCATGGCATGGGGAATCCTGTGTTGGAGACAGGGTATTCCAAGACCTCAAGAACGACACAGGTGACCCCGTGCTTTTTTATGCCCGTCAGCGTGGGGACAGGCTGCCTGCATCCTTTCGGCATTGTGATAAAGTTGTTCGAATCATTCAAAGAAAGGGGGCAGGCGGCTTTTTATTCTGCCTGGAAATGCCTACCTTTGCACATTAAAACCATTCAGGATGAGGCGGGTAGTCATTTTTCTCCCATTGATCGGGTTGCTCTCGTGCAAGAATCCGGCGGCTGACCGGGTGCATGATGTGTGGGGCTATATCCAGGAACGGCCGGACAGTGCCCTGGCAGTCTTGGACGATTATTCCATCGATGATTTCCGGAGTTCCCGGGCGCGGGCCGAATATGCCCTTCTCAAGTCGATTGCCCTGGACAAGAATTACATCGACCTGACAACGGATTCTCTCATCCGTCCCGCCCTCGACTACTATTCCCGCAGGGGGGATGCCCACCGGAGGATGCTGTGCTGGTATTATCTGGGATGTGTGCAGTCCAATGCCCGGGACTACAATGCGGCCATTGTGTCTGTTACACGGGCGGAAGAACTGTCGGAGAAGGCTGGCTCGGACTATGAGCGCGGATTGATTTGCATGTCGAAGGACCATATCTATCATAATACATATAATAGTACGGAAGCCCTGGTCTGTGTCAAGGCCGGGATCCAACATTTTCTACGGGCCGGTGCTACCCGCCAGGTGGTCATTGCGGAAAGTCGATTGGCCCTGGACTATATCGCATTGAGGCGTTTCACGGAGGCGATGGAGGTATTCGACACCATTCTGGAGAATCCGGCAACGGATGTTCCATTGAGAAGGGAGACATGGCTGGCCTATGGTCGGTTGATGGCCATCCAAGAGGACTATGGCGCTGCGATGCAATTCTTCCGTCGTGCCCTGGAAGATGGGGCTTCGCTTGACATCCACAGTGCAGGACGGTATGCATTCTGCCTTTTCATGGAAGGGAAGCAAGATGAATGCTACTCTATTTTAAATCAATTGGAAAGCATACCGGATGCCCGTCCTACTCTGTTGCAGCAGAAGTATTTGATCGATAAGGAGCGGCGGGATTACCCAAGGGCGATGGAATTTCAGCGCCAACTGATTGCACTGGAAGACTCCGTCGCCGTCCGGACCATGGAACAGTCCGTCGTCAAGTCGCAGCGCGACTATCTGCAGCAGAATGGAGAACTCCTGCAGGTCCAGGCCTCCCGGCGTCGTTTGGCCCTGGTCCTGGCCGGGATGGTTTTCATCCTTGCCGGAGCAGGAGTCCTGGTCTGCATCCGCGCCCTGTTGCGGAAGCATCGCGAGGAGAAGGAGCAGATGACTTCCGAACTGGAGAAGGCACGGCAGAAATTCATCTCCGCCTACAAGAAGCAGTTCACCCGTGTCGCCCGTCTGGCCGAGACCTATATCAATACCTCCGGCATGTCCGATGGACGTGACCGGGTCTACCGGGAGGTGATGGACCTCTCCTTGTTTATCAGCACGGACACGCGGACTTATAAGAAATTGGAGAAGAAAGTCAATGCAGAGGTTTCCGACGTCGTCTTCTGGTACCGGAAGGAATATCCCGGCCTGGATGAAATGAAGTACCGGTTCTTCTGCTACCAGGTGGCCGGCTTCCCCGCTTCGACCATCCATCTGCTGACTGGTATCTCCGAGAGCAATGTCTATGTCAAGAAGACCCGGCTGGTCGAAACCATCTCCGAATGCCCGACGGAGCACTCCAGCCTGTTCCTGTTGGCACTTGCATAAGTCGTTGTCGATGAGGCACTGAGCGGCGTTGTAAGATTTTCTTTCCGATGCGGATTCTTGCAATGCAATATGTAATTGAAAATCAAATGCTTATAAGGTTGCGATTTCCTGTTTTGTAAGACAGAAAATCGCATTGTTTTTCTTCATGTCTCCACGCGTATGTAGATTTGTGGCATTGAACAACAACAAATTTTATCACAATGTTACAATTTATTTTATGCGCAACGGCAGCCCTTTCGCTGTCGGGCAGTCCGGCCCAAGTGACGGATGGAGAGGTACAAATTACTATTAGTCAGCCCGCGTCGACCCGCGGCCCCTGCCTGACGGGGACGTGCCGGGATACGCTGGACGTGTTCGCCGGTCCGCTGTCCGACCGTCCCGTGCAGGCGGTATGGACGGGGGAGACGTCCGGTACGGTGTACGGCTACACGGTCTCGGGCTACGCGCCGAAGTCCCTGGAGGTGCTGCAGGTGCAGTGGTGGGACGGCTACGGGTTCGCGGGGCATTGGGGCGTCCCTGCGCTGACGGACGACCGCGTGAGGCGGACGGCCGGTCCCGGCGAGGGCGGCCTGTGGGAGATGTCCCCGGAGTCGGCGCCGGACAGCCTGTACGCGGGGGCGCAGGGCCTTCCGACGGGAAGCCTGTCGAAAGTGCTTGGAACTTTGTCGGGAAATCAGTACCTTTGGGGTGTCCGATACCATGACGGGCGGGGCCGCGAGGTGCAGTCGGTCCGGCAGACGCTGCGGGGCGTGGAGAAGGAGGAGACGGCGTACGGCTTCACGGACGAGGTGCTCCGGCGCACGCTGACGCACACCGGGGCAGACGGGAATACGGTGATGACGGAACGGTACACATACACATACGACGGCTGGGGCCGCCCGCTGACGGTGGTGCACGCCGTGGACGGCGCGGCGCCCGTGACGCTCCACGCCTACACGTACGACGGCGTGGGCCGGCTGGCCGGCGACGCGCGGAACGGCACGCCGGCCCTCGGGACGTCCTGCTCGTACAACGTGCGCTCGTGGACGACGTCGCTGGAGACGGGCGCGTCCGGTTCGACGTTCGCGGAGCGGCTGTCCTATTGCGGGGCGGAGGGGACCGGCACGGCCCCGTCGCATCCGAGATGGGGCGGCGACGTGGGTGCGCAGTCGTGGCGCGCGGGCCGCGACGGGATGATCCGGCGGTACGACTACGCGTACGACGGCGCGGGACGCCTGGCGGAAGCCGCATATACGGCGACCTCGGGCGGGAGCCGCTACGACCGGGGCTATGCCTACGACCGGAACGGGAACGTGACGCAGGTGACGGGCCTGTCCGCCGGTTCGTATGCGGCGGGCGGCATCTCGACCGTATCGTCGCTGTGGTACGACGGGAACCGGCTGACGTCGGAAGTGAACGCGGCCACTCTCCTGGCGGAGCCCGTGTTGCTGGACGCCGCCCCGGCCACTGCGGTGCAGTCCGCATCGGCTGCGGAGCCTGCCGCGTCCCCTGCGGACGGGGGCGTGGGCACACCTGCCATCGACGACAACGTGCCCCTCGGGTCCGTCGTGACCAAGACATACGACCGCGTCGGCCGCCTGGTCCGCGACGGGGACACCCACCTTTCGAAAGTGTCGTACAACCACCTCGGCCTCCCGTCGCGGGTGACGTTCCTGCCGCAGGGCGGCGTGACGCCGGACCCGTTGGGCCTGCAGTATGCGGCCGACGGGCGGAAACTGCGGGAGGGGCGCCTTGTCTCCGCCAAGCGTCCCGCTCTGTCCCAGGGCGTCTCCACCCAGTCATCATGGGCTGTCGTCGACGCCACCCTCATGGAACGGTTCGACGCCCCGACGGACTACTCCGGGAACCTGGTATATAAGTCGGGCGTGCTGGACAAGGTCTTGTTCGACGGCGGCTACATCAGCGCGGCGGACACCTCGTACCACTTCTTCATCACCGACCACCAGGGCAACGTGCGTGTGGTGGCGGACGCCTCCGGCGCGGTGGAGCAGGTGACGCACTACGGCCCGTTCGGCGAGGACCTCGGCGACAGCGCCGCCTCCCTCCCCGTCCTTTCCACCGGTTCCGTCGGAGCAGCGGCAAACCCCTACAAGTACGGCGGCAAGGAATGGGACAGCGCCCTGGGCCTGTACGACTTCTCCGCCCGCCTCTACCGCCCCGCCGTCGCCCGCTTCACGACGATGGACCCGCTGTGCGAGAAATACTACTCCATCTCTCCCTATGCCTACTGTGCGAACAACCCTGTGAATTTGGTGGACCCGAGCGGGATGGATAATTATTTTATTAGTGCGGATGGATTCATCTCAATGATAGGCGACCCTACTGATGATGACTTTGATGTTTTATATTCCAATAAAGAGGATGGCGGCATAGACTATGGCAAATATATCAAAATTACCAATCGGTCACTGTTACCTTCATTGGCTCGCACGTATAAAGAAACAGCAAAGGATGATATGGGGAGACAGCGCGAATTCGATGCGTCAAGTGCGCAATCTGAACAGTCTGGGCAGATTTTCAATATATTTAAATTCGTCTCTGAAAACTCTTCCGTTGAGTGGGTTGTCCATAAGACATCGGATGGTACATATACGTTAGGCACGCTCCACTATCCAGAAGGAACGGGCGCTGCAAACAATTATGGAATAGAAGAAACGCCCCAGGCTACAGTTCACTCTCATCCTGGGACGAAATATGTCGACCAGAATGAGGCCGTTAAATCTATGGGATATGATGATAATATTGTCTGGGGAGATCGGGCGAATGTTGTCCATGATTATAATCGGAATCATAGAATTACCCGGGCAAGTTACGTTTTCTTTCCGGTGACAGGATATTTGTATTATGTGGATGTCTATCGTCCGGTCTTCGTGAGGCGTATTTCTTCTCCGGGACAATTCAGTACAGGGAGGCTGCGATGAGAGTTATAATGAGATTGAGTTTGTTTTTGCCAGCGATTGTCTGCTTCATGGCTATTGAAACGGCTTCTGTCCCTCAGGCGCTTGTAAAAGATGATCCACGGGTTGTCTATGACCGGCTGAAACGATCGACGACCATCCGACAGGCGTTGGACAACTTTCTGCAACTTGTTGAACCTGATAGCCTTGAAGAGATGAATCATCTGCCCGTCGTCTGCCATGTCGTTATTGATGGCTCGTGTGTTTCTGATTTCTGTGATTGTTGTTGTGGGACCCAATCGGTATTCATGGTGGCGGACCGCTTCCCTCATTCTTTCTCGTATTCCCGATTATTGGGAGAGACCTACTGCCGTGGATACCGTGTCGTTTTCCATTCCAGAGTCGGCCGCGACCTATTTCCGCTCCACCTGCAATTGTCGCCATCGTCCTATACGGAAGAGTATAAGCATTTGTCGGAACCGCCTTTAGATGAACTAGTAGGCCAGTCATATGGAGTCTCGTTCGAGGTACAAGGGGATAGCCTTCGTTTCCGATATGTCATGCCTCGGGTCAAAAACGATGCATATTTGTGGGGAATATGGGATCTTCTGCCAGAAAGAATCAAGGATACGGTCGACAGAAATTAGATGGCATGAAATGATAGGGTTACTATGTTTGCATTCGGAATGAGTATTGGTGGCTGCCCATTGGCCTAGCATCGATATGTTTGGTTATACCGGTCCGTGCGGTGACGGGGTTCGGACGGGAAACAGGCGGAAATCCCGTCCAAGCCGATGGGAAAGTGACGTTTGGACGGGAAAACGGCCTGATTCCCGGCGAAACCGGACGGCTGTGGACGCCGGGCCTTCCATCGGGAACGTCCCCGTGTGAGCAGGAGGCCGTTTCTGCACACCGGCGGCCTTGAAAGTGTCTCCGGTGTGCAGCACAGGGGCAAAACGCACACCGACGGCCTTGGGAATGCGCCCGATGTGCGGGATAAGGAAATAGGTACACGGCGGGGGCTCGCCGGATGAAAAAGGAACCGATAAAACGAACGGATATGGAAACAAGACGGATGATGGCCCTGGCGGTTCAAGGGCCGCAGGGCGGCGTGACGCCGGACCCGTTGGGCCTGCAGTACACGGCCGACGGACGGAAACTGCGGGAGGGGCGCCTTGTCTCCGCCAAGCGTCCCGCTCTGTCCCAGGGCGTCTCCACCCAGTCATCATGGGCTGTCGTCGGCGCCACCCTCATGGAACGGTTCGACGCCCCGACGGACTACTCCGGGAACCTGGTATATAAGTCGGGCGTGCTGGACAAGGTGCTGTTCGACGGCGGCTACATCAGCGCGGCGGACACCTCGTACCACTTCTTCATCACCGACCACCAGGGCAACGTCCGTGTGGTGGCGGACGCCTCCGGCGCAGTGGAGCAGGTGACGCACTACGGCCCCTTCGGCGAGGACCTCGGCGACAGCGCCGCCTCCCTCCCTGTCGGGGCGCAGGACTCCGTCGGCAATCCCTACAAGTACGGCGGCAAGGAATGGGACAGTGCCCTGGGCCTGTACGATTTCTCCGCCCGACTCTACCGCCCCGCCGCCGCCCGCTTCACGACGATGGACCCCCTGTGCGAGAAGTACTACTCCATCTCTCCCTATGCCTACTGTGCGAACAACCCTGTGAATTTGGTGGACCCGGATGGGGCAAGAATATGGATATGGGCTAATGGCACGCAGGAATATATATTGTATTCGCAACGGGAACTTTTTAATAAGGATGGGACGGAATATTCAGGCGAAGATAAATTTGTTTTATTGATACAAGCGACATTAAATAATTTATATGATTTAAATGATGAATATATTTCAGAGGTATTAGACAACTTGGAAGAAAGCGACATGAATCATGGGATTGCTTTCGATGAAAAATATACGGACTCCGTTGAAGCGTATGGATTCTATGGGAAAGATAAAGCAAATCGCGGAGAGCCGGTCGGGACATGGATTAAACTTTCTTTCAAAAGGCGGAATGCTGATGGCGTAGATCTTGTTCCTGCGACGATTCTTTCACATGAGATTAAACATTCCTATGACTTTGATTCCGGGAAAATGAAGGGATTGGTCCCTTGGAGAGGAGAAGGAATTAACCCAGCCGAGATTAGCGCTGTAAACTTTGAGAATCGCGTCAGAGTGCGGTTGCGATTGCCGATAAGGAAAAGATATGGTGCAGCAATTCCGTCCAATATGATGGAAAGCCCATGGAAAAAGAAAACTGATAAGAAATGAACCATAAACTTCTTCTATTGTTACCCCTTTGTTGCATGGCGTGGGGTTGTGCGGAAACGAAGCCGTATCCGGAAGACTTCATCCGACGTTATACGGACCTGGACACTTGGGCTGAATGTCTCGCGATTCCGATATCCGGGGGACGGTTCACCATCCTGGAGAATGGTATCGTCTTCGGGCAGGTATATACTGGACACTACGTCGATGATTATGCGTCCTATGACCTGTTCCTCGATGCCTTGTTGAACCATCCTGGAAAGATTGATTTGTGCGGGACCATCGGATGGTGCCGCAATAAGAAGG
>JAFUZO010000031.1 GCA_017476575.1 Bacteroidales bacterium | reverse complement strand
CGACAAGTGTCAAACGCAATGTGGCAATATTGCTACATTCTCAGAAAAAATGCAAAGGCCACAAATCGCCCCTACAGCGGTCTGTGGCCTTGAATCATCCCCGGTTCGACAAAATCAAAGTGTCAAACACGGGAAGATACGGATTTTCGGCCGTCCGACCAAATTTTATTCGAGTTGATACAGAAATTTATTTCATCCGGAACGGCTGGTCCTCATAGAGGAGATAGCGTTTCGCCTTCCGGATCCACTTCTGCTCCTCGACCTTGATGTGCTCCTTGGCCACATCGAAGGGGATCGAACCTTTCAGGTATTCCTCCAGCACCGGGTCGGCCAGCTTGGTCCAGAAGGCGTCCTCGAACTCGAAAGCCGAATAATGCTCGGTGAGCCAGCGCATCAGCTGGAGCGTGTGGAGAAGGCTATGGTAGTCCTCTCCCGGGACCAGCATGATCTGGAGCCCGAAGCACCATTGCCCCGCATAGCGGCCGGTGGACGGCGTGAACGAGCAAGGGCGCAGGAGGGCACCCTCCACCTGCGGAAGATCGGCCGGCAGTCCCGGCTTGATGAACGGAGCGCCGATGTATTCATAAGGACGGGCCGTGCCGATACCCGGGGTGACGGTCGTGTTGTTCCATAAGCCGCCACCGCTGTAGAGGTAGGAACTGAACAGGCCCGGCAGGTCCGAGGCTGGGGCGATGGTCCAGGGCAGAAGTTGCCGGTTCGCATCGGTCGCCATGGCCGAAATGACATGGATCGGGAACTTGGCGGAGATCTCGCTGGAATAGAGGTTGCACAGTTCTCCGAGAGTCAGGCCGTGCCGGTGCGCGACCTTGGGGACGGACATCTCGCCGACGACAGCCGGAATGGTCCCTTCCACAATCCGTCCGGAAGGATTGATATGGTCTACGATATATAAGGAGGGCGACTCCTCGTCCAGGAGCTTGAGCATCTCCATAAGGTGCATCACGTCCTTGGTATAATTGAAGTAACGGACGCCGACGTCCTGGATCTCGACGACGACGGCATCCAGGCCACGGATCTGTTCGAGGTCGAATTCGATGTGGTTGGTACCCGGGGTCAGTTCCGCCTCACGCGGGTTGAAGACATGCGCCAGATTGCCCCGTTCCCGGAAAATATCGTACATCCAACGGCTCCGGGCCGTGTCCCAGCAGTTCTGGGTGCAGAAGCAGCCCACCTTGCCGTACAGCAGGGCCCGGTCCAGCTGGTCCTCCAGCGGTGTGGTTCGGAATGAGAACATATCCTGTCAATGTGGTTATGGGACCTGGATGTTCCCTGGAAACCCTTCGGACCTACGGTCCTCGTCCCTCCCGCAGTCCCTCCGGGCCTGTGGGCCCCTCCCGTTCATGAAGCCACGGGCAGCTGCAGGTTTCCAAGGGACATCCCGGTCCCGTCGTCTATCCGGCGATGATTTTCTGGGCGACGGCCTTCACTTCGCTGCCGAGGGCCTCGGCCTCCTCCATCGTAGCAGCTTCGGAATAGATGCGGATGATGGGCTCGGTGTTGGACTTGCGCAAGTGGACCCATTGCTTCTTCGCTTCGAAGATGATCTTGACCCCGTCAATGTCGTTGATGTCCTCCTTCGCATAGACTTTCTTGAGTTCCGCCAGGATACGGTCGATGAGGGCCGGATCGCTGAGCTGGATCTTGTCCTTGGCGATGGAATACTGCGGATAGGTTTTCTTGAGATCGCTGACCTTGAGACCTTGATGGGCGAGGTTCGAAAGGAAGAGCGCCACGCCGACCATCGCATCGCGACCCGCATGGAGGGCCGGATAGATGACACCGCCGTTGCCTTCGCCGCCGATCAAGGCACCGACCTGGTGCATGAGGGTCGTGACATTGACCTCGCCGACCGCAGAGGCATAGTAGGTGCCACCATGTTTTTCGGTGACATCCCTGAGGGCGCGTGTCGAAGACAGGTTGGATACCGTGGCGATGGGCTTGCCCTCCTTTTCGGCAAGAGAGCAGAGGTAATCCGCCACGCTGACAAGGGTGTATTCCTCCACGAAGGGCTCTCCATTCTCACAGATGAAGGCAAGGCGGTCCACATCCGGGTCGACACTGACGCCGAGGTCGGCCTTCTCTCGGACGACGGTCTCTGAGAGGTCGGTGAGATGGGCCGGAAGCGGTTCGGGATTATGGGCGAAATCGCCGGTCGGATTGCAGTTCAGTCCGATACAACGGACGCCGAGGCGTTCCAGCAGGCGGGGCATGATGATACCGCCGACTGAATTGATAGCATCGACGACCACGGTGAACCCGGCGGCCTTGACGGCCTCGACATCCACCGCCGGAAGGGCCAGGACGGCATCCAAATGAGCATCGGTGAAATCTTCTTCCTCGATGGTGCCGAGAGCGTCGACTTCCGCAAAAGAGAAGTCCTCCGCCTCTGCCACCTCGAGCACGGCCTGCCCCTCGGCGGCAGTCAGGAATTCGCCCTTGTCATTGAGCAGTTTGAGAGCGTTCCACTGGCGCGGATTATGGGAGGCAGTAAGGATGATGCCGCCGTCCGCCTCCGCAAAGAGGACGGCCATCTCGGTTGTCGGAGTGGATGCGAACCCGCACTTCACGACATCGATACCGCAACCCACAAGCGTACCGACCACAAGCTGTTCGACCATGTCGCCGGACAGGCGGGCGTCCTTGCCGACCACTACTTTATATCTGGCACCGTTCGGGCTGGGTTTCCGTCGGGGAAGGGTGGCCGCATAGGCTGCCGTGAACTTGACGACGTCGATGGGCGTGAACGCCTGGCCCGGTGCACCACCGATGGTGCCGCGGATGCCTGAGATGGATTTGATAAGGGTCATAATCTCTGTACATGAATTGATCCGCAAATTTACTGAATCCGCATCCCAATTCCAAATCTTCCCCCGGATTGTGGAAGGCGTTGGCTGGATGAAACAAAAATTGTATCTTTGCACCCCTCAATCCCCATTTACGTATGCAACAAGGTTTCTGGACTATCCTCATGCTCATCTTTTCGAACGTCTTCATGACGTTCGCATGGTACGGCCATCTCAAACTGCAGGAGATGAAAATCTCCGACGGATGGCCGCTCATCCTCATCATCCTGTTCTCTTGGGGTATCGCCTTCTTCGAGTACTGCCTCACCGTCCCGGCCAACCGGATCGGCTTTGCCGGCAACGGCGGACCCTTCAACCTCATGCAGCTCAAGGTCATCCAGGAAGTCATCTCCCTGACCATCTTCACGGTCATCGTCACCTTTCTCTTCAAAGGGCAAGCCGTGCAATGGAACCATATCGCCGCCCTCGCCTGCCTCGTCCTGGCCGTTTTTTTCGTGTTTTTAAAATAAAAATTTGCAGATTCAAATTATTGTCGTACCTTTGCACTCCCGAATGCTGGGTTCGTATAACGGTTAGTACTCGAGATTCTCAATCTCGCAATAGGAGTTCGATTCTCCTACCCAGTACTTGCCTCCCTCCAGGTCCGACGACCTGGAGGTTTTCTTTATTCCCACTCCACATAGCGGCGGTCGAGCGGGATGCGCTTCGGAGTGCCGGCCGGTCCGGTGATGAGATACTGTTCCAGAATCGTGGAGTCCAGATAACGGGAAAGGGCAGACGGAAGTTTCGCGGCATTCTCATGGATAGAGTTGCAACGCGTGTCGATGAGGCGGTCGATGACCTGCTCCTGGGAAGGACGGTCTCCCTGCCGGGCAGTCAAGGAATAAATGTCCATCAATTCTTTACGATAGTCCCGAAGCCGGTTGAACCGGATTCCCTCCGGATGCTTCAGGAAAAGGAGGAACAGGGTCTTCAGCAAGGGCGGCAGGCGCATCTCGACCCCGTAGCGGTCCGGAAGGAAAATCCTGTATTCCCGTGTGACCAGGAGTCTTTCCGCCCCGGCCAGGGTCTCTCCGGCCATAGATTCCTGGATACCGAGGACGGACATCCTTTCCCGGATACAACGAAGGACCTCCAGCAGTTCCCGGGCGTCCAAGGCATCGATCTGATCTATAAGATAGCCGGGTTCAGGCTCTTGCAGCATACCGGCCGCCACCCAGTTGTCCTGCAGGATGTCCAGGGCGATGCCCGCCTCCATTCCGATCTTCATCATACTCCCTCATTTTGGTCCGCAAGATAGGAATAATTTATAGAAATCACAATCTCGGCAAGGCTTGTCGAGAAAGATTCTCAACAAGCCTTGTCAATCTATGGCAATCCGGAGCGAGGTGTGTTCCTTTGCAGAAAAACGAGCGAGCTATGCTGCAATTCAAAAGATACGAATCCATCGGTCACCGCGACAATGCGGCCTTCATGGAACAGATCCGGGCGCAGGTCCCGGAAGACATCCTCTTTGCCGTCCAGGAGAAAGTCGACGGGGTCAACGCCTGTCTCCTATGCGACGACCTGGATATCCGGATGGCCCGGCGCAACGGGCTCCTGAAACCGGGCGAAGATTTCCATGGTCAGCAGGAGATCCTGGAACGGTACAGCGGCCCCGTCTATATGCTCTTCAACCTGTTGAAGCGCGAATGGCCGGACCTGACTGACATCTTGGTCTACGGAGAATTGTTCGGGGGAGCATATCCCCACCCCGACATCCCCGCCATCCCCTATACATCACCGGTCCAAAGGCGAACCTGGTACTGTCCTGGCCATGAATTCTACGCCTTCGATGTCTATGTCCACACGGGTTCAAACGGGTTCTATCTCCCGGTCGGGAAGACGGAGGAACTGTTGCGGGACAACGGCTTCTTCTATGCCCGTACCCTGTTCACCGGGCGCCTCGAAGAATGCCTGGCCTGTCCTGATGATTTCCAGACCCTGGTTCCGGACTGGCTCGGCCTGCCGCTCCTTCCGGACAACCGCTGCGAAGGCATCGTCATCAAACCGCTCCAGCCGGCCTTCCTCCCGGACGGCACCCGTATCGCCGTCAAATGCAAACCTACTCGAAGAAAAGGTCCAGCATCCGGTCGTCGAAATCTCCGAACCACTCGTGCAGTTTCTTCGCCGCCTGATCCTTGATCGTCGGGGTGATGCTCTTGGCCACGCAATAGAGCCCCCAGGCAATGGCCGCCAGGTCGTCCGTATAGCCGACGACCGGAATGAAATCCGGGATAAGATCGACCGGGAGGATGAAATAGCCCAGCGAGCCGATAATCTTGGCCCGGTCTGCCGCCGACGTGGTCGGACTCTTCAACACATAAAAGAGCAGAAGGGCCCCATATACGACTTTGATTCCCGCCTTCCGGGCAAAGGACGCGAGCTTTTCCCAGAATGCCTGATCGTCATAATGCTTCCTATATTGGAGATACTTGTCTGCCATACGTCATGATTTTCCACAAAAATACGTAAATTTGCGGACTAAACACTATAAGCCATGATCAAATTTCTCCAGCAGCCTGCCTACAAGCCGGAACAGACCGGCCCCGAGGCTGATGCGAAGTACAAAAGCCTGCGCTTGCAGGTGTTCATCGGTGCCTTTATCGGCTATGCCGGCTTCTATCTCGTCCGCAAGAACCTGTCCATGGCGATTCCGGCCATGGCACCGCTCGGGTTCGACAAGACTGAACTGGGCTTTGTGCTCGGACTCAACGCCGCCGCCTACGCACTTTCCAAGTTCCTGATGGGCAGCGTCTCCGACCGGAGCAATGCCCGTGCATTCCTGCCGCTCGGCCTGGTGCTGACCGCCATCTCCATGTGCTTCATGATCGTCCCGATCCAGCTGATCGGTGCCGACCACAAGGCCCTTGCCATCGTCGTGATGGGGGTCCTCAACTTCCTCGTCGGCTGGTTCAACGGCATGGGCTGGCCTCCTTGCGGCCGGGTAATGACACACTGGTTCTCCGTCAGCGAACGGGGCACGATGATGTCCATCTGGAACTGCGCCCACAATGTCGGCGGAGCCCTGGTCGGTCCGATGGCCACCTACGGGGCCGCTTGGTTCGGCAGCTGGTTCTACGGTTCCCACGAGGAACTGTACTTCCTCATCGGGACCTTCGCCTTCCCCGCCGCCGTCGCCCTGTTCATCGCCCTGCTGGCCTATATCCTGCTACGGGACACCCCGCAGTCCTGCGGCCTGCCCTCCATCGAAAAATGGCGCAACGACTATCCCAAGAACTACTCCGAGAAGCAGGAGCAGACCCTGACCACCAAGGAAATCTTCTTCAAATATGTCCTGAACAACAAGTTCCTGTGGTATATCGCCCTGGCGAACGCTTTCGTCTACATGGTCCGGTACGGCTGCCTCGACTGGGCACCGACCATCCTCACCGAAAAGGGTATCGACCTCAAGTCGGCCGGATGGGCCTACTTCGCCTACGAATTCGCCGCCATTCCGGGGACGCTCCTCTGCGGATGGCTGTCGGACAAGCTCTTCCACGGACGGAGGGCCCTGCCTACGATGCTCTTCATGGGACTGGTCGCCATCTTCATCGTCCTCTACTGGGCCTTCATCGACAATCTCACGGTGGTCATCATCTCCCTGATCGGTATCGGATTCTTCATCTACGGCCCCGTCATGCTGATCGGCGTGCAGGCTCTCGACCTCGCCCCGAAGAATGCGGCCGGGACTGCCGCGGGACTGACCGGCTTCTTCGGCTACTTTTTCGGAACCTTCATCCTGGCGAACTCCGTCATCGGTTACGTAGCCCAGGCCGCCGGGTGGAGCTGGACCTTCCTGCTGCTGATCGGAGCCTGTCTCATGTCCATCCTTTTCATGGGCCTCACCTACCGGGAAGAGCAATACCTGGTCCAGAAGAAATAAGCGTCTGTCCGCTGATATCTGCCAGAATGGCAGGTCACCCCGTCTGGCAGATTATTTGATGAAAGGCGGTGGACAAAATCATTGAACCATGGCAGAGAAGAAAAAGAAAGATACCGCAGAAGTAACTGATAACAACGTTACCGGTCTTGAATCTGAAGTGGAGGCCTTGAAGGAAAAAGTCGGGGCTGCCGAGAAGAAAGTGGAGGAGGCCGAAAAGAAGGCAGAGGATGCCTTGGCGAAGGAAACCGAACGGAAGAACGACTATCTCCGCCTGATGGCGGAATTCGATACTTTCCGGCGCCGCACGGCTGCAGAGAAGCTGGAACTGGTTTCCTCAGCAGCGGCCGACACCATCAAAGGGCTGCTCCCCATCCTGGACGACTGCGAAATCGCTCTCTCCCAGTTGGAAAAAAGCGGGGACAACGAAGCGGCCAAAGAAGGGACCCTTCTGATATTCAACAAGTTGATGGGCTATCTCAAGGGAAAGGGTTTGGAGCGGATCGAAGCCAAGGGGTTGGATTTCGACACCGAATTCCACGAAGCTGTCACCCTGTTCCCGGCACCGTCTGAAGAACTCAAGGGCAAGGTCATCGATGTCGTCCAGGCCGGGTACACCCTGGGCGGAAAGGTGCTGAGATACGCCAAAGTAATCGTAGGAGCATAGGAGATGGCACAGAAAAGAGATTATTATGAAGTCCTGGGGGTCTCGAAGACCGCCTCGGCCGATGAGATCAAGGCAGCGTACAGGAAACTGGCGCTGAAATGGCATCCGGACCGTTGGGTCAATGGGACGGATGCCGAGAAGAAGACCGCCGAGGACAACTTCAAGGAGGCGGCCGAAGCTTATTCTGTGCTCAGCGACCCGGACAAGAAGGCCCGTTATGACCAGTTCGGCTTTGCCGGTGACCAGATGGGTGGAGGCGGCGGTTTCGACTTCGGTGGTTTCGATCTCAACGATATCCTCCGGAATGTGTTCGGAGGCGGCTTCAACTTTGGAGGCGGCGGTTTCGATTTCGGCGGTTTCGGCGGAGGAAGTTCTTCCGGAAGCAGTCAGCAGCGGGTCTACCGCGGCCGGGACATCCGCACCAGTGTAAAGCTCACTTTGGAAGAGATCGCCTCCGGTTGCGAGAAGGAGGTCACCATCGAGCGGAACCGGCCCTGCCCGGACTGCCAGGGGAAAGGCACCAAAAATGCCTCCGATGTCAAGACCTGCCCGACGTGCCACGGCTCCGGCCAGACCCAGCGCATCGTCAACAGCCTTTTCGGAAGGGCTGTCTCGTATGAGACCTGTCCGCAGTGTGGCGGCGAAGGACATATCATTACCAATCCCTGTCGTCGTTGCAACGGGACAGGGCTGGAACGCCGCCGGGAAACGGTCCGCGTCCGGATCCCGGCCGGTGTCGAAGACGGCATGCAAATCACAGTCCACGGCGAAGGACATGCAGCGATGCATGGCGGCGTCAACGGCGACCTGCTTGTCGTCATCAACGAAATACAGCACTCCAACCTGCGCCGGGACGGGAACAACCTGTTCTATACCCGCATCATCTCTGTCATGGACGCCATGCTCGGCTGCGAGGTCTCTGTCCCCTGCCTTGACGGCAGCTACAAGGTCCGCCTTGAGCCAGGCACCCAGTCCGGCACGGTCATCAAACTCAGGGGCAAGGGACTCCCTTCCGTCCAAGGCTACGGCCGCGGCACCGGCGACCTTTACGTGAAGATCCTGGTCTGGATTCCCCGCAAGCTTTCCCGAACGGAAAAGGACAGCATGGAGAACATCCGCAACAGCAGCACTTTCACGCCGGACCTCAGCCGGGAGGACAAGGCCCTATTCGATAAGGAAAAGAATATTTTCTGAAGTTTTTGAGAAAAAGTTTGGTCATTCGGAAAATTGTCAGTACATTCCCGTGTTTGACACTTTGATTTTGTCGAGCCGTGGATGATCCAAGGCCACAGACCGCTGTAGGAGCGATTTGTGGCCTTAGTGTTTTTTCTGAGTTTGTAGTATATAAGCCGAGTGTCGCCTGCGGGCGGGGGCCTTTG